>NZ_JBSHAF010000077.1:0-1110 GCF_053611365.1 Streptomyces sp. NPDC054813 | reverse complement strand
CCTCATCCGCTCTCTTGAGGAGGTCGGTGCTGACACGGTATTCGGCATTCCCGGTGGTGCGATCCTGCCTGCCTATGACCCGCTGATGGATTCCACCCGGGTGCGTCATGTCCTGTGCCGGCATGAGCAGGGTGCGGGTCACGCGGCCACCGGCTATGCGCAGGCCACCGGGAAGGTCGGCGTCTGTATGGCGACGTCGGGGCCGGGTGCGACCAATCTGGTGACGCCGATCGCGGATGCGCACATGGATTCGGTGCCGCTGGTGGCGATCACCGGGCAGGTCGCGTCCTCCTCGATCGGCACGGATGCCTTCCAGGAGGCGGACATCGTGGGTATCACGATGCCGATCACCAAGCACAACTTCCTGGTCACCAGGGCCGAGGACATCCCGCGGGTGATCGCGCAGGCGTTCCATATCGCCTCGACCGGTCGTCCCGGTCCGGTGCTGGTCGACATTGCCAAGGACGCCCTGCAGGCGAAGACCACGTTCTCCTGGCCGCCGGTCATGGACCTGCCGGGCTATCGCCCGGTGACCAAGCCGCACGCCAAGCAGATCCGGGAGGGTGCCAGGCTGATCACTGCCGCGAAGCGGCCCGTCCTGTATGTGGGTGGCGGTGTGATCAAGGCCGGTGCCACGGCCGAGTTGAAGGTGCTTGCCGAGCTCACCGGGGCGCCTGTCACCACCACCTTGATGGCGCTGGGTGCGTTCCCTGACAGTCACCCGCTGCACGTGGGGATGCCGGGCATGCACGGTGCGGTCACCGCGGTCACCGCGCTGCAGAAGGCCGACCTGATCGTCGCCCTGGGTACCCGTTTCGATGACCGCGTCACCGGCAGGCTGGACAGCTTCGCCCCGCACGCCAAGATCGTTCACGCCGACATCGATCCTGCGGAGATCGGCAAGAACCGCGCTGCTGACGTGCCGATCGTCGGGGATGCCCGTGAGGTCATCGCCGATCTGATCCAGGCGGTGCAGAGGGAGCACAGTGAGGGCCACCGGGGGGATTACACCGCCTGGTGGAAGGATCTGAGCCGTTGGCGCGAGACCTACCCGCTGGGCTATGACCTGCCCGACAACGGTTCGCTCTCTCCGCAGCAGGTCATCGAGCG
>NZ_JBSHAF010000076.1:0-1144 GCF_053611365.1 Streptomyces sp. NPDC054813 | reverse complement strand
ATGGTGCGTCGGGGGCGGTCTTGGCGGACCGCCCCTCCAACGAATGACATCGAGAACTGTCTGCGCGGTGATGAGGGCAGCCTCCCGGCGTGATCGACGACCTTGCCGACGCGACCTGGGACCGTGAACTCGACGACCTCTTCCTGCGCATCGGCCACCGTTTCGGCCGCGCCGACCTGCGACGCCGCATGCGTGACTACGTCCGGGCCCTGCTCGGCCCGGTCGGCCGCAAGAACGGCTGGCAACTGGCCGAACATGCAGGCCACCGCACCCCCGACGGCCTGCAGCGGCTGCTGAACGGAGCCACCTGGAACGCCGACGACGTCCGCGATGACCTGCAGGCATACATCGCCGACAAGCTCGGCGAGGCCGACGGGGTCCTCATCCTCGACGACACTGGCTTCGTCAAGAAGGGCACCACCTCCGCGGGGGTGCAGCGCCAGTACTCCGGCACCGCCGGCCGCACCGAGAACTGTCAGATCGGCGTCTTCGCCGCCTACGCCACCACCCGCGCACGCGCCCTGGTGGACCGCCAGCTGTATCTGCCCAAGTCCTGGACGGACGACCGCGAACGCTGCCGCGCCGCCAAGATTCCTGATGAGAGGGGCTTCGCCACCAAACCAGAGCTGGCCAGGGCAATGGTGCTGCGCGCACTGGCCTCCCCGCTGCCGATCGCCTGGGTGACCGCGGATGCCGCCTACGGCCAGGAGTGGCGCTTTCGCCGGATGCTGGAAGAAGCCACAGTCGGCTACGTGCTCGCCGTCCCGAAGTCCCAGCCGGTGCCCCGCTTCGGCCGGATCGACTATCTCTTCGCGCAGGCGCCGAATGAGGCATGGGAGCAACGCTCGTGCGGCGACGGCGCCAAGGGCCCGCGCGTCTATGACTGGGCGGCCGTCCAGCTCCCGGTGATCGAGGACTTCGACGGTGAGCGGCCCACCCATCACCGCTGGGCGCTGGCCCGGCGCAGTATCAGCAGACCCGATCAGATTGCCTACTACCTCGCATACGCGCCGGTGGGCACCGGCGTCGACCGACTCGTGCGCGTTGCCGGGCGCCGGTGGGCGATCGAGGAATGCTTCCAGGCCGCGAAGAACGAGTGCGGCCTGGACCAGTACGAAGTCCGCCGCTACGTCGGCTGGATGAG
>NZ_JBSHAF010000075.1:0-1402 GCF_053611365.1 Streptomyces sp. NPDC054813 | reverse complement strand
TTAGAACTCCTAACGAAATGATCTTCGAGGTGGTTGGATCGCTCCGGGTGCGTTGATCCGGGGGTGTGAGGTGGCTCGGCCGAAGCCGTGGCATGTCGAGGACGAACTCTGGGCGGTGATCGAACCGCTGCTGCCGAAAGTCGAGCGTCGCACTCACCATCCCGGGCGGAAGCGGCATCCGGACCGGCTGGTGTTCCAGGGCATTCTGTTCGTGCTGCATACCGGGATTGCGTGGGAACACCTGCCGCAGGAGCTGGGCTTCGGTTCAGGCATGACGTGCTGGCGGCGCCTGGCCGAGTGGACCGAGGCTGGTGTGTGGCCTCGGCTCCACGAAACGCTCTTGGCCAAGCTCCGTAGCTCGGACGCCCTGGACTTCTCCCGGGCGGCGGTCGACGGCTCTCATATCCGGGCGTTAAAAGGGGCGCCAAGACAGGACGAAGCCCTGTCGACCGGGGCAGGACGGGCAGCAAGCACCACTTGATTACCGATGCCACCGGCATCCCGCTCGCCGTCACTCTGACCGGCGGCAACCGCAACGACGTCACCCAGCTCATCCCACTGCTCCAGACAGTGCCTTCCGTGCGGGGCAAGCGCGGCCGGCCTCGGCGTCGTCCCGACGTTGTGCTCGGTGACCGCGGCTACGACCATGACAAGTACCGTCACCTCGTCCGCGGGCTCGGCGTGAAGCCACTGATCGCGCGGCGTGGCACCGAACACGGTTCCGGACTTGGAACTCAACGCTGGGTTGTCGAGCGCACCTTCGCTCACCTGCACTGGTTCCGCCGCCTGCGGATCCGTTGGGAGATTCGCGACGACATTCACGAGGCCTTCCTCAGCCTTGGATGCTCCCTCATCTGCTGGCGGAAGCTCTGCTCACTCCGGTGACAAGTGGTCATCCCAAGCACGGAGTACGGCGCCGAGTAGGCGCCGGTGGGTCGCGATCCAGTCGGCCGGTAGGTCAATCGGCACCCGAACGGTCACCATGGAGGCGAGATCGTCTTCAACCACCACCTCAGGACAGTCACGCTCGCTGCTGAGATGGATGAAGATGGACGGTCCACGCTGGACGTGCAACCAGGCGATGTCCTCGCCGGCCTCAAGACGATCCAGGGCATCGCCCCACGAAGTCAGCCGTGACCGCCACAGCGAGAGATTCACGCGTCCGGCGACGAATGGCGTGTCAACGACGACCTCCGCGGCGAGCCCTCCAGCCACACCCTGCAGAGCGCCGAGCACCGTGATGCGAACGCTGTTGCCCTCGTCGTCACAGAACAGAGCCAGATTCAGCTGCGCTGCGGTCTCCAAGTTGCGTCCCATCAGCATGAAGCGATCTTGACGCACGTCCGGTCAGCTGACCAGTGACCCGGACTTGCGCCCACTCATTTCGTTAGGAGTTCTTAGA
>NZ_JBSHAF010000074.1:0-1491 GCF_053611365.1 Streptomyces sp. NPDC054813 | reverse complement strand
TACTGATTCCCAATGTGGTTGTCAACGCCTGGCTCGTAACTGGCCGTAGCTGCCTCAGTCGAGGATGACAGCGCGGGGCGGCGGGCTGCTTTCGAAGAGGCGACCGTCCCGGAGGAGTGCCCACAGGACGTTCAGGCGGCGGCGTGCGAGGGCGATGACGGCCTGCTTATGGGTTTTCTTCTCGGCCCTCTTGCGTTCGTAGAACGCTTTGGAGACGGGGCAGGATCTGGCGGCGACCTGGGCGGACATGTAGAAGACCCGCAGCAGGCGGCGGCAGTAGCGACGAGGCCGGCGCATATTGCCGCTGATCCGTCCGGAGTCCTTCGGGACGGGTGCCAGGCCGGCGACACCGGCGAGGCGGTCGGCGGTGCCGAATACGCTCATGTCGCCGCCAGTGTGGGCTATGAACTCGGCACCGAGGACAGGGCCGATGCCGGGCATGCTCAGGATGACCTCGGCTTGCGGGTGTTCGCGAAACCGACCCTCGATCAGGGCATCGGTTTCGGCGATCTCCTCATCGAGGGCCATCACTTCCTTCGCCAGCCTGGCCACGACGGCCGCGGCCAGCTTTTCCCCGGGAACGACGGTGTGCTGGGCCCCGGCGGCCTCAACAGCGGTGTCTGCGACGAGTCTGTAGTTGCGGACCTTGCGGTTCCTCAACCAGTCGGCCAGGCGCTTCCTGCCGGTCCGACGCAGTTCGGCCGGCGCCTGGTAGCCAGTCAGCAGGACGAGCGACGCCTTCGAAGTGCTGTAGTCGAAGGCTCGCTCCAGAGCCGGGAAGTATCCCAACAGCTGGGCCCGCATCCGGTTGATCGTCCTCGTGCGGTCTGTGGCCAGGTCCAGGCGGCGAGACGTGAGGATGCGCAGGTCGACGGCGATGTCGTCGCCGTGGTGTATCGCCTGGATGTCGCGGCGCATGCGGGCTTGGTCCGCGATGATGAAGGCGTCCTTTGCGTCGCTCTTTCCGTCGCCCCGGTAGGAGCCAGAGGCATGGTGGACGGTGCGGCCGGGGATGTAGAGGACCCTCTGCCCGTTGTCCGTCACTAACGCGATCATCAGCGCGGCCCCGCCGGCATTGAGATCGATCGCCCAGGTCACCGGCTTTTCTTCGCTCAGCGAGAGCACATCCGCGATCAGCTCCAGCAACACGGCCTCGTCGTTGGCCACCCGACGCGACAGCCTTCGTTTCCCCTCGGCATCGATCACCACGCAGTGATGTTCAGCCTTGCCCGCATCCGTACCGGCCCACAGTTCTGGCACGGCCACCTCCGGAGTCGTTCCCGTTCGAATCCCAGCAGACGACCTCGCCAGCGTGTCCTTACCAAGCGATCCTGCCGCGCGTATCCCAATCAGTGGCCGAGTCGTCGCGAGGCACCGGGCGGCCAATCAGTAGAAGCCACTCCTACGGCATGAACTTGACAGCCATACCCAGGGCCCCCGGGCCTCCCGATCGTACGAGTGACCGGAATCAACCCACCAACAACGTAAGGA
>NZ_JBSHAF010000073.1:0-1565 GCF_053611365.1 Streptomyces sp. NPDC054813 | reverse complement strand
CTCGGGGACGCCCCGCGATCGGAGGGCGGCAGCGACCGCCGTGGCCAGCCCCGCCAACTTCAACAACTCCCGTTCCTGCAGCGCAGGATTCTCGGAGATGATCGTCCGCCGCCGCCTGGAGTGGTCGCGGCGCTCGGCCGGGAAGAACGTCGCCGCGGCCGACAGGGCGGACTCGACCATCTCGAGCGGCGACGCGTGCGGGACAGCCGCAGCCACCCCGTCCAGGAACGCCTGCTCCAGCAGCTCCTGCCCGCTGAAGAGCACCTCGCGCTTGTCGGCGAAGTGGCGGAAGAACGTGCGCTCCGTGAGGCCGACGGCCTGGGCGATGTCGGCCGCGGTCGTCCTGTCGAAGCCGCGACTGATGTAAAGGTCCATCGCCGCCGCCTGCAGGCGCTCCCGCGCCCCGGGCTCCCATCGCACCATGGCCACCACTCTAGTGATGACAGCGGCCGACATGGTAGCTACAGTGACAGCAGTCACTGACGTCAGTGACTGACATTGCTCGCTTCGTTCCCCAGGCTTGGCCATCGAAGGAGATCATTCACATGCGCGTCTTCGTCACCGGAGCATCCGGGTGGATCGGCTCGGCCGCGGTCGACGAGCTGCTCGCCGCCGGCCACGAGGTGGTCGGGCTCGCCCGCTCCGACACCTCGGCCGCATCCCTCGACGCGAAGGGTGCCCAGGTCCGCCGTGGCGACCTCGACGACCTCGACAGCATCCGGGAGGGCGCGGCGACCGCTGACGCCGTCCTCCACCTCGCCAACAAGCACGACTTCACCAACCCCGCCGTCTCCAATCAGGCCGAACGGGCCGCCGTGCAGGCGATCGGCGACGTCCTGACCGGATCAGGCCGTCCGTTCCTGCTGGCGTCCGGCGTCGCCGGCCCGGCGCAGGGCCGGGTGGCAACCGAGGGCGACAGGTCACCGTTCCACGGCCTGCAGTCCCCTCGAGGCGGCAGCGAGAACCTCGCGCTGGAGTACGTCGATCGCGGCGTGAACACGGTCAGCGTGCGGTTCGCCCCGACCGTGCACGGCGATGGCGACCATGGGTTCATCGCGACCCTGGTCGCCATCGCCCGTGAGAAAGGGGTCGCGGGCTACGTCGGCGATGGCACGAACCGCTGGCCGGCGGTCCACCGGTCAGATGCCGCACGGATCACCCGCCTGGGACTCGAGAAGGCCCCGGCGGGAACGCTCCTGCACGCGGTGAGCGAGGAGGGAGTCCCCACACGGGAGATCGCCCAGGCCATCGGACGAGGACTCGACGTTCCCCTGACCTCGATCGCATCGCAGGACGCGCAGAAGCACTTCGGCTGGATCGGCCGCTTCTTCGCCATGGACATCCCCGCCTCGAGCACTCGCACGCAGGAACTCCTCGGCTGGGCCCCAAGCGGGCCGACCCTCATGCAGGACCTGGACGCCGAGTCCTACTTCCGCGCCTGACGCACCTGACAGGCCGACGCACCAGGCAGTGTCGGTCTCGACAACGACGACATGCAGGGGCGAGGACACGGAACCGACAGGGTTTGCTTGAATCGTGTGCTCGGACGAAGGGCCAGCACGGTT
>NZ_JBSHAF010000072.1:0-1666 GCF_053611365.1 Streptomyces sp. NPDC054813 | reverse complement strand
GGCTCTTCCAAGAATTTCGTAGGCGTTGATCGTCTGGGTGTTCCTCGGCGCTCGTGCGCTGCGTTCGTGCAGGCTGGGTGTGTGTGACGTCGAACTGGCCGTGCTGTTACCGCAGTTGGCTGAGGTGCGGGTCGAGCGGGTGTGTGCGGGGGCGGACCTGATCCGGATCACGGCCCGGACCAGGGACGGGGTCCGGTGTGCTTGTCCGGGGTGCGGCGAGTCTTCTTCGTGGGTGCACTCGCGGTACGTGCGGCACATCGCGGACGAGGCCGTCGGCGGCAGACCGGTCGTGATCGACCTGTGTGTGCGGCGCCTGTACTGCGAGAACTCGGATTGTTCGAAGGTGACCTTCGTCGAGCAGGTGGCGGGGCTGACCGAGCGATATCAGCGGCGAACTCCCGCACTGCGCCGGGTGATCGAGGCGATCGCCCAAGTGCTGGCCGGCTCGGCCGGCGCCCGCCTGCTGACGGTCTTGCATCAGATGGTGAGCCGGGCGAGCGTGCTGAACTGCCTGATGCGTATCGCGCCGCCGAAACGCGAAACCCCGCGAGTGGTCGGGATCGACGAGTTCGCGCTGCTGCGCGGCCACCGCTACGCCACGATCATCATCGACGCACAGACCGGTCAGCGCATCGAGGTGCTGCCGGACCGGAAGGTCGCAACGGTCTCCGCCTGGCTGCGGGAGCATCCAGGCGCACGGGTGCTCTGCCGCGACGGCGCGGGAAGCTTCGCCCAGGCTGCCCTCGATGCCAACCCGAAGATCGTGCAGGTCATGGACCGCTGGCACCTCTGGCGCGGGCTCGTCGAGGCCGTGGTCAAAGAGGTCACGGCCCATAGCTCATGCTGGGGCAAGTTCGGACCTCCGCTGCTCGAGGGCAAACGCGCTCAGAACACCCGCGAGCGGTGGCAGCAGGTCCATTGCCTGCTCGACCAGGGCGTCGGCCTGCTCGAGTGCTCCCGCCGGCTCGGCCTGGCCCTGAACACCGTCAAACGCTACGCCCGCCACACCGAGCCCGACCGACTGGTGCGCACGCCGACCTACCGGTCCGGACTGGTCGACCCCTACCGGGACCATCTGCGCGAGCGCCGCGAGAAGGACCCGGCCGTCCCGGTCACCCATCTGCTGGCCGAGATCCGCGAACGCGGCTATACGGGCAGTGCGAACTTGCTGGTCCGCTACATCAACTCCGGCCGTGTCGACGCCGACCACGCCGCGCTTTCCCCACGCCGGGTGACCGGCCTGCTCACCCGCCATCCTGACCGACTCGACGAGAACCAGCACCGACTTCGCGACCAACTGGCCGCAGCCTGCTCGGAGATGACCACCCTGGCGGCGCAGATCCGATCCTTCGCCCAGCTCCTGATCCCGACCGACCACAACGCCGCCGAGCTGACCGACTGGATCACCCGAACCCGCGCCGCGGACCTGCCCTTCCTGCACGCCTTTACCACCGGCCTGGAACGCGACCGCACCGCCATCGACGCGGCCGTGACCCTGCCCTGGCACAACGGCCGCACCGAAGGCGTCAACACAAAGATCAAACTCATCAAACGCCAGCTCTACGGCCGAGCCGGACACCGCCTCCTCCGCCAGCTCATCCTGCTCAGCTAACACCCCTGTCGCAGCGATCAACGCCTACGAAAATCTTGGAAGAGCCAAGAAAAA
>NZ_JBSHAF010000071.1:0-2065 GCF_053611365.1 Streptomyces sp. NPDC054813 | reverse complement strand
TACGCGCCGACCTTCATCTCGGCCTGCTCCAACTCGCCTGCAGCATCATCTGCTTGAGGCGACTCCGAACCTCATTCTGAAATGATCAGTTAGAGACCATCTCAATTGGCAGATGAGCTCATTGGTATAGATGAGCCAGGTCCGCTTCGTTCACGGGGTAGGGACGTTCATGGGGCAGGAGTTGCCGTGCAGCGTGCAGGTCTCCGTCCTGTACATGCGCGTGGATGGTGTGGGCGAGCGATGTGATGTCGGTGATGGAGACGGTCCACTCATCGGCGTAGAGACGGGCGGCCTCGCCGGTGAGGCCGAGCTGGAGCGACCGGTGGGCAAGTGGCTGGAGGTGCAGGTCGCGTTCGGGATCCCATTGCACCCGAGCCGGAGCCCGCTTCAATTGGCGCTTCCACGTGGCACGGTCGCTGTGGAGGCCATGCTCGTAGTGGGACAGACAAGCGTGCTCCAGTGCCCACTCGAAGCCTTCACGGGAGATCTCGACAGCGAGGACGGTCTCCTGGCCTTCTTTCGTGCCCCACCCGCAGCGGTACATCATCCACTGGAACGACGGCTTGATCCAGGTCATCCGGTCCCGCTGCCACTCCGCTGGGAAACGGCCCTCCCGAGCCGCTGGCAGGCCAATCTCCGGGGCGTACGCCTGGTAGACGGTGACCGTGGAGTCCGTGTGCAGGGCTCGGATCTGGTATTTGGGTTCTGCCACGGGACCAGGGTGGGCACACTGTTTCGCGCGCGCCATCGAATTACCGCGGTGTCAGGCCGCCGAGCCTGCGATAGCAGATGAGGGTGGCGGCGATGCCGACGAAGGCGAGGAAGTGCGCGGCCTTGCGCTCGTAGCGGCGGTGCAGGCGGCGGCATCCGGCAAGCCAGGCCACCGTTCTCTCCACAGTCCAGCGGTGACGGCCCACCGTTGGGAGGATTCGATGCCCTTGCGGGCGATGCGCGGCGTGATGTTCCGCGAGCGGAGCCATCGACGCAGGTGGTCGTAGTCGTACCCTTTATCGCCGTGGAGCTTGGCGGGCTGTCGCCGACGAGGCCCGCGCCTGGAGCGGATGGGAGGTATGCCCCGCACCAGCGGTTCCAGCCCCTGGCTGTCGTGGGTGTTGGCAGCGGAGATGCCGATCGAGAGGGGCAGACCGGTCCGCTCGGTGATCAAATGGATTTTCGAGCCTTTCTTGCCCCGGTCTACAGGATTCGGGCCCGTCAGATCCCCTCTTTCATGGCGCGCATGCTCACCGAGTCAATTGCGCATCGCGACCAATCCAGTTCCCCGTGTGCGCAGAGCTCGTCCAGGACCAGGCGGTGAAGCTTGCCCCGGAGCCGGGCTCTGCTCCACTCGGTGAACCGGCGGTGCGCGGTCGGTCCAGACGGGCCGAAGACGGCGGCAACTGCTGCCACGTGCATCCCGTGGGGGCTACGAACACGATCGCGGCCAGCACCTCCCGATCGCCGTGACGCCGCCGGCCCCCGCCCTGTGCGCGCACAGGCGCTGGGGGCACCACCCGCTGGAACAACTCCCACAACCCGCCCGGAACCAGGCGCTCCACCATCGTCAGCACGACGAAGAGACTAACGATCAAGCCAATTGAGATGGTCTCTTAGGAATCAGTGCCTCAGCCACCACCGACAACCATGTACACCAACTGCTCACCTGCAGCGATGACTTTACGAGCCCCACACCAGAAGACGACCTCTACGCTCCGGAACAGCCAGCGGTCAAGGTGCTATTGCTGACCGCCGTCCCGTCCCCGGATTCCGGCCTGCAGGCCCGCCTGGACTCCATCGAAGGGCTTATCCACCTGAACCACAGGACAGCGTGAACAGTTACTGATCCACAGCTTTTGGCAATGATTCCGCGTTTTCCCCCTGGGGCATGCGTTGTGCCAGTCACGGCAGGTCGGCCAGCTCCTCGGCGGACAGTTGCTCGCCGAAGAGCCGCAGGACGCTGAGTAGAGGGCGTATGAAAAGCCTGTCAGCGGGCAAGTTGCCAGGTAGCGGGGTGGTGGCGCACTTTCGGGGGCTGGGGTGTGCGGGCTGCGTACCGGTTACTCGACGG
>NZ_JBSHAF010000070.1:0-2851 GCF_053611365.1 Streptomyces sp. NPDC054813 | reverse complement strand
CTAGGCCGTGTATCGAAAGTGGATCTTGGGCTGTGAATGATCACAGTTCATGGGTCGGGGTGATCTCACGGACGAGCAGTGGGCGGTGTTGGAGCCGTTGCTCCCGAAGGGGATGAGGGCGGGGCGGCCGCCCGTCTGGTCCCGGCGGCAGTTGATCGACGGCATACGCTTCCGAGTTCGGACCGGGGTTCCGTGGCGGGACGTCCCCGTCGAGTACGGACCGTGGGGCCGGGTCTACGACCTCTTCCGCCGGTGGCAGCGGAACGGAACCTGGCAGCGGGTCCTTACCCGGCTCCAGTCCCTGGCCGACGCGAAGGGTGCGATCACGTGGGACCTGAGCGTCGACTCCACGGTCTGCCGCGCCCACCAGCACGCGGCCGGAGCCCGAAGGCAGGGCGGCCTGCAGAAGGAACCACCGGGCGGTGTCTTCGCCGAGCCCGGAGACCACGGACTGGGACGCTCACGCGGCGGGTTCACCACCAAGCTGCACCTCGCCGTCGAGCAGGGCCAAAAGCCCATGTCGATCGTGATCACGGCCGGGCAACGCGGGGACTCGCCGCAGTTCGAACCCGTACTGGAGAAAGTCCGCGTGCCCCGCATAGGGCCGGGCCGGCCACGTGTCCGTCCTCATCGGGTCCGCGCCGACAAGGCGTACGCCTCCCGCAGAAACCGCGCTTACCTGCGGCGCCGCGGAATCCGCTGCACCATCCCCGACAAGGCCGACCAGGCACGCAACCGCCAGAAGCTCGGCTCCCGCGGCGGCCGACCACCACGTTTCGACCCGGCCGACTACCGCAAGCGCCACGCGGTCGAGTGCGGGATCAACCGCCTCAAGAGGCACCGCGCCGTCGCCACGCGCTACGACAAGCTGGCGGTCCGCTACGAGGCGACCGTCCTGATCGCTGCTATCAACGAGTGGCTGTGATCGGCACCCGTCGCGCGACGGCCTCGAAGCAGGGCTGCGTGACCTGAAGGCGGCCGCGGAAGCCGGTACCCAGGACCGCCGGAACCGACAGACCGGCGACACCCCGCCGAACGGGCTGCTCATCCGGGGGTTGTAGCGTGACCGGATGAGGAGCGACGTATATCGGGACGTGGGCGAGGCCGCCTGGTCGTGGGTGCTGGACCACGTGCGCGAGGCCGAGGGCCCATGGCTCGTGCAGGCGGTGGTGGAGGGCGGTCCGGAAACCGTGTCGCCGCCACAGGACCGCGATTCGCTGTACGCGGGGATCGCCGGCTTGGCCCCGGTGCTGGCCGAGATCGCGCAGTACCGGGAGCTGAGCGCGCGGGAAGCGGCGCTGGCGACCGGCATCGTGACCAGGCTGTCGGCACAGGCCGGGCAGCGAACGGAACCCTCGCTGTACGACGGCCTCGCAGGCGACGCGACGGCGCTCAGACTGCTCGCCCCGGGCGAGGAAGCGGTGGCACTGCGGCGGCTGGCCGCCCTGGCGACCGGCGACGGATGGAAGACCACCCTCGATTTCGAACCGGGCTCCGACGCGCCCCTCACCGACGTCATCATGGGGACCGCGGGCGTCGTGATGACGGCGGTCTGGGCGAAGAGCGAGTTCGCAGAGGCGATCGCGACGACGGGAGGCGAGGCGCTGCTGCGGGCGGCGGACCGTACGGAAGCGGGCCTCGACTGGGGCATGACGCCGGGGAGGCCGTCGAGGGCACCGAACTACTCGCACGGAACCGCCGGCATCGCGGCCGCACTGGCGGTCGCGGGCACCGCCCTGGACCGTCAGGACTTCATCGAGGCCGCGGTGGAAGGCGCCCGGCACGTCCTCTCGGTGGGGTCCTTGGAGGACGCCGGTTTCGTCGTCCCACACACGATCCCGCCGTCGAAACGGGAGGTGGAACCGGTGACGTACACGTGGTGCCACGGCCCGGCGGGCACCTCGCACCTGTTCACCGCACTGGCGCACGCAGGGGTCGCCGAAGTGGCGGGCCATGACGTCGACGAACTGCGGCACCGCTGTATGACCTCGATCCTCACCTCGGGCCTGCCGCAACGCCTCCGTCCCGGCTTCTGGGACAACGACGGCCGCTGCTGCGGAACGGCAGGCGTCGGGGACGTCCTGCTGGACGCCGCCCAGGACTGCCGGGCGCCGCAGCGGAGGCAGACCCTGCTGCGGGCCGCGCACCGGATGGGCGATGCGCTGGTCGACCGGGTCATCAGGGATGATGCGGGCGCCCGTTGGCGCTTTCTGGAACACCGCGAGGACCCGCCGCTGCTGCCGCCCCAGACGACGTGGATGCAGGGCGCGGCAGGCATCGCGGCCTACCTTCTGCGCCTCGCCCGGTACGGCGAGAGCGGCCCCGACGCCCCGGTCGTGGACCGCCCGGACCAGTGGTGGGCCGTGCCGGCGCACCTGCGGAGTACTCGCACGGACTCATGAGCGAGTGGTGGCCTCATTCGAGACAAGTAATCCATAACGATCTCGGCCCAGGCCTTGTGCGATGCGTGGGCCGCCCTAGGCCAAGAGCGGAACGGTGCAGGACCGGGTCGAGTGCAGGGGCGACCGCTGTCGAGCGGAAGGCGCCGATGCAGGCCCCGGAAGGCAGCACCTCAACGGGGCCGAAGGCGCCGGCAGCCTGGTCCGGGTACTCGCGGGAGGGGGAACCGCATGGACCGGCGTGGAGGGGAACGCACGTTCAGCCTGCCGCTGGAGACTCCTGACCTTCATGTCATTGACGGGCTTGCACGGGTAGCCCTCCAGCATCCCTCCGTAGGTCGAAGACATTCGCAGCTCGGTGAGCTCGATCGAACGTCCAGACGAGAGTGCTATGTGGCTCAGTGACATTCCGACACCCTATGTGCAAGATTCACTTCCGATACACGGCCTAG
>NZ_JBSHAF010000069.1:0-4059 GCF_053611365.1 Streptomyces sp. NPDC054813 | reverse complement strand
CGGTTCGGCGAGCAGGTATTCACGCAACCGAGCCGCCTGCCCCCGCAACGCCTCAGCACTCCGCCCAGACACCAGCACCGGCACCGGCACCGGCACCGGCACCGGCAACACCGGCTCCGGAACAGCTGTCGGCTCCACAGCCGGCGCCTGCTCGATGATCACGTGCGCGTTGGTACCGCTCACCCCGAACGCCGACACCGCGGCCCGACGCACCTCGGTCTCCGGCCAGTCGATCGCCTCGGTGAGCAGCCGTACGTCACCGGCCGACCAGTCCACGTGCGGGGTCGGTTCGTCGATGTGCAGGGTGCTGGGCAGCCGCCCGTGTCGCATGGCCTGTACGACCTTGATCACGCCCGCGACACCCGCGGCGGCCTGCGTGTGTCCGATGTTCGACTTCACCGACCCCAGCCACAACGGCCGCTCGCGATCGGCGCCGTATGTACCCAGCAGGGCCCGCGCCTCGATCGGGTCGCCGAGCGTGGTGCCGGTGCCGTGCGCCTCGACCACGTCCACGTCCGAGGGGGACAGTCCCGCCGCCCTCAGCGCGGCGCGGATGACCCGCTCCTGCGAAGGGCCGTTGGGGGCGGTGAGCCCGTTGGACGCACCGTCCTGGTTTACCGCCGAACCGCGCAGCACCGCCAACACCTCGTGGCCGTTGGCCCGCGCATCGGACAGCCGCTCCAGCACGAGCATGCCTACGCCCTCGGACCAGCCGGTACCGTCGGCGCCGGCGGAGAAGGACTTGCAGCGGCCGTCGGCGGCCAGGCCACGCTGCCGGTCGAACTCACGGAACGGGGTCGGGCTGGACATCACCGTCACCCCGCCGGCCAGCGCCAGGGTGGACTCGCCCGAGCGCAGCGACTGGGCGGCCAGGTGCAGGGCCACCAGCGAGGAGGAGCAGGCGGTGTCCACGGTGACCGCGGGGCCGGTGAACCCGAAGGTGTAGGCGACCCGGCCGGTGGCGATGCTGCCCAGGTTGCCGTTGCCCAGATAGCCCTCCAGTTCCTCGGGCACATGGACCAGCCGGGTCGCGTAGTCCTGGTACATCAGCCCGGCGAACACCCCGGTACGGCTGCCCCGGACGCCCGTCGGGTCGATCCCGGCGCGTTCCAGCGCCTCCCAGGACAGCTCCAGCAGCAACCGCTGCTGCGGGTCCATCGCCAGCGCCTCGCGCGGGGAGATGCCGAAGAACCCGGGGTCGAAGTCGGCGACGTCGGCGAGGAATCCGCCCAGGCCGACCGGTAGTGCGCCGAGGTCCCAGCCACGGTCGGCGGGGAAGGCGGAGATGCCGTCCCGGCCCGCGGCGACCAGGTCCCAGAGCTGCTCGGGCGTGCGGACCCCGCCGGGGTAGCGGCAGGCCATACCCACGATCGCGATCGGTTCGTCCGCGGCGGCCGCGACCGCGGGCGCGGCGGGTTCCGGTCCGGTCTGGAGGTCGCCGGCCTCGGCGAGGACGAATCCGGCCAGCGCGGCCGGGGTGGGATGGTCGAACACCAGGGTGGTGGGCAGCCGGAGTCCGGTGGCGGCGCCGAGACGGTTGCGCAGTTCCAGCGCGGTCAGCGAGTCGACGCCGAGGTCGGCGAAGGAATGCTCGGGGCCGACCTGTTCGGCCCCGGCCAGGTCCAGCACCCCGGCAGCCTGGGTGCGCACCAGGTCCAGGGCGGCACGACGGCGCTCTGGTACGGGCAGCGCCCGCAGCCGGTCGGCCCAGCCGGACTGCTGCCGGGTACGGCGACGGCCACGGACCAGGCCGGCGAACACCTCCGGCAACGGGTCGAGCCGGTGGAGAGCCGCGGTGTCCAGCCGCATCGGCAGTACGGCCGCCTCGCCGAGCCCCACGGCGGCGTCCAGCAGCGCCAGGGCTTCCGCGGTGGGCAGGGCGGAGATGCCGCTGCGGGCGATACGGGCCCGGTCGGCCTCGGAGAGCTCGCCGGTGATGCCACTGCGCTGTTCCCACAGTCCCCAGCCCAGCGAGGTGGCCGGCAGCCCGGCGGCGCGGCGCTGCCGGGCCAGCGCGTCCAGGTGTGCGTTGGCGGCCGAGTAGGCCGCCTGGCCGGCGTTGCCGAGGGTCGCGGAGGCGGAGGAGAACAGTACGAACCGGGTGAGGTCCCGGTCGCGGGTCAGTTCGTCCAGCCAACGCGCGCCCAGGACCTTCGGCGCCAGCACCGCCCACAGCCGCTCCTCGGTGAGCCCGGTGACCAGACCGTCGTCCACCACCCCGGCCGCGTGCACCACGGCTGTCACCGGATGCTCGGCCAGCAACGCGGCCACCGCCTCCCGCTCGGCCACATCACACGCCACCACCGCCACCTCGGCGCCCAACTCACCGAGCTCGGTGGCCAGTTCTGCCATACCGGGCGCGTCACCGCCCCGCCGGGAAGCGAGCACCACACCACGCACCCCGTGGCGCTCCACCACATGCCGTGCCACCAAGCCCCCGAGGGTCCCACTGGCCCCGGTGACCAACACGACATCCTCGACCGACCAGGGAGCGTCCCCGGCCGCCTCCGTCACCCGCGCCAGCCGCGGCACGAACACCCGCCCCGCACGCAGGGCCAGTTGGGGTTCGTCGGTAGCCAGTGCCGCGGTCAGCTCCGTGTCCGTGACAGTGGGGTCGGTCGTGTCCAGCAGCACGAACCGGTCGGGCCACTCGATCTGCGCCGAGCGCACCAACCCCCACACCGCCGCGCCGGCCGGGTCGGGCACCTCGTCGGCGATGGCCGCCACGGCACCATGGGTGACCAGGACCAGACGGGCGCCCTGCGCGGGCTCCTCGGCCGACCAGCCACGTACCCGGTCCAGTACGGCGGCGGTGCGCTCGGCCACGGGCATGTCCTCGACCCGGAACAGCACATCGTCGCCGGTACGGCGGGGGCGTCCGCTGCGGGCGGGCGTCCAGTCCAGCCGGTACACCGAGTCCAACCGCGCGGGCGCGCGTAATCCGCCGGTGAGGGCACGCAGCACCACGTGCTCGACGGTGCCGACCGGGGCGCCGCTGCCGTCGGCCAGGTCCAACCGGACCGCGTCCGCCCCGACGACGGTGAGCCGAACCCGCAGCGCCGTCGCGCCCGTGTCGTACCAGCGGACCCCTCGGAAGGCGAAGGGCAGCCGCAGGCCGTGGTCACCGCGCAGGGCGAGGGCGTGCAGTGCCGCGTCCAGCAGCGCCGGATGCAGTCCGAACTCCCCTGCTCGGACGTGCTGTTGGCCAGGAAGGGAGATCTCGGCGAAGATCTCGTCGCCGCGCCGCCAGGCGGCCCGCAGCCCCTGGAACGCCGGTCCGTAGCCGAGACCGGTGTCGGCGAGCCGGGGATAGAACCCCTCCAGGTCGACCGAATCGGCATCGGCTGGGGGCCACTGCACGAGATCCGCACCGACGCCGTCGTCGCTGCTCTCGGACAGCACACCAGTGGCGTGCCGGGTCCAGGGCGCTGTGGAGCCCTCCGGCCGGGAGTGCACCTCGATATTGCGGCTGCCGGTGTCGTCGGGTTCTCCGACGACGACCCGCAGGGCGAGGCCGCCCTCGGCGGGCAGGACGAGCGGGACCTCCAGGGTCAGCTCGTCCAGCCGGTTGTCACCGAGCAGTTCGGCGGCGTGCCGGGCGAGTTCGACGAACGCGGTACCGGGCAGCAGCACCGTGCCGGTGACCTGGTGGTCGGCCAGCCAGGGCTGGGCCCGCAGGCTCAACCGCCCGGTCAGGACGGTGTCGACGGCACCGGGCAGGGCGACCAGCGCGCCGAGCAGCGGATGCCCGGCGGGCAGCGCACCGAGCGCGGCCGGGTCGGCCGACTCGGCGTTCTCCAGCCAGTAGTGGCGGTGCTGGAAGGCGTAGGTGGGCAGGTCGACCCGGGCCGCGGCCGGCAGATACGACGCCCAGTCGACGACGCCGCCGTGCGCGTGGAACAGGGCCAACCCGGTTGCCACCGAACGGACTTCGGGCTGCCCGCGACGCAGCAACGGCACGAAGGCCGCCGTCGCGTCCTGCGACAGACAATCCGGTCCCACGGCGGTCAACGCGGCATCCGGACCGACCTCCACGAACCTCGTCACACCCTGCTCGTG
>NZ_JBSHAF010000068.1:0-4670 GCF_053611365.1 Streptomyces sp. NPDC054813 | reverse complement strand
GCCCCCCACCCCCCCCGCGCTCGCGGCGGTCCAGGGCATCCACACCCCCCCCCCCCTCCCGCCCCCGCCCCCCCCGGACACGGCCCGGGCGGGGCCCCCACTCCGTGGCTGCCCTGCCGGACCAACGCTCCGCGCTGTTCCGGTGCCTGATCGCTCCGCGATCAGGCGAACAGTGCAGCAGCAAGAGGGGGTGGCCCGAGTCCGGCTCCACCCGCTAATGTTGACGAAACGTCAGCACCAGGGCCGTGCGTCAAAACTGACGACGGGATAGATTCTGGGATGAGACCCAGCCGCCACCCTCACCCGAGAATGCGTCAATTCCCGACCCCCGATGGATTCTGGGATAGCGGCTTGGGTCCTCTTCTATTACCGGATGAATACCGGAGCGGCACCAACTCGAAATGCCGCCCGGTATTCGCCGAATGCGTCGACGGCGCTCCACAGGGAACTGATTGTGCCGTATTCCGGGTCGGGTAGTCGTGAGCTTCACCAAGGTCTGCGAGAGGGCGCGGGTGGGGTAGGTGACGTAGCCGAGGATGCCTGTGAGGCGTCGACGGCCCAGACGTGGGGGCCGTCCAGGTCGATGTCCTGGAGGGCGAGGGGGGGTGGCCGGCGGGGCACTCGAACAGTCCGGTCGGCAGGGCGCGGAACTCGGTGCCGGAGCCGGTGGAGCAGTGGGGCTGCGGAGTGGGCCCGGTCGGAACAGGCCTTTAACCGGGCCCTCGCCGGAGTCGGCAACGTGTCCGTGGTGATCAGTCAGTGGGACCGGCTTCTCAGCGACCTGCAGCCTTGAGGAGCGCCGGGAGGGATTCTCTCAGCCACGGACTGTACGTGTTCTGAAGACCGTATCGGTTATAGAACTCGCCGTAGTCTGAGGTACTCGGCTCGCGGGCTTCCTCATGGAGTTCACTGATAGTCAACTCGCCGTGTGGCTCGGTGAGCTCATTTTCCGGATTAGCGCCACTGAACACTTTTGGAATCACCCGCCAGTACGTTACATAGCGAGGCTTTCGTGTCATGTTGAGAATCTCGCTGCCATAATATATTTGCGCATGATGGGCAATGTACTCGTCGCCAGGTTGAGCGACCCAGCCAGGGGCATCATAGAGGTGTTTTCTACCGGCAGATGTGGTATCCCAGGAATAGTACGGAATTGAGTAGTCTGCATCTAGATCCCCTCGATCTGTCCGTATGGCAGTCGCCGACGCTGTAACCTCAATTGAGTCGTATTCAGCTCCCACCGGAAATTCGACGATCTTCTTTTCTACGAATTCCTGGTCGGGGTCCAGGGAGTTTCCTGCACGGAAGAACTCTCCAGCGCTAATCAGGTTTCTGCCCTGCACTTCTGTGTGACGATAGAGGTCGGACATTGGCTCCTTTTCCATGTCATTCTTCCATTCCATCAGCCCGTTCGGTCTTACATCGAATTTGGCCGTTCGGCCATAGACCGAGTATTGGCTGCCCAGAAGAGTGAAGCCCACCTTGCCCGAGTTTTGATAGTGAAGCTCAACTGGCAGGTACAGGATTGTGTGCTTCTGGTTCATGCTAGGAGTGCCGAGCTTCGCTATGACGCGCGCCTGTACGGGGGATGCGTAGGGTATATAGAACTGTGTGTATGCAAAATTTGAGGCAACCAAGAATGCTGAGACTACGGCTCCCACCGCGAGGCTCTTCGGATGCGTTATTTCTTTCAGTATGTGGTGAGGTTCGAGCCGCCTCAATGCCCAGGCCGACCAGGTCAGGAGAGCTATCCAAAGCCAAAGATAGTGCGTGTACTCACCCCCGTAAATTTGCACAGCAAGCAACAGTAGGCTGACCAATAGGGAAATGGTGACGCCAACCAGGACTGTTGCACCTGAGTAGGTTAGTCGGCGCTTTCCCCAGTGATCAAAAATGGCGATTGCCGTGACCGTCTCCAGTATGGCTGCGATCAGGAACAACGAGCCTTCGATGCGTCCTGTATAGGTAAGGGCCCCGAGGATGTCTGTTACGCCGATCTTGTACAGTACCGAGGCTGACGTAAGGGAGCCAATGACCATCAAGCTGGCAGCTGTGCGCCTGCTCCACGGACGGTCTGGCCACCGCGAACTATTCCCGCCCTCCCAACGGATATGTGTTCGGTCTTCAATATTCAGGTCTCGCGGATAGCCCAAACGGCGCAGGAGAAGTCGCAACTCGCGTAGGGACCGCACTTTCCCCACGCTCTGTCTGTTGATGCTGACCTGTCGCAATCCGCGACCATCCGGCGAATGTACGACCAGTAAGGGCCGGTTTTTCATAGATCCAGGCTGAGGGTCGCAGACAGGGTGCGCATCTTGCGATGGCCCTTCTGGCTGTGCTGACGTCGACTGTGATCTACCAGCTGGTGCCGTGGTGAGCACGCGGCGGGAAGCCGGTAGCGACTGCATGACCGGCTGGCCGAAGGAGATACGTGGACTCGCCGGTGAACGGAGACGTTGAGGGGCCTCCCATCCTCCTGCGGGTCTTCGAGGTGGTCGCCGATCTTTCTCGACGGCCCCGAGAGGGTGCCGGCGAGCCAGGCCCGGATGGTGCGGGCGTGGTCGGGCTGGTGACGTAGCCAAGGACGCCGGAGGCGTCGACAGCACAGACGTGGGGGCCGTCCAGGTCGACGTCCTGCGGGGCGAGCAGGTAGCCGGCGGGCACTCAGACGGTCCGGTCGGCAGGGCGCGGTACTCCGTGCCGGGCTTTTCTTGCCGTGAGGTCTTTTGACGCGGACGCGCATTCAGTCGGCACGCGCCTGGCGCGGGCGCAGCGGTGAAGAGGGAAAAACGTTCATTGCACACGCCCTTGACCGCTGCTCTTGTCTGCCTCCAGCATGACCGGCATGGACTCAGGTATTTCCGCTGTTCTCGGTGCGCTAGCCGGGTCAGTAGCAACTATTGGCGCAGCACTAGCTACGAGTCGGGCTCAGCGGGAAGGCGCCCGCATCACTGCCCGTATGGAACATCGTAAGGAAAGGAGAGTACCCAGGCAGCAGGCATACAAGGATTTTGTAGCCGTTTCTTCCGATATCAGCGCTTTCGTGTCGATGCTTGCCAGCGACACACTCGGCAGAATTTCCCCGAAGAATTAGATGAAGAATATCGCGCGCAATTTTCCCGCCTGCTAGGGGAATTGCAAGACAAATCAAAGACTGTCGCCCTGGAGGGTCCAAAGAAGGTTGCGCAAACAGCAGTCGAACTTACAGATATCGGCCATCGAATTAAAGTCTTTATGGATGTCTATGCACGACTCTCCGACTCTGACTCGGGGCGGATCAAAAAAATTCGGGCCCGGGTTGGGAGGGCAATCCGAAAAAGAGCGCGGGGTTTCAAGAAGCAGGCAGCGTTGTTCACTTTTTATGCACAGGAAGCGTTGAACGATGACGGCAGTCGGTAGAAAATCAACGTGCTAAATAGCTGTTAGATGCAGTGGCTCGGGTGGGTGGGGTTGGTCAGACCTCGATGTAGGCGACAACGACCACGGTGCGCAAGGCGGTAACGAAGTACAGGATCCGGACGGCTTCGACGTCGTCGGTGTACTGGCGCAGTTGGGGGCCGGTGGTGTCGCCGGGGATCGGCTCGCCGGCGTCGGGGTCGACGGAGATGACGACCAGGGCGCGGTCCAGGGCGTGGATGTCCGCCTCGCTGGTGATGTTCTCCAGTTGCTTGGCGGCGGAGTCGGAGAAGGCGATCCGGGCGCGGCGGGGCCCGTGGCCCGACGTCATCAGGCGACGGCCGGCCGCTGCGCGGCGAGCCGGGCGAGGTGCGCCTCGCGCAGTTCTTCCCACGGCGTGCAGTCGTCGGGCGAGGGGAGCCCGTTCTCGGCGATGTCCTCCAGGACGGCGGCGAACTGGTCGGCCCGCTCGCGGGTCTGCGCCGCGTACGCACGGACCGCGTCGGCGGCCGCGGGCTCCAACTGCTGCCGGACGACTCCGTCGGCGGGGGCCGGCTGGTCAGTCATCGGAGCCTCCAAGCACGGTACGGATGTGTGCCTTCACGGTATCGCCGGGCGGGCTGCTCGGGGACCAGCACGGTGCAGATTGCCGGTCCGGAAGTGCGGTTCATGTTGATACTGCTCGTGTTCTTCTTGCCATTGATCCAGCGTGAGGACGGTTGCCTCAACTGGCCTTTTTGTAGGCATGGGATGACACGGAGCATGCATAAAAACCGCAGGTCAGGGGGGTCGAAAGCGGCATGCTGTCATCGATTGTTATCCGCGCACCATATGCTTGGGTCCGTTCTTCCGCAGTGTCCGTCTCGTGCTTCCTCGGCTGGTGTCTTCACCGGCCGTTGAAGGGCCCGGCGAGCCCGCTGGGCTTTCCTCGGATACCTCGGAGGTGCACATGGGTGGTCAGACGCCACCGGAAGTCGGTGACGAGCAGGACGACGGTGAGAGGCGCCGGGAACGGCGCGGCTCATCGTGCAGTTCCTGGTCGATTGGTCGCCGGTTCTGGCGGAGGTCGTCCGCCTCGTGCTCCAGCACTTCTCCTGACGGAGAGGGACGTGGGATGCGGCCGTACCGGGGTCCGGACAGCAGTGAGTCCCGCCGGATGACAGACGGCCGGACTCACTGCTAGGCCGTGTATCGAAAGTGGATCTTGGGCTGTGAATGATCACAGTTCATGGGTCGGGGTGATCTCACGGACGAGCAGTGGGCGGTGTTGGAGC
>NZ_JBSHAF010000067.1:0-4776 GCF_053611365.1 Streptomyces sp. NPDC054813 | reverse complement strand
CGTGACACGGTTCGGTTCGCCGATGCGGTTGCCCGCCTGCACGAGCAGGGTGTGACGAGGTTCGTGGAGGTCGGTCCGGATGCCGCGTTGACCGCTGTGGGACCGGATTGTCTGTCGCGGGACGCGACGGCGGCGTTCGTGCCGTTGCTGCGTCGCGGGCAGCCCGAAGTCCGTTCGGTGGCAGCCGGGTTGGCCCGGTTCCACGCTCATGGCGGCGTTGTCGACTGGGCGTCGTATCTGCCGGCCGCGGCCCGGGTCGACCTGCCCACCTACGCCTTCCAGCACCGCCGCTACTGGCTGGACAGCGCCGAACTGCCGCACCGGAGCGGCTATCCGCTGCTGGACGCGGCCGTGGAGTTCGCCGAGGAGGACGGCTTCCTGTTGTCCGGGCGGCTGGCCACCCGGGCGCAGCCCTGGCTGGGGGAGCACACCGTGCTCGGCGCGACCGTCGTGCCCGGCAGCGTGTTCGCCGAACTGGCCCTGCACGCCGCCACGGAGACCGGCGTCGGCGAGGTCGCCGAACTCACCCTCCAGGCACCGCTGGTGCTGCCCGAGGACGGTGCGGTCGAGGTGCAGATGAGAGTCGGTGCGCGGGACGCGGCGGGAGAGCGGCCGCTGACCGTGCACGCCCGCCCGGCCGAGGACGGCACCCCGTGGACCTGCTACGCCCGTGCCGTGCTCGGCCCGGTGTCGGCAGAGCCTCAGGACGCGCCGGCTGCCTGGCCGCCGCCGGACGCCGTCGCGCTGGACGTCGGTTCGGCCTACGCCGAGTTCGCCGCCACCGGCCTGGAGTACGGTCCGGCGTTCCAGGGCCTGCGCGCGGCCTGGCGGAGCGGTGACGAGATCCTCGCCGAAATCGAGCTGCCCGATCTGACCGACGCCGGCCGCTACGGGCTGCACCCGGCCCTGCTGGACGCATCGCTGCACGCCTTGCGCTACCTGCACGAGGACGAGGGCGACCGTACCTTGCTGCCGTTCGCCTGGCACGGGATCGCGCTGCGCCGCACCGGGGCGTCCGCGCTACGGGTGCGGATCTCCCCGGTCGCCGCCGAGGCGGCCCGGATCGAACTGGCCGACGCGACGGGCGCCCCGGTCGGGGTCGTCGAGTCCCTCGCGGTCCGGCCGATCTCGGCCGAACAACTCGGCCACCACGAATCGCTGTACGCCGAGGAGTTGGTGCCCGCCGCCCTGCCGGGCGGCCCGGAGCCGACCGTGCTGGACTGCGCCGAGCCGGCCGAACTGCCTGACGGGGAACTGCCCGAGGTGGTGGTGCTGACGGTCGGGACCGAGGCCGGTCCGGTGGCCGCGGCCGGTCGGGCGCTGGGCGCGGTGCGCGCCTGGCTGGCAGAGGACCGTTTCGCCGGCAGCCGGCTGGCGCTGCGGACCCGGAACGCCCGCACCGATCCGGCCGCCGCCGCGGTCTGGGGGCTGCTGCGGTCGGTGCAGCAGGAGCACCCGGACCGGTTCCTGCTGGCCGACTTCGAGGGCGCCGACGGGACCGACGGCAGCGCGGCCGCCACGGGCACCGACGGCAGCGTGGCCACGGCGGGAACCGACGGCACCGCGGGGACCGACGGCAGCGTGGGCACCGACGGCGCCGCGGCCGTCGCGGGCACCGACGGCGCCGGGATTCCCGCTGCCGCGTGGAACCTGCCCGGCGGGCAACTGGTGGTGCGCGACGGCGCGGTGCTCGTGCCAAGGCTGTCCCATGTCCCGCTGTCCAGGATCACCGACCGGGACGGCACCACCTGGGATCCGGGCGGCCCGGTGCTGATCACCGGAGGGCTGGGCGCGCTCGGTGCGGCCCTCGCCCGTCATCTGGCCGGCGACTGCGGAGTGCGCGAACTGGTGCTCACCGGCCGCCGGGGCCCGGACACCCCGGGCGCGGCCGAACTGGCCGCCGAACTCCGGGAACTGGGCGCGGAGGTGGCGGTGGTGGCGTGTGACGTGGCCGAGCGGGAGACGGTGGCCGCGTTGCTGGCCGAGCATCCGGTGACGGCGGTGGTGCATGCCGCCGGGGTGGTGGACGACGGTCTGGTCACCGGGCTCACCGAGGAGCGGCTGGCGGCGGTGCTGGCGCCGAAGGTGCTGGGCGCACGCTGGCTGGACGAGCTGACCCGTGACCGTGAGCTGACCGACTTCGTGCTGTTCTCCTCCGCCGCCGGGGTGCTCGGTGCGGCCGGGCAGAGCGCCTACTCGGCGGCCAACGCCGCCCTGGACGCGCTGGCCAGGGCCAGGCACACCGCCGGGCTGCCGGCCACCTCGCTGGCCTGGGGGCTGTGGGAGCAGCGCAGCGGCATCACCGGTGAACTGTCCGATGCCGACCTGGCCCGTATCGCCCGCGCCGGGCTGCGGCCGCTGACCACCGCCGAGGCGCTCGAACTATTCGACCTCGCGCGAGCCGTCGATGAACCGGTACTCGCCCCGATGCGCCTGGACCGCACGGCCCTGCGGACAGGCGGCCCGGTCCCGGCGGTCCTGCGCGGTCTGGTCCGGGAAACGTCCACCACGGTCGCCGCAACGGCCGCCGGCGCTCGCTCCGCATCCGCCGCGGCGCCGGCCGCGTTGTCCGGACCCGACCGGGAGAAGGCGCTCCTGGAGCTGGTCCGCGCCGAAGCGGCCAGGGTGCTGGCCTACGACTCACCGGCCGCCGTGGCCGAACACCGCACCTTCGCCGAACTCGGCGTCGACTCGCTGGCCGCCGTGGAACTGCGCAACCGGCTGTCCGAGACCACCGGAATCCGGCTGCCCGCCGCGGTGGTGTTCGAGTACGCCACCCCGGTCGCTCTGGCCGCGCACCTGCACACCTCCATGCCCGCGGCCGACGGCGCACAGGCCGGCTCGCCGCTCGCCGGACTCGACCAGCTCGAAGAAGCACTGGCCGGTGCCGATCCCGGCGCCGTGGACCAGGCGCGGCTGCGCATGCGGCTCACCGCGCTGCTCGCCAAGTACGGCGGCGAGGAACAGCCCGGCGCCGCACCGGAGCACGACCTGTCGTCGGCCTCCGACGACGAACTGTTCGGCCTCGTCGACGGCCTTGGCGCCGACCAAGGGTGAGGAAGGGAACCGCGTGGCTAACGAGGACAAGCTCCGGGACTATCTCCGGCGTGCGCTGAGCGAGGCGCAGAGTGCGCAGCGCAGGCTCGCCGAGATCGAACAGGCCCGGCGCGAGCCCATCGCGATCGTCGGCATGGCCTGCCGCTACCCCGGTGGCGTGGGCACCCCCGAGCAGCTGTGGGAGATGCTGGCCGCCGGCCGGGACGGGATCTCCGGCTTCCCCGCCGACCGAGGCTGGGACCTGGCCGGACTGCCGGTCGGGCTCGGCGGGTTCGTCGCCGACGCCGGTGACTTCGACCCCGGGTTCTTCGGGATCTCGCCGCGCGAGGCGCTGGCGATGGACCCGCAGCAGCGGTTGCTCCTGGAGACCTCCTGGGAGGCGTTCGAACGCGCCGGGATCGACCCGCTCACCGCACGCGGCAGCCGCACCGGCGTCTTCGCCGGCGTGATGTACCACGACTACGCGACACTGATGGACAGCGTCCCCGAGGAACTGGAAGGTTTCATCGGCAACGGGAACGCCGCCAGCATCGCCACCGGCCGGGTCGCCTACACCTTCGGATTCGAAGGCCCCGCGGTCACCGTGGACACCGCCTGCTCCTCCTCCCTGGTCACCCTGCACCTGGCGGTGCAGTCGCTGCGCTCCGGGGAGACGACCCTGGCGCTGGCCGGCGGCGTGACCATCATGTCCACCCCCGGCACCTACGTGGAGTTCGACCGGCTCGGCGGACTGGCCGGTGACGGCCGGTGCAAGGCGTTCTCCGCCGACGCCGACGGCACCGGCTGGTCCGAGGGCGTCGGCATGCTGCTGCTGGAGCGGCTCTCCGACGCGCAGCGCAACAACCACCCGGTGCTCGCCGTCATCCGCGGCTCCGCCGTCAACCAGGACGGCGCCTCCAACGGGCTCACCGCCCCCAACGGCCAGGCACAGCGTCGGGTCATTGTCGAGGCGCTGACCAACGCGGCGCTGTCCCCTGGGGACATCGACGCGGTGGAGGCGCACGGCACCGGCACCTCGCTGGGCGACCCGGTGGAGGCGCAGGCCCTGCACGGCGTCTACGGTGCTGATCGCGAGCGGCCGTTGTGGCTGGGGTCGGTGAAGTCGAACATCGGACACACGCAGGCCGCCGCGGGTGTCGCCGGCGTGATCAAGGTGGTCGAGGCGATACGCCACGGGGTGCTGCCCCGCACCCTGCACGTCGACGCCCCGACCCCGCACGTCGACTGGGCCGGCGGCCCGCTGGAACTCCTCGCCGAATCACAGCCCTGGCCGGAGACCGAGGTGCGTCGGGCCGCGGTGTCGGCGTTCGGGGTGAGCGGTACCAACGCGCACGTGATCATCGAGCAGGCGCTGGCTGTGGAGCCGACAGCTGTTCCGGAGCCGGTGTTGCCGGTGCCGGTGCCGGTGCTGGTGTCTGGGCGGAGTGCTGAGGCGTTGCGGGGGCAGGCGGCTCGGTTGCGTGAATACCTGCTCGCCGAACCGGGCGTCGGTGTCGCGGAGGTGGCGCGTGCGGCGGCGCTGTCCCGGGCGGCTTTGGAGCATCGCGGTGCGGTGGTGGCCGCGGACCGAGAGGAACTGCTCACTGGGCTGGCCGAGTTGGCGGGTGATGGTGGTGCCTTGGCGGACCGGGGTGGGCTTACGGGGTTCTTGTTCTCGGGGCAGGGGTCGCAGTGGTCGGGAATGGGTGGGGAGCTGGCTGAGCGGTATCCGGTGTTCGC
>NZ_JBSHAF010000066.1:0-5205 GCF_053611365.1 Streptomyces sp. NPDC054813 | reverse complement strand
GTTCGGCGGTGTCCTACTCTCCCACAGGGTCCCCCCTGCAGTACCATCGGCGCTGTAAGGCTTAGCTTCCGGGTTCGGAATGTAACCGGGCGTTTCCCTCACGCTATGACCACCGAAACACTATGAAACTGTTCAGCCGCACCACACCCTGTGGCCCAGGGCATGGGGCTGTTCGTGGTTTCAGAACCAACACAGTGGACGCGAGCAACTGAGGACAAGCCCTCGGCCTATTAGTACCGGTCACCTCCACACCTCACGGTGCTTCCAGATCCGGCCTATCAACCCAGTCGTCTACTGGGAGCCTTACCCCATCAAGTGGGTGGGAATACTCATCTCGAAGCAGGCTTCCCGCTTAGATGCTTTCAGCGGTTATCCCTCCCGAACGTAGCCAACCAGCCATGCCCTTGGCAGAACAACTGGCACACCAGAGGTTCGTCCGTCCCGGTCCTCTCGTACTAGGGACAGCCCTTCTCAATATTCCTGCGCGCGCAGCGGATAGGGACCGAACTGTCTCACGACGTTCTAAACCCAGCTCGCGTACCGCTTTAATGGGCGAACAGCCCAACCCTTGGGACCGACTCCAGCCCCAGGATGCGACGAGCCGACATCGAGGTGCCAAACCATCCCGTCGATATGGACTCTTGGGGAAGATCAGCCTGTTATCCCCGGGGTACCTTTTATCCGTTGAGCGACGGCGCTTCCACAAGCCACCGCCGGATCACTAGTCCCGACTTTCGTCCCTGCTCGACCCGTCGGTCTCACAGTCAAGCTCCCTTGTGCACTTACACTCAACACCTGATTGCCAACCAGGCTGAGGGAACCTTTGGGCGCCTCCGTTACTCTTTAGGAGGCAACCGCCCCAGTTAAACTACCCATCAGACACTGTCCCCCACCCGGATCACGGGCGCGGGTTAGACATCCAGCACGACCAGACTGGTATTTCAACGACGACTCCACAACCACTGGCGTGGCCGCTTCAAAGTCTCCCAGCTATCCTACACAAGCCGAACCGAACACCAATATCAAACTGTAGTAAAGGTCCCGGGGTCTTTCCGTCCTGCTGCGCGAAACGAGCATCTTTACTCGTAGTGCAATTTCACCGGGCCTATGGTTGAGACAGTCGAGAAGTCGTTACGCCATTCGTGCAGGTCGGAACTTACCCGACAAGGAATTTCGCTACCTTAGGATGGTTATAGTTACCACCGCCGTTTACTGGCGCTTAAGTTCTCAGCTTCGCCACACCGAAATGTGACTAACCGGTCCCCTTAACGTTCCAGCACCGGGCAGGCGTCAGTCCGTATACATCGCCTTACGGCTTCGCACGGACCTGTGTTTTTAGTAAACAGTCGCTTCTCGCTGGTCTCTGCGGCCACCCCCAGCTCAGGAAGTAAATTCCGTCACCAGGACTGGCCCCCCTTCTCCCGAAGTTACGGGGGCATTTTGCCGAGTTCCTTAACCATAGTTCACCCGAACGCCTCGGTATTCTCTACCTGACCACCTGAGTCGGTTTAGGGTACGGGCCGCCATGAAACTCGCTAGAGGCTTTTCTCGACAGCATAGGATCATCCACTTCGCCACAATCGGCTCGGCATCAGGTCTCAGACTATTGCCAGACGGATTTACCTACCTGACGTCCTACACCCTTACCCCGGGACAACCACCGCCCGGGATGGACTACCTTCCTGCGTCACCCCATCACTCACCTACTACAAGTCTGGTTCGTCGGCTCCACCACTTTCCATTCCCCGAAGGGTCCGGAACGGCTTCACGGACTAAGCATCGCCTGGTTCGATGTTTGACGCTTCACAGCGGGTACCGGAATATCAACCGGTTATCCATCGACTACGCCTGTCGGCCTCGCCTTAGGTCCCGACTTACCCTGGGCAGATCAGCTTGACCCAGGAACCCTTAGTCAATCGGCGCACACGTTTCCCACGTGTGAATCGCTACTCATGCCTGCATTCTCACTCGTCAACCGTCCACAACTCGCTTACGCGGCTGCTTCACCCGGCAGACGACGCTCCCCTACCCATCACGATCCCCGTTGGGGGTATATATCGCAATGACACGACTTCGGCGGTACGCTTGAGCCCCGCTACATTGTCGGCGCGGAATCACTAGACCAGTGAGCTATTACGCACTCTTTCAAGGGTGGCTGCTTCTAAGCCAACCTCCTGGTTGTCTGTGCGACTCCACATCCTTTCCCACTTAGCGTACGCTTAGGGGCCTTAGTCGATGCTCTGGGCTGTTTCCCTCTCGACCATGGAGCTTATCCCCCACAGTCTCACTGCCGCGCTCTCACTTACCGGCATTCGGAGTTTGGCTAAGGTCAGTAACCCGGTAGGGCCCATCGCCTATCCAGTGCTCTACCTCCGGCAAGAAACACACGACGCTGCACCTAAATGCATTTCGGGGAGAACCAGCTATCACGGAGTTTGATTGGCCTTTCACCCCTAACCACAGGTCATCCCCCAGGTTTTCAACCCTGGTGGGTTCGGTCCTCCACGAAGTCTTACCTCCGCTTCAACCTGCCCATGGCTAGATCACTCCGCTTCGGGTCTTGAGCGCGCTACTATATCGCCCTATTCGGACTCGCTTTCGCTACGGCTACCCCACACGGGTTAACCTCGCAACACACCGCAAACTCGCAGGCTCATTCTTCAAAAGGCACGCAGTCACACCACAAGGATGCTCCCACGGCTTGTAGGCACACGGTTTCAGGTACTATTTCACTCCGCTCCCGCGGTACTTTTCACCATTCCCTCACGGTACTATCCGCTATCGGTCACCAGGGAATATTTAGGCTTAGCGGGTGGTCCCGCCAGATTCACACGGGATTTCTCGGGCCCCGTGCTACTTGGGTGTCTCTCAAACGAGCCGTCAATGTTTCAGCTACGGGGGTCTTACCCTCTACGCCGGACCTTTCGCATGTCCTTCGCCTACATCAACGGTTTCTGACTCGTCTCACGGCCGGCAGACCGTAAAAGAGAGATCCCACAACCCCGTATACGCAACCCCTGCCGGGTCTCACACGCATACGGTTTGGCCTCATCCGGTTTCGCTCGCCACTACTCCCGGAATCACGGTTGTTTTCTCTTCCTGAGGGTACTGAGATGTTTCACTTCCCCTCGTTCCCTCCACACTGCCTATGTGTTCAGCAGTGGGTGACAGCCCATGACGACTGCCGGGTTTCCCCATTCGGAAACCCCCGGATCAAAGCCTGGTTGACGACTCCCCGGGGACTATCGCGGCCTCCCACGTCCTTCATCGGTTCCTGGTGCCAAGGCATCCACCGTGCGCCCTTAAAAACTTGGCCACAGATGCTCGCGTCCACTGTGCAGTTCTCAAACAACGACCAGCCACCCATCACCCCGCCCTCACAGGCGAGTTCACTGGGGCCGGCATCGAGGGAAATCATTCCCTCAGACACCCAACAGCGTGCCCGACACCCTCGCCTCTTCCCTCATCCGTTCCACGCCGAAGCAGTACTAGGAGGAGAAGCAAACCGAGTGTGCCGAGTAGTCAACGTTCCACCCATGAGCAACCAGCACCGGACATTCGCCGATGTACTGGCCTCTGGACCGCCGAAGCAGCCTAGAAGTGCTCCTTAGAAAGGAGGTGATCCAGCCGCACCTTCCGGTACGGCTACCTTGTTACGACTTCGTCCCAATCGCCAGTCCCACCTTCGACAGCTCCCTCCCACAAGGGGTTGGGCCACCGGCTTCGGGTGTTACCGACTTTCGTGACGTGACGGGCGGTGTGTACAAGGCCCGGGAACGTATTCACCGCAGCAATGCTGATCTGCGATTACTAGCGACTCCGACTTCATGGGGTCGAGTTGCAGACCCCAATCCGAACTGAGACCGGCTTTTTGAGATTCGCTCCACCTCACGGTATCGCAGCTCATTGTACCGGCCATTGTAGCACGTGTGCAGCCCAAGACATAAGGGGCATGATGACTTGACGTCGTCCCCACCTTCCTCCGAGTTGACCCCGGCGGTCTCCCGTGAGTCCCCAGCACCACAAGGGCCTGCTGGCAACACGGGACAAGGGTTGCGCTCGTTGCGGGACTTAACCCAACATCTCACGACACGAGCTGACGACAGCCATGCACCACCTGTACACCGACCACAAGGGGGCGCCTGTCTCCAGACGTTTCCGGTGTATGTCAAGCCTTGGTAAGGTTCTTCGCGTTGCGTCGAATTAAGCCACATGCTCCGCCGCTTGTGCGGGCCCCCGTCAATTCCTTTGAGTTTTAGCCTTGCGGCCGTACTCCCCAGGCGGGGAACTTAATGCGTTAGCTGCGGCACCGACGACGTGGAATGTCGCCAACACCTAGTTCCCACCGTTTACGGCGTGGACTACCAGGGTATCTAATCCTGTTCGCTCCCCACGCTTTCGCTCCTCAGCGTCAGTAATGGCCCAGAGATCCGCCTTCGCCACCGGTGTTCCTCCTGATATCTGCGCATTTCACCGCTACACCAGGAATTCCGATCTCCCCTACCACACTCTAGCTAGCCCGTATCGACTGCAGACCCGGAGTTAAGCCCCGGGCTTTCACAATCGACGTGACAAGCCGCCTACGAGCTCTTTACGCCCAATAATTCCGGACAACGCTTGCGCCCTACGTATTACCGCGGCTGCTGGCACGTAGTTAGCCGGCGCTTCTTCTGCAGGTACCGTCACTTTCGCTTCTTCCCTGCTGAAAGAGGTTTACAACCCGAAGGCCGTCATCCCTCACGCGGCGTCGCTGCATCAGGCTTTCGCCCATTGTGCAATATTCCCCACTGCTGCCTCCCGTAGGAGTCTGGGCCGTGTCTCAGTCCCAGTGTGGCCGGTCGCCCTCTCAGGCCGGCTACCCGTCGTCGCCTTGGTGAGCCATTACCTCACCAACAAGCTGATAGGCCGCGGGCTCATCCTGCACCGCCGGAGCTTTACAACCAGAACCATGCGGTCCCGGCTCATATCCGGTATTAGACCCCGTTTCCAGGGCTTGTCCCAGAGTGCAGGGCAGATTGCCCACGTGTTACTCACCCGTTCGCCACTAATCCCCACCGAAGTGGTTCATCGTTCGACTTGCATGTGTTAAGCACGCCGCCAGCGTTCGTCCTGAGCCAGGATCAAACTCTCCGTGAATGTTTTCCCGTAATCGGGACGACACCACGAGAGCGGAACCACCGAAGGAATAATCCAGTGGTTCACAGC
>NZ_JBSHAF010000065.1:5090-8853 GCF_053611365.1 Streptomyces sp. NPDC054813 | reverse complement strand
TCCGCCAAGACCGCCCCCGACGCACCATCAGCCCACTACACTCCGGACGATGCCTCTGACCAGGCCAGATAGCGAAACGCTGCTGGAGTACTAGGTCTGGAACCGGGGCAGGTGTTGCTTGCTCTCTTCCGGCGTCGCCGCTGCTGCCGGTGGTGGGTGGCGTGATGAACCTCTTGTCGGGTTCGGGTGAGTGGCTGACCATGCGTTAGCTTGCCGTTTAACGTTCCGCTTCGAACCGGCGGACCTGGGGGTGGCATGATCCGCTCCGGTTCGACTCGGCGGTGGGGTGGTGTGACGTGGGCGATTGGCGGACTGATCCGACGTTCGCGATCCGGACCTTGCCCGGCGAGTAGTACCCGGTGCCGTCGTCTCCCCAGGGCGGTTCCGTTATTTCGATGAAGGTCACCCCGTAGTTGTTGTCCACCTTCAGGGGTTCGCCGGGACGACTTCACTGCCGTCGCGTCGGATCAACTTGGCCACGGCACCACCATTCACCTGATCGTGAAGCAGGGGGAAGGGGAGGAGTGGCTAGGGCGGCGTTCAGCGGCCCCACCTCGGGTCTTGCGGTGCCAGGGTGGATGTGATCGTGGGCCGGCCCGCGTTACTCCAGGTTGTCGAGTTTCTCGTAGAAGGACAGGAGGCCGTCTGCGAGCCTGTCGGGGGCTTCCATCGCCGCGTAGTGGCCGATCCCGTCGAGGGAGAGGGCGCTGACGTCCTCGGCGACCTGGCGCAGGGTCGCCGGGGTGAACTCTCCCGATCTGCCGCCGACGGCGAGCACGGGCGTGGTGAGTTTCCGGGATGCCAGTTGGCGGATTTCTTCGCCTTCGCGGAGCATCGATCGATACAGTCCGGCCGCGCCGTTGAACGCGTCGGGTCGTGCGTAGGAGCGGACGAGTTCGTCGATGTCGTCGTCGGTGAACGCGTCAGGGGCCACGCAGAGCGACGGGATCGCGTACTGCGCGAGGAATGCCCGCTCTCGTCCGGCGAGCAGCATTTCGGGGATGCCCGGGGCGGCGAGCACGCCGATGTGCCAGGCGCCGCCGTGGGCGACGTCCGCGAGCCTTTCGACACCGAACCCGGGCAGCCCGGTCTCGATCGCTGCATAGCTTCGCACGAGGTCGGGGCGTGTGGCGGTGACGCGGAAGGTGGTGGGACCGCTGATGTCCTGGCCCGTGAGGTGGACGGGGCCCGCGTCGAGCCGCGCGATCAGTTCACTCAGGTCCTGGGCCGCGGTCACACTGTCGTGCGCTGTGGTCGCGGCGGCGGAGTCGCCGAAGCCGCGAAGGTCGGGGGCGAATACGCGGTGGTGCTCGCTGAGTAGGGGGATCAGCTTGCGGAAGACCCACCAGGTCTCGGGGAAGCCGTGGACCAGCATGACGGGAGAGCCGACGGTCCCGGCCGATATGTAGTGCAGTTCGGTCCCGTTCAGGCTGACATGGTGGTGTTCGACGCCCGGGATGGTGACGCCGCCGGTAATGGGGTCCATCGTTCTCCTAGATTCGATCGACAACATAGTTGTCAATCTATAGGTCGACAACATGGTTGTCGACCTTCGTTTCTCGTATGCTTCGCCGTATGGCACGTTCACCGGGCGCCGAACTCGCGCTGCTGCTTCTCGGCGGCTTCCAGTCGATGGTGGACGACGTGCACGGCGAACTGGCGCACCGAGGGCACCCGGGCGTACGTGCATCGCATGAGTTCGCCCTGCGCGCCATCGACGAGGGAGCGGACACGGCCTCGGAGCTCGGCCGCCGGCTCTCGGTCTCCAAACAGGGCGCCGCCAGGACGATCGCCGCACTGGAGAAGCTCGGATACGTCGAACGGGAGCCCGACCCGAGCGACGGCCGCCTCAAGCGGCTCCAGGTCACCGACCGCGGCCACGACATGATGGCGCTCGGTGCCTCGCTCTTCGACGATGTGCGCGAACGCTGGGCGGCGCATATGGGGCCCGAGCAACTCGAGGCCCTTGAAGCACACCTGGCCCGGCTTGTCGCGAGCCGGCCGTCGAGCGTCGAAGCCGCGGCACGGCTCAATGAAGATCTCGGCGAGGTCACCTGAGGACGCCCTCGCTGCCGTCACCACGTCCCCACTTCCACCGTCCAAGTGGTCCCAGCTCAAATCGCCCTACGGTGCCACTTCGCGCCGCCTGATCTTCATGAACGCCACGCAAACTGGGACCAGTTGAAGTCGCCTCGGTGGGGCCGCTGAACGCCGCCCAAGCCAGGGAAGAGGGTGTAGTCCCTCATGCGGCGGCGAGGGCGACCGGCTGCCGGTGTGGCCGGGCCAGGCGGCGGGTCATGAGGGTGATGAAGGCCCACTGGATGTGGGCTTCGGCGTGGGACATGAGGCGTTCGTAGTCCCTCGCGTTGCGGCGGGCCCGCATCGTCCACGAATTCGACCGCTCCACCATCCAGCGCCTGGGCAACAAGACGAAGCCCTTGGTGTCCTTGGGCTGGGAGACGACCTTGACGGTGATGCCGAGGGTGGTCTGGGCCCAGGTGCTGAACTCGTCTCCGCCGTAGCCGTTGTCCGCCCAGACCAGGACGATCTCGGGGTGCTCGGCGTGAAGGCGGGTCAGCAGGACGCGGGCCGCGTCCCGGTCCTGGACGTCGGCGGGCGTGACGAGCAGGTCGACGAGCAGCCCGTCCTGATCAACGATCAAATGTCGCTTTCGCCCATTTATATGTTTATTTGCGTCGTACCCGCGTGTCGCCTTCGACACGGTCTCCGCGCCCTTGACGGACTGCGAGTCCACGATCACCCCGACCGGCCAGGGGCACCGCCGGCGGCGCAGCCGCAACCGCCGCCGGAGCTGGTCGAGGATGTGCCGCAGGGCACCGGCCTTCGCCCAGCGGGCGAAATACCCGAACACTGTGCGCCAGGGGATGCCGAAGTCGGCGGGCAGCGCCCTCCACTTCGCACCGTTTCCGTGATGTACCTGATCGAGTCGACCACGCGGCGGCGGGGCCACTTCTCCGGGGCCCCGCCTTTCGGGGTCTGGCAGGCGGGGGTGGGCAGGAGCTGTTCCAGGAGGGCCCATTCGAGGTTGCTGGTGTCGGAGGGGTAGCGGTAGCGGGGCAGCGGCATGACGGGGTGCCGGGTCACACTGCCGACCATCCCGGTCATCCGGACACCACCCCCACGAGCCCCGGGTGCGACTCCCGTATGTGCCGCCGACTCGCCCTGGAAGCCCGTCACTTCGCAAGATCCGACCGCCTCGCCCGGCAGAGAGGGGCGTACGGCCCCGGCGGCCGAAGCGGCCCCGCATCCATCGAACGCGCAGGCTCACGCCTCGCCGGACCGCGCGCGCCGCGCGTGCCAGGCCCGTTTGCGACAGGCGGGAGAGCAGTACACCGCCGAGACCAGGCGGTCGACCCCGGCCATCCACGCCACCCCGCACTGCAGACACGAGGCCGTCACGCCGGCCTTCACCACCTCGGTCCGAGCCCTCGCCCGGCGCATCCGCCGCCAGTGCCGCGAACGGCAGGCCGCCTCACAGAACACCGCCGTCGACTTCGCCGACGGCATCAACGGCCCACTGCACCCCCGGCACAACCTCGGCCCACCCCCGTCGACCGCGACGACCAGACGCAACCGGGGCACCCCGTCCCTGCCCATACGCCCACCGTCCGGCGGGCGGTACCCGGGGCCCAGCCGTGGGGGGGGGGGGGGGGGGGGCGCCGCCCCGGGCCCCCGCGCAACGAGAAAAAACCACAACAAATGGAACTGAGTCACAGAGAACCCGGCCGCGACCACCCGAACT
>NZ_JBSHAF010000065.1:0-5080 GCF_053611365.1 Streptomyces sp. NPDC054813 | reverse complement strand
ACCCCCCCCCCGCCCCCCCCCCCCGCCCCCCCCCCCCCCCCCCCCGCCGGGGGGGGGGCCCGGCCCCCCCGGGGGGGGGGGGGCCGCCCCCCCCCCCCCCCCCCCCGAGCCCCTGAACTGCATCAACAGACCACTCGACTTGTCATGCAAGGACCCGACACAGGCACTCACCGTTCGTACGGCACCACATCATCCACGGCCGGTACTCCTTCCAGGTTCCCGACCTGCCCGGTGGCCTGCGGTCCCTGCGGGATCCGGACGCGGACGACGACCGGTAAGTCGATCGGCTCAGGCGCGTTGGCACAGAGGCTCAAGAACTCTCACATGTCTCGGTGTTCACCGGTGTGCGCGGAAGAACTCGGTGAGGTCGTGCGCGAGGAGTTCGGGTTCTTCGTGGGCGGCGAAGTGTCCGCCACGGGGCATGCGGGTGTACCTGGTGATGTTGTACGTGCGCTCCGCCCAGCTGCGGGGCGGCTGGGTGAGGTCGGCCGGGAACAGGGCGAGGGCCGTGGGCACGTCTACCCGCTCAACCCTCCGCGTCAGCCCTTGGGCGTATTCGTAGTAGGGGCGGAAGGAGGTCGAGATGGTGCGGGTGAACCAGTAGAGCGACGCCTGCGTGAGGAGGAAGTCGTCGCTGAACCGGGACGACAGGTCACCACCGCAGTCGCTCCACGCACGGTACTTCTCGACGATCCAGGCGAGCAGCCCGGTCGGCGAGTCGGCCAGAGCATAGCTCAGCGTGAGAGGGCGGGTGCTCTGTTGGTGCAGGTACCCGCCTTCTTCCGCGGACCACACCGCGACGGAATCGAGGTACTCCTGCTCCTCAGGGGTGACACCGGCCGCGTCGTAGGCGACCGGGCTGGCGATCGCCATCAGATGGATGCCCATCACGGCCTCGGGGTGAGCCTCGCCAAGCCGGGAGGTGATGCCGGCACCCAGGTCGCCCCCGTGCGCGACGTAGCGCTCGAAGCCGAGTTCGTCGTGCATGAGGCGGTGCCAGATCTCATGTGTCTGCGGTGGCTCGGCGAGCAAGGGCCGCTGAGGTGAGAAGGCGAATCCGGGCAGTGAGGGGACGACGACGGTGAACGCGTCGGCGGCGTCGCCCCCGTACCGCGACGGCGTGGCCAGCCGGCGGGCGAGGGCGGTCAGTTCGAGGAAGGAGCTGGGCCACCCGTTGGTCAGGACGATCGGCAGGGCGCCGGGGTGCTCGCCGTCAAAGCGGAGGTATTGGACGGGCGTTCCGTCGATGTCAGCAAGGTGGGACGGCAGGGCGTTGATGGTGGCTTCGTGGACACGCCAGTCGTAGTCGGACGCCCAGTAGGCGACGAGGCGTCGCAGTTCGCCGGGGTCGGTGCCGGCCTCCCATCCGCCGGCGGGCCAGGCGGTCGGCCAGCGTGTGTGGAGCAGTCGTGAGCGCAGCTCGTTCACCTCGGCCTCGGTGACGGCGATCACGGGTGTCTGGCGGGTCACAGGAGTCTCCAAAGTTTCGTTCTCACATGACAGTGGTGCGTGCCTGAGTGGCGGAGCCGGTCTGCGTGCGCTCATCGGGGGACCGGCGGGTGGCACCGGCGATCACAGCGGACAGGGCCATGAGGATCGCGATGACGAGCAGGGCGTGCCCGATGGTGGTCTGGTTGCCGAGGAAACCGATGAGAGGGGGTCCGCTGACGAACCCGCAGTATCCGATCGAGGTGATGACGCTGACTCGGCCGGCGGCACGAGCGGGCTCGTCGGCCCCGGCACTCATGCTGATCGGAAAGCCGAGCGCCGCACCCAACCCCCAGAGCAGTGTTCCGGCGAACGCCATGCCGGTGGATGGCCCGAGTGCGAAGACAGCGACTCCGGCGGTGGCGGAGGCGGCGGCTGTTCGCAGGACAGTGACCCGACCGAACCGTTCGAGGACCGCCGGCCCGAGCCAGCGGCCAGCCGTGAGCGCGGCCAGGAACGAGGCGTACGCTGGTGTGCCGATCGTGGCGGTGACGTGGTGGCGGTCGATGACCGAGACGCTGACCCAGTTGCTACCTGCCCCTTCCGCGACCGCGAAGGCCAGTGCGACCAGCCCGACCACCACGGTGCGGGGCTCTCTCCACGCGCCCAGGCCCGGGCGGGACACCTTCACCTTCGGCGGTGCTGCGCTGCGGCGCGCGGCATGCTCGGGCAGAAAGTGTCGTGCGGCCGCGGGTATCGCCCCGGCGATCACTGCTGCGGCCGCGGCCACATGGATCCCTACCGGGACCTGCAGGGCGATCATCAGCACGCCGACCGCGGCACCGGCGACCGTACCGAGGCTGAACGCGGCAAAGAAGCGTGGCATGACGGGCCGGCCAAGCTGCCGTTCGACGGACGCGGCGTGCACCGTCATCGCGACATCCCAGAAACCCGTCGCCGCGCCGAGCAGGAACAGCCCGGCCACCAGCAGGGACGTTGAGAAGGTGTATCCGAGCGCGATGACGCCAAGGCTCGCGCTGACGATTAGGGCCACGGCGGTGACGGCCGGCGGGGGCCGATGCGTGTGACGACAGGTCCCGGCAGAGGCAGCACGATCACACCGCCGACGGCGATGGTGAGCAGCAGGAGTCCCAGGGACGCCGGGTCGAGATGCAGCTGCGTGCGGACCTGCGGAAGCCGGGAGGACCACGTCGACCCGGCGAGCCCAAGACCGGCGAAGACCGCGTAGGTCGCCCTCGCGCCGGCCGTCACCTCCCGCGCTGTCGGCGCCGTCGGGACGGCGACAGACGTTCCGGTCACGATCCCGGCCGGCCGACTGGGCCGAGCGTCTGGTCGATCGCGTCCCGTGCCCTCTCGCGCGACTTCGGCGAGGTCGTGAGCAGAGCATGCATGATCATTCCCTCAAGCAGGGCGTCCAGCCGGGCGGCGCTGTCCGGGCCGATGAAACGGGCCAGAACAGTGCGGCTGTCCTCCGTCCATGCCTGAGTCAGGGCTCGTAGTCCAGGGTCGCGGAGCGCCGCCAGGTGCAGCTCGAAGCCGAGGACCGCACTGCGGTGCCTGGTAGGGCCTCCGTGGACGAGATCGACCAGGACCTCAATGAATTGCTCGTGTGTCTCGACACCCTCGAACAAGCCCTCGAACACCGCGGACTGCACCTCGACGTGCCGGGCGAACGCCTGCGCCTGAAGATCGGTCAAGCTGGCGAAGTGATAGGTGATGGACCCGAGCGGCACGCCCGCTCGGGCGGCGATGTGCCGATGCGTCGTCCCGGCCACCCCATGCTCCGCAATGACGTCGAGGGTGGCGTCCAGGATGTGCGTCTTGCGGCCGGGGTCATTGCGACGGGTCCGCCGCCGCCCACCACCCGATCCGGCGGAGGCCCGGCGCTCACCGTCGGCCGCTTCCTTGGCCGTTTCACCTGCGGGAGGATCCGCCAAAGGCGACTCGATGTGCGACATGCGTACAAACATACAAGCCTTAAGAACAGATGTACAAATGAATGGATGCTCGCAGCCGCCACGCCGCGGCATCACACCTGTACCTTCGGCATACACACAACCGGCCGCTCGCCATGGTCTGCGGGCCGGACGGCTACCCTCACGCTCGCCTCAGCCCCGCTCTCACCTGCAACGAAATACAGCGACTATTCGCCCTGCCCGCCGCATCCCCGAACGGCCAACGCGACCATCGCCTGCGCTGGTCCCTATGGCGTCGTCGACACCAGGCCCGCGCCCGCGACTGCCACTACCGCCGACGCGAGGCCACAACATGAGGATCCACAACTGCGGATGGAGTATTAATTGACTGAGCTCAGAAGCAACCGACCGAAGTCAGTGCGGCCCGAGGGGCCCCTCATGCCGCCGTTAGCGCCGCCAGGGCGCGGTCCATCGCGGCGTTGAATTCTTCCGGCGTCAGCGGCAGCCGGGACTTGACGTCCCGACTCCACTGGTCGGCGAGGACCTCGGCGGAGCCCGCCTCGACACCGTCGAGCGCCGCGTCGGCCAGGTCCGACGGCGCGATCTTGGCCACGGGCCAGCCCGCGGCCATGTCGGTGTCGGCCAGGCCGAGGTGCACGGCTGTCACGAGTGTGCCCTGCTCGGCGAGTTCCAGGCGGACGCCGTTGGTCATGGCCCAGGCGGCGGCCTTGGTCAGGTGGTAGGCATTGGCGCCCTTGCCCCCGAACCATGACATGGCGGAGAGGACGTTGACGATCGCGCCCCCGCCGTTCCTGGCGAGCGCCGGCGTGAACTCCCGGATCATTCCCAGGTGGCCGAACATGTTGGTCTCCAGCTCGTGCCGTACCGCGTCCAGCGAACCGGTCACCAGGTCGGTCCCCGTCTGGATCCCCGCGTTGTTGATGAGCAGCGAGACGTCCGGGGCGGCCTCGGCTGCGGCCCTCACGGATGCGGGATCGGCGATGTCGAGGGGCAGCACGTCGACCCCCGGCAGGTCCACGGTCTCCGGTCGGCGGGCCGTCGCGTAGACCTTGCGGGCGCCCCGTTCGAGCAGGCGCTGGGCGAAGGCGCGGCCCAGGCCGCGGTTGGCTCCGGTGACAAGGGCAACTGAGTTGTTGATGTCCATGCCCGGTACGCTAAAACCTGACGTCAACGTCAGAGGCAAGTGCTGGTCATCAGGGCCGGGGCGAGAGGAATCACCGTGACCGTCACAGAGGCCGCGGCCGAGCGACTGATCCGCATCGGCGAGGTGGCGCGGGGTGCCGGCGTCTCGGTACGCGCCGTGCGCTACTACGAGCAGCAGGGGCTGCTCATCGCGGAGCGCAGCCCGTCCGGCCAGCGCCTCTACCGGCAGGACGCCGTCACCCTGGTGCGCTTCTTCCAGCAGATGTTCGCCGCCGGCCTGACCAGCCGAAGGATCGCGGAACTCCTTCCGTGCTGGGACTCCGGGCACACCGACGCCGAGCAACGAGCCATGCTGCGCGCCGAGCGGGACCGCATCCAGGCCAAGATCGACGACATGCAGGCTGCCCAGGACCGCCTCGACGAGGTCATCGCGATCACGGACACGCACCCATAGGCGGTGTCGCACCACCTGGTTGATCCATCGCTACGCTGATCACGTCGCGCCGGCGGTCATCGCCACGAGCTCGCCCAGCACCTCGCGCTCGATGTCG
>NZ_JBSHAF010000064.1:0-9790 GCF_053611365.1 Streptomyces sp. NPDC054813 | reverse complement strand
TACGGCATGAACTTGACAGCCATACCCAGGGCCCCCGGGCCTCCCGATCGTACGAGTGACCGGAATCAACCCACCAACAACGTAAGGAACTTGAACTCGTCATGTCGGGTGTTGTCAGGGCCGACCGCGCGCTGCCCCGTGACCGAGAACGGGGGCCTGCTGCTGGATCCGACGGACCGTGCGGCTACTCTCAGCCCACCGCGGCCTCGGCCGTGGCCAAGCCAACGCTTTGGTCTGTGAGGAACACTCCGATGGCTCGCACCACCCCGCCACGTCCGCTCGATGTCGAGACGCTGTTCCCTGAGGTGGCCAGCTATCGGAAGACGGCCGTTCGCCTGCATCCGCGCCTCGGCGATCCGAGCGCGCGGGAAAGCTCGCTCGGCGGACCCGTACTCTGGCCGCTCTCGGAGCCCTGGCCCCAGTGCGAGGACAACCACCCGCGCACGGCGTTCTCCCCTCCCGCCCAGGGACCGATCCCGCTCGTCCCAGTCCTCCAGCTCTTCGCGGCCGACGTGCCTGACCTGGCCTTCCCCAGCGCCACCGATCTGCTGCAGGTGCTGTGGTGCCCCTTCGATCACGAGGACGGTTACGTTCCCCGCCCCGAGATCTATTGGCGGGACGGCTCCCTGAGCGACCTGCAGCCGGTCAACCGACCCCGCCCGACCGGCGCTGACAACGACTACCTTCCGGACCCGTGCGTCCTGCACCCTGAGCGTGTCACCGACTACCCCAACTGGGACCTCCCGGACGAGGTCGCCGACGCGCTCGAAGCCAGGTTCGAACAGCTGGAGGAGGAAACCGGCTGGTCTTACTCGTCCCACCTCTCCGTGTCGGACGGCGTCAAGGTCGGCGGGTATCCGACGTGGACGCAGGAGCCCAACTGGCCGACGTGCCCGACATGCCGTGTGCGCATGGAGCATCTCCTGACGATCAGCAGCAACGAGTTCGATGGCGAGAGTTGGCGCACGTGGCTGCCCATCGAGGACACCCCGGCCATGGGAACCATCTGGGACCTTCCATACGAACAACGCACCGAGATCCAATGCCCCCCTGGGCTCATGCTCGGCGACATGGGCGGCATCTACCTGTTCGAATGCACCAGCTGCTCCGACAGGCCCTTCGCCTACCGCTCAGATTGTTCTTGACTGCGCGCTGCTTCGATCAAAGGGCCAAACTGGTGCCTGCGAGGCAGCCGTCGATCACTTCGGGGCGGTACTGCAGCATCTTGAGCTTGCGCTTCACGGCCCGGGTGATCTGACCGAGGTCGGCCGCCGCGAGATTGCCGATGTCGCGCTTGACCAGCGACCACACGCCTTCCTGCGGGTTGAGGTCCGGGGCATAGGTGGGCAGCTGGAACACGGTGAGCCACTCGACGTTCGCGGCGATGAACTCCCGCGTGCCAGCCGTCAGGTGCAGGCGGACGTTGTCCCAGACCAGCGCGATCGGGCCGCCGAGTTGGATACGGGCGCGGACGATCAGGTCGCGGAACTCGCGCCAGGTCAACCTCTCCATGCTCGCCTACCAGCGCCGCAACTGGCCCGAAGCACTCGCGGCAGCACAAGCGGCACAAGCTTCCTACGCGGCTCGACGGGACCCGTTCTTCGACTCGCTGGGCCGGGTCCGCGTCGCCCTCGCCTACGCGGCACTCGGTGACGGACGGGCCGGCCTGCGATCCCTCGGCTCCGCCCAAAGCACCTACACCAAGGTGACGGAGCGCGAACGTCCGCGCTGGACGGCCTTCTACGGCCAGGCCGAACTCGACCACCTCGGCGCCATCGTGCAGTTCAACAGCGAACGCCCTGCTCACGCCGAGGCCATGGCCCACCGCGCCCTGGCCAAAATCCCGGGTTCCTTCCGGCGCAACAGGGCACTCGCAACCGCCCAACTCGCACTCGCCCAGCTCCATCAGGGCGACGCAGAGCAGGCCACGGCCACCGCCGCAGACGTGTTCACGATCATGGACGGCGACCCCCTGCCCGGTCGCATGCGCACCCTCATCGGCGACTTCCACCGGGGCCTGTTCGTCCGGGCCTCCTCCGCCTCCTACGCACGAGACTGGGCAGACCGCATGCGCACCACAGCATCTCCCACAAGCGGACGTAGGCGTCGTGAACGCGCCGGGCATCCGCAGACTCGGCGGCAAAGCCCGAAGCGTCGGCCGCCGCGCGGGCCAGCGCTACGCAGTCGTCCCTGCTGAGGTCTCCATCGCTGTTGCGGTCCAGCAGATCGAAGCACCTGGCAATCTTCCGCTCCAGGAACGTGTTACTCATCGCACGCCTCTCGTGTCGGGGACATCACCGGCAACGTCCGCTGCAAGAAACACGAAGACACAAAAGGTGGCACTTACGACATTCCGAACGTTCGATCATGGTGCTCCCCCTACGAGGGACCAGCCACCGGGCAGTCATCAACAACATTCTCTTCCGCCAGCGGACTGGCATCCCGTGGCAAGACATGCCCACACGGTTTGGGAAATGGAAGACGGTGCATGACCGCCACGGGCGTTGGTCGGCGGACGGCACATGGGACCGGCTCCTTCGGGCCGTCCAGGCCGACGCCGACGCGGAGGGGCGGATCGACTGGAGCAGTGTGAGCATGGATTCCCCGGTACGCCGTGCCCACCAGCACGCCGCCGGGGCTCGTCACCGGCCGGCATGGGTACCTGGACGCCGCAGGCGGCCAGTCCAGCACGGCCTGACGAGGCGGTGAGCCGTTCACGTGGCGGGCTTACCACCAAGATCCACCTGGTGAGTGTCGGCGGATGCCGCCCCAGTTGGATCGTGCCCGCCGAATCAGTCGAGGTCCACGCTTCGGCGCGTTGCGGGCAGAAGGGGGAGGTCGACGTGGCGCTGGTGTCTTCGATCGGGTGACAGGGCGGGGAATCGGCCTCGGCGCGGTGGCGTGCCCGCGAGGCTCGGAGGATGCGTATCGCGGTGTTGGATGTGGACGGGACTCTGATTGCCGACACCCTGGCCGGTCCGTTGCCGACGATGCTGGCCGAGGCTGGGCTCGCTCCCCGGGACCGGCTGGCGCGGCTGCGCCGGGCGCAGGTGGCCTCGGATGCGGGGGACCCGCAGGCGGCGGCGCGGATGAACGAGTTGTTCGCCGCGATGCTGAGCGATGTGCCGTGCCGGGCAGTGTCCGCGGTGACGGCCCGGCTGTGGCAGCGGCAACGCGAGCGGCTGTTCGCCTTCGCCAGGCCGCTGGCCGCGGCGTTGAAGGAGGCCGGCTATGTGCCCCTGCTGATCTCGGGTGGCCCGCAGGAGATGGTGGCTCACCTTGCGTGTGAGCTGGGCGTGACCCTGTTTCGCGGCACGCGGTTCGAGGCGGCTGACGGCCTGTTCACCGGCCGGGTCACCTCAACTGTCGCCGACGGCAAGGACAAGGCTGCACAGGACCTGGCAGGCTCCGGGCGCATCGACTGGCCGGGGTCGCTGGCGGTGGGCAACTCCCTGGGCGACGTCTCGTCGCTGAGCCGGGTCGGCCGGCCCGTGGCGTTCGAGCCCTCCCCCGCTCTCAGGATGCTGGCCCGCCACCACTCATGGCCCGTGTGTGACCGCACCAGCCTGCTCACGTATCTGCGCGACCAGGCCGCCCTGCCCGTCTCCCTGCCAGCCTCGGCCCGCGACATGCGGTCGGCCCACCGCGCGGCGTCCCCGGCATCGGTGAGCAGCGCGACCCGTCGGCTGACCGTGCGGCTGCTCGCCCAGGTCGGCGGACAGGGAGCCGTCACAGGCGAGTGCAGCAGCCGGGTCACCGAGTCGGCCCTGATGCTGACCCTGCTGCGCCGTCAGAAGGCCCTGCCCGGGACGCAGAGCAGGCTGCACGCCTACCTGTCGCGCAGCCGTGCGGCCGCAGACGCCTTCGATGCAGCAGTCATCGATGCCACCCTGAACGGCATTCCCGCAGGCGACCGGCACCGGCTCATCGAGCAGACCTTCGACGGTGCCGCCCAGCACTCCTCCGACCGCAAGAAGCTCGCCCTGGAAGCGATCCTTGCCGTCGTGGGACCCGAGCCCTTCCACGTCGAAGCCCCCTCCCACGCATTCGAGCACCACAACGAAGCCACCTGGACCCGCCTGCGGCAAATCGCCATCCACCACCTGCACCTGCCCGACCCGGTAGCCCCGGAACTGACCGCACGCCTGCTGCGGCTGACCGAACGCTGCCAGGACCGGGGAATCATCGAGGGCAACGTGTTCGCTCACCTGTTCGCCCTACTGTCGCTGCAGCGGACGACGCCCGGCCACCGGATCATCCAAGACGGCATCACCGCGCTGGCCAAAGCCGTCCGCGACGACGGCGGCATGCCCTTCATCACCAGCGAGGAGATCTTCTGCACCGCCACCGCGGGCCTCGCTCTGGCGCGCGCCGGCGCCGACCGGCAGGTGCTGCACACGATGGGCGACTACCTGGCAACCCAGCAGGCCGACAACGGCGGCTGGGCCTACGCGCAGGACGTCGTACAGACCGACACGGACACCGCCACCCACGTCCTGTCCTTCCTGCACGCCCTCGGCCCCGAGCGGTACCGGGCAAACATCCACGCCGCCCGGCAGTTCCTGGCGGCGCACCTGGGCGAGGACGGCGGGATGCCGACCTATCTACCCGGTCAGCCCTCCGAGCCGACCATGACCGCCAACGCCATCACCGCCCTGCAGCCTTATCACTTCACCCACGGCCCCCTGCTGGAGCGGGCAACCCGCTACCTCCTCAACGCGCAAAAACCCGACGGCACTTTCGAACGCAGCTGGAGCCTGAGCGAAGCCAACGCCATGCTCCGCGCCCTGACCGCCCTCACGCTCGCCCACCGCCACAACCCCTCAATGCATCAAGGACGCCTGGGCCCGGCCATCGACTCCATCCACCAGCGCCTGCTCGTCACCGCCAACCCCGACGGCGGCTGGGGCCAGACCCCCAGGGAGGGCAGCGACCCGATGAGCACCGCCTACACCCTCACCGCGCTCGCCCCCACCCACCGCACCCACCCCACCGTCCACAGCGGCCTGCGCTACCTTCTGGGCGAACAGAACCCCGACGGCGGATACACCTCCCCCTCCGACCAAGCCGCCCCCCGCCCCCTGCGCTACACCATCCCCGTCCTCACCGACATCTTCGTCCTCCTCGCACTCACCCACTACGCGTGAAACAGCACCCGACCGGGCGCGAAGGCCAAGATAAGGCTGCCGCACCAGTTGCTTCGGGGAGCCACCGGAACTCCTTGCTCAAGAGCGCAGGGGCGTGTTCGGTCATCGGCAGACGCACGGCCAGGTCGTCGCCGAGACGCCAGAGCTGGTTGTCCCAGCCCGAGCGGACCGGCTGAATCTCACGGTCCGTCAAGTCGGGGTGCTGGTCACCAACAAGATCACGGACAGAGCTCCTGCAGGTGCCGGCTCATTCCACGTGCTCCTCCGAGGAGTAGTGCGGGCGAGGGCCCGCGCAGATTCCCTCTGCGCGGGCCCTCGCTGCTGCTGGGCGACCTGCCCGTCGAGGTCCTGGGCCGACTGCAGAGATCAACTACGCTGGCCATCGCGGCATGACAACCGGTGTCCACGATCAAGGTGGAAGCCCGCCGGTCCCCTCCACCCCGGCCCGCGACACCGGCCCGAACCCGCGCGCCCATTCAAGAAGCAGACGGTAGCCCGACGCGGTGGCGGCAAAGGCCGCGGTGCCGAGCACCGCACCCGGCCAGGAGAGCGCGGCGGCGACATGAACATCCCGGTGAGTGTCCACACCGAGGACGACCTCCCCCACGGTCAACGGCTGCGGGCACGTTGCCGAAGCGGTGAGCAGACTGGTCATGGGCATTCCCCTCCCGACTGAACGACATCGAGGGCCAGCACCAAGCTGGGTGGGCAGGACTCTGAGGCTGGCAAGCGCTTCTGCCACCCCGTCTGCCAAGCGGACCCGTACTTGGCCCCCACCGATCAGGAGAGCCGTCCGGACACGCACAGGCGGCTGAGCTGCGGTCGTGCGTCACAGCCGAGAGGCCGCCCGATCATCAGCCAGGTCCAGGGACAGCCGAGCCGTTCAACGGCTGTCGCCTGGGACGTTGGCGCGTCATGTGGTGACTCCTTCCTCATCCGCCGGGAAGCTGTCTTCCGCCACCGCCCGGGGTGCAGGCACGGGAGCAGGTGCCGATGGTGCGCGGCAGATGTAGGCAGCGGCATCGAAGCGGTTCAGGGAGCGGGTGAGCCGGCCGGTGGACCAGGGCCAGCAGAAGGTGTTCCGCCCGCTGGAGTGGAAGTAGTAGCTGGAGCAGCCACCCGCGTTGTACACGGTGGTCCGCAGTGCCTCCTGCACCGCGGTGTTGTAGGCGGCCTGGACAGCCGGTCTGACGTCCATGGAGACGTGGCCTTCGCGGCGCAGGTGCCTCAGAGCGGCACCCAGGTAGGCGAGCTGGGCTTCGAGAACGCTGATGGCGGAGGTGGAACCGGAAAGGAGGTTGGGGCCCAGGAGGAGAAAGAGATTGGGGAACCCAGTGACGCTGGTGCCGAGGTATGCCTGAGGGCCGTCCCCGGCCCAGGTCTCGTGCAACGTCCGGCCTGCCGTGCCGTGCACACTGCGGGCCAGCGGCAGCTCACCAACTCGGAAGCCGGTGGCGGTGATCACCACGTCGGCCTCGATCTCGGTGCCGTCGGCACCGATGAGGTGCCGGCCGCGTACGGAGGACAGAGCGGTGGGGTGGAGGTGGACACGTGGCTGGGCCAGGGCCGGGTAGAAAGTGCTCGACGTCAGCAGACGCTTGCAGCCCAGGCGGTGGTCGGGCGTCAGCGCCCGGCGCAGCTCCGGGTCACGGACCGTGAGACGCAGATGAGCCCGGGCCGCAGTCTGGAGAGGACCTGCCAGCCGAGGGTGGCGCAGAGCGTAGCCGATGCTCTCCTGCAGGCCGTACTGGCCGGCCCGCAGGGTGCGCCGTATGCCTGGAATGCGGTCCAAACACCAGTTGAGGGCCGGGGGAACCGGCAGGTCGGGCTTGGGCAGCAGCCACTGTGGGGTGCGCTGGAAGAGGTGTACGGTCGCCGCCCGGTCCTGGACGGCCGGGACGATCTGGACAGCGGAGGCGCCACTGCCGACGACGGCCACCCGTCGGCCGGTGAGGTCCACGGCGTGGTCGTACTCAGCGGTGTGGAACACCGGCCCGGGGAACTCGTCCAGGCCCGGCACATCGAGGCGCCGTGGCTCATGCCACGGTCCGGTGGCCAGGACCAGAACCCTGGCACGGTATTCGCCGTCGGTGGTCTGCACAAGCCAGCGCCCCGTGTTCTGGTCCCACCGGGCCTCCAGGACACGGACACCGCAGCGCAGCACCTCGCCGACTCCGTACCGGTCCGCGGTCGTCCGCAGGTAGTCATAGATCTCCAGCTGCCCGGCGAAGATCCTGCTCCACCGCGGGTTGGGGGTGAAGGAGTAGGAGTACAGCGAGGACGGGACGTCACAGGCGCACCCCGGGTAGGTGTTCTCCCGCCAGGTTCCCCCGAGCTGCGACGCCTTCTCCAGCACCACAAGGTCACGCCAGCCCTCCTGGCGCAGCCGGATGGCAGCACCGATGCCGGAGAACCCGGCGCCGACCACCACCACCTGCACATCCCCGCCCCCTCGCGGCCGGGCATCACATGCAGGCTCAGGCAGAAACGACACAGTCCCCCCATGGTGTCGAGACCCGCGAGGCCCTCCCCGGGACCCGGCGTCAGGCCCAGTGTGGGGGAAAACGGAAGCACACCGTCAGGGCGTGAAACCGGCGCACGAGCGGAGTACGGTGGCGCCGAAGCGCCGCTCGATGCCGTGCACCACCTCGACCGGAGGCGCGGCGCCGCCCGACACGGCCAGCCGCAGCCGACCGGCGTCAAAGCCCGCGGGAAGTTCGGCGCGCAGCTGCGCCGCGTACGTCGTCGGCACGCCGAGGAACACGGTGACCCCGTCACGAGCCACGATCTCCAGATGCAGCGCTGGGCACCCCTGCGACGGGCACGCGTCGAGGTCGGCTCATGCCTCCTCGGCGTGGGCGTGCCCTGAGTTCAGGCCGCGCGGAAGACGTACGCCGTCATCGGGGCGGCAACCGGGCCTGGGCCCAGACGGGCCGTCATCTCCCCGATGACGGTGGCCCGGACGGTCGGCCCGTCGCCGCGCTCCTCGACGGCCGCGCGCACCGGCGTCCCAGTGAGGAACCCGGTGGCGACATCGGCGGCCGACGCGGCCCGGCCCTCCAGCGTCAGCTCCTGCTCCTCCTCGACGGCGAACCCGGCGGCCGCCAGGTCAACGGCCACGACGGCGGGGTCGGCGTAGCCGTGCAGGACCGTCGGAAGGAACTGCGGCGGGTCGGTCGGAAAGGCCCGCTCCAGCCCGGCCTGCAGCGCGGCACCGAAGGCGTGCGTGCCGAGCGGGCCCCAGGTGTTGAACAGGAACCGGCCGCCCGGGGCCAGCACCCGGCGGACCTCGGTGAAGGCCGCGACCCGGTCGGGGAAGAACATCACGCCGAACTGGCAGACCACCAGGTCGAAGCCTCCGTCCGGGAACGGCAGCCGCTGCGCGTCGGCCTGCCGCCACACCGCGCCCGGGGCCCTGGACGACCCAAAAGCGACCATGGTCTCGTTCAGGTCGGTGGCCGTCACCTCGGCCGACTGTGCCGCCGCGAGCAGTTCCGACGTCAAAGCGCCAGTACCCGCGGCCGGTTCGAGGATCCGCCGAGGGTGGAGTGCCGCCGCTCGGGCGGCCAGGTCCTCGGCGAAGGGCCGGAAGACCACCGGCACGAGGTACTGCTCATAGGCCGCCGGCATGGACTCGAACCACCGCCGGTCGGCGTCAAATCCCGCCACCTTCACCACGGTAGGGCCGCCTCACGAAACCTCCGCCCCGCCGCGCCGCCATGCACTCTGGAACCGACCGCGTCTGACTACGCGGCAGGTTCCCCGACGCGGCACTGGACCCCATCAGCGCCGTCGATGTCCGTCCTACGACCGGACAAGCTTCCCTCGCTCCGATCCCGGTTAGGCACCAGGCGAGCGCGGCAAGGGTGAACGAGGCGCGGCTGCCGCGCACTGGGCCGGCCGGGCTCAGACTGCTCGTGGGGTCGGAAACGGTGCCGGACGAGCGGTGGCTCCCCCTCTTGATGCGGAGCCATCGGCGACACCGACCGGGTTTCACCGAGATCCGCCGGGTCGTCTGCACCACCAACGCCATCGCGTCCGTCGACGCCCGGATCCGCCGGGCTGTCAAGGCCCGCAGCCACTTGCCCGACGAGCACGCCGCGCTGAAATGCGTCGCCCCCGCCGGCAAGGGACAAGCCCGCTGGACCAGCCACTCAAAGACCGCCCCGCCTTTGACGTCACCCTCGACGGCCGGCTCAGCGCAGCACGGCACTGACCTCAACAACCTTACGTTCACCGTTGATTGGACAGCCTCTTGGCCGGCAACGAGGGCCCGGGAGGTAGACCGTCCTCACCGCGATCACCCTGCCCGGACCCCTGTCCTGCGGGACATCGGGGAGCGGGAAGGGCGGTGGGTGTGGAGGACGAGCAGCGCCAGGGCGCCGGTCGCTGCGGACCAGGTGAGGGAGAGCAGGCCGTGGGACCAGGGGATGTGGGGGGTGAGGGCTGAGCTCAGCGCCAGCTGGTTCACGCCGTACAGAGGAAGCGCGGACACGCCTGTCACGTCCATGAGTGTGTTGAAGACGGGATTCTGCAGGCCGGTGTCGACCAGGCTGAGCATGATGATGAGGAAGAAGCCCTCCAGCTCGCCGCGGACCAGAGAGCCGAGCAGAAGACCGATGCCGCCGTAGGCGAGGCCGGCG
>NZ_JBSHAF010000063.1:0-10236 GCF_053611365.1 Streptomyces sp. NPDC054813 | reverse complement strand
CGAATTGCCCGCCTCCGGCGGGGGGTTATGGAATTGGCCTCCGGCCATTCCATAACCCTGCGTGCCTCCGGCACGAAAAGACGGGCGGAGAGGGTTTGTGCCTCCGGCACAAATTCGGGTGCTGATTTTGATTGTGGGGGTGGAGAGTTCGGGTTTGAGTTGGGGATTGGGTTGAGGGTCCGTCATGCGCCTTTTCCCGGGGTGAGGTTCGGGGGGAATCTCCGATTCCCTTCAAACCGAGGGGACTTTAATTGTATTCCGTGGGAAAAGTAAATCACGGAATACAAGGGAAGGGCAATAGGGGCCCCTCCGGGGCCCGATCGCCCGTTCGGGTGGGGGGTTGGGCTGCCTCCGGCAGAACGGCCCGGGTGTCCATCCCTGGGGTGTGGGGTGGAGGAGAGAGACAGACGGAGGGGGCAGGACAGGGAGCTGGAGGACGGAGAGGACGGGAGAGGAGCCCTCCGGGCCCCTGCTCCCCCCTCCCCCACCCCCGCCTGTCCACCGGGCCCGCCAGCACGGCACGGCGCGGCGGCGCCAGCCGACGCGCAACCAACACCAGGCCGCCCCCAATCCCCGAAGCCCACCACCCACCCACCCGCCCGCACTGGCCGGCGGCTGTTCACGGCAGGTAACTCCCCTTCAAACAGGCGTAGTTGGGAAAGTACAGGGGGCACGGGGGAAGGAGTTGTGGCGGAGGCTCGTCTTTAGTTAAGAGGCGCTCGGGAAAAGCGGCCTCTGACCTGCGGTTTTGTGAAACCTAATGTCGGCGGCCACCGACATTAGGTTTGCTCGGATGTCGGTCCATACCCGCACTCAGGTTAGAAACATGCGCCTATGCACAACTCTCCGGTGAGACATGCGAATAGACGCAAGTATTGACCTCCAGGTTCAGCGGTCCGCAGCGCCCATCTCAAGAAGACTTCCCTCGCCGGATCACTACCCGGCGAGTTACATACGGACGCCGCGTCGGCAACTGGCCGCGCGTGCGGACGTCCCATCGCACGGGGCGGGTAGGCCAGGCTCTGCGCCGATGTCGGCGACCGCCGACACAAACTTGCGACGAGCAGCAACTCTCCCGCGTGTAACATGCGGATGGTCGCAACTTTTGCCGTACAGTGCGCAGCACCTGTACGCGAAAGGATCATCTACATGGACGCAGCGGCAGAGGGTCTGCGCGCATGGCGCGCGAGCCCTCGACCCCAACCGCCCAAGCCTGTAAGGCCTGTTGAGCAGGACGGGGGCACCGACCTTGCTCGCCGGATCGCAGAGCAGTTCGGCAAGGGCCCCGTCCACGAGGTCAAGACGGTCGTCTACCGACGCCCCCCTCACGACATGCTCGGCGAGGCCGGCTACTCCCTCGTGTCCAACTACTTCCTGCGGCGCGTCCTGCCGTACTGCCTGATGCACAACATCATCAGCAAGCTCCAGGCTGCTGTGCTGTCGAACATGATCGGCAGGCAGAAGAAGGGCAAGATCGAGTGCACACACGCTGAGATCGCAGCCGAGCTCGGCGTGAAGCGGACCAGCATCGGCCACGCCCTCGACGCGCTCTGCGAGAAGAACCTCATCCGCAAGGTCAAGAGGTCCTCCTACCAGCTCAACCCTCGCGTCGCGTATAACGGAAACGGCCAGGAGCAGCACGACTTCCTCGCCGAGCTGCGAGCACTCGTCCTCGACTCCAAGTTCCCCGACGAACTCGCACCCGAGCTCACGTTGTTCTCCCGAACCGAGCTCGGCTGACCGAAGGGATCCCCTCGCCATGATGACCACCACGGACTTGCTGGGCATGCTGCACCAGCTGCAGCTCACCCCAACGGCGATCGACGTCCTCTCGGTGATGGTCGCGCACCAGGACCCCGGGGGCTCCGTCGGCATGAAGCAATCCGAGATCGACGAGATCCTCGGCGTGGGCCAGGCCTCCATGAGCCGCGCCATGGGACTGCTGGTCGACCGCGGCATCGTGCTGCGCTCCGGCGGCGGCCGCGGCCACCGCTACGCGCTCAACCCGGCCGTGGCCGGCTACGAGTCGCAGCACGAGCTGGAGAAAGAGATGACCCAGCAGCTCGCCGTCGGCGGCCCTCCCCCGATCAAGGTCCCGGGCTACGCCAAGCGCCCGCCCAAGCCCGGCAAGGGCGGCCTCCACGCGGTCGCCTGATCGCTCTCAGACGCAGTGATGCCCCGGCCGTACCGCCGGGGCATCGCCGCACCTGTACGCGAAACTGCGCCTCTCCAGTATGCCCGCCGGCCGCAGTGCCCCGCTTCCCGAGACGAGGCAGCAGCGTGAGATGGGCCTCTGAGGTCGTCGGCAGCTCCACCCCGGTGGGAGGGTTGCCCCAAGCCGGCGCAGTCGCCGCTACGAGGCGGGGGCAGGGCGCAGCAGGTTGGGGTTTTCGCGTCCTCCTGGAATGCGGATGATGACGACGAGGCATGGTTCGGATTCGCCGGGACGCTGGACGGGTTCGATCCAGATACTGGAGAAGAGGTTGACGGCGCCTTCGACGTCGACGGTTTTGTCGAGAGCGAGCAGGATGGCGAAGCCAGCGTTGGTGTTTTGGTATTCGGCCGCTTGGGCGACGTATTGACGTAGTGCGGTTTCGCTCGCGTCGTCTTCTTCGATCTTGCATTCGACGTTGAATTGCACGGCGCCGAAGGAGACGAGGATGTCGGTTCTTCCGCCTGCCTTGTCGATGACTTCTGAGTTAACGACGCTGAAGAGCGCTGAGAACTGCAGCACTTCCCGGTAGTGCTGATGGAATAGAGCTTCATCTACTTTCTGCTTCTTGCCGTCTTTGTCGCGTTTGCGGAGGTGCTCGGTGTACGAGCCGCCCATCTTTCGGCCGACGTCATAGCAGAGGTAGGCGTAGCGGATTGTGGTTTCCAGGAGAGCGGTGAACTCGTCGGCGATGCCGGTAATCCAGTCGCTGGAGCTTTCCAGCTGCCTGAGAAGTCGCGCCTTGAGGCGGCCGTACTTGGGGTCGGCGATGGGCGCGAGGACGTCTTCGTGGGTGCGCAGGCCGAGCTCCAGGCGGTCGAGGACGTGCTCCGGCGTCTGGTCAACGAACGCACCGAAGTCGTCCTTGAGTTGGTGTGCCAGCCGCTGCCAGCGGCGCGCTTTTCCCTGATCACTCGCCTGCTGACCGAGGGAGGTCTTGCTGGTCTTGGTGCGGTGGAGGAGAGCGGCGTGGAGTTGCTGGGCCGCGGGATCGTCGCGGAGTTCCTCGTCATGGGCCAGGGCGTGCTCGAGGAAGCGCTGCCGGTGCTCGTGCTGGAGGAAGGCGTCTTCGACGACAGGCGCCACCAGGGTCTCCACGGCCGCGGCCGCGGGGGTGTCCTTGAGTACGGCGACCGTGTTGTGCGCGGTGTATGCGCGCAGCAGTGCCGTGAGGATGCCGTGGCCGCCCTCGTACCAGGGGTCATCGTGGGCGAGGTGTGCGGCGGCGCCATCCAGCACGACGGTGAGTTCCGACCAGGCGATCACATCGTTCTGGCGCGGTCGTGCCCAGGCCGGTGTGCGGGTGCGATAGCGATAGTCCCGGTAGCGGTGGAGGGCGTCGCGCAGAGTGGAAGCGGCCGTGTGGACGCGTGTGGGGGCGTCGGGAGCGGACAGGCCGAGGACGGCCTCGATGGCGGCGTGGTAGAGCTGGGCGTCCAGACGGTCGGGATCGAGAGTGATCAGTTCGGCCAGCCGGTCCTGGGTTTTGCCGAGTTGCTCGGCCATGGGCGCGTACTGGTCTTGTTCCAGAGCCTGGCGCAGGTCGCCGAGGGCGAGTTCGAATGCCGCGTCTCGGCAGGTGTGGTCGAGCATCAGGCAGCGTTCGAGGGCGTCGCGGAGGCCGGCGCTGGGATGGTGGGCGTCGAGGACGCCGAGGAGGCGGGGCAGGCGGGTGGCCATCGCCTCGGGAAGCGCGGCGGGGTCCTCGGTTGCTTCGTCCATGGCGCCGAGGAGACGCGCAGCGCTTTTGATGATGCCGGCCAGGGTGAGTTGGACGAGACAGTCTGCGGCTTCCACCCCGATGAGGGCCGCGGCGAGGTCGTCGTCAGCATCTTGGGCTTGTTGGAGGCGGGCGAGCAGCGTTCGATTCAGTGGAGTGCCGAGTTCACGTGCCAGGGCGGGGTGGCCGGCGAGGGCGTCGGTGGCGCTGGCGAAGGCAGCGTGGTTGGTGTTGGTCCGAAGGCCGCCCAGGACGGCGTCGTACAGCGGCTTGCACGCTTCGGTACCGAAGGCGTCGAGGTGGTGTGCGGTCGCCTGGATGAGGTGGTGGAGGAAGGGGCCCTGCGCGAGGTGGTCTGCGGCGGCGAGGACCACGTCGAGGCCTCCGAGGTCGTCCACCGTCGGGCCGGCGCGCAGTTGGGGACGGGAGGCGCGTGCGGCCCACTGAGCCAGGCGTTCGTCGATGACGTGCACGATGCCTTCCGCCTCCCTCGCGTTGCTGGATACCCCTGGTGGCCTGGCCTAGAAAAGCTGACGCTTGTCAGGACCGGTCACGGTACGGTCCTCGGGGAAGAACTCCCAAACGGCGTCGTCGATCGAGGTGATCAAGATCTGGATGCCGTGGTCGTTGGCCGCGGTGTCGTAGAGGGTCTTGATGCACTGGCGCGCGTTGTCGTGGGAGAGCTCTTCGGCTGTGGGCGCGTCGATGAGCAGCAGGCCGGGGTGGGACATGATCCCCCGTTTGCGGCCGACTTTGATCATGCCGACGATGGCCGCGATGCGCATGCGCAGGCGGTCGGTGGGGCTGAACGACTTGAAGGGGTGCTTGGCACCGGTCTTGCGGGCGTTGAGGTGCCCCGCCAGGTTGAGGTCGACGCTGGTCAGGTTGGCCACACCGAGGTCGTGGGCAATGCCGACGATCTCGCGGTTCAGGTCGGCGAACAGGGCGTTACTGTGGTCGGCGACCACCTTTGACAACACCCCGGCGGCCGCCTCCAAGATGGCGTCGCCGTCGTCGGAGTCATCCTCGGTGTCCGACGGGTTTGTCGTTGCGGTGACGTAGTCACCGACCACCTCCGGCAGTCCCGTCCCGTTGCCGGTGGCGACAGCCAGAGCACCGCGCAGCTGGTAGACGTCCTGTCGGGCGGATTCGAGGTGGGTGTACCAGCTGCCGGAGCGTGCCGCGGTAAGCCGGGCGTTCGCCAGGTCGTACGCGGTACGGCTGTTGTCGCAGGCGGTGGTGGTCGTCTGAACAGCCTGCCGGGCTACGTCTTCAGCTGTGCGGGAGGCGTTCACCCGGTCCTCCAGCCGGCTGAGCAGTGCAGCCCGCGCGTCCGGGTCGTCCTGTACCTCCGGCAGAGGGCTTGCGCAGATCGAGCACCGGTGGTCGGTCTCTTCCGCGGTGCGCCGGGCATCGTCGATCTCGTGGTCGCAGCGCGGGCAGGACTCCGGCTCGAGGGATCCCAGAAGGAGTCGGGCGGCGTTGCTTTGCTGGGCTCGGCGGACGGCTCTCTCGTCCTTCAGGCGGGCCTTGTGCGCGAGGGCGTGGCTTTCTTCCGCCTCCTGGAGAGCTGCCTGGTCGTGGGCGAGCTGACGTGCGGCGGCGTCGACGTCGGCGAGCAGGCCCGTCAGGTCGGGCTGGTTCACTTCCAGGGTCGCCACCTTCTCCTCGGCGGCTCTGAGCGCCTGGCGCAGTGGCTCGGTCTGCTGCTCGCGGGCCTGGGCATCTTCGCGCGCCCGGCGCTGAACGCGGTTGCTCTCCTGGGTGTCCTTCTTGCGGGCTGTGTTGATCTGGGTGAGCTCGGATGCGTAGGGGACGTCGAGGAAGAGCTGCATCAGCTTCACGGGGAGCTGGTTGTAGGACGTTGGGCCCAGCAGGACGCTGGAGTTTCCCGAGTTCAGCGCGATGGCGTAGAAGTAGCTGGCCCAGCCGTGCACCTGTTCCGCGCTGTCGCGGTTGCCGTCGGCGTCCTTCGGAGCGCCGGCCTCGGCCGCCCACAGGGGCAGCGGTCGCAGCCCCAGGCGGTCGAGCATGAAACGGTCGATGAGCTCCTTGACGCCGTCGGGTTCCGCGGTCGCCGCCACGCGTACGCCGGGGCCGGTCTCCTGGGAGCCATCGAGGGCTGCGAGGTGCTCGAGGGTGTCGGCGCTCAGGAGCCGGCAGCTGGGGCGGTCGGGCTTGTCGAAGGTCAGCCGGATGGAGGCGGCGACGCCGGCGACCTCGATGTCCGCGCGAACGTAGGAGAACCAGCTCACCGTTTCCGGTCGTTTGAAGGCGTCGAAGCCGTCCCCGCGCAGGGCGTAGCTCAGCGCCCACAGAAGGCTCGACTTGCCGACGTTGTTCAGGGTGCTGGCGATCGCCCACGGGCCCGGCCCCAGTGGGACGTCGAAGGTGAAGGCACCGTCGTTGTCGTCCGTGCCGGTCTTGGTGCCCTCGCAGTACAGCCGGTGCACGACCAGTTGCCGTCGCGCGGGCAGCGGGCTGGTCAGCTGGATGCCGTGAGCCGACAGAGCGTCGCGCACCCTCTCCACATCAGCGGACGGCACGCGGGCGGCGATCTGCTCATACAGCTCAGCATCGGACGGGACCGGCAAAGGCTCTGTGGTCACGCGGCGTCCCCCTGCTCTGCTTCGGCGCGCAGCCGGGCCAGGCGCGCGCGGGCCCGGTCGGCGATCGACGGGATGACCTCGTTCAGCGGGGTCTGGGCGTAGTCACGCTGCAGGTACTGCCGTTTGCGCAGCGCCAGGGCGGAGTGCCCGGTGGCCTCGGCCAGCGCCCGGACGAGGCGGGCGCGTTCGGTGTACCAGGCCAGGACCGGGAACTGCTCCGTAGCCCGCTCGGCGAGCTCGCGTCCCTTGGCCGTGAGGTAGTAATTGTCCTGCAGCACCCGGTTGACCGTGCGCCGCGGCACGACCACCACCAGCCGCGGGACGGCCAGGATGCTCATCGCCAGGTCGATGTACTCGAACGCCCCGAACAGGTAGCGCAGCATCGGGATGGCGCAGATCTCCGGCTCGTCCGAATCCAGGATGCTGCCGGCCAGCTCCAGGTTGATGGGCTCATGTTCGCGCTCGTAGTCGTTGAGAAGCTCATCGGCCAGGTAATCCGGGTTGCGCAGCCAGAAGTCCAGCTTCTGCAGCCGGCCCTCGGCGCGCAGGACAGCCACCGCACCCTTCGGCGCGGCCTGTTGTTCGGCTTCGTTCAACGGATCGCACACCGCCGCGATGAGCAGCAGAAGCCGAATCGCATCGGAGAAGCTGTCCCCCTCGTCATCATCCACTCACACACCGTAATGACTCGTGATGTGGTTGATCAATGCCTCTGCAAGGGCCGCTCCGGACCGGCGAGACGGTTCCTCGGCGACAACAACCCAGTCGGCCGAGGTCAGTTACGGCGGCGGCGGACGTTGCGCAGCCACCGGCCCAGGGCCGAGCGCCGACTGTCCTCTCCTGGTCCCGGCGGCGGGAACGGCGGAAGCGGTGGCGTCGAGGGCAGCGGAGGCCGTGACGGGTGCGGGGGCTCCGCAGGCGGCCCGGATTCTCCTGTCGGGCCAGCGGGTGGTTCAGGGCCCGACGGCACCGGTTCCTGGCGCTCCTGTGGCGGGGGCGGCGTTAGGGCGGCGGGAGGAGGTGTTGCGGGAGGTTCCGGCTGCGGCACGTCCCGTGTCGGTGACGGGGCCGGGCTGATGGCCGCGCGGCCGGGTGCCGGCTTCGGCTGGCGGGGGCGGACGACGGGCTTGGGAAGGTCCACAGTGGTGCCGTCGGTGTCCCAACGGGTCACCTGCCAAGGCTGTTTCACCCACAGCTGCAGTTCGATCCAGCCCTGGCTTTGCGCACGTGACAGGTCGTCGGGGAAGAGCTTCCAGTAGCCGTAGGCGAGCACCTGCCCCGACCGTGTGGTGGCCCCGATCCAGTCGGGGCGGTCGCAGCGTACCGCGACCCGCAGCCGTACGGGCCTGTCCTCGATGTGGACGGGGTTGCGGGCCACGTACATGACCACGTACGAGTCGCGGTCGCGGCCGACGGCATCGGCGGTGCTGACGGGCCCCCACACCGCGCGCGGGATCGTATCGGCGGTGCCGTCGACGAGTGCCTGAGCCAGTTGGTCGGCGTCGGCGCGGCCGCGGCAGAACTGCGTCCATGGGATGTTGCGTGTCCCGTCAGGGGCGACCGCGGCGAACTCCTCGGCTACCTCGGGGTCCTGGTCGAAGTCCTGGAGGATCTGCACGATGCGGCGTGCCGAGGCGATCGCCTGTCCTGCCTGTTTGCTGGTCGCCCGGGGCCCCGCCCCGCCCGTACTGCCGGGGCGGACCGTCCCGGCCGGTGGTCGTTTAGTGTGGCCGCCGGTCCCGAGATGGTCCAGTGGCGGGCAGATCAGCCGCCACTGACCGGCGCGCCGCACCACCGTGCCCGCCGAGCCGCCGGTGAGCTGCTTGCCACGCTGGTCGAGGTCGTACGTGCAGGTCGGCGTGTGCGGGTCGAGCCTGAAGTAGTGGGAGGTGCGGCCGTCTGGATCGTCGGCGTTGCCATGCCGGGCGCTCACCCTGGTTCCGCACCCGCCGCACTTGAGGGGCATCACGTAGCGCGGGTGCGGCTGGCGGTCGATCTCCGACCGGTCGTACTCGTTGCCCAGCGCGTCCTTGACCCACGGGATGCGCACCCCGCGCTGCTTCTTCGCCACACGCCTCTCCCCGTCAGCGACTCATCCTTCCGTGCTCTCTCTTGATCTTCCCCCAACGCCCGCCGCTGTGAGTCGTCTTGGGCACCTGAACGTGGGGATGTTCCTGTTTGCCCGCCTCGGGCCAGAGCGCAGGGCCGACGGCCAGGTACTGAGAGCGCTCTGGTCGATCCCTATTCACGTGTGTCTCCGCCCTTGACTTAGGTTGCGAATGGGGCAGATCGTGACCGTTCGCGTCTTGCTCCACGGGAAGGGGACTTGTATGTCCTTCACCTGGCGATACCTGGTACGCCCGGACGGGTCTTTCAGCCGGATCGGCAACCTCAACGGCAGCCTCGACGACGTCACTGACGAAGAACTGGCCCGCATGCGTCCTGCCGATCGCGACGACGAGGAACAGCCGGCTCGGCCCTGCTCCCGCTGCGGAAGCGACCTCCTGCTGCACTGGCATGGCCCACTCGGGACCGGTGTGTGGATGGAGCTCTGCGCCGCCTGCGACGCTCACCGCCCCGCAGCCCGCGCCTTCATCCGCTGGCACCGCGACGCCGACCGCGACCCGAAAGCACTCCCCCAGCTGTTCGAGGACTGGGAGAGCGAGACCATGCACGCGCACGGTTGGGCCCGCGCCCAGGAACCCGAGGCTCCCTTCAGTCCCCCCGCCCCGCCCGGCCTCACACCGCGCGGACGAGGCTGAACGGGACGTCGGAGAAGTCATCGAGCCCCGCGGTCATCAACATGGCGCCGTCGGCGGGAGCCGTGCCATCGTTGCCGTACGCCAGCGGGCCCCGGCCGCAGCCACGGCCAGGGCCCGCACCGCGTAGGAGGCGGCTGTCCCGGCTCAGCTATCGGGAGCCGGGGCGGCCGTCAGCACCTCGGGAACACGAGGTCCCGGATGATCCTGCCCGCCCAGTACGCGGCGGCCGAGATCGGCCCCAGCCACAACCGCACACGCCGCGCGATCCTGCTGGCCCTCCTCGGCCTGGTGCGCTCGCCCACAGACGTCTCCCTCCTCCCGGACGGCTACGTGCCGGACCCGGGCGCCCAGGGCCCAACCGCACGCCAAGGAGCAGTAATCGCCGTTCTTGGAACGAGCGAGAACAACGCTAGCCGGGGTGCACTGACCGGAGAACAGCGTTTCTGTAGCTGTTCGCCAAAAGTGCTTCGGCGCGGTAGATCTGCGCGTCAACTGCCTACCGTCGACGGCCGATGCGAGGTGCCCCGACGGACGGCGCCTGCCGCCGGGGCACGATCTACTTGTCGCCGCCCGCGCCGGACTTCCGGGCGATCAGCACCGCCACCGCCCGGGCGTGGTTGGCCATGGCGCGCAGGTGGTCGGTGATGGTCTTCGCGGGGTGCTTGGCCGAGGGGCCGCACGGGGCGATCGGATTGGACGCGAGAGCGACGAGCCAGAGGAGCCCGAGCAAGGCGGGAACGATCTGGGCGAGCCTCGCGAGATGCGTCAACACGGTGGAGTCTTCTTCCCGTTGTCGTGATGTGAGTGCGCCGGGCGCCTCGGCACAGCTCAAGAATCACGACACGGAAAACAAGATCGCAAACCGCGTTTTGGCAGGTCGCGGAGCCTTCTAAGGGGGTGGGGGTGGCTAGGTTCGCCCTCATCCAACGGATG
>NZ_JBSHAF010000062.1:0-10714 GCF_053611365.1 Streptomyces sp. NPDC054813 | reverse complement strand
CGCGTCGGCGGGCCGCCCCTGGGTCCTCCCTGCCCCCCCCCGGCGCGCGCGCCCCTCCCCCCCCACCGGCGGGGGGGGGGGGGGGCGGGGGGCGGCCCGCCCGGCCCCCCCCGCGTCCTGCGGAGTGGGGGAGATGTCGGGTGTAGTGCCTCACTTTTGCGAGGTCCTGCCGATCGGGCGGGGCCACGCGGCTGCGGTGGTGCGGTCCGCCTCCACACTCGCCGCGATCGGGTACGGGCTGATGACAGATACGGCGCTCCGAGCACCGTTCCCACCCCGAGACGCGGCGCACCGCGCGAGGCCGGAGGCCGCGACCGCCCACGCGGCCGGCGGGCAGACACCGCTACGGGGCAACCGAGCGGCCTGCTCACGGTTCGTGCGGTGTCGGCGCGTGCGTGCCGTACTGAGCGAACCGGCCGAAGGGAAGGCCGCGAGCGGTCCCGCCGCAGGTACTGGACGACCGGCTCATCCCCCGTGCACGGGCTGCGCCAGCTCTGCGTTGAACTGAGGGCCGCCAGCAGGGACAGGTTGGACAGCCATAGCCAGACCAGGAAGACCACGACGCCTGCCAGTGAACCGTACAGACGGTGATAGGTGCTGACATGGGAGGTGCGGACGGCGAATCCGAGTGAGACCCCCAACAGGAGCACCTCACTGGCAGCCTGGCCCGGCTTCTGGGCCCGGTGCTGTCTCTGGGTACCTGGCCCCAGGCCGCCTGGGACGCACTGCGGTGGCCGGACGTGGCCGCGGTCGCCGTCGCCCTGGTACTCGTCCTGTACAGTTCGGGCCCGGCGCCCTCCTGCCCTGTCGGCAAGATGGCGCCCGGCGAGCCGTGTGACCGGCTGCATCATCCATGACGCGGACGCTCTCACCCCCCGTCCTCGGGTCGCCTCCTCCAGCACCACGGTGCGACACCACCCGGCCGCGTGTGTCGCGTACCGCACCAAGTGCCTGCTGCCCGAGACACTCTGGCCCTCACTGTAGGCATGCCCGGCACGCTTTTGGAGCAGCCGCTCCGGCCGGCGGACGGTCACAGGGGCCACGGCCCCTTGCCTCTCTCAGCCACCGTGCGGTGAACAGAGCCGTCGGCACGGTGCCGTGTCCGCCGGGGACTTGCGGGTGCGGGCCTGGTGGCGACCTGGGCGACGGCCATGGACGGGAAAACGTCGGTATGGTGGCGGTGAGAAGGCCGATGAGCAGTTGAGGCGAGACTCAGTGCCTGCGTGTTCGGCCCTCGGCGGTCCGTCGAAAGGGGCCTGTCCGGAGTGACGCCGGGCAGGCCCCTTTCGAACTCTCGGTGGAGAACGCAGGTTTAGTGCTTGAACGCGTCCTTCGCCTTTTCCTTGGCCTCACGGGCATCACCCGTGCTCTTCTCAGCCTGCCCCTCAGCAGCCATACGGTCGTTACCGATGGCGCTTCCCACGGCTTCCTTGGCCTTGCCCTCGGCCTGCTCGCTCTTTGCCTTGGCCTTCTCGCCGGCAGTCATGGAAGAGTACCTCCTGATAGCTCGTGTGCCGCTGTCGCGGTAACCCGCTAGTGCCCCGGCGTTCCTTTCACAAACAAAGCGTACTCGGTGAATGGCGACGGAATTGCAGGGCACACGAGCGTGCAGGAGGTTGATAAACATGGTTCCCCTGCTGCTTGTTCTGCTTCTTGCACTGCTCCTCTTTGGTGCCGGCTTCGCCATCAAGATCCTCTGGTGGGTCGCCGTCGCCGTCCTGGTGCTGTGGCTTCTCGGCTTCGTCATGCGCTCCACCACCGCCGGTGGTGGCCGAGGTCGTTGGTACCGATGGTGATCTGACCCGCAGCGCGCTTTCATCACGGGGTCCGGCCGATATGACGGCCGGGCCCCGTGCGCATGCCGGATGTGAGGCGACCTGGTGCGTAAGAGGCCATAGAGCCCATAGGCGTCCCAAACGGCAGCAGGGTAGGCGTGTTGTAGTCGGGGGCGGGACAGGCACGCGCGATGGAACCCGCGCGACCTCCTGCCGTGTCCCCGCCCCGGCCCTACCGGCGGCCGTGCGCCCAGCCGGGCTGCGGCGGCCTGCGGAGGTCCCGTGGGGCGACTCCCGGACACGGTGGCCGGCGACCGGGACGCGGCTACCGACGTGGCCTGGTAGGAAGCGGCCACGGCCGAGCTGATCCGTCGCAGCCCCGACCACGCCCGTACGGACCTCCCGTTGCCTTTCAGCGTCGGCTTCCGTTCGAAGCCTGACCCTGGGGAGACGTAACAGTGCTTCGATACCTGGATGCGGAGAGCGGCTCAGAGCCGGGCAGGGGCGGGGCCTTCTCCTCCCGGACTCCTGTACCACGAGGCCGGCTTCTTGTACGCGCCCCGTCCTCAACGCCGCCCGTGCGGGCCGGCTTGACCTGACAGACCTGGGCATGGGCCGCGGTGAACAAGGTCGCGGACGACCATGCGGCGCGCCGTCGCGGCAGCGTGTCCACCGGTGACCGAAGCCGTTTCCGGTTCTCAGCGGCCAGATGCGGCAACTCGCAGTGCGCTACGTCTCGTTCTGCGGCAGGGTCGCCAGGGGGGCGCCTACCTGTGGCCGAGCGGCCCCGCCGGCCGGCCCTGGAACCGCCCCGGTGGGCGGCTTTCGTGCGCCGCCGGGAGGACGTTCGGTCTGTAGGACCGCGGGTACGGCGTGCCTTCGCTTCACGCGTGCGGCGCCGGCCGGCTCGCGCGGCGCCTGCGGTTCGCCATTGTGCCAGGGTGCCGGTCGGCTCACAGGAAGCGTCGGATCGGGGTGACGGCGGCTTCCTTGGCGCGTTGCAGCACTGCCCGGCGTCTCCATCGAGTGAGCTCGATGCCCACGCTGTGGCGCAGGTCCGCCTCGTAGTCGCGGTCGAGGGAGGAAGTGAACTCCTCGTCCAGGACGGCGAGCATCACTTCTTCGTCGTGGTCCATGGACCGGCGGTTGAAATTGGTGGATCCGATGAGGGAGGCGATCGAGTCCACGGTGATGATCTTGGCGTGCATCATGGTCGGCTGGTACTGGCGGATGTGCACGCCGGCCTGCAGCAGACGCGTGTAGTGGTGTTGACCGGCGAGCTGGCAGGCGCGCTGGTCGGTGTGGGGGCCGGGCAGCAGGATCTCGACATGCACGCCGCGACGTGCGGTCTGGCACAGCAGGTCGACGAAGTAGGTGTCAGGGGCGAAGTAGGCGGTGGCCAGCCGGAAGCGTTCCTCGGCGGAGGTGAGCATGACCCGGATGAGGGTTTGCATGTCCTGCCAGCCGATGCTTGCGGAGCCGCGCACGACCTGCACCACCGACGAGCCGGCCTGCGGGTGTTCCGTGAAACGGTCGCGGTCATCGAAGAGGTCGTCGTGACACTCGGCCCAGTTCTGCGCGAACGCGGCCGCGATGCCGTCCACGGCCGGGCCGCGCACCTGGACGTGGGTGTCGCGCCACTCGGCAGAGTTGCGGGCATTGCCGCTCCATTCCTCCGCGATGCCGACGCCGCCGGTGAAGGCGGTGTGTTCGTCGACGATGAGGGCCTTGCGGTGGCAACGGTGGTTCTGTTTGAACGGTGACAGCCACACGGGTTTGCGGAACCAGGCCACCTGCACGCCCGCGGCGCTCATGAGGTCCAGCAGCCGCCGCTCGATCTCCTTGGATCCGAAGCCGTCGAGCAGCAGTCGCACGCGCACCCCCGCGCGGGCGCGGTCGGCCAGAGCGACGGCGAAGTCGTGGGCGATCTGACCCCGCCAATACACGAACGTCATCATGTCGACGGTGTGCCGAGCCGAACGGATCGCCCCGAGCATCGCGGGGAAGATCTCATCACCGTTGCGCAGGGGCACCAGGTCATTGCCTTCGGTGGCGGCCACACCGATCAGTCGCTCCAGGCGACGGCGTAGGCGCTGCTTGCGCGCCGCTGCGTCAGGCGCGGTGTCGCGCGCAGGGGGTGCCGGTACGCCGTCGAGTATCACGCCGAATCTCCCACTGGACCATGAAGACAGAACGTCACGGGCCGCTGAGCGAGCCCGAACAATCACATTCCCGGCCGGCGCCGTGGCACTCCAGCAGTCTGCCTGGACCGAGCCCACGGACACCGCGACGTCAGCCGCACAGTCTTTGCTGAGGATGCCACTCAGGCGATCACCGTCGTGTCGTCACGACGCTCGTTTGACGCTCCAGACGTCCGCAAGGGTGGTCAGTGCAAATCATGTGCAGGCAGCGACGACGCGCCACCGGTCACACCGGCCACGGCTGCGGATCAGCGGAGTCTGCAAGGGGTACGGCGGCAGGCAGGTCCTGCACGATGTTCACGGTCGGACAGCATCTGGGGTTGTTCCAGATGGCCTACCGCATGCCGACGCTGGAGCGCGTCGGGGAGCTGATGGAGCTGCTGGCGCTGACCGGCTGCCGGCGACAGCAGGTCGGCGATCTCAGTGGCGGAACGCGACAGAAGCTGAACCTGCTGATCGCTCTCATGCACGATCCGCAGTTGCTTGTCCTGGACGAGCCCTACCAGGGCTTCGACTGGGACACCCATCAGCGGTTCTGGACCCTGGCCGCCGATCTACGTGATCAGGGCCGGTCGATCATCGTGGTCTCTCACCTGCTGCACGACCAGCACCACTTCGACACGATCGCTCATCTGCGCCAGGGGCGCCTGCACTTCGAAGGGGCCAACCGTTGAGGCTCTCCTGGACGGCATTCACCGAACTGCTGCGCTGCACTCTGCTGGGCCACCTGCGCAACCGGCTGGCTTTTTCTGGCGGTCGCGTTCATCCCCGTCTGGATCGCCGTGGCACGTCTGTGCACCTCCGACACAGTGGTTCGCATCCGGCTGGACGCCATCAGCGGCCACGTCTCCGCTCCGGCCAGCCCTCGCAGGTGGGCCAGGTGGCCAGCGGGCTGGGCGCCGTCACCATGGTCGCCGGCTTCATCGCCTTCACCGAGACCTTCCCATCCCGGGAGATGGACCGCCGTCTGCTGCTGGCCAGGCTGAGCATGATGATGAGGAAGAAGCCCTCCAGCTCGCCGCGGACCAGAGAGCCGAGCAGAAGACCGATGCCGCCGTAGGCGAGGCCGGCGCCCGCAAGGGGTCGACACCGGCCTGCCGAATCCCGTCTTCAACACACTCATGGATGTGACAGGCGTGTCCGCGCTTCCTCTGTACGGCGTGAACCAGCTGGCGCTGAGCTCAGCCCTCCCCCCCCACATCCCCTGGTCCCACGGCCTGCTCTCCCTCACCTGGTCGCGGAGCCGACCTGGACACCATGACGCCGATACCCGCGGGCACCGCAGGGACCTGCCGTACGCCTTCACCAATCAGCTCCTCCTGGCCGCCCCCGACCTACATGCCCACGGTGGCCGTCCTCCGCGGCGAACCGGCACGCGGACACCGCGTTCTGGCCCCGCTCACCGGCGGGGCAGTGCGGGGCTCGCACAGCGCGAAGTTCCCGCGCGGCGGAGAGAGGCGTTCGAAGCCTCAGCCCACCGGCTCAGGAGCTTCGACAGTCTCCCGTTCCGCCCACTCGACCTGCCTCACGCGCGGGTCAGGCGGGTCCTACGGGAGGGGGTGTGCGCAGCGCGATCATGGCGACGTCGTCATCGTTGTCGCTGGGGCGGACCTGGTCCAGCAGCAAGTCGCAGAAGGAGTCGAGGGGGCGGTGGGCGAGGGAGGCCGCGTGTCGGCGCAGCCGGTCAAGCCCGTGATCGATGGAGTGGTGCGGGGATTCGACCAGTCCGTCGGTGTAGAGCAGGAGCGTGGCCTGGGGTGGCAGGACGGTGACGGCGTCGGGGCGAGGTCTGGTGACTCCGGTTCCGAGGAGTATGCCGTGAGCCTCGTCGAGGTAGCGGGTCTGACCGTCGTGGGTGATGAGCAGGGGCGGCGGGTGGCCGGCGTTCGTCCAGCGTAGGCGCCACAGTGTGTCATTCCCGAGGGTGAGCCTGGCGAGGATCATGGTGGCCATAGGTACCTCTGCTATGTGCATCACGGCATCGTCGAGCCGTGTGACGACGGCGCTGGGTGCGGCCTCGGGGTGGGACCAGGCGAAGGCGCGCAGCATGTTGCGGACCTGCGCCATGCCGGCTGCGGCGTCGAGATCGTGTCCGACGACGTCGCCGATGGCCAGTGCGTGGGCGTGGGCGGCCAGAGCGAAGGCGTCGTACCAGTCACCGCCCACGGATGAGGCGTCCGGAGCGGGTACGTAGCGCGCGGTCATCTCCAGCCCGGGCAGGACGGGCAGCTGGGGCAGCAGGTGGCGTTGCATGGTCTCGGCGACTTTGCGCTGGCGCTGGTACAGGCGCGCGTTGTCCAGCGCCAGGCCCGCCCGGCGGGTGAGGTCCTCCAGCAGCGGCAGGTCGGCAGGGGTGAAGGCGTCATGACGCTGGGCGCGGCCCAGGGTCAGGGCGCCGAGTACGTCCCGCAGTCCGCGAATGGGTGCGATGGCGGCGGAGTGCATACCTGTCGCGGTGAACAGGCGCTGCTGCTCGACCGCTATGCCGGAGTCGGGCGGACCTTGGTAGGTGGCGGGGCCGGCGAGGGAGGAGGCGGCGCCGCGCAGGGCCCGTGACAGGGGCATCGGTGACTCCGCCGGCACGGGAGGCATCGGGCCCTGCAGGTCGTCCCGCTCGACGAGAATGCCGTCCTTGTGCTCCATCACGAGAACGCGTCGTACTTCGTCACGTTCGGTGAGCAGGTCGAACACGGCCCAGTCCGCGAGCCGGGGCACGGTCAGGGCCGCCAGTCGGTGCAGCGCCTCGTCCGCGTCCAGGGTGGATGTGAGCTGCGTGGTCGTCTCCGCCAGCAGGGACAGGCGGTCCAGTTCCGTCAGCGGCGCGGAGTGCCCGCCGTCGGTGTGGCGCACGTCCCCTGGCTTCGGCTCGTACAGCATCGCCAGCGCACCTGTCCCGCCCGGACCGGGTGAGTAGGGCGTGACCAGCCAGGACAACTGGACGAGAGCGCCGTCCCCGCAGGCGAACCACTCGGCGTCGCCATGTCTGGTGTCCCCCGTGAGGATGGCCTTCCTCATCAGGCAGCGCGTGCGTGGCACCGAGTGCCCGTATCTGTCCCGGTGCAGCAGGTCGTGGAAGTCCTGACCGACGAGTTCCGAGGCTTCCCTGCCCAGCAGGCTTTGGGCCGCGCTGTTGACCGCGACAATGAGGCCATCGTCATCGACCGCGATGGCGGACGCCCGCAGGTTTTCCAGCGTTCCGTCGAGCAGGGCGCCAGAACGCGCCTGATGCCCGGACAGGGGAAGACTTTCCCTGCCGGGAGCGGCGACGTCGTCCATGTCTCTCCTCTGTTCAAGCCCGAATCGTGTCGAGTACCCCAACCGGATTCCGGCATGCATCGAAGGCTCGTCTTCCCTGCTGCGACTGCTCGAGCACATCTTGGTGGTGCAGGAAGAAGCTGTCCTTGAAGTCCCGAATGACGGTCGCGAGTGATGAGGAGGAATGGACTGTTGGTCTTGACGCCCATTTGACGTTCTCGGCGCACGCACGCGGAGCAATGAGCCGGAAAACGGTTCCCTGAGCTGGTGTCCTTCGTGACTCGTCCCGGACGACCTCTTTCCGATGACGCACCACGTGGAGTGCGTTGCCATCCTTGAACCGGTCACGAAGACCACCTGACCTGCGGTTTTATGTGTGCGGATTATGTGCGACGTGGGCTTTACGGGTGATATCTGTATGCTCGTGACGCTCATTCGGCGCTCGTTCTGATGGGGTGTCAGGTGTGTCGACGGGCTGGTCAGGCCACCTGCCCGTCGACTTCGACGGCATAACATTCCTGGCCCTATCGCTTCATCATGCAAGAGGGCGCCGCGGCCATTTCGACGGCCACGGCGCACTGCTCCAGGATCGAAGAGGTATCAGACCAGTTCCAGGCCACCGTCGACGGTGAGGACCTGCCCGGTCAGCCAGGTGGTCACCGGGTCGGAGAGTCGGACGATCCACTCGGCGACCTCCTCCGGTTCACCGCGACGGCAGAGCGGAATGAGGGCGGCTTCCGCCTTCTTGGCCTGTTCGATGGCCGCGTCGGGAAGTCCCGCGGCGGCCAGGGCCTCGCTCTCGGTCGGCCCGGGGGCGACGGCGTTGACGCGGATGCCCTCGGCCGCGAGTTCAACGGCCCAGCTGCGGGTGAGGTGTTCGATGGCGGCCTTGGATGCCGCGTAGTGGGCGGCGTTCGGCGCGGCCTTGTGGCCGTAGGTGCTGGAGACGTTGACGATCGTGCCCTTGCTCCGGCGCAGATGCGACAGGGCGGCGTGCGCCAGCAGGATGGGGGCGAGGACGTGCAGGTCGAACAGGGCGATGACGGCTGCGGGATCGGTGTCGGCCAGCGGCATCATGCGGAAGACTCCGGCGTTGTTGACCAGGACGTCCAGTTGCCCCCAGCGCTCGACGGCGGTGGCGATCACGCCCTCCGCGGCTTCCGGGGCGCTCAGGTCGGCCGAGTGGACGGCGATCGACGGGTGTGCGGCTGCGGTTTCCTCCAGAGCATCGATGCGGCGGCCGACTGCCGGCACGTTGGCCCCTGCGTTGGCGAAGGCGCGTGCGGTGGCGCGGCCGATACCGGTGCCGGCGCCGGTGACGATGACGACGCGCTCGTTGAGGTCAGCAGGGAGCTTGGTGTTCATGACTACCTTTCGGTGTTCGGTGTGCACTGTTCGTTGAGGGGCGCTCAGTGGCCCCGTCCGGGTTGGTCTGATGGGTGTTCGCCGACAGGCGCGAGCACGGAGGGGGTATGGAGGGGGCGGACTCTCCGGACCGGTCCAGGTCCGTCTCCTCCTCGTTGCCCGTGCGCGGTGTCGAGGTGTGGCCGGCCCTGGGCAGGAACAGGGCGAGGACCACGCCTATGGCGACCGCGACCGTGGCTATCAGGAAGGAGATGCGGAAGCCCCGCATGGTCGGGACGGGGACGCCGTCGATGGTCTGCGAGGTGTTGGCCAGCACCATAGGCGTGGTCGCGGGAGCCGAGCACCCTGCTGGTGCTGACGGTCTGTAGGGCGCTGGCCCACACCCCGGTGGATGTAGTCCAGCGCGCGTGCCTGCCCGGAGCGCTGGGCGCTGTGCCGGGTGTGGCGGCTGCCCTCGTGGTCGGGGTGCAGCAGCAGCCGGGTCAGTTGCTCCAAGCTTCCGCCGACGCGGGCCACGTGGCAGGCGTTCGCCGCGGTGATCCGGTGACCGTGCTCCGCAACGCCCTGGCGGTCGCCGCGCAGGTTCACCGTGTGGCCGTCGGGGCTGAGCCTGCTGTAGCTGCCTGCCGCGTAGCGGACGGTGAGGTCCCCGAGCCTGATCAGCTCTGTGGCAGCCCAGGGCAGGACTGCCAGTCCCTGCTGGGTCGTTTGGGTGTCTGTGACTGCCTCTGATTTGCATTTCGCCGGGTGTGAAGAGGTCTGTGTGTAGTGCGATCCGGGCGTGTTATGCGGCATTCTGGGGTCGTCCCAAGGACTTGGACGCCACCCTGGCCCGCTAAGACCGCAGGTGGTGTCCGGAACCGACCTCCGATCGGTGCCGGCGAAGCCTCCAGGTTTGCCGTCCTGCGGGCTTTCGTGCGCCCCGTCACCGGCCGGAGGCAGGCGTCCCCATCACGGCTCGACCGGACGCGAACGAGAGGCCTGCCAGGGGCGCCGCGCTGGATCCGAGCCGGTCGACTCGGGTCGTTCAAGGGGCAGTTTGGGAGGCCGGTGCCGCTGACTGCCTCTGAGCGACCCGGGTCGAACCGGGGTCGAATCAGAGCGTTTTCCTCCGACTGCCTTCGATCGCCTCGGCAACCCGACCTAGCAGGTCACAGCCTCTTCGGCGTCAGTAAGCCCAGGTCAGAGAGGTGCGTCGGTGGTACCGGCAGTCCCAGGAAGAAGGGTCTGCTGGCTGACCCGGCGGCCGGGGCGCAGGCTGGACACATGACGACAACACTGATCACCGGAGCCAACAAGGGCATCGGCTACGAGACCGCCCGCCAGCTCATCGCCGCAGGTCACACCGTGTACGTGGGTGCCAGGGACGCCGAGCGCGGCCGCCGGGCCGCCGAGGAACTGGGCGCCCGGTTCGTCCTCCTCGACGTCACCGACGACGCCTCCGTCGACGCCGCGGCCAAGACGATCGAGGCCGACGGCGGACTGGACGTCCTGATCAACAACGCCGGGATCGAGACCCGGACCGCGGACAACAGCGTGCCGACCGCCGAGACCGTGACCGCCGACCATATGCGGAACACCTTCGAGACCAACGTCTTCGGTGTGGTCCGCGTCCTGCACGCCTTCCTGCCGCTGCTGCGGCGCTCGGCGGCACCGGTCGTGGTCAACGTCAGCAGCGGACTGGCCTCGCTGACCGCCCTCTCCGACCCCGATCACCCCGCCCACTTCTACCCGGGCATCGCCTACCCGACCTCCAAGACCGCAGTGAACATGCTCACCGTGCAGTTCGCGAAGGCGTTCCCGGACATGCGGATCAACTCCGTCGAGCCCGGCTTCACCAAGACCGACCTGAACGGCAACACGGGCACGCAGACCGTGGCGGAGGGCGCCGAGATCATCGTCCGGATGGCACAGCTCGGCCCGGACGGACCGACCGGCGGCTACTTCGACGTCAACGGCCCGCTGTCCTGGTGAGTCACAGGAGTCACAGCTGAACCAGCCGGGGCGCGATGCCCTTCGCGCTCCCGCGCGGTGCTGGATGGCGCCGGAGATGCCGTTGGCGATGTACAGCTGCGGGGAGACGGACTTGCCGGTCTGGCCGACCTGGTTGGTGTGCGG
>NZ_JBSHAF010000061.1:0-12227 GCF_053611365.1 Streptomyces sp. NPDC054813 | reverse complement strand
CAGGCACAAGATCATCTGACACCTGCAGAACTCTGCCGCCCTGAGACCCAACTGCCAAGCCCCACAAGCGAACTCATTCTGAAATGATCAGTAAAGAGGACCCCCGGCGGCGCCGAGGTCGACGGGCACCGGACGTCGTGGACCCGGCATGCCCAGCTCAGGGTGCCAGGCGAACATGATGTCCGGTTCCGAGCGGGGCGTGGAGCCGAGGTTGGACCCGGCCTCTGTGGATGCCGTCAGTTGCTGGCCAGTCCCTCGGCTGCGTTACGCCCGGCGTCGGCGGTACGGCGGAGGAAGTCGGCGAGCCGTTCGAGCTCGGCGTCGTCGTAATCGGCGCAGATCTGCTCCACCGAGGAGTTCATCCCGGCGAAGAGCTCAAGCAGTTCGGCGTTGCGGTCGCGCAGGGCTCGGACCAGGAAGGCCCGGCGGTCCGCCGGGTCGCGGTCGCGGGTCACCCAGCCAGCGCGTTCAAGCCGGTCGAGAACCCCGGTCGTCGTGGCGGCGTGCAGTCCGGCTCGTCGCGCCAGGGCGGTCGGGCTCAGCGGACCGTGGGTGTTGATGAGGTCGAGGCAGTCCAGGTCGATGTCTTTGAGCCCGAGGCGGGTGCCGACCTGGCGGTTGAGCAGAGTCAGCTCGGCGCCCAGCTCGCGCAGACCCTGCTTGACCTCGACCGTGGCCCGTCGTCGACGGCGGGCCGCATCCCCAGATGCTTCGGAAACCATAATGTACGCCTCCCAAATCAATATGATACGGTTCTCGTATATTACGGCACTCGAACGACGGGGCCGGAGTGAGGGGGCATCGACATGTTCGTGGTGATCGGAGCGACCGGGAGCGTCGGGCGTGAAGCGGTGAAACTGTTGCTGGAGGCCGGCGAGAAGGTGGCGGCAGTAACCCGCGATCCAGCCGCCGCTCTGCCCGATGGGGCGCGGGTAGTGAATGGAGACCCGTCCAGGCCGGACAGCCTCACGGCGTTGCCGGACGGCGTCGAGGCGGTCCTGCTCAGCCCGCGCGCTGTCAGTGGAGCCGCCGCTGAGCTGCTGTCGCTGGCCGCGGCTCGGGGCGCGCGGCGGGTGGTGATGCTGTCAGCCGCGACCGTGGAACACCCTGCCGGCCACCGGCGGTTCGCCGACGAGTTCAGGGCGGTGGAGGAAGCCGTCAGGGACTCCGGCCTGCAGTGGACGTTCCTGCGGTGCGCCGACTTCGCCGCTAACACGCTGGCCTGGGCCCCACAGATCCGCGCGACCGGCGTCGTGCGTGGCGCCTACGGCGATGCGGCGACCTCGCCGATCCACCAGCGCGACATCGCAGAGGTGGCCCTACGGGCGCTGGCGGACCCCGGGCACGCGGGGCGCGCCTACCTGCTCACCGGCCCACAGTCACTCGACCAGCGGGACAAGGTCCGCCTCATCGGCGAAGCCATAGGCCGGGACCTGTCCTTCCAGGAGCTCCCTCCCGAGCAGGTCCGCCAGGCCATGCTCGCTCAGGGCCTGGCCGAGGACCTCCCCGACCGGCTCCTTGGCTCCCTGGCCGACTACGCCCACACGCCGGGCCCGTCCACGGGCACCGTGGAGCAGCTCCTGGGCCGCCCCGCACTCACCTTCGCCGCGTGGGTCGCCGACAACATCGCCGCCTTCGCGGCCCCGGCCGGCTCATGAGCCGACGGCCGCACCAGGGAGGAACGAACGTGCCGAACACTGCGGCTTCCAAGGTGGCGCGGTGGGGCAGCCTATTTTTCTCGGGAGTTTTCGCGGGCTTCCTCGTCGCCGTGCTCGTCCTCGAACTGTCCCTGCGTGGCTTCGACCGTCACGTGTACACCCAGGTCCGCCAAGTCGAACTCGATTCGCTGGACAAGCTCGCGGTCGTCACGCTCCTGCCGGCACTGATCGCCACGGCATTGCTCGTCGCCTTCACGTTCAAGGCGAGAGGGAGCACCCCCTGGTTGACGCTGGTGGCCCTCACGTTGCTGGTCGGGATCCTCGCCCTGACGCTCGTGATCAACATGCCCATCAACGCCGACCAGCTCGACTGGAATGTGCAGGCGCCGCCCGCGGACTGGGTGACCGTACGTGATCACTGGCAGATCGCCCACGGCGTGCGGACAGGCGCGGCCGTGCTCGCGTTCGCAGCCTTGATCGCCAATGCGACGGGAACATCACACGGCGCCCACCAGGCGACACCGACGCCGCCGCACCACGGGCCCCCCGCCGCATCAGAAGATTCCCCGCTGCGCCAACGGACATGAGGGAGATCGACATGAGAGAGATCGAACTGTCCGCCGGGACAATCGAATACGAGGACACCGGCGGCGATGGCCCTACGATTGTGCTCCTGCACGGGCTGATGATGGACGCCTCGCTGTGGGACGGACCGATCGCCGACCTGTCCGCCGACCACCGGTGCGTAGCACCGACGCTGCCGCTCGGCGCGCACCGTCGCGCGATGCACGCCGACGCCGACCTATCGCTGCCCGGGGTGGCACGGCTGGTCACGGAGTTCCTCAACCGCCTCGATCTCCACGACGTCACCCTCGTCGGCAACGACACCGGCGGAGCACTCGTCCAACTGCTCATGTGCGACGGCGCCGCACGCGTGGGACGGGCTGTGCTCGTCTCCTGCGATGCGTTCGACAACTTCCCGCCAGGACTGACAGGCAAGACACTCGTGCTCACCGGCAAGCTCCCGCCCCGGATGTTCGGGCTGTTCATGCAGCAGATGAGGCTGCGGCCGCTACGGCGCCTCCCGATCGCGTTCGGATGGCTGACCCTGCGCGGAGACGCCGCCACAGCCCGCTGGACGAAGCCGGTCATGAAGCAGCCCGAGATCCGCCACGACGCCGTACGAACACTGCGAGCCGCAGCAGCAGACACCAACCTCCTCCTTGCCGCGGCCGAACGCCTGCCGAATTTCAACCACCCCGCCCTCGTGGTCTGGGCAAGCGGAGACCGCGTGATGCCACCCGAGCACGGCCGACGCCTCGCCGAACTCCTCCCCCACGGACGGCTGGTCGAGATAGCAGACAGCTACACCCTCGTCCCCCTGGACCAGCCGACAAAACTCGCACAACTCATCCGGGAGTTCAGCCACGCATCCGACGCAACCCAGGACTAAACCGCTGTGGCGTAGCCCGATTGTGCACCTGCCATTCAAGAACCGATTCACGACGCACATCGGTGCAGACAGGAGCAAATAATCATGGTCAACGTAGGGCTCCTGAGAGCACATTGATCACGACTCAAGACAGTCCCTAACCGAGTCCCCTGCTCGGGCACTGGCTGCGCCCGCATTTGGACCACTCGCCTGCCGAATGGTGAGACGTGGGTCCCATCCGGAGGGGTCGGTGTCACAGTCCGGGGCCGGCTTCCCCTCTTGGGATGTAACCGCAGCGACCCCGGCAGGAGGAACTCATAAACCCCGACAGCCAGCCTGACGCACTGTCGAATTTCCCTCTGGGCAGCGCCAGAGATGGCAGCACACCTCCCGCCGCCCTGCTCCCGGGACCGCACTCGTCTGGGCTGCGGACGCACGGACGGAACGTCCGCACCATCGCAGTTGCGGTGAAGCCGGATGCCGGTGCCAAGCCTCACACCAGACGAGGGACGCATCCATCGAGAACGACACCAGCCTGAGCACCGGGCTTGGAGCCTGAACCACGCAGAATCGCACTCAGAAAGGATTTAAAATGAAGCGCAAAATGACCGCCCTGCTCACGGTCGCCAGCATTGCCGCGGCGACCCAGATCGCCCTGGGAACCGCGCCGGCGTCCGCCTCCGGCCTTGCGTACCAGCTCAAGAACGTCGCCACGGGGAAGTGCATGCGGGGCGTCCGGTCCACCAGCACCTACGCCGTCACGATGGTGACGTGCAACCGGAATGACGCCAATCAATGGTGGGGCGTCGCCCAGGGCCAAGTACACGAGGTCTACGGAAACCTGGACACGGACGTCTGCCTGGCCGTCCCCAAGAGTCCGAGCGGTGATTTCGCCAAAGGTGGTCGACACGACGAGCTGCCGGAACACCTCGGCCTATTACCTGGGAATGAGCACGATTCCCAGGGCGAACAGGCCCACGACCCTCGGAACCGTGCCGGGATACATCGGACACTATTCGTCCAGCGACTCCTACCCGAGCTGCTACCAGATCGACGGCAATTACACCAAGTGGCTCTGGGTGCCGTAAACAGCACCCTGCATGCTGAGCCAACGGGGCGTTGATCAACACGCTGAACTTGACAGAGAAGCGAACCTGTGGGGCTCGTAAAGTCATCGCTGCAGGTGAGCAGCGGTGTACAGGGTTGTCGGTGGTGGCTGAGACGCTGTCCCGATGGTCGTGTCGCTGTTGTACCGCGCTGCTCGCACGATGCTGTCCCTACCGGCTGTCCTGCTGCGCCGAGAAACCGCCAGGGACGCCGAGTTGTTGGTGCTGAGGCATGAGAACTCAGTCCCGCGCCGTCAGCTCAAGGTCCCGGTCCGCTACGAGTGGGCCGACCGGTTCTGGCTCTCCGCGCTGACCGCAAGCTGATCGCCAAGAAATGGGACTACTCCGGCCGCCGCAGCCGCAAGGGCCGACCCCCGACTGCGGCCGCGCTCAGGAAGCTCGTGCTGAGCTTGGCCGGCGAGAATCCCCGGTGGGGACACCGCAGGATCCAGGGCGAGCTTGCCCGGCTGGGGCATCCGATCGCACCGTCCACGGTCTGGGGGATCCTGAACGCCGCGGGCATCGACCCGGCTCCACGCCGGTCCGGCCCCAGCTGGCGCGAGTTCCTGACCGCCCAAGTCCAAGGGATCATCGCAGCTGACTTCTTCCACGTGGACACCATGCTCGGAAAGCGCCTGTACGCCATGGCGTTCCTGGAACACGGCACCCGCAGACTGCACATCACCGGCGTCACCGCCCACCCCACTCGGGCCTGGGCGACGCAACAGGCCCGCAATCTCGCCGACCAACTCGACACGCGCATGGAGTCCCTGCGCTTCGTGCTGCGCGACCGCGACGCCAAGTACGACCCGTCCTTCCACGCCGTCTTCGAAGCCGAGGACATGGACGTGCTGCTCAGCGCGCCACGGGCGCCACGGATGAACGCGCACTGCGAGCGGGTGATCGGCACCGTCCGCCGCGAGGCCCTCGACCACGTCCTGCTCATGAACGAGGCCCACGCCCGGCAAGTCCTCGCCGACTTCGAACGGCACTACAACGCGCATCGACCTCACCGGGCCCGAGATCAGAGACCCCCTCACGCCTCCGGGCAGCCCGCCACCGTCCACGACCTCGATAGCCACAGACTCCTGCGCACCCGCATCCTCGGCGGCGCCATCAACGAGTACCGGTACGCCGCTTGACCTGCGGCGATGACTTGCCGAGCCCCACACGACCTGCGGATGTCGCTGTCGGTCGTCACCGCGCTGGTCCGGAAACTGATCACAGTGCCCGCTGCCGTGCTGCGCAGCCGCATGGCCAAAGATGCGGAAGTTCTCGCGCTACGGCATGAGAACGCGGTGCTGCGCCGCCAGATCGCCCGGGCCGCTACAAGCCCGCCGACCGGGTCTGGCTCGCCGCACTCTCCCGGCTGATCCCGCGCGAGCGCTGGCGCCAGGTCTTCGCGGTCACCCCCACCACACTGCTGCGCAGGCACGGTCAACTCCTCGCCCGCAAGTGGACGTTCACCCAGCACCGCCGCCCCGGGCGACCTTCTACCGCGCCCATCGTCAAGCAGCTCATCATGCGCCTGGCCCGGGAGAACAGTACCTGGGGACACCGGCGGATACAGGGCGAACTCGCCCGCCTGGGCTACGCGATCGCCCCGTCCACGGTCTGGGAGATCCTGCACGCCGCCGGCATCGATCCCGCCCCGCAGCGCTCAGGGCCGACCTGGCGCCAGTTCCTCGCCGCCCAGGCCCAGGGCATCATCGCCGCCGACTTCCTCCACCTCGACACCGTCTCGCTCAAGCGCCTGTACGCCCTGGTCTTCATCGAACACGACACCCAGCGCCTCCATCTCGCCGGCGCCACCGCACACCCCACCGCTCAATGGACCGTTCAGCAGGCCAGGAACCTCGCCATGACGCTGGGGCGCCGGATGGACTCGCTGCGCTTCCTCATCCGGGACCGGGACAACAAGTACACCAGCGCCTTCGACGCCGTCTTCGAAGCCGATGATGTGGAGATCCTGCTCAGCCCACCTCGGGCAACGAGAGCGAACGCGATCTGCGAGAGAGTCGTGGGCACCCTCCGCCGCGAAATCCTGGACCGCATGCTGATCTACAACGAAGCCCACGCCCAAGCAGTGCTCACCGAGTACATCCGCCACTACAACGGGCACCGTCCCCACCAATCCCGGCAGCAGCTACCCCCGAACAGCGACCAACCGCCCGCCCCGGCCACCGTCACCGACCTCCAGACCCACAGAATTCGACGACAACCCGTCCTCGGAGGCCTCATCAACCAATACCAGCACGCCGCCTGACCCAACGACATCAGCACAGGTCACAGAACGAATCGTATTTTCGAGCAGCACAGGCACCCATCTCCCCACCCGGACTGCCCCCGCATCACCGATTGGCCGGCCAGTGACAGTGTCAGATGTTGCCCTCGACGCGTGTCAATGAAAGGACGCCACACTTAGGGCTCGCAGATAGGCACGGTGGCGGTAGCCCGGTAGCAAAGCAGATCATGGTGGAGTCCTACGACCGGATCGTCGGCCTCGTCCTCGACCAGATCGCAGTCGACGGCTCCATCACCAAAGCCCCCGGCGGCGGTGAGGCCGCAGGCTGCTCACGGGCAGATCGCGGCAAACAGGGATTGAGGCGCTCAGGTATGACGGATGGTTATGGAATCCCACTCGGCCGTGTGCTGGCTGGAGCGAACCGTCACGACTCCCCGCTGCTCGCTCCGACCCTGGACCGCCTGGAAGACCTGGGACCGCTGCCCGACGACATCACCGTGCACCTGGACGCCGGCTACAACTTGGGCAAGACCCGCACCCTGCTCCACGAACGTGGCCCTGCACGGCCGCATCGCGCACAAGGGCGAGAAGGCACCCATCCAGGAGAGTCAGAGGGTGGCACGTCGAACGCACCCACGCCTGGCAGAACGCCTTCCACCGCCTCGCCCGCTGCTACGAGCGCCGGGCCACCCGTCATCGACGCCTTCTTCGACCTCGCCGACACCATCATCACCGTGCGTCGCCTGATCCGCCGAGCATGGACCACTCACCGCTGGAACGACCGCCCCCACCGCAGTCCGTGACGGACCACCATCTGCGCCAGTGGTCGGCTGGTAACTTGACTCCCATGATGGTGGCATTGATCGACTCAGGGCTTGGCCTCCTTTCCACCACAGGATGGCTTCGGAACCTCGCCCCGGAACTCGATCTGCTTCTGCTTCTGGACCCCGACGGCGCCCCCTGGGGATCGAGAACGGCCTCCTTCGTCACGGACCGTCTGTTCAGTGCCGCACAATTGGCCGTCCAGCGGGGCGCGAAGGCCATCGTGGTCCCCTGCAACACCGCCACCGTCACCGCGATCGACGCTCTGCGCGAGAGTTTTGAACCCCGTGTGCCTGTGATCGGAACCGTGCCCGCCGTGAAGCCGGCCGCAGCGGCCGGCCAAGGCATCGCCGTGTGGGCAACCGCCCGGACCACGGCGAGTGACTACCAGGATCGCCTGATCGCGGACTTCGCGAACGGTCGGCCTGTCGCGCGTGTCGCATGCCCGGGTCTGGCCGAGGCGATCGACCACGGAGACATGACCGCAGTAACGGAAGCGATCGCCGACGCGGCCGAGCGAACCCCTCAAAATTGCGACTCCGTAGTGCTGGGATGCACGCACTACCCCCTGGTGGCGCCAGAAATTCTGCAGAGCCTGCCCACCGGAACCACCCTGTACGACAGCGCGGAGGCAGTCGCCCGCCAAACACTTCGGCGGTTGGACCGAACCACGGAATCGCACAGCACCACGGGCTCCATCGACGTGGTACTCAGCGGTCGCCGCGGAAACCTCCCAGCAGGCGCCCACGCCTACCCGGTGGGCCGCGCCCTCGCCACCGCAGCGCGGGTGCCCCGCGAAATTCTCATCTCCGCCGCAACCCGCTCCCCGATGGCTGCTCCTGCGATCTGACCAAGCCACGGAACCCCGTACCTTCTCGGCACGTACGACCACTCCGTTCGAGGCAGGCCCTGGGTGATCACAGAGTGTGACAGCTCTGTGATCACCCAGGGCCTGCGCCTGTTTCGCGACAGGGCTCCTCACCGCGCCTATCCGCGCGGGTTCTTAGAAGCGATTCTCAAAGCGGACGTAGCTTCAAGTTTTCGCTGTTCAGGCATGGAGTCGTCGCCGGGTAGGCAGGCTGGATCCGCCGTGTTCACGCTTGCTGTGTCGGAGGTGGCGGATGCCGTCAGTGGTGGAACTGCTGGAGGAGCGGGAACGGGCCGCGCTGGCACGGGCGGAGGAGCTGCGCGCCGAGCTGGAGCGAGTCCGGGCGGCGGTGGCCGAGGCCGAGGAGGCCGCGCGGCGGGCGGCTGTCGCCCGTGAGGAGGTCGTCGACGCCCTGGCCACAGTGCCGGCCGTGCCGGGCACCGACGTGGTGGAGGCCGTGGGCGCTGCCGTGCCCAGGGTGGAAGTGCCGCGGTGGCATCGGGGGTTGGATCGGGCGGTGCTGCCGGGGGACTGCGCGGCGATCGTGGCGTTGGTCGAGGATGAAGCGGCCGGCGACGGGGGCGGCGTGCGGGCCCGGCAGATGCGCGATCATCTCGGGTGGCGAGCCAGTGATGCGCGGGGGCAGGCCGCTCGGTTCCGCGCCAAGCGGCTGGTGGAGCGCGGGTGGTTGAGCGAGGAGCAACCTGGGCTGTTCAGGCCGCGGTCGGGGCGGGCCGGCTGAGGCGGCGGGGATGCTCGCCGCCCACCATGTCGCTTCTCAAGCCTCGCGGGCGCGCTCGTAGGTCAGGTGGACGAGGCCGTTCCCCACGGTCTTCGTGTGGATCAGGCGCAGGGGTCGCTTGTCGCTGGTCTCGCCGAACAGGCGCTCGCCCGCGCCGACCGTAACCGGGAAGACCGTCAGGCGCAGCTCGTCGACCAGGTCGTGCTCCATCAGTGTGCGCACGAGCGGACGGCTGGCGTACACGACGATCTCCCCCTGTATCTGCTGCTTGAGCTTCGAGACCTCGCTGACTACGTCGCCTGCCAGGACGGTGGCGTTCGTCCATTTGGGCTCCTTGAGCGTCGTGGACACGACGTACTTGGGCAGACGGTTCAGACTGTCCAACCACTCGCCGCCCATCATTGACGACCGTGCGCCGAAGTACTCGTCGCTCCGCCGACCCATCAGCAGCGCCTCGGCGGCTTGTGCCTCGGCCAGTTCGAGCTCCGCCCACGCCTCCCAGTCCTGGTGCATGAACTGAAGAAACCAGCCGCCGTGCCTGAACCCTCCCTCGCCGCTCGGGTCCTCGACGACGCCGTCGAGCGTGACGTTCTGGCTGACCACTATCTTTCCCATCTTGATCCTCCTTGTCTCCGGGGCGCGCCCCGGACTGGGACCGCCTCCAACCAGGTAGACACCGGCCCAGCCAAGAACTGGGCGCGCAGACACGGCAAAGTGGCGGGCCACCGTACAGATCGTGCGCCGCCACGAACGGTCACCACCGGCAAGGTCACCCTGGAACGCGTCTACGCACTCACCGACCTGACGGTGCAGCAGGCCAACGACGTAACCCTGCCTGGTAGGTGAGGTAGGCAAGGCTGTCGCCAACGGTGCGGGTGCCGGCAAGGCGCAGGCGTTTCGGGGTGCCGGACTGGTCGAAGAGGCGGTTGCCCGCGCCCATCACGAGCGGGAAGACCGTCAGCCGCAGCTCGTCGACGAGGTCGTGCTCGATCAGCGTGTGCACGAGCTGGGAGCTGGCGTAGACGCGGATCTCGCCGTTGACCGTGTCTTTCAGCCTCGCAACCTCATCCGCGATGTCACCGTCGAGCACCGTCGAGTCGTTCCAGCCGGGATCTGTGAGTGTGGTGGAGGCGACGTATTTGGGCAAGTTGTTAATCCTGTCCGCCAGTCGGCCGGTCCGGGATGGGTATCGTGCGGCGAAGAACTCGTAGCTGCGTCGCCCCAGCAGCAGGACCTGCGCGCCCAGGGCGTCGTCGAGGATGAGCTTGTCCCATGCTTCGCGGTCGGTCGGGGCGAGCCCGGCGCGCCAGTCGTAACGGCTGAAGCCCTCCTCGCCGGTCGGGTCCTGGGTGACTCCGTCGAGTGAGACGTTCTCGAAGACGACGATCGTTCCCATGTCGATGCTCCCATGTTCGGGTGGTCGGACTACCACTGAGGTAGACACCGCGGCATCGGCAGAACTTGGCGCGCGTCAGCCGCCCAGTTGGCCGGTCAGCCGGTGTCCATACCCGTGGGAAGTGCGATGTGGTGACGGAGAGGGTGACCCGAGGATGGCGACCGGCGATCTGATGTCGAAGGCGCGGGCCGGCGACGGTGACGCGTTCCGCGCATTGGTCCAGCCGTACCACGCGGAGTTGCAGGTGCACTGCTACCGCATGCTCGGATCGTTGCAGGACGCCGAGGATGCCCTGCAGGACACGCTACTGGCCGCCTGGCAAGGCATCGTGGGGTTCGAGCGGCGCGCCTCGATGCGCACCTGGCTGTACCGGATCGCCACCAACCGGTGCCTCAACGCGCGTCGCTCGGTGAGTCGGCGCCAGGCGAAGGAGTGGAACGTGCCCGATGTCGAACCGCCCGAGCCGACCCGGCTCGGTGAGGTCGTCTGGCTGCAGCCTTATCCCGACACCCTGCTCAAGGCCGTGATCGACGCGCCGCTCGGGCCAGAAGCCCGCTACGAGCAGGCCGAATCGATCTCCCTGGCGTTCGTCACCGCTTTGCAGGTACTGCCGCCTCGTCAACTCGCCGTTCTCGTCCTGCGTGACGTCCTCGGATTCCACGCCCGCGAGGTGGCCGACATGCTCGACTCAACCGTCGACTCGGTCAACAGCGCCCTCAAACGAGCCCGCGCCGCCCTGCAACGCCACCAGCCGCCGGCCGCCCACCACCAACCTCCCGCCCCCGGCTCAGCCTCTGAGGACGCGATCGTGGCGAAGTTCGTCCGCGCGTGGGAGTGCGCCGATCTCGACGCGCTGGTGGATCTTCTCACCGACGACGTCTTCTTCTCGATGCCGCCAGTGCCCTTCGAGTACGAGGGCAAAGACCTCGTTGCCCGCTTCTGCGCCAGCGTCTTCCGGTCTGGCCGGAGGTTCGACCTGGTGCCGACGCGAGCCAACGGTCAGCCCGCGTTCGGAGCGTACCTGCGCGCCCCCAACGGCATCAGCCACGGGACTGGCCTCTACGTCCTCACCCTCGCCGACCACCGCATCAGCGCAATGACCCGATTCGAGAACAGCGTGCTGCCCTGTTTCGGGCTTCCACGCTCACTCTCGAGCCGATAGCTGCCCACTCAGCCAGCCGCGTCAGTCGCCTGAACTGGCGTCAGAAGTGATCCCAATCCGGACGTAGGGTCACGTTTCCGTATGTCAGGAGTGGAGTGGCCGCTGGGTAGGCAGGCTCGTTCCGTTGGTTCGGATGCGAGGTGTTCGGAGGGGGCCGATGCCGTCGGTGCTGGGGGTGCTGGAGAAGCGCGAGCGGGTGGCGATCACCCGAACGGGAATGATACGCACGGAAGTTCGAGCGGCACCGTATCCCTCGGTTTGGGAATCGCTTCTGAACCCACACGGCCAGGAGGTGCTACGCGACCCACGCCGCCACGCGGCCGCTAGCCAGGGGCAGGCCCTGGCATAAGCGCGGGTCCGGGGGCGTATCCGGGGACTGTCAGGCGGTGACCTTGCCGAAGATGTGGTTGGCGGGAGCGTCGGGGTCGTTGCCGTAGAAGAACTCTTCGAGTGCCTGGTGGAACTCGTCACGGTCCAGTCCGCCGGAGCCATCGAGGTCCAGAGCGGCAAAAACGGCGGCGCTGTCCTCGCCGGGGACTGCGGCGACCGAGTCGAACATCTGCTGGAACTCGGCCTGGTCGATCTTGCCGTCTCCGTTGAGGTCGACGAGGTCGAAGAAGCAGTTGGTGACCGGCGCAATCTGCTGCGGGTAGAGCGCGCGGTCGGTCAGGACACTCTTGATTCTTGGAAGAGCCGAAAAAGGCTCTTCCAAGAATTTCGTAGGCGTTGATCGTCTGGGTGTTCCTCGGCGCTCGTGCGCTGCGTTCGTGCAGGCTGGGTGTGTGTGACGTCGAAC
>NZ_JBSHAF010000060.1:0-12262 GCF_053611365.1 Streptomyces sp. NPDC054813 | reverse complement strand
CGATCCGGGCGATCACGGTGGTGGGTGCGTTGCGGGCGGAGGGGTTCGATGTCGCCGTGCGTGACCTGTTCGAACACCGCACCGTCGCCGCACTGACCAAGGCGGCCCGTGGCCGTGCCCATGCGCCGGCGGAGGGGCCGGCCGTCGAGCCGTTCGCGCTGCTCGACGGCGTCGACCGGGAGGCCCTGCCGGCCGGCGCGGTGGATGCCTACCCGCTGTCGCAGAACCAGCTCGGCATGCTCGTCGAGATGCTCGCCTCCAGCGGAGTGCAGGCCGGCGAGGGCATCGGGAACCTGTACCACAACACCACGACCTTCCCGATCGCCGACGGGCGCGGCTTCTCCGAGCCGGCGTTCCGTACGGCGCTGGAGCTGCTCGCACAGCGGCACGAGATCCTGCGGACCTCGCTGCACCTGACCGATTACGCGCAGCCGCTCCAGATCGTGCACGGCTCCGCGAACCTCGGCCTCGGCGTACGCGACCTGCGCGGCCTGGGGGAGGACGAAATCGCCTCCGTGCTCGCGGAGTTCACCAAGTCCGAGCGCGCCGAGCTGTTCGACCTCGTGGTGCCCGGGCTGCTCCGCTTCTTCGTCCACGTGACCGACGGCGGCTACCAGCTCTCCGTCACCGAGTGCCACGCGGTGCTGGAGGGCTGGAGCCACCACTCCCTGCTGATGGAGCTGCTGGCGCTCCACCGCGACCTGCGCGACGGCGTGGAGCCCGCGCCGTACGAGGCGCCGGGCCTGCGCTTCGCCGACTTCATCGCGGCCGAGCAGGCCGTCCTGGCGAACGAGGGAAGCCGCGCCTTCTGGACGGACCTGGTCGGCCGGACGGCCGGCTTCGTGCTGCCCCGGGAATGGGGCGACCGAACCGCGGACGCCGGCGCCCCGGTGACCGCGCGCACGCCGTGGGCGGACCTGGAGGACCGGCTGCGGATGCTGGCCGTCGCCTCCGACGCCTCGCTCAAGAGCGTCATGCTCGCCGCCTTCGGCAAGGTGATGAGCCAGCTCACCGAGGAGCCCGCGTTCAGGGTCGGCCTGGTCAGCGACGCCCGCTCCGAGCGTCTCGGCGCCGACCGGGTGGCCGGCATGTACCTGAACACGCTGCCCTTCGCGGTCGACCGCTCCGCCCGTACCTGGCGCGAGCTGGTGCGTCGGACCTTCCGGCAGGAGGCGGCGTTCTGGCCGCACCGCGGCTACCCGCTGCCCGCCATCGTGCGGGACTCCGGCCAAGGCTCCCGGCTGTTCGAAGTCTTCTTCAACTACCAGGACTTCCGTCAGGTCGACGGCGAACTGGTCGGCCTGGGCGGCAACGACGAGAGCCCGACCGAATTCCCGCTCACCGTCTCCTCCCGGGCCGGGCACATCTTCCTGACCGCCAACCCGCGCACGGTCGGCCGCGCCGCCGCCGAGCGGATCGCCACGATGTTCCGCCTGGTCCTCGAAGCGATGGCGGCGGACCCGGACGGCGACGCCGAGGCCGCCTACCTCCCCGAGGCCGAGCGCGCCCTGGTGATCGGCGACTGGTCGGCCACCTCCGCCACGACCACTGCCGAGCAGACGCTCGAGGCCTTCGAGCGCCGGGCCGGGGAGTCGCCCACGGCAACCGCCGTCACGGGCCGCGGTGTTCTCGGCGAGATCGTCGAGAAACTGAGCTTCGCCGAGCTGGACGCCCGGGCCAACCGGCTCGCCCACCGCCTGCGGGCGCAGGGCGCCGGCCCCGAGTCGGTCGTCGCGGTCTGGCTGCCGCGGTCCGCCGACTTGGTGGTCGGGCTGCTCGCCGCCTGGAAGGCGGGCGCCGCCTACTTGCCGCTGGACGTCGCGGCCCCCGAGGGGCGGGTCGCCCACCTGCTGGCCGACGCCAAGGCCGTCGCCCTGATCACCGACGCCGCCGGCGCGCGGCGCCTGGAAGGCCGGGCGGCCTGCCCGACCGTCACCCTCGGCGGAGACGAGGACTCCTCGGTGCGGTGGCCGGCCACCGCACCCGAACGGGTGGACGCCCCGGACCGGCTCGCCTACGTCATCTACACCTCCGGCTCCACCGGCATGCCCAAGGGCGTGCAGATCGGCCACCGGGCACTGGCCGGCTACCTCGACTGGGCCGTCACCGACTACATCGACTCGGAGGGCGGCACCGCACTGTTCTCCTCCGTCGCCTTCGACCTCGTGGTGCCGACGCTCTGGGCCGCGCTCGCGGCCGGACGCCCGGTCCACGTGTTCCCGGAGGAGCTGGACCTGGCCGACCTGGGCCGCGCGTTGCGGGCTGCGGCCCCGTTCGCCTTCCTCAAGCTGACGCCCGGTCACCTCGAACTGCTGTCCCGGCAGTACGCGGACGCACGCGGCCTGACCCGCACCCTCGTGGTCGGCGGCGAGAGCCTGTCCGCCCGCGTCGCGGAGGCCTGGTGCGAGTTGCTCGGCGGCGGCCGTGTCGTCAACGAGTACGGCCCGACCGAGGCGACTGTCGGCAACAGCGTGTACGCCGTGACCGGCGCGCTCGCACACGATCCGGCCCCGATCGGCCGGCCGATCCCCGGCACCTCGATGTACGTCCTCGACGAGCACCTCCAGCCGGTGCCCGTCGGCGTGGTCGGCGAGCTGTGCGTCGGCGGCGGCCACCTCGCCCGCGGCTACGTCGGCCGGCCCGGCCAGACGGCCGAGTGCTTCGTGCCGGACCCGTGGGGCGATCCCGGTGCGCGCCTGTACCGCACCGGCGACCTGGTCCGGCTGCTGCCGAACGGCGACGCCGACTTCCTCGGCCGCCGCGACGAGCAGGTGAAGATCCGCGGCCACCGCGTCGAACTCGGCGAGATCGAGGCCGTGCTCGGGGCGTTGCCCGGAATCTCCCAGGCCCGGGTCACCCCGGTGCCCACCGCGGCCGGCCGGCTGCTCACCGCCTACTACGTGAGCGAGTCCGGCGAGGCCCTCGACACCGCCGCGCTGAACACGAGCGCGGCCGCCTTCCTGCCCGCCTACATGGTCCCGGACGCCTTCGTCGCGGTGGCCGCGATCCCGCTGACCCCCAACGGCAAGCTGGACCGCGCCGCGCTGCCCGCCCCAGAGGCGGCTGCGCAGGCCCGGCGGGTCGCCCTGCGCGCGCCGGGCGACCCGCTGGAGGAGCGGGTCGCCGTGGTCTGGTCGCAGGTGCTCGGCATCGACGAGGTCGACGTCGAGACCAGCTTCTTCGACCTCGGCGGCGATTCCATCCGCGCCGTCTCCCTGGTGGGTTCGCTGCGCTCCTTGGGCCTCGACATCGGGGTGCGCGACGTCTTCGAGGCGCGCACCATCGCCGGGCTCGCCGAGCGGCTGCGCCGCCGCGACACGGTCGAGGCGACCGCGACCGCCGTCGCGCCGTTCGCGCTGATCGGCGCCGAGGACCGGGCCGCGCTGCCGGCCGGGGCCGTGGACGCCTACCCGCTGTCGCAGAACCAGCTCGGCATGCTGGTCGAGACGCTGGCCTCCGAGGTCGGCAACTCCTACCACGACGTGGCCTCGTTCCTCATCGCGGACACCGTCGCGTTCGACCTGGCGGCCTTCCGCCGGACCGTGGACCTCGTGGCGGCCCGCCACGACATCCTGCGGACCTCCTTCGACCTGCACACCTACTCGGTGCCGATGCAGGTCGTCCACGCCGTGACGGAAATCGAGGTCGGGTACGCCGACCTGTCCGGCCGCTCCGAGCAGGAACGGCGGGCCGACCTGGAGCGCTTCGTCGTCGCCGAGCAGGCCCGCGCCTTCGACCTCCAGTCCGGCAGGCCGATGCTGCGGATCTTCGTCCACACCGAGGACGAGGTCACCTGGCGCTGCACCTTCACCAAGAGTCACGCGCTGCTCGACGGCTGGAGCTACCACCTCCTGCTGACCGAACTCGTCGAGTGCTACCGGCAGGTCCTGGCCGGGCAGAGTCCCGCGACGGCCGAGGCGGGGACGGCGCGCTACGCCGACTCCATCGCGGCCGAACTGGCGGCGCTGGCCTCCGCGGACTCGCGTGCGTACTGGCAGGAGATCGTCGGCAACCGGGCCCGGCTCACCTTCCCGGATACCTGGCAGGGCGACACCACAGCGCCGCGCGCCAAGGTCCGCGCGGGCCTGCGCTTCACCGACCTCGAACCAGGGCTGCGCGCCCTGGCCCGCACCACGGGCGTGTCGCTCAAGAGCGTGCTGCTGGCCGCCCACCTGAAGGTGATGAGCCAGCTCACCCACGAGGCCTCGTTCCAGACCGGTGTGGTGTGCCACACCCGCCCGGAGACGGCCGGTGCCGACCGGGTGCTGGGCATGCTGCTCAACACCGTGCCGTTCGGGCACGACCGCTCCGCGCGTACCTGGCGCGAGCTGGTCGCCTCGGTGTTCGAGGGCGAGGCCCGGATGTGGGAGCACCGGTACTTCCCGATGCCCGCCATCCAGACCCAGCTGGCCGAGGGCGACCGCGTCCTGGAAGCCTTCTTCAGCTACCTGGACTTCTCCGGCGCGGACCTCGAGGACATCACCGACGAGAGCACCGGGATCAACACCAGCGCCACCGAGTTCGCGCTCGGCGTCACCACCCTCGACAACATCCTGACGCTGCGCACCGACTCGCACACCATGACCCAGGAACGGGCCGACCACCTGGCCGCGATGTACCGCGCGGTGCTGGAGTCGATGGCGGCCGGCCCCGACGGCGACGCCCGGGCGGTCTACCTGCCCGCCGACGCGGCGGGCGTCGAGGAGTGGGGCGAGAGCGCCGACTTCGGCCGGCAGACCGTGCCCGCACGGATCGCGGCCCAGGCCGCGCGCACCCCCGACGCGGTGGCCGTCATCGCGGGGCAGCGGACGCTCTCCTACGCGCGGCTGCTTGCCTCGGCCGACGCGGTCGCCGAAAGGCTGCGCGCTGCCGCGGTCGCGCCGGGCTCGGTGGTCGGCGTGGTCGTGGACCACGGCCTCGACCTGCTGCCCACCCTGCTGGGCATCTGGCGGGCGGGCGCGGCCTACCTGCCGCTGGACCCGTCCTACCCGGCCAAACGCTGGGGCGCGGTGCTGACCGACGCCGGCGCCGCGGCCGCCGTCACCCAGTCGCACCACGCCGAGCAGCTGGGCGCCGCCTTCCCGGGCCCCCTGGTGCTCGCGGACGCACCGGCCCCGGTCGGCACCGACCGTCCGGCGGTCGCCCACCTGCCGGACCCGCAGGACCTCGCCTACGTCATCTACACCTCGGGCTCGACCGGCCGGCCGAAGGGCGTCGAGATCACCCACGAGGGCCTGGCCAACCACCTCGGCTGGGCGGCCCGCGACCTCTGCGGGGCGAGCCGGGGCGGTTCGGCGCTGTTCTCCTCGGTCGCCTTCGACCTGGTGGTGCCCAATCTGTGGGCGCCGCTGCTGACCGGCGAGCCGGTGCGGATGCTGCCCACCGGCCTGGACCTGTCGGACCTCGGCCGTGAGCTGCTGGCCGGTGCGCCGTACTCCTTCCTCAAGCTGACCCCCGGTCACCTCGAGATCCTGACCGGGCAGATCACCGTGGAACAGGCCCGCGACCTGGCCGGTGTCGTCGTGGTGGCCGGCGAGGCTCTGTCCGGCGCGCTGGCCGGACGATGGGCCGAGTGGCTCGGCGACCGCCGCCTGGTCAACGAGTACGGTCCGACCGAGGCCTCTGTCGGCACTTGCGTCAACCCGCTGTCGCTCCCGGTCCAGGCCGGTGTGGTGCCGATCGGCAAGTCCCTGCCCAACATGGGCATGTACGTCCTCGACGACAACCTCCAGCCGGTGCCCGACGGCGTGGCCGGCGAGCTGTTCGTGGCCGGCACCGGTGTCGCCCGCGGCTACCGTCGGCGGCCCGGGACGACCGCCGAGCGGTTCCTCCCCGACCCCTTCCGGGCCGACGGTTCGCGGATGTACCGCACCGGCGACCTGGCCTGCCGGGACGCCGACGGGAACGTCAGGTTCCTCGGGCGGCTGGACGACCAGGTGAAGATCCGCGGCCACCGGATCGAACTCGGCGAGGTGGCCGCCGCGCTGCACACCCACCCCGAGGTCCGCGACGCGGCGGCGATCGCGGTCGCCTCGCCGGCCGGGGACCTTCGCCTGGTGGCGTACGTGGTCGGCGCGGCCGGCGCGGCCGAGCTGGCCGCCCACTGCGCCGAGGTGCTGCCCGAGTACATGGTTCCGGCGGTGTTCGTCCCGATGGACGCGCTGCCGCTGACCGCCAACGGCAAGCTGGACCGCAAGGCCCTGCCCGACGCCCAGAACATGACGCAGGGCACCCACGCCGCCCCGCGCACCCCGCTGGAGCAGCGTGTCGCAGCGGTCTGGGCGGCCGTCCTGGGGGTGCCGAGGGTCGGCGTCGAGGACCGGTTCTTCGAGATCGGCGGCGACTCGATCAAGGCGATCGCGCTGATCAGCGCCCTGCGCGCGGAGGGCCTGGACGCCCAGGTCCGCGACCTCTTCGAGCACGGGACCGTGGCCGGCAGCAGCCGGGCGCTCGCCGAGCGCACCGCCCCGGCCGGGGCCCTGACCCCGGTCGCCCCGTTCGCGCTGGTCTCCGCCGAGGACCGGGCCAGGGTGCCCGCCGACGTGGTGGACGCCTATCCGCTCTCCCGGATCCAGACCGGCATGCTGGTCGAGATGCTGGCGAGCGAGGGCGGCTCGACCTACCACAGCGTCGGCTCGCAGCGCGTCCCGGACCGGCAGCCCTTCGACGAGCACGCGTTCCGCGCGGCGCTCGCCGTGGTCGTCGCCCGGCACGAGATGTTGCGCACCTCCATGCACCTGACCGGCTTCTCCGCGCCGATGCAGCTGGTGCACGCGAGCGCCGAGGTCCCGCTGACCGTGCACGAGCGGCGCGAGGGGCTCGAAGATCTGCTGGAGCGCGAGCGGGTCACGCCGTTCGACCTGTCCGCCGCCCCGCTGCTCCGGGTCGTGGTGATCCTCGACGGCGAGGACGGCTGGTGGCTGACGCTGGTCCAGTCGCACGCCACCCACGAGGGCTGGGCCCGCCACACCCTGGTCACCGAGCTGCTGACCGCCTACCGCAGGCTGCGCGCCGGCGGTGCGGAGGATGCGGCCGAGCCGGTCGGGGAGCCGACGGGTGCGCGGTACGCCGACTTCATCGCCGCCGAACTGCGGTCCCTGGACTCAGAGGAGGATCGCGCCCACTGGCGGCAGGTGATCGCCGAGCGTTCCCCGGTCGGTCTGCCCGCGGCCTGGGCGCACACCGGCGGGCCGGGCGAGGCCTACGACCAGCGGATCGACTTCCCCGATCTGACCGAGGCGCTCCAGGCGGTCGCCGCCCGGGCCCGCACCTCCCTCAAGAGCGTGCTGCTCGCCGCGCACACCAAGGTCATGTCCCAGCTGGCCAACGAGCCGGGCCGCTACTTCGGCCTGGTCACCGACGCCCGCCCGGAGCTGACCGGCGCCGAACGCGTGTACGGCATGCACCTCAACACGGTGCCGTTCGCCGTGGACGCCCTGCCGGACACCTGGTTGCGGCTGGTCCGAACGGCCTTCGACCGGGAGGCCGCGGCCTGGACGCACCGGCACCACCCGATGCCGGCCATCGCCCGGCTGCGCCCGGACGCCGGCGGCGAGGCGCTGTTCAACGTCGTCTTCAACTACTTCGACTTCGCGAAGCAGGAGGAGGCGGTCGGTGACGGGCCGCGGATCGGCGACTCGCGGAACGACTTCGCGCTCACCGTCAACTGCTCGCCGGTGCACATCTCGCTCAGCACGAACTCCCAGGTGATGAGCCAGGAGGCGGCCGTTCGCCTGGCCGCGACGTACCGCGCGGTGCTGGCCACGATCGCGGCCGACGCCGACGGCTCGCCGCAGGGTGCCGTGCTGCCCGCGGAGGACCGCCGCAACCTGCTGGAGCTGTGGAGGGACACCGCCCGCGAGCCCGTCGACCTCGACGCCGTGGCGACGTTCACCCGCTTCGCCGCCGAGCGCCCGCAGGCGCTTGCCGTCCGCGACGGTCGGCAGCAGCTGAGCTATGCCGAGGTGGACGCGCGTGCCAACCGGCTCGCGCACCACCTCATCTCGCTCGGGACGGGGCCGGAGAGCGTCGTAGGCCTGCTCGCCGAGCGTTCGGTCGAGCAGCTCGTCGCGGTGCTCGCGGTGCTCAAGACCGGCGGTGCCTACCTCCCGGTGGACCCGCACCTGCCCGACGAGCGCAAGGCCTACCTGCTCGACGACTCGGGCGTCCGGCTGCTGATCGCCGACCGCTCCGACGACCCGGCGGGCCGCGCGGGCCGGCGGATCATCGGGCTCGACCGCGCCGAGGAGTGGGCCTTCCGGCCCGCCACCGCCCCGACCCCGAACGTCACGCTCGACAACCTGGCTTATGTGATCTACACCTCCGGTTCCACCGGCCGCCCCAAGGGCGTGATGGTGCACCACCGCGGCATGGGCAACCACCTGCTCGCCAAGGTCGAGGACCTGGAGCTGACGGGCAGCGACGTCGTTGCCCAGAACGCCCCGCTCAGCTTCGACGTCTCGGTCTGGCAGATGCTCGTCGCCCTCGTGGTCGGCGGGTCCGTGAGCGTGATCGGCTCCGAGGCCGCCGCCGACCCGGTAGCCCTGTTCGACCGGGTCGTCCGCGATGGCGTCACCGTGCTCGAAGTGGTGCCCTCGGTGCTGCGCGCCGCGCTCGACGTCTGGGACGCCGGTACTCCGGCTCCGGAACTGCCCGCGCTCCGCCGCCTGGTGGTCACCGGCGAGGCCCTTCCGCCCGAGCTGTGCGTGCGCTGGTTCTCGCGGTTCCCGCAGGTGCCGATGGTCAACGCCTACGGCCCGACGGAGTGCTCCGACGACATCACCCACGCGATCCTGACCGAAGCAGGCGAGGCCGAGGGGATCCGGGTACCGATCGGCCGGGCCGTGCGCAACACGACCCTCTACGTGCTCGACGAGGCCGGTGAGCTCGTCCCGGTCGGCGTGCCGGGCGAGCTCTACGCGGGCGGCGTCGGCGTGAGCCGCGGCTACATCGGCCGTCCGGGGCTCACCGCCGAGCGCTTCGTCCCCGACCCGTGGGGCGAGCCGGGCTCCCGGCTCTACCGCACCGGCGACCTGGTCTGCCTGCGCGCGGACGGGCAGCTGGAGTTCCTCGACCGGGTCGACGACCAGATCAAGGTGAACGGGCAGCGCGTCGAGTTGGGCGAGATCGAGGCCTCGCTGGCCGCGCACCCGGCCGTAGGCATCGCCGTGGTCCTGCTGCGCGGCGCCGACGCCGGGAGTGAGCGCAAGCGGCTCGTGGCCTATCTGGTTCCGGCGGCCGACCAGGCCCCGGCGCCGACCGAGCTGCGCGCCTGGCTCACCGACCGGTTGCCGCTGCACATGGTCCCCGCGGCCTTCGTGGCGATGGGGTCGCTCCCGCTGACCCCGAACGGCAAGACCGACCGGCGCGCCCTGCCCGAGCCCGGCACGGAGCACTTCGCGGGCGCGGCCTCGATCGCGCCGCGCAACGCCGTCGAACGCCGCCTGTGCGACCTCTGGAGCGAGGCGCTGCATGTTCCGGAGGTCGGGATCGAGGACAACTTCTTCGACCTCGGCGGCGACTCGCTGATCGCCGTCGCCCTGGTGGGCCGGATCCGTGCCGAGGGCCTGGACGCCACCGTCCGCGACGTCTTCGAGTTCCGTACGGTCGCCCGGCTCGCCGAGGCGCTGGCACTGCGGCCGAGGCTGGCGGAGGACGCCGCGACCACCGTCGCGCCGTTCGCGCTCATCACGGAGCAGGACCGGGCGGCGCTGCCCGAGGACGCGGTCGACGCCTACCCGCTGACGCAGAATCAGCTCGGCATGCTCGTCGAGATGCTCGCCGACACCGACCGGAGCGTCTACCACATCGTCAACAGTTTCCGGATCAAGGACGAGAACTCCCTCGCGCTCGACACCCTGCGCGAGGCGGCGGACCTGATCTCCGCGCGGCACGAGGTGCTGCGCACCTCGATCCAGCTGACCGGCTACTCGGTGCCGATGCAGGTCGTGCACGCGCAGTCGCGCATCCCGGTCGCCGGCGCGGACCTGCGCGGGCTCGGTCAGGAGTCGGCGGTCGCCGAGCTCCAGGGTTACGTCCAGGACCAGCGGTCCCGGCCGTTCGACCTCGACACCGCGCCGCTGTTGCGGATCCATGCCCATGTGGAGAGCGATGAGGCCTGGTGGCTGACCTTCACCCAGTGCCATGCCGTCACCGAGGGCTGGAGCTACCACCTCGTCCTCATGGAGCTGCTGCAGGTCTACCGCGCGCTGCGCGCCGGCAGGGACCCCGAGCCGGCCGAACTGCCCGCCGTCCGTTTCGCCGACACGGTGGCCGGCGAGGTGGCCGCGATCGCCGACCAGGAGCAGCGCGACTACTGGCACGGGATCGTCTCCGGGTACAGCCCGCTCAGCCTCACCGGGCTCGGGGCGAACCCGGAGGCCGAGCCGACGCCGGTCTACGGCAAGGTCCCGTTCGAGGACCTGGAAGCCGGCCTGCGGGCGCTCGCGTCCAGGGCCGAGGTCTCTCTCAAGTCGGTCCTGCACGCCGCGCACCTGAAGGTGATGAGCCAGCTCACCGACGTCTACGCGTTCCACTCCGGGCTGGTCTGCGACACCCGGGTCGAGGTGCTCGGCGCCGAGCGGGTGCCCGGCATGTACCTCAACACGGTCCCGTTCCCGATGGACCGGGGCGCGCGCACCTGGCGGGAGCTCGTCCAGCGGGTCTATGCCCGCGAGGTCGAGCTCTGGCCGCACCGCCGGTACCCGATGCCCCTGATCCAGCGGGCCGGGGGTGGCGACCGACTGGTGAACGTCTACTTCAACTACCTCGACTTCCACCTGGTCGACAACGAGGTCGTGGACACCGGGCGGCGGATCAGCAACGCCCCGGTCGAGACCGGCATCGGTCTGACCGTCCACAACAGAGGAAGCCGTCTGCACCTCAGCAGCCACTCGGCCGTGATCAGTCCGGCTGGCATGGAAAGGATCACTGTCATGTACCGCGAGGTCCTGGAAGGTATGGCGAGTAACGAGGACGGGGACGCCACGGCGGTCTACCTGCCGGCCGCGGAGAAGGCCCGGCTGCTTTCCGAGGACGGATCCGGTGCCGGCGCGGACTCCGCCGACAGCACACTGGTGCAGCTGTTCGCCGCCCAGGTGGCCGAGCTGCCGGACGAGCCGGCAGTCACCGCGCAGGGCGGCACGCTGACCTATCGCGAGCTGGACGAGCAGGCCAACCGGCTGGCGCACCGCCTGATCGAGCTGGGCGCGGGGCCGGAGCGGCTGGTCGGCCTCTGCCTGGAGCGTGACCAGCACCTCGTCCCCAGCTTGCTGGGCATCCTCAAGTCCGGCGGCGCGTACCTGCCACTCGACCCGGCGGCGCCCGCGAGCCGGCTCGGCCACATCGCTGCGGACGCGAAGGCCGCACTGGTCGTCACCGTCCGCGCGCTGGAGCCGCTCGTCCGCGAGTTCTTCGACGGCTCGCTGGTCGTCCTGGATGAGCCCGCCGAGGCGACGTTGCTCGCAGCCCAGCCCGCGGCGGCCCCTGAGACCGCGCTCAGCGGCGACAACCTCGCGTACGCCATGTACACCTCCGGCTCGACCGGTCTGCCCAAGGGCGTCCAGGTGACCCACCGCACGGTGGTCCAGCTGATCGTCAGCGCCCAGGAGCACTACGCGTTCGACGACTCGGACGTGTCCAGCATGAGCCACTCGTACGCCTTCGACGTGTCGGTCTTCGAGCTCTGGGCCGCGCTGGGCAATGGCAGTCGCGTCGTGGTGGTCGGCACCGAGACCACCCGCTCGCCCGACGACCTGCTCGACCTGCTGGTGGACGAGGAGGTCACGGTCCTTTACCAGACGCCGTCGGCCTTCCGCGCCCTGGCAGCGGCCGCCCGCGACGGTGACCCGCGGATCAGGGCACTGGCCCTGCGTGCGGTGGTCTTCGCCGGGGAGCGGCTCGAAATCCCGGCGCTCGCGCCCTGGGTCGAGCGTCGCAGCCTGAGCCGTACCGCGCTGGTGAACATGTACGGGATCACCGAGACCACCGTCTACAGCACCTACCACCGCCTGACCCGCAAGGACTTCGCCCAGGACGCCGGCAACGCGATCGGCCGGCCGCTCAGCGAACAGCGCCTGCACCTGGTGGACGAGGAGGGCAACCTCGTGCCGGTGGGTGTGGTCGGGGAGATCTGTGTGGCGGGTGGGGGTGTGGCTCGTGGGTATTCATCGGCGTGGTTGACGGCGGAGCGTTTTGTGCCGGATCCGTTTGGTGGGGCGGGTTCGCGGATGTATCGCAGTGGTGATCTGGCGCGGCGTCGGGG
>NZ_JBSHAF010000059.1:0-12494 GCF_053611365.1 Streptomyces sp. NPDC054813 | reverse complement strand
ACCGACGGCTCCTACGACACCGTCGTCGACCGGGAAGCAGCCAAGGAAGGACTGCGCCGGCTGCCCGAACGCGAACGCGCCATCCTCTACATGCGCTTCTTCGAAGACATGACGCAGAGCCGGATCGCCGAAAGCCTGGGCATCTCCCAGATGCACGTCTCCCGCCTCATCACCCGCAGCTGCGCCCGCGTCCGGAACGAAGCCCTCGACCGGCAGTGACACCCAGTCCCCCATGGTCTGCGCATCATTTCGCCCCTGCCGTGCCGATCCGAGGAGGCCGTGCATGCTCATGCCCCACCCTGCGACTCTGCGCAGGCTCGTCGAGGAGTACGAGACAGTTCTCGCGACGGAAACCCCCGGCGACGACGTCGTTCTCAGCACACGCCTGCAGGACGTGGCCTACACACTCTGTGTCCTCACCGGGACGCGGGAGACAGCCCACGCTCTCCAGGTCGCCCGCGACTACCTCGACCGTACGATCGACAGCGCTGAGATCATGCCCGGCATCGGGCGGGGCCGGGCGATCGTCACCCCCGGTGGCGTCGCACAGGGCAGAGCCCGCAGCGCTCTGCCGACGGCCTGACGGTCCTGCCGGGCGGACCAGGTCACGCCCCCGGCTCCGCCTTCCGTTCTGCTGCGGATGCGCGGGGTCCGGGGGCACTACCACCACCAGTCCTCATGGAGTTCCCGCATCTCCGGTCCCAGGAACGCGGCCAGGATGCCGTCGCCGACCTTCTCCGGCTTGCCGGGCCGTCTGCGGCGCGGGCTCTTGCGTGCCGCGATCTCCAGCTGAGAGGACGTCGCCTCCTCGTGCAGTCGCAGGGCGCGGGCGATGCTGCGCAGGACCTGCTCCGAGGGGTTCCTGTCACGGCCCTGCTCCAGGCGGTTGTAGTAGTCGGAACTGATCCCGGCGAGGAAGGCGACCTCCTCGCGGCGCAGGCCCGGGACGCGCCGGTTGCCCTGGTCCCGGGCGTCGTCGGGCTGGACCAGTTCCCTGCGGGCGCGCAGATACCGGCCCAGTGCCCTCGCGTCTCCGGCGGGTGCCATGTTGCCGGCGTACGAACGTGTTCCGGGCTCATGGGTGGCCCTGTCAGTCCCAGTCCCAACCCGTCCTGGTGCGTCCCACAGCGCTCGGCGCAGTCTGACAGCGCAACACGAACGACCGGAGGAATACGTCACATGTCCCATGTCTTCACCACCCCGTTCAACCGCGCCAGCACCGCCTCGGAGGTGATCGAAGGCGTCGACGTGTCCGGCAGGCGGGCGATCGTGACGGGGGCCAACTCGGGCATCGGCGTCGAGACCGCCCGCGCTCTGGCGGCCCAGGGCGCCGAGGTCACTCTCGCCGTCCGCCGCCCGGAAGCAGGCGAGCAGGTCGCGGCCGACCTGCGTAAGGCCACCGGGAACGACGCGATGCACGTCGCCCGTCTTGACGTGTCCGACCTCGATTCGGTGCGGGCGTTCACCGCCGCCTGGCAGGGCCCGCTGCACATTCTGATCAACAACGCCGGCATCATGATGCCGCCGGCGCTCGAGCGGGGCATCGCCGGGCACGAGCAGCAGTTCGCGCCGCGGCAAGCCCGTTCGCCCCGATCGTGGTCCCGCCATCGCCCTCGTGATCGCCCTCCTCACCACGGCCCGGGACCTCGTGCTGCCTCAGCTGGCGCCCAGCTGACCGCAGAGTCCCCCCGGCCCACATGCCGCGGCGAGCCGCCCGGAATCGCTGACCTCGCCCTCAGCGAGAACACCATGGATCTCCAGCTGACCGACAAGGTAGTGATCGTCACCGGTGCCACATCGGGCATCGGGCATCGGGCATCGGGCAAGCCATCGCCCGGCTACTCACCGGGGAAGGAGCCGTCGTGACGGGCGTCGACCGCATGCCCTCATTCCCCGTGCGCACGCAGACCCATGAGGCCGCCGGAGCAGCGGAGGCATGAAGGAACTCGCGCCCACGCGGGATCATCTCGACTTGTCGAGGGATACCGCCGGGGTATACAGAGACGGTTCCCACACCAGCGCTGCGGAGATGATCAAACGATGTCGGTGCTGCATGCAGTGCTTCACGCCCTGTCCATCGCGGGGTCGATGACATGGGAGATCACCTGGGCACTGATCCTGGGCTTCCTGCTCTCGGCCATCATCCAGGCGGTCGTCCGCAAGGAGACGGTCGTCCGGCTGCTGGGCGATGACCGGCCTCGCACGCTCACCGTCGCCTCCCTGCTCGGGATGGCGTCCTCGTCCTGCTCCTACGCCGCCGTCGCGCTGGCCCGGTCGCTCTTCCGCAAGGGCGCGAACTTCACCGCGGCGATGGCCTTCGAGATCGCGTCCACCAACCTCGTTGTCGAACTCGGGGTGATCCTCGCCCTTCTGATGGGCTGGCAGTTCACGCTGGCCGAGTTCATCGGTGGACCGATCATGATCGTGGTCCTGGCCGTGCTGTTCCGGCTGACCCTACGCAGCCGCCTGCTGCGCGAGGCCCACGTGCAGGCCGACCGCGGAGTGGCCGGCTCGATGGAGGGCCACGCCGCGATGGACATGTCCGTGGGCGGCACCGGATCGTTCTGGCGCCGACTGCTGTCGCCCCGGGGCTTCACCTCCGTCTCCCACGTCTTCGCGATGGAGTGGGCGGCGATCCTGCGCGACCTCGTCATCGGCCTGCTGATCGCCGGCGCGATCGCGGCCTGGGTGCCGGACTCCTTCTGGCAGAACTTCTTCTTCGAGGGCCACCCCTTGCTGTCGAGGGTCTGGGGACCGCTGATCGGCCCGATCGTGGCCCTGATCTCGTTCGTCTGCTCTATCGGGAACGTGCCGCTGGCCGTGGTGCTGTGGAAGGGCGGGATCAGCTTCGGCGGCGTGGTTGCGTTCATTTTCGCGGACCTTCTGATCCTGCCCATCCTCAACATCTACCGGAAGTACTACGGCCTCAAGACGGCTCTCTACCTCGCCCTCACCTTCTACGCGGCCATGGTCACCGCCGGCTACATGGTGGAGCTCGCCTTCGGCGGCCTCGGGCTGGTACCCGACCAGGCCGACGCAAAGATCCCGATGGAAGGGGTGAGCTGGAACTACACCACGTTCCTCAACATCGCCTTTCTAGTGCTGGCCGCCACGCTCGTGATTCGCTTCTTCCGCACCGGAGGCCGCGAAATGCTCGCCATGATGGGCGACGCGCCGGAGACCATGGAGCAGCGCACCGAGCAGCAGCACGAGGGGCATTCGGGACACCACCACTGACCGGACCGGGCCCTGCGACGGAACGAGAGCCGCGCCGGCGCGGCTTGCGGGCAGCTCTCGGAAGCCGTTGGTCGAAGCGCAGACCGGCTGGCCCGTGGTCGGCGGCCCGGATGCGGGTGAGCTGATCGAGGGCAGCCTTGCTGGAGGCGTACGCGGTGGCGCCGGGCACTCCCCCTTGCTGGACACGAACGTGCCGATGTCGATGACCGAGCCGGCCCCCTTGACGACCATCTTGACGACCATCGCGGGGATGAGAGCGGTGGTCAGAAAGAAAGGCGCCTTGACGTTGACGTCGTAGACCTCACCGAAGACCTCATCGGTGGGTGTCGGTGCTGGCCAGGGAGGGGTAGGTGCCCGTGCTGTTCACCAGGATGTCGATGCCACCGGCGAGTTCGCCGGCGGCGCCGGCCAGGCTGCGAGCCCCGGCCGCACCTGAGCGATCGGCCTGGACGAAGTCCGTCTTCCCGCCGGCCGCGCGGATGCCGACGACGACCCGCTTGCCACGCTCGGTGTTACGGCCCGAGACGATGACCTGCGCGCCCCGCTCCCCGAGCAGTTGCGCGGTCGCGCGGCCGATGCCGCCGGCCGCGCCGGTAACCAGCGCGGCTCGGCAGTCAACTCGGACTTGTACCGTCCGGCACCGGCTGCTTCACGGTCGGCGATGCTTCACGGCCCGACGCGGAACCCTCGGTGTCGGCGCGTGCTGCCCGCCTTCTGCCATCAGGCGTCGGCGAGTGCCTTGCGGCCGGTCGTGAGAGCAGCGGCCTGCTGGGTGACTCGGGCCCCGAGGTGTTCGGCGGTGGCGATGTCGGCGGGGTGGACGGTGTCGACGCCACCGTCCTGGGGGGTCGAGGCGCCGGCGCCGATCCAGAAGCCGAGTCGGTTGAGGTCGTCTTCGGCGGCGGTCAGGGCATTCCAGCCGGGAGGCAGGCCGAGGCCGACCCAGATCATGTGGTGCTGGGCGGCGAGAGCGGTCATGAAATTGAGGGTGTTGTGCTTGTCACCGCTCTTGGAAGCGGAGTTGGTGAAGCCGGCAGCGATTTTGTCGGCCCAGACGCTCGTGAGGTAGCGGCCGCTGGTGGCTTCGGCGAAGGCATGGAAGGCGGAGGAGGCGCCACCCATGTAGGTGGGAGAGCCGAAGATGATGGCGTCGGCGGCGTCGAGCCGCTGCCAGTCCTCGTCGGTGATGGCGTCCACCGGGATGTAGGCGACCTCGGCTCCGGCCTTTTCGGCACCGCGCCTCACCCCTTCGGCCAGGACAGCGGTGTGTCCGTAACCGGAGTGGAAGGCTATGGCGACCAGGGGGCGCTTGACGGTCTCGGTCACGGGAGTCACTCCTTGAGTAGGCATGGTCTCTAATCTAAACCTGACCTCCAAAAGAGGGCAACCCTCTGCGGGGATGCGGGTGTATTCTGGGGGGCATGTCACAGCAGGAGCAGCCACCGATCACCCTCGACCCAGAGCGGCCGATGGACATCCTCGACGCGGCATGCCCCAGCCGTGACGTCTTCGTGGATCTGGCCGACAAGTGGGCCTTGCTGATGCTGCTGAGCCTGCGGGAGCGCGGTGTCCAGCGGTTCTCCGAACTACAGCGTTCCATCGGCGGGATCAGCCGCAAGATGTTCTCGCAAACCCTGCGGACCCTGGAACGCGACGGACTCGTCGCCAGGACGGTGGACCCCCGTGCCACGCCGCCTCTGGTCCTCTACGCGCTCACCGACCTCGGCAGCGAGATCGCGGAAGAAACCCGCGTCCTGTGCACCTGGACCCACACGCGTGCCGCCCAGGTACACGCGGCACGCGCCGCCTATGACCAGCGCACCGCCGACTGAGTGTCGCCAGTTCTCTCCAGGCCGCGGGCCCGTGACGTCGGCAAGGACTGCCTGGTCGCTTTCGACACCAACCCCTGCTCCGCCCTCGGCCGACAAGGTCCGCCACCAGCAACAGGTCGAGGTCCGCGCTCCGGCCTCCGACCGCCTCCCCGCACGCCACCACGCAGCGGCTGCACAGGGTCCCACTGATCAAGTTGCATGCGGCTCAAGCATCGATAGGTGCATCCGGAACGGTCGAGGCCCTGTCAGGTCTGCTGCAAGAGGGCCAGCATGACCCTTGCGCTGTTGATGTGGCGGTGGTCGGGTTCAAGAATGCGCTGAGCGTCGTGGATGATCCGCGTGAGTTCGTCGGCCGCCTCCCCGGTACGGCCATCGGCGATGAGTGTCTGACACCTTTGCAGGCGGGAGTGCACCACGTGCGGGTGGTCGGTGCCGAGGACGCGGCTACGATCGATGACCAGCTGGGTGAATATCGCCAGCGCTTCGCTTGTCCTGCCTGCTCGTGCCGCGAAGTCCGCCTGCGTGCTGACAATGGCGAGCGTGTGCGGGGCATCGGCTCCCAGGCATTGGTGCGCATCTTCCAAGAGGTGCTGCAACTCGCGTTCAACTTCAGCTGGATTGTCTTGAAGGCCGCGAAACCAGATAAGGCTGCGTCGAGTGGCGAGGACCTGAGGATGTTTCGGTCCTTCCAGTCGTAATCGGTCCTCAAGAAGAGCGCGAAGCTGTCGGATGGCCGCCTGCGTGTCGCCCGTCTCCCCGGAAAAGTAAGCCTGCTGATGACGAGCGGCCAGGGTGTCGGCGTGGGTCGGGCCCAGCGTTGCCGTCGTATCAGCCACGAGTTCGCGAAATGCGCCTTCGGCCGTGTGGGTCTCGCCGGCTTCACCGGTGAAGAACGCCAGCTGGTGCCGGGCGGAAAGTGTGTCAGGATGGCGCGGGCCGAGTTCGGCCTGCCTGCCACGTACCACCTCCTCCAGCCTGCTCACCGCCAGTCGCGGCCAGCCACGATCGCCCACGGCGATGGCCAGCTGGAAGTCAGCCCCCGCAGCCCCTCCGGCGGCGGCCCGTTCGAGAGCCGGCACTGCTCGTGCCAGCTGATTGGCCTGATGGGCGACCAGACCCATGTCGTAGGCATCGTCGGGCTCGACCCTGTCCAGCAAGGCATTCCACAGGTGATCCGGCACAGGGGCCAGTCCCGGTGCACTCAGCAGGTAGTCGAACGCCACATAGCCTTGACTGTAGTTGCCGATCAGGAGCCCGCTCGTTGCGTAGGCGGCTTTGCAGGCCCATTGCATTGCTTCCTCGAACGGCTCAGGTTGCAGATCCGGCCCACCGCGCTCAGCGAGGTAGGGCGGATGGAGTTCCCGGAGCCACTCTCTACTCACCGGTCGCCTCAGTCCCGAGCGGCGGCAGTCAACGGCCGCGGCAACGACAGCTCCTCCGCGCGGGTTGGCGCCGGGCGCCCATGCATGGCCCCAGGCAGCAAGCAGTTCGGGGCCAGCTGCGATCACTTCTGCGAGGCCGAACCGGTCGCAGGACTTCAGGGCGACTTTGAGCCTCGCGTCGGTCTCATGCGCCGCGGCACGGTGCTGTTCGGTCGGTGACCAGTGCCGAGCCAGGGGAATCTTCGTCGCCTGATCCAGCACCTCGCGCTGAGATCGCCAGGCGTCGCGGGCAGACCCGGTGAGCCTGCTCTCCTCTCGGGCATCGTAACGGCGGTACTCCTCGGACCGCATTGTCGCCAGCACCACGGCCCGGCGTGAGCGTCCCTGGAGTAGCCCGGCCAGCATGGAGACGGTCAGTCCATCGGCGCCCAGGTAATTCTCCAGATCGTCCAGCCACAGGACAGCACGCTTGCGACGCCGGACGACCTCGATGGCAGCGGTCAGAGTGGTTCTGGTCAGGGGGCGCACGAAGGCGTGCCGAGGAAAGAGCGATCGGACGACCTCATAGGCCAGACGTGTCTTGCCGGCGGTTGACTCGCCCACGATCAGCACGAAGCCACCCAGCGCGAGTGCTTCTCGCAGCGCTGGCTCGGCATCGCGCTCCACGTATGGGGGTGGCGGCTGCGCGCGTCGTCCGTCTGCCGGATGCGCGCCGACCAGTTCGGGATGTTCGATCTGGCTGAGTCTCGGGATGCGACCGTCCAGCGTCCACAACAGGGCCACAGTGTGCGAGGAGAGCCGTTGCGGACGCATATGGTCCGCCACAAGGCCGTACACCGTCGTGACAGCTGCGCCGATGCCGGTGGCGAGCGGACCCGTTGTCCAGGTGGCAGCGACGGCCACCGTGCTGGCTCCGATCGCTACGGCTGTCAGGTACCTGATCCAGCCCCGGCTTAGCCCCCCTTGTGGGCGAAAAGTTGGCAACACGCCTGCCCCCATCGCGTGATGTGGTTCCCCATTGTTTCTTCGCCTCGTCGGCCGTGTCGATAGCTTGCCTGTGAACGCCCGGCAGACCCAGGGGAGGTCCTCGCTCCATCACCGGCCAAGAGCAGGGAACTCGCGCTTGGCCGGTGCGCGGTGGTTGTTCAGCCCCTGACTGGGCGAGGACGCAACCCTCCATCTGGGCCTGCCCACTAGTGAACATGATTGGGTGATGTCGGGCCGTTCGCCGGACAGCCTGTGGGTGGCTTCGGTCCCCCCTGGTGGGGTGAGATATCCGCAGGGTGGTGGCTTGACCGACGCCGAAAGGGTCGCTCGGGAGCTGGTCCGGCTCCAGGCCGTGGCGTGCTTTCGAGACTGTGCACCGCGGCGATGATCCCGGCCGTCGAGGAGGCGTGCCGCCAGTGGCGGCCCGATTTGGCGCTGCACGAACGGCGAACACGCCTCGGCGGTGGTCTCCGAGCGGCTTGCCATCCCGCACGCCCAGGTCGCGACCTCACCGGCGAAGATTGAGGCATACTCGCTCGACCTCGCGGCACCTGCGTTGGAGCCCTACGGCCGCGATCTGGTGGAGCGGCTGCGGGCGACGCCGTACCTGACCCGCTTTCCGGCCTCGCTGGACCCGAACGGAACGCTCGTCTCACTCACCGCCAACCTCGGCCTGTACCCCTGACCATCGATCCGGACCCGTCCAACCATTGTCGGCAAACCCGTTCAGGACAAGGCCGTTCCTCACCTGCCCCCCGAATCGTGGACGTGATCCTTCAGCGGGTGGGGGAGCCGTGCCCTTCACCTCGCCACGTCAGCGTGAGGATGAAAAGGGTCCACGGTCGGCGAAGGCGCGCAGCAGTTGCCGTTCGGCGTCGGCGAGGTAGACCGACAGCAGGAGTTCTGCCTGCTGGGCGTCCCGGGCCTCCAGGGCTGCCAGGAGGTCACGGTTGCGGGTGAGGTAGGGCGCGTGGAAGCGCCGCGGGTCGCCCATGGCGTGGAAGGCCAGGCGTAGTTCGGCGTGGATGCGGAGCATGAAGTCCGCCAGTCGCGGTGATGCGGACAGCCGGACGATGCCGTGGTGGAAACGCAGATCGGCGGTGGCGACATCGGGCCAGAGTTGCTCGGCTGCCGCCCGCTCGCCCTCCTCCACGGATGCGCGGATCTCCTCGATGACCCGGTCGGGGGCGCCGGCCACCTCGCGCACGGCCGCGCCCTCCACGAGTCGCCGAAGCCGGTACAGCTCTGCCACGTCGTCGCCGTCCAAGGTGCGTACGAATACGCCGCGGTTCAACTCGTGTACCAGCAGCCGCTCGTGGGCCAGCAGTCGGAAGGCCTCGCGCAAGGTGTTGCGGGACACGCCCAGAGCCGCCCCCACGGCTTCCTCGGACAACCGTGTTCCGGGCGGGATGTCACCCTCCGTCACTCGCTGGCGTAGCACACCGGCCACCCGCTCAGCGGTGCTGCCGCGACCGAGCCGGTCCTTGTCCCTCTCCAGTCCGGCAATCCACGAGCTGGGTGCGCTTGTGCCCATCCGTCCTCCTCGGCCATCGACGGATCTGCTGACCGCCTCGATCTTTCGTTGAACAAAAGCTACCCCCATCTGCCCAGTAGCGGAATCCAGGCGAGAGAGATGCCCAGGCTTACAGGGATGACCTCTTGAGGGATCGTTGAACAATCCCTACCGTATGGAAGGAAGCCTCGTGCGATGGCTGCCGTGGAGCATCCGGGATGCGTGGAGGACGGAGACGGGCATGGGCACGGACGAAGAGGACGCCGTACGGAGCCCCTCGGGCCCGCGGCTCCCCACGGCAGGAGCGTTGAGCCGACGGCTGGGTGCTGTTGTGGCAAGCGTCGGGGGCGCGTGCGGGTTGTGGGCGATCGTGCGCCTGGTCGCACGTACTTCCTTCTTCAGGCATGCCCTGTGGATGGACGTCCTGGGCGTGCTGGTGCTCCTGGGTGCCTGCTTCCTTACGGGCGTCTGCCGCTTCCTCGGCCTGCGGTGGCTCCTGGGCGTGCTGTGTCTGCTGGCGACTTTGGTCCTCCAGAGGTCCGAGCTGAACCAGCAGGCGTTGCACCAGCACGGGCGCACCGAACACGTCACGGTCCTGGGGATCCGGGTGACCGAGGACGGCATGAGCGGCGGGAGCACCGAGGCCTACACCGTTTCCGTGCTCGACGGCCCACCGTTGGGCCCGATCCAGGGGGGCACCCTCGTCGACTGGCACTGGGCGGTAGGTGGCACCTACGTGGTGACCGTCGACACGCGGGGGCAGGCCCCGGCCGAGCGGGGAGGCGTCCCCGGCCCTGCGGTGGTCCAGCAGGTCCTCCAGGTCCCGCTCGCGCTCGGTCTGGCCTGGAGCCTGTGGCGACCGGCGCATCTTCGCCTGCGCCGCAGCCGCTCGGCCGAGCCGGGCCTTGAGGGGCTGATGGGCTGATGGGGCGCGATGGCTTGCAGGGTTGGTCCGACGGCCTGGGCGCCGAGGGTGCCGACGCCGAATCCGCCGCTGCGAACGCGGAGTTCCCCGATCCGGCGTTTATGGTGCACGCCGACCCCGAGGCGGTGCTCGAGCTGTTGGAAGCAGCCCCTGGGCCCGCCGGGCGGTTGGCGGCAGCGGTGTACCGGGCATCGGCGCACCTGCACCGGCAGGCGAGTCCGGGGGTGCGTCGGCAGATGCTGGCGCTGGACGCCGCGCGCTACGGGGCTCTGGGCCTGTCGGCGCGGATCACCGCCGTGCCGGTCGACGACGGTGCGGACAGCCGATGGGGGGTGGCCTGGGCCACCGGCAGCACAGTCGACCACCGGTTCCGTCAGGCTCTGATCGGCCACACCGAACGCGTGCGCCAGGTGGCGACGGGGATGGTCGGGGGCCGCCCGATCGCCGTCACCTGCAGCAGCGACGACGGCACGGTGCGGGTGTGGGACCTGGCCACCGGCCACCCGGTCGGCGAACTCCTCACCGGCCAGGACGACGAGGTCTGCGCGGTGGCGACGGCAGTTGTGCGGGGCTGCCCGGTCGTCTTCGGCGGCAGCCGGGACGGAACCGTACAGATCTGGGACCTGACCACCGGACGCCCCGCCAGCACACCCCTCACGGGCCACACCGAAGTCGTCACAGAGGTGGCCACGGTGGTGTCGAACGGGCGGCCGCTCGGCATCAGCGGCAGCCGGGACGGGACCGTAAGGGTCTGGGACCTGACCACCGGCCAGCCGGTCGGCAAGCCCCTCACCGGCGGCCACGGCCCGGTGGAGGCGCTGGCGGCGGCGGTCGTGGACGGCCGCCCCGTCGCCGTCGCCGGCACCTGGGACGGGACGGTGCGGGTGTGGGACCCGGCCACCGGCCGCCCGGTCGGCGAACCGCTCACCGGTCACAGCGACGGAGTGTGGGCCCTGGCCACCGGGGTGGTGGACGGTCGTGCGGTGGCTGTCAGCGGCAGCCGGGACAGGACCGTGCGGGTGTGGGACCTGACCACCGGGCGCCCGTTCGGCAAACCCCTCACCGGCGACCCCTACGGGGTGCAGGCGCTGGCCACCGGGTCGGTGCAGGGCCGTCCTGTCGCGGTCGGCGGTGGTCAGGACGGGATGGTGAGGGTGTGGGACCTGACCACCGGCCGCCCCGTCGGCAGACCGATGGCCGGCCATGTCAACGGGGTGTGGGCGGCGGCCACCGCAGAGGTGAACGGTCGTCAGGTCGCTCTCACCGGCGGCAACGAGGACGGAGAAGTGCGCGTCTGGGACCTGACGCCCGACCGCCCCGTCGGCGCCCCCCGCATCGGCCACACCGACGACGGGCGAGCCGTGGCCGACGCGGTGGTGAACCGCCGCCCGGTCGCGGTCACCAGCAGCCGGGACGCGACCGTGCGGGTCTGGGACCTGGCCACCGGTCGGCCCGTCGGCAAGCCCGTCGTCCACCCCCAGATCGTGGAGGCGCTGGCCACCGCCGTGGTGGACGGCTGCACGGCTGTCCTCACCAGTCGCTGGGACGGAACGGTGCGGATGTGGGACCTGGCCACCGGTGCACCCTTGGGGCAACCTCTCGTCGGCCACACCGAGCCGGTGTGGTCACTGGCGACGACGGTGCTGGCCGGGACCCCGGTGGCCCTCGCCGGTGGCTGGGACGGAACGGTTTGGGTGTGGGACCTGACCACCGGACGCCCCGTCGGCCAGCCCCTCGCCGGCCACTACGGCGCGGTTGGGTCGGTGGCGACCGCAGTGGTGGGAGGTCGCCCGGTCGCGGTCACCGGGAGCTGGGACACGACAGTTCGGGTCTGGGACCTGACCACCGGACGCCCGGTCGGCGATCCGCTCACCGGCCGCATCGGCTTGGTCAGGGCGACGCCAATGGCGGTGGCGACCGCCGTGGTGGACGGTGCCCCGGTCGCCGTCACCGGGAGCCGGGACGGGACAGTGCGCGTGTGGGACCTGACCACCGGCCGCGCCGTCTGCACCCTCCTCACCAGCCACACCGACGAGATACGAGCGGTGGCGACGGGAGTGGCCGACGCCCGTCCGATCGTTGCCAGCGGCAGCCGGAACGGGACCGTGTGGGTATGGGACCTGACCACAGGCCGTCCCACCGGACCTTCCTTGGCTTTCCCCGCGCCCGTCCATGCGGTGAGCCTCACCCAGGACAGCCGACTGCTGGTGGGCTTCGGTTGGGAGGTCGCGGTCCTGACCCCGGTGACGCAGCCATGCGTCGGGACGACGACCTGAACGCGATGCACCGTCGCATACATCGCCGCATCGCAGGTGCCGGAGCGTGAGTAGGGCCTGGTGGCCTGGGGACAGGCGTCGCCATCGACTGCCGATCTCACGACGGCGCCGACGCAGGTGACGCGCCAGGAGCCGCAGGGTCGAACTGGATCACCTTGCATGCCATCGCTGCCCGGATAAGTGATTCGCGGCCGCCTCGGCAGCACCGACTCGATCACAGGCGGTGGCCGACATCACGCTTTCAAGTTCCTTACGTTGTTGGTGGGTTGATTCCGGTCACTCGTACGATCGGGAGGCCCGGGGGCCCTGGGTATGGCTGTCAAGTTCATGCCGTAGGAGTGG
>NZ_JBSHAF010000058.1:0-14039 GCF_053611365.1 Streptomyces sp. NPDC054813 | reverse complement strand
ACGCGGCGTCGCTACGCGACGCTTACCGGCGCTGCGCGCCGGAGGGTCCCGGACTCCGTCCGGGACGGGCAGGCACTCCGTGCCCGCCCTTGCCTGACCAGCGCTCCGCGCCGGTCAGGGGGCCTGCCTGCTCCGCAGTCAGGCGAAAGCGGCAGCAGTAGGCAGGAGGGGTGGCCCGACTCCCGCACCCTCGACCAGTACTGACGGACCGTCAATGCCGGGCCGTGCGTCAAAACTGACTACGGGCTAGATTCTGGGATGACACCCCACCCCCACTCCGCCCTCTGAGAATGCGTCAATTCCCGAACGGGAATCCTCTTCAAGCTGAGGACGACAACCACACCGGTTTTAACTGCGACTGAGGTCAGAATCAGCAATCATACTCGGCAGCCTTCGAATTCCCGCTTTGATCCCCGCGCGCAACGTAGAAATAGTTCGAAACCACTGACTCGATTTCGGGTACATCCTCCACGCCGAAATGTCCCTGACCGTCCGCAGGGCCTTCCCAAATTCGTGCCATTTTGTTTAGCCGACCAAATTTGACGTCATCTCTCGTCAGCTCCACATGTTCTCCAGGGCCGAATCCAGTCGCGACGACATGTATGTCATCGAATTCATCGCGATGGAAATTGAGCGATATATTAATCTTCGGTCGAGAGAAAATCGTCCCAGGCGGCAATGAATCGGGGTCTTTCCTGCCCATGACTGCTCCTCAAAGGAGGGATACAGATTGTGCGACTGGCGAAATGTGCCAGAGAGGCCAGACAACGGGCGGCGAGGCTTCACAAAACTGGTAACCCATTCGGCCGCCCCAGGTTGTACTTCTCAGCATTGCGCCCATAGCTGATCTCTGCAACTCGGGGCCCTGTTAATCGCCTTTGGCCCACCCCTCGCCAGCGCCCATCACCACGGTGCCAGCCCAGGCCGGCTACAGGTCAGACCTCGATGTAGGCGACGACCACCACGGTGCGCAACGCGGTGACGAAGTACAGGATCCTGACGGCTTCGATGTCATCGGTGTACTGGCGCAGTTGGGGCCCGGTGGTATCGCCGGGAACCGGCGCGCCGATCTCGGGGTCGACGGATATGACGACCAGGGCGCGGTCCAGGGCGTGGATGTTTGCCTCGCTGGTGATGTTCTCCAGCTGTTTGGCGGCGGAGTCGGAGAAGGCGATCCGGGCGCGGCGGGGCGTGTGTCCTTGGGGCATCAGGCAACGGCCGGCCGCTGCGCGGCGAGCCGGGCGAGGTGCGCCTCCCGCAGGTCTTCCCACGGCGTGCAGTCTTCCGGCGAGGGCAGGCCGTTCTCGGCGATATGCTCCAGGGCGGCGGCGAACTGGTCGGCCCTCTCGCGGGTCTGGGCCGCGTACGCGCGGACCGCGTCGGCGGCCGCGGGCTCCAGCTGCTGCCGGACGGCTCCGTCGGCGGGGGCCAGCTGGTCGTTCATCAGAGCCTCCAGGCACGGTACGGGCATGTGCCTTCACGGTATCGCTGAGCAGCCGTATGGGGACCTCTACAGGCAGAACAGACCCGAGCAGGGAGTCAGTTGTGCCAGCCCCGACGACCTGGCGAGGTACCTGCACCGGGTCTGCATGGACGCCCACAGCCTCCGGCATGGGCTGGCGGACGGCGTCGTCCGGGTCTTCGCCGGGGGTGTGCTGCCGGACAAGCCGAGCAAAGACCTGCTGTAACCGGTCGCCCGCGTGGAAGTTGAGAGTCTTGAGGCGCCAGATTGCAAAAACGCCGTGCCACCTCAGGGCAGGATTTTATATTTCAACCCATACAGAGCCCCGCCGCCCTCGAATTTCTTCGACAATTCTCCAAGGTTGACTTCGTCGTGCCTGAGAAATACTGACCCTAGGGAAATTGGGTGCCCCGGCTGATTCACCGCTTTCAGCGTAAGTTCAACGTCGCTCTCGCCGAATGGCACGAAGACATCCTCGTCGTCCAGGTCCAGCTCATCACCTTGATTCATGGTGATTAGGCCGGAAGAAGGGAAGAACTGAAAGTCACCCATGGCGACAACTATGCGGTCCTGCCCGGCGGGGGATTGGGTCTTGTCTACGCTGAGCTCCAGAAGCTTGCCGAGGGGAAAGCTCATGAGATTCTCCTGCTGATCTCGAACGAGTCTCTCGTTGGCGATTAACTGCCGACATCAACTATCCGCCGTCGACCACATTACCCTTTGTGGGCGCGCTCAGCAATCGCTGTACCCAAGCCCCTTTACCACACGTACCAAGGTTTCTCTCTGAGGACACTCCGACGATCTATCTTCTGCAATTGAGCAAAGGCGGGAGTGGATTCGGTTAATGCCCCTGAGAAGTCGCGCCGATTTCCCGGCGGAAATTGAGATGTGACGGCTTGTCAGCGACGAGGTGGGGGCCCTGCAAGCAGTACAGGCACGGCTGCTGCAACATCGCCGCAGGCCTCCGCCGCACCTCAACGCCTAGGACTGGCCTGACCGTCCAGCAGCACAAAGGACCAAATCTCTTTGAGGAGTTAGTCCGACTCGCCCGGGGGCGACTTCGTGCCCTCGTCAAAACGTGAAGGTCAGGAGCCCTTCCTCGATCCGGATGACTTTGGAAAGGGTCCAACTCACGGCCGGTTTTCCCGTGAGGAGCTGGTAGACCGGCTGTCTACTGATTCGCCGTTGTACTACCGCTCAGGCAGCGAATCCGATGTTGGTGACGTACTCGTACTGGCCCCACTGGGAGCCGAGGTCGACCACCGCGTCGTCGACCCAGGCGTTGTCGAGCGCGTCGTCATCGTCGGCGACCCACGCCGCGACGATCCGGTCCCACCGCCGGACGTTCAGCGTCCGGTACGCCACGGCCCGCTGCTGGGGCCGGGTGACCTGGGACTGGTTGAGCGGGTGGAACTCCACGCGGGTGCCGCGGCCGTCGCGGTTGAGGCGGGCCAGGAGGTAGCGGGCGACGTTCTCCCGCCGCACGGCGCGGTAGGCCTGCTCGATCGCGGCCAGGTTTGCGCGGGAGGGGGAGCGGGTGCCGGCGAGCCAGGCCCGGATGGTGCGGGGCGTGGCGGTCAAGCCGGCCTCGCGGGCGGCGGCGCGGGCGCGGTCGGATCGAGTGAGGTAGTGCAGGCGGGCCAGCAGGCCGCGCCGGGCGGTGACCGGGGTGGCGACGTATCCGGCGAGCGCGTCCAGCTGCCGCGCGACGGCCTCGTGGCCCTTGATGCCGCGGGCGCCGAACTTGCCGAAGTCGAGGTTGCGCTCGGGCATGTCAGGCCTCTTCCGGAGTCACGGGGGCGGCTTCGCCGACGGTGTAGACGTCCTTGACCTTCACCTCGGTCACGCCGCGCCCTTCGGGGAAGATAGCGCGCCAGTCACCGGCCACGTGCAGCTCGTCGGTGCCCATCGCCCGCACCACCATCAGCCCCTCGTCGTACGCGCGGTGGGCCTTCAACCACAGGTTCGCGAACGCCTGCGAGCGGATCAAGTGCATCCAGTCGGTGCGGTAGAGCTCCCGGTTGTAGTTCGACTCCCCCATCGTAGAGACGAACTTCGAGTACATCGCCTTGACGTACTCCAGCGTCACGTCGTCGCCTTCGGCGATCGCCCGGTCGCGGGCGTCCTTGAGCGTGATCCGGAACTTCTCCAGCAGACCCTCGGTGGCCCCGGACGTCCAGGACTCGTGGATCACCGGCGGGGCGCACAGCCCGTACTTCGGGCCGGAGATCCGCAGCAGCAGGCGCAGGGTCGGCTCGGTCACCCACAGCGGGCCCGGCTCGTCCCGCGCGCCGATCGGGTTCGGCAGGACGGCGTCGTGCTCCCAGTCGGGCGGGGTGATCAGGTGGATGCCGGCCCGGCGCCGGTCGTGCTGGCCGCCCTCGGAGTGCTCCAGCTGCCCCAGCGGCAGATGCGTCTTCAGCGCCGACAGGTACGCCCCGTTGACATCCAGCGCGGTCACCTCGTGGGCGCCGGCCGGAAGTTCGGGCCGGGTCCACTTCGGGCGGGCCTCCCAGACCTGGTCCGCGCCCCGCGCGGACTGCTTGCGCAGCACGTCCGGCAGCCACGGGTGCGCGACGACGTCGTGCCGGCCGCCCTTTCGGGACTGGTCGAGCAGGGCCATCGCGTCCGGGATCGCCCGCTTCACCAGCGCCGCCGTCGCTTCCGCGACGTCCCCGCCGTGCTCGGCGAGCGCGGCCGCGACCGCCGAGGAGATCCGCCCGGCGAGCAGGTCCGGGGCGTCGGCGGGCTGCACCCGGCGCCCGGCCACAACGAGCCGCACGCCCGTGCGCTCCCGGGGAATCTGCTGTGCCCTGCCGGTGCGGCCCGGGGCACGCACCGCCTCAGCCGGAACGGCCGTCGGCACGGACGGGGGTTCGGGTTGGGGGGCCGGGGGTGCGGTAGCGCATTCGGCGGGGTCCAGGTGCTGGGGGAATCCGGCGACCTGGTGGCGGGCCGGCTGCCCGCACAGCACACACGGCTGGGGCACCGTGAGCGCATCGACGTCGTCGTCCTGACCCGCCGTCTGCCCTGCATCCGTGACAACCTCGTCCTCGGGTTCGCCGGCGGAGGCCTGCTCGGCCGCCTCGGTGGCCAGTTTGGCCTTGGCTCCCTCGAGGAAGTACGCGTACCTCGCCCTCGTCTCACCGCTCGGGTCCCGCCCGGACTCCCAGCCCCCGACAGTGGAGGAACCGACACCCAAGGCCTGAGCAAGCTGGGCACGCGACAGGTTCAGCTCCTCACGCAGGACGCGCCGCTCCTCGGCCGGCGGCAGCGGGACCTCCTTCCCGGCCCTGGCCAGCAGCGCGTCGATTGCGCTGAAGTCCGTCATCACACGCCTTCCGCGACAGCCGCAGGACGCTCCGTGCCGGCCTGCCGGCCGACGAGGCGGCGACGCGCGGCAGACAGTGCCTCCGCTGCCCGGGTGGGTCCCGCCATCAGGTCCAAGACATCGATGCCGTAGTGCGCGGCGACCGCCTCGCAGTCCGCCAGAGTCCAGGCTGCAGAGCCGCGCTGACGACGGCTCACCTGAGCCTGACTCACCCCCAGGACAGCCCCCAGAGCAGACTGCGATTCACCGGTCGCATACAGGAGCGCAGCCACCGACGACCTCACCCGCTCCTCGAGACCCATGCTCATAACGCGAAGCCTATCACTAATCTCTCAATATTTATGCGTATTGCGCAATGTATTGGATCATGGAGACTGCCTCGGCCAGGGCCGAGCAGGCGTGCAGGGCCTCGGGCGCGGGCAGCCCGGGGATGGCTTCAGGGCTCCCCCGGGGGTTCCGCAGGCGGGTACAGCGCCTGCACGGCGGCGCGGGTGGTGACCATGCGGTGGTCGCAGTGACGCAGCAGGTGCGCCAGGTCCACGGGCAGCCGGGCGTGGTGCACCGCACTCACGTCCGTGCCGGTGGTGCGGTGCAGGGCCGCCAGGTCCGCCCATATGCCCAGTCCCATGCGGTGCGCGCGCAGGACGGTCAGCCGGCGTACGGCCCCGGCCTCCAAAGCGGCGCGTACCGACCGCTCCTGGGCGGCCTGGCTGCCGCGCGCGGCGAGGGAAGGGGTTCTCAGGGGCCGGTGGCCGGCCACCGCGTGCAGCACGTCGGGCGCGCTGCCCGTCGTGCGCAGCACCCAGTCCGGCGGGCAACGCCCGGAGGCAGCCCGGCCGCACACCAGAACATCCACGGCGATCTCACCCAGCGCATTGAGTCCGCTCGCACCGGCGCCACCTGGTCAACTACGTGACCAGAAGGGGCTGGATGAGCCGGAGGAGGAAGGCACGGCCGCCTAACCCCCGCGAACAGACCGAGGACCGGCCGCCGGTCTGGACCCGGCGGCCGGTCCTTCGCCGCCCCCGTCCATCTGCAGGGACCTTTTCGCGGAGGTAAGAGGGGAGCGGGATACGACTTACCCTTCCAGTCGTTCCGGCTCCTGGCATGGGGCAGACGATGCAGGAGCATTTCGGGTACATCAGGCCTCAAACAGAGGTTTGATAGTCCTATGCGGGAATGGCGGAGATACGCACTGGTGGGATGCGCGGTTGCGTGCGGGGCGGCGGCGTTGTGCTTGGCGGCCGTTGCCGTCTTTATGGATCTTGCGACCGCGGACCGGCTCGGCAGCGTCATGGGGGCGATCGGCGGACTCGTTGGGCTGATGGTCTCCCTATGGGCGCTTGCCGGCTCGAACGGTGTCTTGGTCAAGGCTCAGGGCGGTGCTGTGGCCTCGGGCGGGCATGTCGGACGTGTCATCACCGGCCACCGCAACCGGGCGGCACACCCGGTGGCGCGGCGCCCCAGTTCGCCGACCGGCGCCAGCGTGCACGCCCTGGGAGCCGGAAGCACCGCTGCCGCGGGAGACATCGGTGAGGTCATCACCGGCGACGGAAACCGTACGTGATGCCGGTGTGGGGCCGCCGGGAACACGGGGCACCGGACGGTGCAGGTGACGCACTTCAGGTACCGGGCAGCCGGGTGCAGGCGAGCAAAGACTCGGTCGCCGCAGGCGGGGATGTCGGAGCGGTCGTCACGGGCGATCACAACACTCTCACGCATGTCTATGTCCTGCCTCCCGGCCAGCCGGGAGGAGACACGAAACAAGAAGCGCTCTCCACCCGTCTCATCAGCGAGTGCCGACCGCTCGACCTGGAAGTGCATCATGCGATCCATGTCGCAGCCGAGACCACTGAGTTACCGGTCTACGTGGCTCGGGAGCACGACATCCATCTGCAGCGTGTCGTGGCTGCCGCGCGGGCCGGCCAGAGCCAGATGTGCGTTCTAGTGGGCGAGTCCTCCACGGGCAAGACGCGCGCGTGCTGGGAGGCGATCCAGGTGCTGGCGGCCGACGGATGGCGTCTGTGGCATCCTTTCGATCCCACTCGGGCCGAGGCGGCCCTGGCCGGGCTGGCCGCGGCAGGACCCAGGACCGTTGTCTGGCTGAACGAGGCACAGCATTATCTGGGCGCACCTCAAGCCGGAGAACCGATCGCGGCGGCCGTGCAGACCATGCTCGCGGATGCCGGCCGGGCTCCGATCCTGGTGGGGGGCACCCTGTGGCCCGTGCACTGGGACCAGCTGACATCTCTGCCGGCCAGACACGAACGCGATCCGCACTCGCAGAGCCGGCACTTGCTGACCGGTCGCCAGATTCGCGTGCCGGACGCTTTCACCGAACAGGATCTTGACGCTGTGCGCAGCGCCGCGCGATCGGACGAACGTCTGGCACAGGCGCTTGAGGGGGCGGCTGACCGCCGCATCACCCAATTCCTCGCCGGCGTTCCGGCCTTGCTCGCTCGGCACGGTCATGCCGGCCAGGGCGCCAGGGCGGTCCTGGACGCGGCCATGGACGCGCGCCGTCTGGGCTGCGGTATTGCTCTTCCTGCAGCGTTCCTCGAGAAAGCGGCCACCGGCTATCTGTCTCCGTCCGTGCTGCGCACTCTGGACGACGACTGGTTCCAAGACGCCCTCAGCTACACCACGCGGTGCGTCCATGGAAATGCGGCTCTGCTGGAGCGCATACGCCGCTTCACAGGAAGCAGCCACGAGGAGCGCTGGTTCCGGCTGGCCGACTACATGGAGCAGTACGGCCGCCGGACGCGCAGTCATCTGTGTCCACCGGCCTCGTTCTGGGATGCGGCGCTGGAGCACTTGTCACGACCTGCCGATGTCAGTGCGCTGGCTTCGGCGGCCGCGGAGCGTTGGCGGCTGCGCTACGCCCGCCTCCTGAAGGAGCTCGCCCGCCGGCTTCCCAGTTCCGTGCCGGTGATCGGCGCCGAAGAGCAGCCGTCCGAGTACGGCTGGCTCGACGCTGACGCCGACTGGCCGGCAGATCATCTCACCTGCAAGGCACTGGCCGACCTCGCTTTCAACGCTGCCGAAGCCTTCGACTACGAGCAGGCGGCGGCCCTGGCTCTGCAGGCCGGCGCATGCTGCCAGCCGGATGCGCTGGCAGCAATCGCTCTGCGACACGAAGCGGCCGGTCTTCCCGTTGAGGCGTCCGACCTGGCTCACTACGCGGCAATCAACGGCGCTCCCTCCTGCCTGAGCGATCTGGCCATGATGCGCGAACAGGCAGGCCTGCACGACGAAGCCGCGCACTACGCGCGAGAAGCCGCCGAGTACGGCTTCACCGGCACACTTGCCGACCTGGCGATATGTCGCGAAGCAGCCGGCGACAAAGAAACCGCCGAAGACCTCTGGGAATCCGCTGCCAGGTACGGGCATCCCGAAGCCCTCGCCAACATCGCTCGTTTCCAATACGAAGCGCACGACCTTCACGGAGCAATGCGCACGGCCCGTGAAGCACTGGACCGAGGAGAGGCTTTGCCCTTCCAGCACCGCGTCGACCCGCTGTGGGTACGGCTGTGGCCCCACGGCATCGAACCGGACGGCTCCGCCACCTCGCCTCACAACGGAGAAGACTCCTGGTAGAACCTGGCGTTGTGAGCCAGCCGCCTGTGCAGAAGCAGTACCGGTACCCGAAGGAAAATAACCATTCATGGTGCAGTGGAGTCGGTCCTGCAGGTCGGCCGGGGCGTGGCGATGACGAGCTCGGCCGAGGAAGCAGATGCCGGCGCGGCCGTGGGGAACAGAGGCCTGTCGCCTGGAGTGTTCCGTGTCGCGCCGTTCCCCGGAGAAACGACCGCATCGCTGATCTGGCGCACCGCTCACCGCTACGGGATGGAGGCGACAGCGCTGCGCTCGTACTGGCGGTGGCGCAACCACCCGCCACGGCACGAGGGGCCGGGCGAGCGGGCTGATGCGGAGATGCTGCTGAACGCGGCGGGCCGACAGGTGCTGGCGCAGCTGTGCGAGGTGGACGAGAGGGTTTTGGCGCGGGCGCTGCCGTCCTGGGGCCTGCGGGACGGCAGGCTGTCTGAAGGACCGCCGGGGGCGGCCTGGCGGACGGCCGGTGGTGTGGCGGGGCCGGCCGCGTTCGGCTGCCGCCTGTGTATGGCCCGGCGGGTCGGGGCGGCGGTCCGGGTGGTGCGGTACCTGCCGCGGTGGGAGCGGGTGTGCGTGCGGCACGGTCGGTGGCTGATGGACGCGGATGCCGACCAGCCGCTGGAGTACCTCGATCTGCGGGCGGTGCCGGAGGTGGCCGCGGCCCGCAGGCGGTGGGCCCTGGTGGTACGGCAGGCGGCACGGGCGGGGGCCGAACCGGAACGGGTGTTCGCGCTGGCGCAGGCGGTAGTGGCCCGGTGGTGGGACCAGGCCCTTGGCTGGGAGCAGGAGACGATCTGGCCGCGGCGTCTGCACCTGGTCGCCGGCGGTAACGCCGGGGGCGATCTGGAGCGGTGGCGGATCGTGGGCCGGGACGCGGTCGTCTACCCGGAAGTGGTGGCCGTCGCCGAGGCGCTGCTGGATCCGGACATGGCCGAGCTGGTGTGGAAGGACAGCGGCGCCGGGCAGCCGCGGGCGCTGCCCGCCGACGGGATGTTCTGCCACCGGCTCGGCGAGCGGGTCGGGCGGCAGTGGCTCGGGCCGCTCGCGGCGACCGACTACGGCGGCCCGCTGACCTCCTGGATGGGCAGCGTCATCCGTATCCGCCGCGGGGCCGGCGGACCGCCCGGATACGACAACGACCCCTGGTGGCTGCGCCAGGAGCACCAGCCCGCCACCATGGCCGGGCAGCTGCGGGTGCTCGGCAAGGAGAAGAAGGCGCCCGGCTCGGGCAGGATGTGGCGGGCCGTCGTGCCACCTGAGCAGCGGGCGCTGATCACCAGCACCGTGAACAGCGCCGAGGAACAACTGCTGCAGCTGCGCGGGGTACAGACCGGGCCGGCCGCCGAAGTCGCCCGCCGGCTCCTTGGCGGCCTGCGCCACAGCGCCGCCCTGATCGACAACGCCTGGAAACGCACCGCCCTGGTGGCGGTGAACGGCGGGAGACCCCTGGAGGAGGTCGCCCAGTGGGCAGGCATGTCTCCCGACACCCTGATGACCCTGCTGACGGCCGACCGGGAGGACGACCGTTGAGTATCGCGTCCGCGGCGGGGATGTCGGCTGTTGGCCGATAACAGCACTCACAGGTGGCAGAAAAACTGAAAACACGGGCACGCGCAGCCAAGCAGGAGTTGGCTGGCGCGGGTGATCAGCACAGGGGAAACCCGGCCCGGGAACCGGCCAGGGCGCACCGTGCCGTGTGGGAGCGGCTTCGAGGCGGTCTTCCTCGACCCTCTCGGACAGGCGGTGCAGCAGCGGTGGGCGGACGCGGCCCTGGCAGTGGCCTTCGAGGACCTGCCGCCCGTCTCCGCGTTCCCGGCGATCCCGGGGCGGCGGTGGGGGCCGGGCCTGTGGTGGTCGGCCACGACCGGACGGCACGTGGCGGCCGGATCGAACGCGATGCGCCTGCAGCTGATGGTCCTGGACCGCGACCCGGAGGTGACCGGCCTGGCGGGCCGGCCGGTACGGCTGCTGTGGCACAACCCGCGCGGACAGGTCCGTTCCTGGGTGCCGCAGCTGTTCGCCCGCCACCGCGACGGCACCGCCCTGCTCGCCGACTGCCCCAGCCACCTTGACGCCGGCGGCGAATGCGCCCTGAAAGCCGCCGAAGCCGTGACGCAGGCGTGCGCGCACCTCGGCTGGACCTACCGGCGTCTTGAACCGCTCGACGGCATCCTGGCCGCCAACCTGAAATGGCTGGCCGGCTACCGCCATCCCCGCAACGCCGGCCGCCCCGGCCTCATGCCCGCCCTCCTCGGCGCCTTCACACACCCGCGGCCGCTGCTGGAAGGCGCTGAAGCGGCCGGTGACCCGATCGAGGTTCTCCCCGCCGTCTTCCACGCCCTGTGGCACGGGCACCTGACGACACCCCTGGACACACCGCTCCACGAGCGTGTTCTAGTCGGCCCGTCCCGGAGCCCAAGCGGTCCGGACGAGACGGGAGGTCACGGGTGAGGGCGCGGCGCCATGCCCGGCCGGTGGTCAAGGTCGGGGCTCATGTCCGCTTCCGCGGGGTGAAGTGGCAGGTGGTCGCCCTGGCAGGGCAGGACATCCACCTCGTCGGCCCGGACGGCGGCGGTCAGGCCGTGCTCGCCGGGCACCTGTTCGCCGATCCCGGTTTCACCGTCATCGGGGCCGAGATGCCTCAGGCGGCCCCGCAGTGGGGGCTGTTCGAGACCGCCCCCGCCGCAGCACGGGAGAAGGCGCTGGCCTGGCAGCGGCACGTCAGAGAAGTGGAATGCGGACTGCCGGGCGGGCCCGGCAGCGAAGGAGCGGTACGGCCGCAGTACGACCCTGCGCAGCACACGCTGGCCGAGCGGGAGCAGGCCAAGGCCACAGAGTTGACCGCGCTCGGCTTCGGCCGCGTCTCGCGCACCACGGTGCAGCGCATGCGCCTGGCCTACGGCAAGCAGGGCCTGTGGGGGCTTCTCGATCACCGCACCACCCGCACTTCGAGCCCCACTGGGCGGGCCGACGAGCGGGTCGTGGCCGCCGTCCGCGAAGCGCTGCGCCGCCGGCGCGGCCGCTCCAAGGGCACCATCAACGGCCTGTTCCCGCTGATCAACCAGATCCTGGAAGACCGGCACGGCCCCGGGACGGTGCCCGCGCCGTCCCAGGCCACGCTGTACCGGCTCGTCACCGCCCTCGCCCGCCCGGGTGAACTGCCCACCGGCCCCGTCCGGCAGGTTCCCGCCAGCTTCGACGGACGGGCCTTCACCCCCGCCACAGCCTTGCGGCCCGGCGAGCAGGTGCAGGTCGACACCACCCGCCTGGACGTCCTCGCCCTCTTCGACGACGGCCGCCTGGCCCGCCCGGAACTCACCATCGCCATCGACGTCGCCACCCGCGCCATCCTCGCCGCCGTCCTATGCCCCAGCGCGACCAAAGCCGTCGACGCGGCCCTTCTCCTGGCCGAGATGGCCGTCCCGCACCCCGCTCGCGCCACCTGGCCGAACATCCTGCGCATGGACCACGCCCCCGCGCTCCCCCACCAGCGACTGGCCGCGCTGGACGAACGCCTGGCCGGTGCGGCGGCCCGGCCGGTCGTCCTGCCCGAGACGATCGTCGTCGACCGCGGCAAAGTCTTCGTCTCCCGCGCGTTCACCGCCGCCTGCGAAACCCTCGGCATCAGCGTCCAGCCCAGCCCGCCCCACGCCCCCACCGCCAAAGGCATTGTTGAACGCGCCTTCGGCACCATCAACGCCCTGTTCTGCCAGCACCTGCCCGGCTACACCGGCTCCGACGTCACCCGCCGCGGCCCCGACACCGAGAAAGAAGCCTGCTACAGCGTCCCCCAGCTCCAAGACCTCCTCGACGAATGGCTGGTGCACTACCACCACCGCCCCCACGAAGGGCTGCGCCACCCGATGATGCCCAAGAAGGCCCTCACCCCCAACCAGATGTGGGCCGCGCTCATCGCCGTCGCCGGATACGTGCCCGTCCCGCTGACCGGCCACGACTATCTCGAGCTGCTGCCCGTGCGCTGGCAGGCCATCACCGCCTCCGGCACATCCACCACCGCACCTACGACGCGGACCTCCTCGCCCCCTACCGCGGCCAGCACTCCCCCGTCGCCGGCCGAGGCGGCAAGTGGGAGATCCACTACAACCCCCACGACGTCCGCCAGATCTGGGTCCGCCTGCCCGACGGCCACCTCACCGAAATCCCCTGGATCCACCGCGACCACGTCCACCAGCCGTTCAACGACCGCACCTGGCAGCACATCCGGACCACCGCCCTACACGCCCACCACAACGACACCGAGCAGCACGAAGCCGACCTCGCCGACGCCCTCGACCAGCTCATGCGCCGCGTCCACAACGGCCACGCCACCACCACCGAACACGCCCTCCTCGCCAGCACCCCCACACCCGCCGTCCCCACAGCCCGCCATCCGGAACACGATGCACAGGCCGCCGGCAACACCGCGGACGCCGACTGGGACGACGACGACAGCATCGACGATCTCGACGACCTCCCTGACACCGAAGACGACAGCACCCCCTCCACCGCGGCCACCGGATTCGGGCTCTACGACGCACACGAGGAAGCCGACAAGTGGTGAACACCCACCCACCCACGACGCACAGCGCACCCGGCACAACCGACGCCACCCCGCCCGCCACAGGCGGCACCACACGCAAGTCGCCCTGGCCCCCGACCACCTTCCTGCCTGCACGAATGGTGATTCAGAGTACGAAACTCTGACATGCCCATGGAGGGCTTGCTAATTAATGAGAGTTGGGCCTTTTTGCTGTTTGAGGCCCTGTGACTCCTCTGAAGGGGTGTAGGGGCCCCGTCCGCGGGGGCCAGGAGAGAGGGCCTGTCCGCTGGATCTGGCGGTCGCGACGGGCAGGCCCACGAGCCAGAAGGCCCAAATATGACCGTACACATCTCGGCGGAAGTCGCCCTGATCCTGATCATTAGCTGTGTGACGGGGGTTGCAGTCTTCAAGTACTCCTCACATAGCCACGACGGCTCCCCCACTCGAGGCGACCTCGGTACGGCGGTCATGACGGCGGCGGCCGTGGCGGGCGCACTGGCCGTGCTGATGGGCGTGGGCAGTGGCGACAAGATGCCGTCGAGCGGTAGCGATCCCGCGCCGACGGCGACCTCGGCGCAGACGATTCGCTGAATGGACTTTTGAGGCGCTGGCGGGTCGTTCGACGATGAAGCGGGTCGGCCGGCGGCCGCCGAGGGCGCAGCGCAAGCCTCTATTTCGGGGTGGGCGGGGCGGGGCACCGCCTCGCCCCGCAGGACGTCGACCTGGACGGCCCCCACGTGTGGGCCGTCGACGCCTCCGGCGTCCTCGGCTACGTCACCGAACCCCGCCCATGCCCTGGAGGCGCTCGGCGAGCAGGGCTGATGCGTTCTCAGTTGGCGAGATGAGCTGATCGCCTGCGTACACACGGTCGCGTGGGACGGTTCGCCCGTTTCGCCAACGACGCGACCCCTGATGTTCAAGGTTGTTGAAGCCCTTGATCACGAACAGGGATCACGTCTCTCATGCTTGACGATCCGGGAAGTCGGTGTCCGTGATCAGAACCGTGCTGGCCCTTCGTCCGAGCACACGATTCAAGCAAACCCTGTCGGTTCCGTGTCCTCGCCCCTGCATGTCGTCGTTGTCGAGACCGACAC
>NZ_JBSHAF010000057.1:0-14725 GCF_053611365.1 Streptomyces sp. NPDC054813 | reverse complement strand
ACCGACGGCTCCTACGACACCGTCGTCGACCGGGAAGCAGCCAAGGAAGGACTGCGCCGGCTGCCCGAACGCGAACGCGCCATCCTCTACATGCGTTTCTTCGAAGACATGACGCAGAGCCGGATCGCCGAAAGCCTGGGCATCTCCCAGATGCACGTCTCCCGTCTCATCAGCCGCAGCTGCGCCCGCGTCCGGAACGAAGCCCTCGGCGGGCAGTGACCCCCCGTCAGGCGGCCTGCGCCCGGACCGGCACCTTCAGCGGTCGGGCCAGGCCCGTCACCGCCTCGTCGAGGCGTTGCAGATGCCGCAGCACGCGGTCGGTCACCCGACCGTAGCGCGGAGCGCGCAGGGTGCCCGGCTCCAGCATCGCCGCGATGCTGGGGCCGGTCTCGATCTCGCGTGCGGGCCGCCGGTCGTCGACCTGGGCGGCGATCGCCTCGATGTTGTGCACGATCCGCTGCCCCGCCCCCCGCAGCCGGGGATCCGCCGCGATCGACGGATGGGTGGGCAGCAACTCGGCCGTCGCCGCGAGCGACCGCGCGTGATAGGCGCACGTCTCGAGGAGCGCCACCACATAGCGGGCGGTGTCCCGGCGGGACCGCAGCGGGGTGATCGGATGCGTCAACGGCTGTACCGCCGCCCGCAGATCGGCCAGTGCCTGGTCCAGGTCGCGGGCCTTCTCCACCAGGTCGGCCGGCGGCGCCCCGCTCAACTGGTCGGCGGCGGCCCGGGTCACGTCGGCCAGCCGGTCCAGGGTGGTGACGAGCAGTTCGTCGGTACGGCGGTCGGTGTGCACCGGCAGCACCACCGCCGCCGCGATCACCCCGCACACCGCGCCGAGCGCCGTCTCCCCGATCCGCAGCACCAGGACGTCCAGGCTGTAGGTGTTGAGCAGCGTGTACAGCAGGCCCAGCATCGCCGTCACGAAGAACGACATCAGGGTGTACGACAGCGGCGCCGAGTAGAACATCGCGAAGACGAACAGCAGCACCAGCCCGAACGCCGTCCAGGTGTGGTGCCCGACCAGCCCCGCCAGCCCGATGCCGGCCACCACGCCGAGGACCGTGCCCAGCAGCCGCCGGTAGCCCTTCACCAGGATCTCGCCGGTGGACGCGGTGTTGAGGAAAACGATCCAGCAGGTCAGCACCGCCCAGTACCAGCGCTGGGCGGACAGGAACTCGCCGCCCACGATGGCCAGCGACGACCCGACGGCAACCTGAACCGCCGCCCGCGTGGTGGGCCGGCGCAGTCCGGTGGCCTCCTCGGTCTCGCCTTCGTCCTCCTCGGCGACCTCGATGGCCGCGTCCTCGGCGTCCAGTTCCTCACGGGACCTGGAGGTGGCCGGGGTGTCGTCGGACTCGTCCTGCGGCCCGTCCAAAGCGATCCGCAGCCCCATGACCGCCCGGGCGGCCTCGCCGACCCCCCGGAAGACGTCCTGGACGGCAGGGTCGGCGGGCGGCAGGTTCTCCTCCTCGCGGTAGCCGAGCAGCCGGTTGCGCAGCCGGGACAGCGCGGTCCCCGGCTGGGGCCCGACCGGCCGGAGCACCAGCAGTCGCAGCGCCTCCAGGTCCAGGCGCAGCTGATCCAGCGCCTCGTCCCGGGCCGGCAGCGGCGCCGCGGAGGTCAGGTGGGCACCCGGCAGATGCAGGGTGAGGGTGTCCGCCCGCCGGGCGCTGCGCGCGGTGAGCAGCATCAGCCCGAGCCGCTCGGCGGCGATCTCGGCGTCCGCGATCCGCCGCTGCACCAGCCTGGCCACCGCCTCGTCGGAGGTGCCGTCCGGAAGCCGCCCCTGGATCAGCAGCGCCGTCTCGTGCAGCCGGGCGGTCCTGACCCGGACCTCCTCCACCGCCTTGTCCAGCTCGTCCGGCCCGGCGTCGAGCAACTCCGCCTGGGCGGCCACCAGCTGGGCGAAACGGCCCCGGAAGGCCCGCCGCAGCCGGCCGAGGATGCCCGCCGGCGTCTGCGGTACCAGCACGAAGCGGGCCAGGGCCGCGCTGCCGAAGGCGACCGCGATCACGACGTACAGGCCCGGCAGTACGGGCACGGTCGCGCGCACGAACAGCGAGGCGAAGTAGATCTGGAAGCCGATCAGCCCCAGCGCGGTGCCCCGGTCGCCGAACCGCCGGCTGTAGACCGCGCAGAAGATGAGCGCCACGAAGAACAGGTCACCGATCACGACCCGCTGGTTGAGGAGCGCGCCCAGGGACATCGAGACCAGCGCCACCGGCAGGCCCAGGGCGAGCGTGACGGCCTGCTGGGAGCGCCCCTTCTCACGGATCGCGAAGGTGGCGACCATCGCCGCGATGGCCCCCGCCACCAGATGGGACACGTCGAGCCGCAGGGCCGCCAGGACGGCGAGCGTGAGCGCGATGGCAAGGACCGTCCGCAGGCCGGCGGTGAAACGGAGCAGCCCGGGGTCGGCCGCCGAGAGCCGCCCCCGGACCTCTGCCCACACCGACCGCCCCGCTGTGCTCACTTGGCCGCGCTCTGCGTCAGACCGTGGCTTCGCCGGTGCCCTCGGCACGGGCCCGGACCTGCTCCGGGGTCAGATAGGTGTTCGTGTACTCGAAGTCCTTGAGCGTGGCGGGCTTGCGGGACTGGAAGCCGGTACGGACGAAATCGTCGCCGGCCACCGCGTTCAGCAGCCAGTTGGTCGCCACCCGGGTCTTGGCCACGTTGGTGCGCAGCGCCGACCAGTGGTACCCGCGGGCCACCGCCTGGGCGGGCAGCCCGCGCAGTTCGATGCCCAGTGGCTTGGAGACCGCGTCCTTGCCGCCGAGGTCCACCACGAGCCCCAGGTCCTTGTGCACATACGGGTGCAGCGGCTGGTTGCGCAGGGTCGCGATCACGTTGTCGGCGACCACCTTGCCCTGCCGCATGGCATGCTGCGCGGTCGGCGGGCAGACCGCGCCCGCCTCGTCCTTCGCCTTGTCCGGCACGGCGGCCGCGTCGCCGAGCGCGAACACCCCGTCGTGGCCCGGCAGGGTCATCTCGGCGTCGACCGCGAGCCGCCCCCGGACCGTCTCCGCGCCCAGGGTGGCGATCAGCGGGCTGGCGACCACACCGGCCGTCCAGATCAGGGTGTGGGTGGGCACCACCCGGCCGTCGGTGAAGGTGACCTCCTCCGGGCCCGCCTTCTCGATCGACACCCCGAGGGAGACCTCGATGCCGCGGCGGCTCAGGATCTCCTGGGCGCTGCGGCCGAGCTTGTCGCCCAGCTCCGGCATCAGCTTCGGCGCGATGTCGATCAGATGCCACTTGATCAGCTTCGGGTCCAGGTTCGGATAGCGGTGCAGCGCGGCGTGCGTGAGCCGCTGCAGACAGGCCGCGGTCTCGGTGCCCGCGTATCCGCCGCCGACCACCACGAACTGCAGCCGCGCGGCCCGCTCCACGGGGTTGTCGCTGGCGTCGGCCAGGTCGAGCTGGGAGATGACGTGGTCACGGATGTAGGCGGCCTCGGCCAGCGTCTTCATGCCGAAGGCGTGCTCCGTCAGACCCGGGATGTCGAAGGTGCGGGTGACGCTGCCCGGAGCCAGCACGATGTAGTCGTACCGCTCGTTCACCAGCTGGTCGGTGATGGTGCGGACCACGCACACCTTGGACTTGAGGTCCACGCCGATCGCGCCGCCCGGGATGATCCGGGTGCGGTACTTCTTGCTGCGGCGCAGCGAGACGGCGATCGACTGGGGCGTCAGCACACCCGAGGCGACCTGCGGCAGCAGGGGCAGGTAGAGCTGGTAGGCGAAGGGCGCCACCAGGGTGACGTCGGCCTCGTCGGGGGCGAGTTTCCGCTCCAGGCGGCGGACGCATTCCACTCCGGCGAAGCCTGCGCCCACCACCAGGATCCTGGGTCGTGTCACGGTGTCCATCCCTTTCCGCTGCTCCAGGGGCCCGGGTCACGCCGTACGCAAGCCCTGGAACGCTTGCTTCGCACCAGTTCGATCCCACCGTGCCCGACGCCGTTCCGCCAGCCGGGCGGTGCAGGCAGACGAACGCGTGGGCTCCAGCATGCCCCTCGATCAAGAGGAGTAACCGGCTGTCGCACGGATATGCGTCGGACTTCCGTCCGGTGCAAGGTCGTCCACGACGATCACGTACGCCAGTAGAGTGCCCGCCATGGCGCAGATCCAGCCCGGAACGGGCTTCCAGCAGCGGCACATCGACCCCGACCGCGTGGCCCCGCTGGTAGGCGCCCTGGACTCCCAGGACGCCAATCCGGGCGTACGGCGGCTGCGCGCCTGGGCCGAGGAGGCGCTGGCGGTACGGCCCGGTGAGCGGGTCCTCGACGTCGGCTCCGGTACCGGCTCGCAGACCCGGACGCTGGCCGCCGCCGTGGGCCCGGACGGGGTCGCGATCGGCGTCGAGCCCAACCCGAGTCTGCGGGCGGTCGCCGAGGAGCGGTCCCCGGGCAGCCGGGTCCGTTTCGTGCACGGCGAGGCGGCCGCGCTGCCGGTGCCCGACGGCTCGATGGACCTGGTGTGGTGCGAGCGGGTGCTCCAGCACATCGCCGACCCCGACCGGGCCGTCGCCGAGATGGCCCGGGTGCTGCGTCCCGGCGGCCGGGTTGCCCTGCTGGACACCGACTGGGGGACCACCCTCCTGCACCCCGGCGACCCGGCGGTCGTGCAGGCGCTGATGGCGGTCGCTCTCAACGGCGCCAACCCCTATGCCGGGCGCCGTCTGGTCGGCCAGCTCAGCGCGGCCGGGTTCGTGGTGGAGGACCGCGGCTCGCAGGCCCTGCTCCAGGACCACCGCACGGTCGCCTGGCCGCTGATCCGCATGCTCGGCGAGTCCGCCGTGCGCACCGGCGCCCTCACCGAGGAACAGCGGGACACCCTGTACGCCGACCTCGCCGACGCCGCCGAGCAGGGGGCGCTGCACATGTCGGTGACGATGTTCGGGGTGGTCGCCCACCGCCCCGAGTGACCGCCCCCGCCGCTCAACGAGGACCGTGGCCCGCCGCTCACCAGGGCAGGAAGACGTGAATGTCCTTGCCGGTCTCGGTGACGACCACGCTGACCTGGTCGCACAGGGTGTGCAGCAGGTGCCAGCCGACTCCGCCCCCGCCGTCGCGCGGATGGAAGGGGCGCGGCTCGGGCTGGACCTGGCTGGTGTCGTGCATGGTGATGTGGACATTACCGTCGTACGTGCGCCGCATCCGCAGCTGGAAGGGCCCCGGCGCGTACTGGACGACATTGGCGGCCAGCTCCGTCACCACCAGCAGGATGTCGTCCCAGCACTCGGGGTCGGTGGGCGGCGAGATGCGGGAGAGATCGGCGAGGTAGCCGTCCGCGGCCAGCCGGGCGCCGGTGACATTGCGCAGCTCGCCCGGGAAGGAGACCGTGCGTTCGGGGGTCTCCTCCGTGGAGCGTCCGCGCTGGCGCCGTGGCCCGGTCGACATGTCGTCTCTCCCGGCCCCGGGGGATCTCAGGGCCGTGCTCGCTGTCGGATCTCTCCCCTCGCGGCGAGTTCCCACTGCCGCACCGGCTAAGCGTGCCGTACTCAGCGGAACACGTCGTCCGAGTCCTCCCAGTCGGCCGGCTCCGCCGTGCCCGGCCGGCGTACGGCGCGCGAGCGGGCCTGGTACATGGCGTCGATCTCGGCCGCGTAGTGGCGCGCTATGGCGTCCCGGCGCAGCTTCATCGACGGCGTGAGCATGCCGTTGCCCGGGGCGAACGGTTCCTGGAGCACCCGGTAGACCCGGATCGACTCGGAGCGGGAGACCGCGCTGTTGGCGGACGCGATGGCGCGGGCGATCTCCTCGCGCAGCGCGTTCTCCTCGCGCGCCTCCCGCCCGGGCGAGTCGCCCGGCAGCGACAGGGCACCGCGCCAGTGCGCCAGGAAATCCGGGTCCAGGGTGATCAGCGCGCCCACACAGGGCCGGTCGTCGCCGACGATCACCGCCTGGTGCACCAGCGGGTTCATCCGCAGCCGCTGCTCCAGCGGGGCCGGGGCCACGCTCTTGCCGCTGCTGGTGATGATGATGTCCTTCTTGCGGCCCGTGATGGTCAGATAGCCCTCGGAGTCGAGCCGTCCGATGTCGCCGGTGGCCAGCCAGCCGCCGCGCAGTGCCGCCCGGGTCGCGTAGTCGTCACCGACGTACCCCTGGAACACGGACGGCCCGCGGACCAGGATCTCGCCGTCGTCGGCGACCTGGATCTGGGTGCCCGGCAGGGCCTGGCCGACCGTACCGGACTTCTCACGGCCCAGCGGCTGCATGGTGATCCCGCCGCTGGACTCGGTCAGCCCGTAGCCGTCGTGCACGGGAAGGCCGATGCCCTCGTAGAACAGGATGAGTTCGCGGCTGAGCGAGGAGCCGCCGGACGTGGCCCGCAGCACCCGCCCGCCCAGCACGGACCGCAGCTTGCGGTACACCGTCCGCTCGTACAGGGCGTGCTGGAGCCGCAGGTCGAATCCCGGCCCCGCTCCGGTGCCCAGCCGCTGCCGTTCCTGGGCGGCGGCGAAGTCCCGTGCGGTCTCGATGGCGCGCTCGAACAGGGCGCCCCGGCCGTGCTGGTGGGCGGTGCGCAGGAACGTCTTGTAGAGCTTCTCCAGAACCGACGGCACGGCGTACAGATAGGTCGGCCGGAAGCTGCGCAGCGCCGACGCCAGCGCGGTCTCCGTCATCTCCGGCTCGTGGCCCATCAGGATCCCGCCGCGCAGGCAGATGACCATCACCATCAGCCCGTACACGTGCGAGAACGGCAAGTAGGCGAGAACGGAGGCCTGTTCGCCCGGACGGGCGGCGGTGTGCCCCCAGCCCGCGAGCAGGGTGTCGCACGGGTACGCCAGGCTGCGGTGGCTCAGCGCGCAGCCGAGCGGACGGCCCGAGGTGCCGGAGGTGTAGGTGATCGCCGCCGTGGAGTCCGGCATCACGATCCGGCGCAGCGACTCCACCGTGGTCAGCGGGACGAACACGCCCCGCTGCACCAGCTGGGGCAGCGCCCCCGCGTCCAGCTGCCAGACGTGCTTGAGCCCGGGCAGCCCCTCGCACACCGTGCCGACGGTCATCACCGCCTGCTCGTCCTCGACCACCACGGCCACGCAGCGGGCGTCCCGCAGGATCCACTCGACCTGGTCACGGGCGGCCGTCGGATGGATCGGCACCACCTCCGCGCCCACCGACCACAGCCCGAGGCAGAACACCGTCCACTCGTAGCGCGTCCGCGCCATCACGGCCACCCGATGCCCGGGCGAGATACCCGACGCGATCAGACCCTTGGCCAGGTCGACCACTTCGTCACGCAGTTCGACCGCGCTGATCTCCTCCCAGGCCGCGGCGGCGGCGTCGGGCCGGCGCGCCAGCACCGGCAGGGTCGGGTTCCGGTCCGCCGTCTCGAAGATGCTGTCGGCGAGCCCGCCGGTCAGGGTCGAAGCGGTAGTCGGAGCGAGGGCGTAGTCGCGCATGCGCTGCTCCTGGTTGTACGGAGGGTGACCCTCCCGATCGGTACTGTTGTCGACGCGGGTCGAATCTAGCCCAGGGGAGGGCGGCCCGTGTCAGGAACGGTCAACTCGTTTCCCCCAGATGACAGGAGGGATGACAGGAGGGATGACAAGAGGTCAGCCCTGGGTGCGGCGCACGCACTCGACGACGACGTCCCGCAGGCTCCCCGTACGCTCCAGCAGCGCCCGTTGCTCGCCGGCTCCGGTGCCCCTGTACAGCAGCTGTGCGACGCCCTCCTCGACGCCGCTCGTGTCACCGCTGCCGGCGAGCGCGTCCGCGGTGTGCGCCAACAGCGCGCGCACCACCTCGGCGGCGGGCCGGGGCCGCATGGTTGCCGGATCGAGCAGCTCCTGGTCCAGGCCGGAGCGGGCGGCCTGCCAGGAGGCCAGCCGGAGCATGCTCACACTGTGGTCGAGCGGCGGCCGGCCGGCCCGCCAGTCGCGGGCGGCCGTCTCCACCAGGGCGCGGGCCAGGGTGGCGACGAGGACGGTGGTGTCCGCCCGCAGGCACACGTCGGCCACCCGGATCTCCACCGTCGGGTAGTGCACGGCCAGCCGGGCGTCGAAGTACACCATCCCCGCGTCGAGGATGACCCCGCTGGCCACCATGTCCGCGACCCGTTGCCGGTACCCCTCGGCCGAGCCGAACAGCTCGGTCGGCCCCGCCGACGGGCCGCGCGCCCACAGCCGGCTGCGGAAACTGGCGTAACCGGAGTCCCGGCCCTGCCAGAACGGCGAGTTGGCGCTCAGCGCGCGCAGCACCGGAAGCCACGGCCGCAGCCGGTCCAGGACGGCGACCCCCTCCTCGTCGGACTCCACCGACACATGCACATGGCAGCCACAGACGAACTGGTCCAGCGTGGCGCTGCCGAACCGCCCGGCCATCCACCTGTACCGCTCGTGCGCGCTGAGCGCGGGCGTGACCGGCAGCGGGCAGGTGGCGAGCGCCGCCACCGCGCAGCCGATCTCGCCGGCGAGCCGGGCCGCCTCCTTGCGGCAGCGCGCGATCTCGGCGCCGAGGTCCGCCATGCGCAGCTGCGGACTGGTGGCCAGCTCCAGCATCTGCCCGAACAGTTCCTTCTGGAACACGGCCTGCCCGGGATCGTCCAACGCGGCACGGTCGAGGACGGCGGCCGACTGGGGCATCGGCTCCCCGCTGTCCGGGTGGACCAGCAGAAGTTCTTCCTCCACTCCGACGGTACGCAGCACCGAGGACCGCCCTCCGGCCGGGCCGCGACCGGGCGCGGCGGGGTCTTTCATCCCGAACTGCCCCGGCCCGGCCGCCCGGACACGTGACGGCGTCCTCGGCGGCCTACGGGGCGACGGGCTCCAGCCACACCGTGCCGAGCGGCGGCAGCGTCAGCCGCACAGCGCCCTCGTCGGCCAGCAGCGGCCCCCGGCTGACGACGTCCCCGCCGCCGTACCGCGCGCTGTCGGTGTTGAGGATCTCGCGCCAGACGGCGGCGCTCCCGGGCACGCTCAGCCGGTAGTCGGGACGGACCACGGGGGAGAGGTTGGACACCGCCAGCAGCGGCCGGGCCTCGGCGTCGTACCTCAGGAAGGCGAAGACGTTGTCCTCGGCCGCGTCCCCCAGGACCCATTGGAAACCCGCCGGATCGGTGTCCCGCTGCCACAGGGCAGGGTGCGTGCGGTACACGGAATTGAGATCGCGGACCAGATCCCGGACACCCCGGTGATCGGCCTCGGCGCCGTACTCCGGGTCGAGCAGCCACCAGTCCGGGCCGTGGGCCTCGGACCACTCGCCGCCCTGGGCGAACTCCTGCCCCATGAAGAGCAGCTGTTTGCCGGGATGGGCCCACATGAAGCCCAGATAGGCGCGGTGATTGGCGCGTTGCTGCCACCAGTCGCCGGGCATCTTCGACACCAGGGCCTGCTTCCCGTGCACGACTTCGTCGTGGGAGATGGGCAGCACGTAGTTCTCGCTGTACGCGTACACCATCGAGAAGGTCATCTCGTCGTGGTGGTACTTGCGGTGGACCGGCTCGTGCCGGATGTACTCCAGCGAGTCGTGCATCCAGCCCATGTTCCACTTCAGCCCGAACCCCAGCCCGCCGCTGTCGGTCGGCCGGGTCACCCCGTCCCACGCGGTGGACTCCTCGGCGATGGTCACCACGCCCGGCGCCCGCCGGTACACGGTCGCGTTCATCTCCTGGAGGAATGCCACCGCGGCCAGGTCCTCACGCCCGCCGAACACGTTCGGCGTCCACTGGCCGGAGTCCCGCGAGTAGTCGAGGTAGAGCATCGAGGCGACCGCGTCCACCCGCAGCCCGTCGATGTGGAACTCCTCGCACCAGTACACCGCGTTGGCGACCAGGAAGTTGCGCACCTCGACCCGGCCCAGGTCGAACTCGTAGGTCCCCCAGTCCGGATGCTCGGCCCGCCGCTCGTCCCCGGGTTCGTACAGCGGGTCCCCGTCGAAGCGGGCCAGCGCCCAGTCGTCCTTGGGGAAGTGGGCCGGCACCCAGTCCATGATCACGCCGATCCCAGCCCGGTGCAGGGCGTCGATCAGGTACTTGAAGTCGTCGGGGGTGCCGAGCCGCGAGGTCGGTGCGTAGAAGCCGGTGACCTGGTAGCCCCAGGAGCCGCCGAAGGGGTGCTCGGCGACCGGCATGAACTCGACGTGGGTGAAGCCCAGGTCGTTGACGTACGCGGGGAGTTCCTCGGCCAGCTGCCGGTAGGTCGATCCCGGCCGCCAGGACGGCAGATGCACCTCGTACACCGAGAACGGGGCCTCGTGCACCGGCGTGTCGCCCCGGTGCGCCATCCACTCCGCGTCGCTCCACTCGTGGCGGGAGACCGCCACGATCGACGCGGTCGCGGGCGGCACCTCGGTACGGCGGGCCATCGGGTCGGCCTTGAGGAACCGGCCGCCGTACCGGGAGGTGATCTCGAACTTGTACCGGGCGCCCTCGCCGACACCCGGCAGGAACAGCTCCCACACCCCGGCCGCGCCCAGCGAGCGCATCGGGTACTGGGTGCCGTCCCAGCACGTGAAGTCCCCGGCCACCCGCACGCCTCGCGCGTTCGGCGCCCACACCGTGAACCGGGTACCGGTCACCCCCTGATGGGTCATCGGCTCGGCACCGAGCGCCTTCCACAGCTGCTCGTGGCGCCCCTCACGGATCAGATGCAGGTCGAACTCACCGAGCGCGGGCGGGAAGCGGTACGGGTCGTCCACCTCCTGCTCGCCGCCGTCGCCGTCCTCGTACGTGACGAGCAGCGTGTACGAGGGGACCTCGGCGTACGGGAGTACGGCCGCGAAGAACCCGTCGTCCTCCGGCGTCAGGGGGCTGCGCACCCCGTCGACGAGCACGCTCACCGCACGGGCGTGCGGGCGCAGCGCGCGGACGAGGGTGCCGCCGTCCACCGGATGGGCCCCGAGCAGGGCGTGCGGATCGTGGTGGGCGCCCGCCAGCAGACGCCCGCGGTCGTCGGCGTCCAACGGCGGGGCCGTGGGACGGGACGGGCCGGAGGACTCGGGAAGCGAAGAGTCGCGCAGTGCCATGAGGTCAGCCTCCCCAGCGGGCGAGCCGCTCGATCGCGGCCATCGGAACCGGAAGCCAGGCCGGCCGGTGCCGGGCTTCGTACACCACTTCGTACACCGCGCGATCCGTCTCGTGGGCGCGCAGCAACGCGTGCTTCTTCCGCGGGTCCCAGCCGGCGCGGGCAGCGTAACCCGCGCAGTAGGCCTCCCGGCAGCGGCGGGCCCACTCGGGGCGCCACGGGCGGCGCTGCCGGGCCGCGTAGTCGAAGGACCGCAGCATGCCGGCCACGTCCCGTACCGGGGACTGGGTGCTGCGCCGCTCCGCGAGCGGCCGGGAGGGTTCGCCCTCGAAGTCGATGACGAACCACTCGCGGTCCGCCCGCAGCACCTGCCCGAGATGCAGATCGCCGTGGATGCGCTGCGCGTGCGGTCCCGCGTCACAGGCGGCGAGCGTGTCGAAGGCGCCCCGCAGGCCCGGCACGTACGGCCGGAGGGCCGGCACCGCGTGCGCGGCCGCCTCCAGCCGCGCCGACATGGCCTCCGCGGTACGGCCGTGTTCGTCGTGGACGGCGGACGGGAAGGCGGCGGCGAGCGCGAGATGCACGTCCGCGGTGGCCCGGCCCAGCTCGTGTGCCTCGGTGGCGAAGTCGTCCCCGGCCGCGAGCGCGCGCAGGGCGAGGGTCCAGCCGTCGGCCGCGTCCGGCAGGAAGGGCTGCAGCACCCCGAGGGTCGCCGGGCTCGGTTCGGTGGTGCGGAACCAGGCCACCGGCGCGGGCACCCGCGCACAGCCCTGCGCGGCCAGCGCTCCGGGCACTTCCAGGTCCGGGTTGATGCCGGGCTGGATCCGCCGGAACACCTTGAGGATGAAGGAATCGCCGTACACCAGCGAGGAGTTGGACTGCTCCGCGGCCAGCAGCCGGGGCGCCAGTCCACCGGGTATCCGGGTCCGCGGGGCGGTCTCGAAGCGCAGCGGGCCGACCGTGCCGGGCATCCGCAGCCGCTCCAGCAGCAGTTCGGCGGCGCGCGGGTCCTGCAAGGCGTCGTACACCGCGAGTCCGGCCAGCGGGCCCTCCTCGGCGCGGCCGATGTACGCCCGCTCCAGCCGGGGCGTGCGCTGTTCGCGTACGCCGAGCAGGAGCTGGTAGCAGTCACCGGACGGGGCGCTGTCCCCGCCGGGGGAGTGGTCGGCGTGGACGAGCAGATGCAGACAGCCGGGGAAGAGCTCGGTCAGGGACAGTACGGAGAGATCCGTGACGGGCCGGTCCTTGCCCGCGAACCAGCGCTGCCGGGGCAGCCAGTCGCGCAGCAGCCCGCCGAGCGAGGCCAGCGGCCGGTCGAGGCCGGTGGTCGCCGTGCTCCGGGGGAGGTCAACGGTCTTCGTCATGGGGACGCGTCCTTTCCTCGGCTCCGCACGCTCAGCGCCGACGGCCGGTGCGGGAGGCGACTCGGGAGAGCCGGAACCAGTAGAAGCCGTGCCCCGCCAGGGTCAGCAGATACGGCAGCTCGCCGATGGCCGGGAAGCGCACCCCGCCGATCAGCTCGACCGGATGCCGGCCGTCGTAGACCCGCAGATCGAGTTCGGTGGGCTGGGCGAACCGGGAGAAGTTGTGCACGCACAGGACCAGGTCGTCCTCGTACTCCCGCAGGAACGCGATCACCGCCGGGTTCGAGGACTGCAACTCCGTGAACGTGCCCAGCCCGAACGCGGGGTTCTGCTTGCGGATCTCGATCATTCGGCGCGTCCAGTGCAGCAGCGAGGACGGCGAGGACATCGAGGCCTCGACGTTGGTGACCTGGTAGCCGTAGACCGGGTCCATGATGGTCGGCAGGTACAGGCGCCCCGGGTCGCAGGTCGAGAAGCCGGCGTTGCGGTCCGGCGTCCACTGCATGGGCGTGCGGACGGCGTCCCGGTCGCCGAGCCAGATGTTGTCGCCCATGCCGATCTCGTCGCCGTAGTAGAGGATCGGCGAGCCGGGCAGGGAGAGCAGCAGGGCGGTGAAGAGCTCGATCTGGTTGCGGTCGTTGTCGAGGAGTGTGGCGAGCCGCCGGCGGATGCCGATGTTGGCGCGCATACGCGGGTCTTTCGCGTACTCGGCCCACATGTAGTCGCGTTCCTCGTCGGTGACCATCTCGAGGGTGAGCTCGTCGTGGTTGCGCAGGAAGATGCCCCACTGGCAGCCGGAGGGGATGGCCGGTGTCTTGGCGAGGATCTCGGAGACGGGGTAGCGGGACTCCCGGCGCACCGCCATGAAGATCCGCGGCATCACCGGGAAGTGGAACGCCATGTGGCACTCGTCGCCGCCCTTTTCGTAGTCGCCGAAGTAGTCGACCACGTCCTCCGGCCACTGGTTCGCCTCCGCCAGCAGCACGGTGTCCGGATACATCGCGTCGATCTCGCGCCGGACCCGCCTCAGGAACTCGTGGGTGGGCGGCAGGTTCTCGCAGTTGGTGCCCTCTTCCGCGTACAGATACGGCACCGCGTCCAGCCGGAAGCCGTCGATGCCCAGGTCGAGCCAGAACCGCAGCGCGGCCAGGACCTCCTCCTGCACCGCCGGGTTCTCGTAGTTGAGGTCGGGCTGGTGCGAGAAGAAGCGATGGAAGTAGTACTGGCCGCGCACCGGGTCGAAGGTCCAGTTGGAGACCTCGGTGTCGACGAAGATGATCCGCGCGTCCTGGTACTGCTTGTCGTCGTCCGCCCACATGTAGAAGTCGCCGTACGGCCCGTCGGGGTTCGTCCGGGACTCCTGGAACCACGGGTGCTGGTCGCTGGTGTGGTTGACGACGAAGTCGATGATCACGCGCATGCCGCGCTGGTGGGCCGCGTCGACGAACTCCACGAAGTCGGCGAGGTCACCGAACTCGGGGAGTACCGCGGTGTAGTCGGAGACGTCGTAACCACCGTCCCGCAGCGGGGACTTGAAGAACGGGGGGAGCCAGAGGCAGTCGACGCCCAGCCACTGCAGATAGTCGAGCTTGGCGGTCAGGCCCCTCAGGTCGCCGATGCCGTCACCGTCGCTGTCCTGGAAGGAACGGACCAGGACCTCGTAGAAGACGGCGCGTTTGAACCACTCCGGGTCCCGGTCCTTGGCAGGCGTGTCCTCGAAGGTGTCCTGGACGGGATCGTTGACAGTCATGACGCGCTGGGCCCTCCGTTCGCTGGTGTCGGTCGCCCTACCTGGAACACATGCGCCGGCGCCCTGCCGGGTGTCAGGCGCACATAGTTGGTCCTGCCCCATGAGTAGGTCTCACCTGTCAGTTCGTCCCGCACGGACAGGGCGGAGTTGCTGTCCAGGCCGAGTTGCGGCATGTCCAACGAGACCGTGGCCTCCTGGGTGTGGTGCGGATCAAGGTTGACGACCACCAGGACCGTGTCCGTCCCGGTGCGCTTGCTGTACGCGATGACGGAGTCGTTGTCCGTGTGGTGGAAGCTCAGGTTGCGCAGCTGCTGGAGCGCGGGGTGCCGGCGTCGGACGGTGTTGAGGCGGGTGATGAGGGGTGCGATGCCCTCGGTGTCGGCGCGGGTCCAGTCGCGGGGTTTGAGCTGGTACTTCTCGGAGTCGAGGTATTCCTCGCCGCCTTCTTTGAGGGGGGTGTTCTCGCAGAGTTCGTAGCCGCTGTAGATGCCCCAGGTGGGGGAGAGGGTGGCGGCGAGGACGGCGCGGACCTCGAAGGCCGGGCGGTGGCCGTGCTGGAGGTAGGCGTGCAGGATGTCCGGGGTGTTGGCGAAGAAGTTCGGCCGCATCCAGGCGGCCGACTCGCCGGACAGCTCCGTCAGAT
>NZ_JBSHAF010000056.1:11670-14746 GCF_053611365.1 Streptomyces sp. NPDC054813 | reverse complement strand
GGAGCGACGCGACGACATCCACGAGGCCTTCCTCGGCCTCGCCACCTGCCTCATCACCCACCGCCACGTACAGCGCCTTTGTTAGGACCTCTTAGCGACCCTCTTCAAGGCGCGGTCCAGGCACGGTGCCTGGGCTGCGAGCAGGGCGATCAGCTCGTCGCGCCAACGGCGGACGGTGGACTCGGACACGGTGTTGCCGCCGGCCATGTCGGCCAAGCGCTGATCGTGCCGCAGCACGGCCAGGACGATCACCGCGATCCGGCCGGGCGGCAGGATCCGCCACCTGGACCGTATCGCCTTCAGAGGGCGGCGCAGCAGACCGGCGAGGTGGTTGACGGTGTGCGTGGGCAGCGGCAGACGGCACTGGTAGACAAGCGTGCTCGTGTCCTCGGCGCGTCCTTTGGTTTTCGTCACACGATTCCAACGGCCGCCGGGGGCACCGCGGTTACGCTCGCGCCGGACTGCTCCGGGCGACAGCTTCCCCGGTCACAGGCGGGTGGTGAACCGGCCGTCGGGCAGTTTGCGCAGCCAGCCGCGATCAACGAGTCTGACCAGTCTCCCGCGCAGCGGTTCCAGCTTGGCCCGCGCGCTGACGTCGACTCCCAGCATCTCGCCGACATGCCGGGCCATGACGGGTCCGGCAGCCTGCCGCACAGCGGCGAGGATGCGCTGATAGTCCGGCGGGAGCATGGTCTCCTCCAGGCCCGGCTCGCGGTGCGGAATCAGCATCACCGACCGTCCACCCACCTGCCGGGGCATCGGCGCGGCTGAGGCGCGCGCGTCGGCGAGTTGTTCGCTCACCGCTCCAGGACCCGCTCGGCGACGACAAGTTCGTCCCGCTCGGCCCGCACCTCCGCCAACTGCTTGGCCAGCTGTTCTTCGAGTTCGTCCAGTTCCGCACGCCGCGCGGTGATCCGTTCCAGCAGCTCGGGATCCACGCACTGGATCGTAGAAGGCCACCCGGCCTCAGCGAGCGGGAACCGCAGAGCTGCCCGCTCCTACTCGGCGGCCTCCCGCACGTCCCTCACCCGCGCTGGCTGTCGGCGCCCTCGCGTCGCCGTCGATTCACGTAGCGTTGCAGGCCGTCTCCCAACGCCATCCGGCTGCCGAGAAAGCGACCTGGATTGGCCAGCAGGTTCCGTCGGCCTCGACGTCGGAGCGACGGTGAAGGCGCCCCACACCGGATCGTCCACCCGGCGCCCTTGAAGGGCGAGTGCCGTACGCCGGGCCGCATCCACGCCGGAGAACGTCATGCTTCGTGATCGGGGTCGAGCACCACCATAAACCTGTTGCCTTCCGGATCCGTCATTAGGGCGTGCATGCAATCGTGAGGTTCCACGAGAGAGGCGCCCTTGGCGATCAGCGTCTGAACCTGTTCGGCGATCGTTCCGACAAGGACGGTGACGACCGGTAGCACAGCCGGAGATTCCGCTTCGCCGACGCTGTACCCACCCCAACCCGGGATGCCGCCCCAGAATCTGATCATTTTCTCTGGGTCTACTGCTTCAAAATGAACGTGCATGCTGCTGTCTCACTTTCATCTGTGCGACCGAAGCCGAAAAGGCCGCGCCGTCTGAACGCTGAAAGTCACTCAGCGAAGGTGAGTGAACGAAGGCCAGCGTCCAGCATGCGGATCAACTCACCAACTCGTCCGCCGCCGCTGGGCGCCACAGGGAAGCGTTTGAGCACGTCAACGACGATGGGCGTCGCACGATGCACCGTCTGCTCAAGGTGCCCGGCGCCAACGCTCCGATCGTCGTCGGCGACGAGTTCGGCTGCTCTGGCCGCATAGGCGCCAGCTCCGAGAATGTGCTTGACCTGGGTGGCCTTGGCCAATGGATGCAGGTAGGCGGCGCCTGCAGCGGACATCGCTGCCCACGCTGCCTCGCGCGCAGCTGCAGTGTCCGCGTTCTTGGCTGCCTTGAGGGCCGCCGACGCCGTGTCGCGCAGAGATTTTCCGCGTTCGCCGCCCCGGGCGAACTCCCACGCGGCACTGACAGCGTCTCGAGGCCGCGAGTCGCCCGGCTGATCGGCCTCGAATATCTTGAGCACCACCTCTGCACACGTGGCGGCGAACACGGCGACCTCACGAAGGTCCTGCTTGCTGAGAACGATCTCGCTCACTTCCGCTGTCATCGTTTCATCTTCCAGGATTGCGCGGGGTGGTTGGGGCGGCTCCGGGCCGCCCATGCCGACTGGCTCCCAAGCAGACGGGATAGTAGAAGGCCGCCCGGCCACAGAGAGTAGGAACCGCCAGCCGGCCACTCCGTCAGACGATCTACTCCGCAGACTGCCGCCCACGACCAGCGTAAGCATCCTGAGGACCGGCCACACCAGCCCTGTGACCTGCGACTTGAAGTTGGCGGGGCTCATTCGGGTATCCGGCTGCTCGTGGATGCCGGGGCGGTGCGTCCTGAGTTGCTGCTGGCTGAGAAGACGCTCACCGATCAGGGCCGCGTGGTGACCGTGATGCTGGAGGCCGGCTGGAGCGCGGAGCACCTGTGGCACGTCATCGCCGGCCGGCCGCTGCCTGATCTTGTGCGTACGACGGTCGGAGCGATCATCGCTGTCCGCCTGCGTGCGGCCCAGGCCTACCCGCCGCCCGCTGTCGGGGCCGGCAACCCGGATCAGTCGGCCCGGGACGCCGGGGCGCCGCGGCGGCAGGACGCTTCCGCGGCTGCCCTCACGGTGAGCGAAGCACTGGCCTACCGGGCTCTGGTCGAGTGCGCGGTCTGCGGCCGTCCCGGGACCGCTCCGGGTGAGGATCTCTGCCCGGGCCGCCTGGGCTGGCCGTTGTGCCGCACGTGTCCCGGCCCCACCCGCGGCGCGCCCACCCCTGAGGCGATGGTCGCTGCGCCACCTGTGCCTCCGCCCTGAGCGGCCATCAGGGGGAAGGAGGCAGCCCGTGACCGAGCCGACCCGACCCGCGCTGGTCCGGGCGTGGCCTGGCCCGCAGACCGGTGGGGGGGGGGGGGGCGGGCCCCCCCCCCCGGGGGGCCCCGCCCCCCGCCGGGGCCCCGGGGGGGGGGGGTGGGGTGTAAACCAAAGACGCCGGCGCCGCAAAGTGAGGTGTTGT
>NZ_JBSHAF010000056.1:0-11660 GCF_053611365.1 Streptomyces sp. NPDC054813 | reverse complement strand
TGGTTGTTTTTTGTGTGGGGGGGTCGTTTTTTTGTCTTCGCGCGTGGGTGGGGGGGGGGGGGGGGCGGGCCGGCGGGGGGGGGGGCGGCCCCCCCCCCCCCCCCCCACGGCAGGCAGTCCTTCGTCCGCCGCCTGGCCCCGGTGCGGGGGAGATGTGCGGCCGGCCTGACGCGGGCCCGTTGTGATGCGGTCCGTCCGGGCCGGGCCTGTGCCTGGTAGGAGCGCCGTGCTGGAGATGAGGCCTGTCTTGCCGGCCCGGCTTCGGCCGCGCGGGGTGTGAGACGCGGTCTTCGCCGATCAGGGCGCTCGTTGGTCTCGAGAGCCCCGAGTTGCACGGGAGGTCCTGCTGCCGTGCGCAACCGTCTAAAGGTCGCCCGGCCGGGAAGCCGCAGTCGTGCTCGTGCTCACCGTGATTGTCAGGGCAGCGTTTTCTGAGCGCTTCCCTACGTTGTTCTGCGGGACGTGGTGAGCCCTTCGTATGGTTGGCCTGCCCAGGGGTGCCGGGTGTGGCTGTGAGCGCTTTGCCGCTGGTGGCTTCAACTGATTGGCCGCCCGGCGCCCCACGATGACTCGGCTGCCAATTAGGAATTGCGAATGATCGCTCCGTAGGGAATCAGTTGGCGAGTTGAGCACCTGGCCCGGAGGCCATGACCGGCAGTGGCCGCCAACTGGCGGGGACGTCGCGCATGATCAGGGCGCAGTCCAGGGTGGCGCTCCCCGGCGGGAAGTGGTGGGGGTCGTCGAAGAAGGACGATTCGGCGCAATGGACTCGGCCGGCTTCCACGTGCCAGGCGTCGGTCCGCAGTTCCATACCGTCCAGGTGACGCCCGGAGCTGGTGGCCGAGAAGCCCTTCGCCCCGTTCCGAAAGAAACGGGAGGCCTCGGCAAGATCGGCGAAGAGCTCGCTGCCGTGCAGTTCGGCGGCCGGCTCGACAGTGACATCCACTCGGGTACCTCCGTCCCGTGTCGCCAGTGCGACGCGTATCTGAGCGGGCGTCTCGTGTACCTCGAAGTCGGCGCGGCCGTGTTTACCGGGGAAGAGCCGGCCTCCGGCCCAGGCGTTGAGCCGTGAGGCGGTGTCGCGCTGCGGGATGTAGACGCCGGTCTCGACTCCGCCCGGTCCGTCCCATTCGACGGCGATCCGGTGTGCCGCGTTCTCGCTTCGCAGCCCGAACGCTTGGGGTGCCCACACGGGCCGGACATGTGCCAGGCGCAGGAGGCAGATGCCCGCGACCGCGTGGCCGTGCACCAGTTGCGGGCGCAGTGGCCCGGGGAGCAGGCGTGCCGCGACATCCGGGGCGACCCGGTAGTTCACCAGCAGCCGCCGATCAATGACGCTGGCCAGTCGCGGCTGCCTCATGACCCCTCGCTCTGGACGCCGGGACGCCAGGTGGTGTGGCGCAGCACGATCTGCTCGGGGCAGACAGCGCTGAGGAACCGGCCGATGCCGGCGGCCAGGCGGTCCCCGGCCAGCGCGTAGAAGATCCGGTTGCCTTCCCGTCGCTCGGTGACCAGCCCGGCTCCCTTGAGCACGCCGAGATGCCGTGAGACGGAGGGCGCGCTGATCGCGAACCTGGCCGCGATCTCGCCGGCCGCGAGCTCACCGCCTCTGAGGTCCTCAAGGATCTGGCGCCTGGTCGGATCGGCGAGAGCACGGAAGGTTCCCGTCTCGTCCTGAGCTTCTGCCATGCATCCTGTTTAGCATCTTAGCTAAATATCTAACAAGGGGACCCGTGGCCTTCGCTGTCCGCTCACGTCGGCGCTGCCCGGATCTCGGATGAAGCTCCATGACCGGTAGTGCCAGGGCTTGAGCGCGTCCTCGCGCAGCCGGCGGCGCGCCGTGGACGCGGAGACGGCCTCGGTGATCCCGCGCGCGGTCATTTCGGCGGCCTGCTCCGGGCAGGGCCGGCGCGACAATGGCACGCCGGTTTCGGCGGGCAACTGACACGTCGGCGCCTTGGCCCCGGCGACCTGCACGGGGGTGAAACGGGCGGGGCGCCCGGAGCGTTTGCGGTCGCGGGGCGCCCCGGGCGTTTGCGGTCGTCCGGAGCCGGCAGCCCACCACGGGCGAACCGGCCCCGCCGGGCAGGGACCGTGTCCAGGTGAAGGCCCGTCTCGTGGGCGATGCGTGAGCGGGAGCGCCCCCGTGCCGCGTGCAGGAGGATCTGCGCACGGACCCGCAGCCGGTGCTCGGTCTTGTGGCCGTAGGCCATCTTCTTCAACCGCTCGCGCTCGGCGGCGGTCGGGACTGTCGGGCGGGCCGGGGCAACGGGCATGACGTGCCGGCCGATCGGAAGAAGTGGGTCACGACGGGTCGCACCCTGCCGCATCGGCTGATGCGGCATCATCCACGCCGTGCTTGATGACCTTGCTCTGGCCCGGCGGGCGGCTCTTGCCGGTACCGTCGTGAGCCTGCGCTGCTTCATCCGTGTACGCGCCCTCACCCGGCAGCAGACGACGCAGGATTCGGTGGTGACCGAGGCGTCGCTGATCCGGGAAGCGTGACCACAGGCCCTCTGTGGACTTCGTGACCACAGGCCTCTGTGGGCTCAATGAGTCCAGGGCGGTGTGATGGTGTGGCCGTCGGCCAGCTTGGCACTGAGCCCGGCACGTGTAGTGACCCATATGTGCGCGGGTTGGTCGGTCATGTTGGCAACGGCCAGCTCGGAGCCTGCCGGAGCCACCGCTGCGTCATCGACGCCGAGTTCGGCGCTCTCGCCGCCGATGGTGAGCCGAAGGCGACCGGACAGAACGTAGAACGTTTCCTCGTGACTGATCGTGTGGGCCGGAGCCGCCGTTTTGGCCGGGATCTCGCCGCGCCAGGCGGCGAGGTCCCGGCTCCCCGTGCCCGGACGGACATAGGAAACGAAGCGGGCACCGTGGAGCTCATGCACGACGGCCTCGTGACTTCGGATGAAGGGCATGCCAGCCTCCTTATAGACAAGAAACTTGTCCATAAAGACAAGCAGCTTGACGGCTTATAGTCAAGCGTATGGATGACGCTCTGGCCTTCTCCGCAGTCGTGTTGGCACTCTCTGGACAGTTGGTGCAGGAGATACACGCTCGCGTGTCCCGGCAGGGATTCGAGGACCTGCGGCCGGCACACGGCTTCGCCTTTGCCCGTATCTCCGTGGGCGACGCCACTACGGCCGACCTGGCCGGGCACCTGGGGGTGACCAAGCAGGCTGCCGCCCAGCTGGTCGAGGAACTGGTCCGCAAGGGATACGTGGTGCGGCATCCGCATCCCCACGATGCCCGCGCCCGGCTCTTGGGGCTGACCGAGGCCGGCTGGGCCGCCACTCGTGCCGCCGACCAGGCGGCCCGGGCAGCCGTCGCACCATGGCGGGAGGCGCTGGGCGAGGCGCGCTTCAGTGAACTCGTCGCCGACCTGACCCGGCTCACGCCACCGGGACCGATCCGCCCCGCCTGGTGAGCCGGCAAGTCACCGGCCTGGACGACCGCAGGTCCCCAAGGAGGAGCAAGGGCAACGGATTTGCGCATCCCGTGCCGGGGATGCGCAGTAAGTCGTGAATCCCGCTACCCCGAAGGACGTCCGGAGCTGACCGCGCAGTGAGCGCGACCGGCCGGCAGCCGCGGACATCGGCCTGACCGCCCGCTACGCCCCGGACGCCGGACCCGGCACGCCGGTGGCGGCCGACGGCGACACGGTGTCCTTCCTGCTCGACGGCCACAGCGTCACCCGCGTCACCAGGGCGGACGGAAGCATCGAACGCCTTCCCCTCAGGGATGCCCCAAAGGGCACTGCACGCACGCAGGGGGACACGCTCTACATCAGCCGAGCGGACGGCATGCTGGCCTCGTACAACCTCCGGACAGGCCGGCGAAACTGGACCATGGAGACGGGAGGCGAATCTCCCGTTCGCCCGGTGCTTGCCGGCGGCCGGCTGTACAGCTCGGCCATTGATGGGCGGATCACCTGTGTCGATGCTGCGACAGGAAAGACCTTGTGGCGCAGTGCTGCGCGACGCGACCCGAACTTGACCATCGAGAGTCCCATCGACGAGCGCCCTGAACCCGTGGTGCTGAACGGCGTGGTGTACGCGGGAGCCAGCACGGGATCCGTCTTTGCGGTCGCCCCGACCACAGCGTGAGCGTGCGTGAGGAGAAGAGCAGCCCATCCGCGAGACTGACGCCGTAGTCAGGTGGGCGCTAGGACGGTGCCGACTCGTCACGCACAGAACGACGCTGATGGCCGGAGTGGCAACCGGGGCGCTGAGTTACATGCGCGTGTGACTGAGCCCCCAATTGGCCACTCTGAGCGTCACAGTCGGCCGGAGGACAGCGATCGATTCGGGTAGCTGATAGCGGTTCGATTCGCTCCGCCGCAGGGCTCGGGCACCGGACCGGTCCCGGTTCAACCCCAGCGGTCCGCGCTTCGTCACGTGGCGGACAGGCTCCACGCGCCGGCCGAGCGCACTTGGTAGTAGCCGCTGCCCGGCCACTGGAACGTATGCTCTCCGGCGCGGCCTTCGGTCACTGTCGCCCAGTAGGCGAGGTGGTCGTCCAGGGCCTCCAACTGGATCAGGCTCGGCCCCGCGTAGTGCAGGACGCCCGGGCCCGGTTCCCCTCTGTAGTGCACGACATCCGATCCGGTTCCGTTGATCTCGCCGTGGAAGCGCGGGACTTCTCGCAGGGGGGCTGCAGTCGCCGTCCACGCCTCCCGGTCGCCGGCAAACACACGGAAGGCGATTGCCTTGTTTCCCTCCGGCAGGGGAATCCGGGCGGTGATGGGGGTGCCGTCGCTGGACAGCCGGTACAGGCGTGAGGAGCGCCCCTTCGTGCCTTCGAAGCGTAGGTGGACCCGTGTCTGCCCGTTGGTCGAGAAGACCATCACGGCCGGGCGGTACGACGGCATTTTCAGCTGATGGGTCTGCTCGCCGCTGCCTCCCTTCTCGCTGACCTGTGGCTGGGGAGCACGGGTCAGCGTCGTCGGGCGAGGCTTCACCTCGCGCGGCTGCGCGTGGACTCTGCTGCCCGGGCCCGGCTGTCTCGGAGTGCTTGGGCTCGGGTTCTCCGTCAGGCGGACCGCGTCCGCTACGCACACGGCGATGTTGCGGGCGGCACCCCCGGGAGGCGCCCAACTGACCAGCCGGGCGGACCGACCGTGCCGCGCGTCGAAAAAGCACAACGGCATGTGCTCCGGCAGTGATCGGCCGGCGATCAGGGCATCCAGACAGGCCAGCGCGTGCCTGCCCTCGTCCAGCGTGCGCAGGACATCGAGTGTGTCCGCCCGCATCCCGTCGCCGGTGACATCCCGCTTTGCCTGGTCGTATGCGTCGAGGGCACGCGCCAGCTCGGCTCGCATCCCATCGGTGGCGCCGGGCTGCCCGGGGCTGAAGGAATGGACGTCGAGAGCCTCACCAAAGGCGGTGATCTCGGCCTCGATCTCGGCGAGCGCCGACTCGTCGCGTCCGCGCCATGGCCACAATCGGCGCAGCCCCCCACCCGCCCCTCTACGCATGGTCGTAATCATGCCGCACAACCCGGCAGGCACGTCCTGGGTTCAGCGGCTGAGGGCCAGACTGGTCAACTTAAGTGCTCTTCTCTGAACTAGCTTGACTCTGTCGGGGATCTTGGAGTTGCCGAGGTCAACTGCCCAGGGTTCGCCAGGACTTCGGCCGGGGTATCTCGAGCTGGTCGAGGTAGTCCTGGAAGGCAGTCGGCCGGCGGGGCGTGGGTGCTTCCTCGGTCGGCGGCAGTCCGCTGAGGCGCTCGATGTTGACGGCGATGGCCGTCAGGACGTGCTGAATGTGGGCCCTTTCCCTGTCCTCGGTAGCGGCAGCGTCGCATGCCGTGTCCGTGGGCGAACTCGTTGACCGTGCCCTCCACTCCGGAGCGGACCGCGTAGCGGGTCTTCCACTCGGGCGTCTGCTGCTCGGTGCGGACGCGGAGTTGCAGGTCGCGGAGTTCTCGTGGGGGAAAGCCGACGGTGCGGGTGCTTTCGCGGGAGGTGGTGCACTGGGCGCGGGCCGGGCAGGGCTGGCACTGGCTCTTGGTGAACCTGGCCACGATCAGCGGGGCCGCGGTGGGTGAGGAGGTCGGGTAGGGGCCGTGCCAGCCCTGGCTGACCTGGCCCTGAGGGCAGGTGACCTGCTGGCGGTCGTAGTCGATGTGGAAGTCGTCCCGGGCGAAGCCCTCGCCGCGGCGGTGTTGCCGGGTGGGGTTGCTGCGGAGTGGCCCGGAGACGGTGACCTGGTGGTCACGTGCGGCTTGTTCCAGGTGGGGCAGGGAGGTGTAGCCGCTGTCGACCAGGTGCTCGGCGGGCAGCAGGCCGCGGTGGTGCAGGCGGGTGTGGATGCCGGGCAGGACCTGGCTGTCGTGGGTGGTGGCCGCGGTGGTGGCCACGTCTGTGATCACGTTGGGGCCGTTGGGGGCACAGGTCTCGGTCAGGTGAGCGGAGAACCCCTTCCAGCTGATGATGTGTCCGTGCCGTGCGTAGCGGGCCGAGGTGTCGTAGGGAGAGACGATCGCCCGGGACGAGGGCGGCAGCCCGGGCCCGCCTTCCGTCTCGGCGGTGCGCCAGCGCAGGTGTCCTGCGGCGTCACGGTGGTAGTTCTGCACCATGATCTGGCGCAGGGCCTGGATACGAGGGCCGGATGTCCGGTCTGCTCCGTGCCGGTAGAGGTGTTCCAGGAGCCGGACGGCGTCGTTTCCGGTGGCGAGGATCCTGGTCTTGGGGTTGGTGGGGTTCTTGCCCAGGCGGACCGCTCGGCCGTAGCGGCGCCCCCAGTCCTCATCGACCAAGTCGTCCAGCAGGTGAGGGAAGGTACCGGCGACTTCTTCCAGTGCGGCGCGTACCGCCTCGGTGACCAGCTCCAGGCGGGTCAGGTCACGCACCGCGGCCAGGACATGGGTGGAGTCGGTGCGCTGCGTGGTGCGCTCGCGCACCAGGCCGGCCTCCTTCAGGCGGGCCAGCGCGAGGTCGAGCAGACGGTCGGCGCGGTCGTCCTGGGCGAGGCGCTCGCGGAAGTCGGCCAGCACACTGTGATGGAAGCCAGGGTCGTCCAGCTCCATGGCCATCGCGTAGTTGAAATCGATGCGGCAGCGGACCGCCTCGGCCGCCTGCCGGTCCGACAGACCGAGCAGGAACTGCAGCACACAGACGGTGGCCAGTTGAGCAGGCGAGAGACCTGGACGCCCGTCCCGCGGGTACCAGTCGGCGAAGTCCTTGTCGCACCACAGCCCATCCAGCCGGTCGCGCACCCATATCGCCGTCGTGCCGCCCGGGTTGCTCGCCCGCGCGACCTGCGCAGTCAGAGGCGGGACTTGCTCACCGGAACGCGGGCGGAGGGACAACGGGCACCTCGACAGCTGCATCGGTCAACGGAACTACCCGAGCATGCCCCTTGACCATGCTGCCGCACCGCGAAACTCCAAGATCCCCGACAGAGTCAAGCGTACGTCCAGCAGTCCGGGCATCTTCCCAGTTCAGAAGGGGTGTGAACGATGTAACCGGACGTTAAGTTCAGGGTAGCCAGCCGGTGCAAGTCCGGTCCGGGGAGACGCCAGGGTCCCCGGTAGCTGACTCCCGGCGTCGCTCGAAATGGTGGCGTCGAAGTGGAGTGACAAGCGCCTCTCGGGGGCGTGCAACCGACCAGTCCGCAACATGAAGTGAAGCCTGCAGCGTCGTCATTTAACCCCCGCCCGCGGGCGGGCCAAGGAGGAGCCGAGCCTGTGCTTGATTGGCGAAGGCCACGGAAGACGATCTCGGACCTGGAGCGGTCGTCGAGGAACCTCCCGGCGTAAGGGGCGTGGAATGGTCGGAAGGTTGTCCTGGGAACTGGAGAGAGCCTCCTCGGCCCCGGTATTGCGGCCCGGGAAGCGTGGCCTTCCTATAACCGGAAGAACCGGGAAATGGCGGGTTGCCGAGAGGCAGTCGGAGGGGGTCGTAGTAGTGACGATCGGCGGGACAACACAACCCGCTGGGAGCGAAGGGCCCCTGCTTCATCGATGCGATTCGAAAACAGGGAGGGACCCGGATGAGTGCCGTTTCGGCTAGTTCCATCCGCCGGGAGGAATGCGTCGCAGGACCGGGCCGCCGTCCTCTGGACAAGGTCCGAGCTCTGCAACGGACGCTTTACCGCTGTGCCAAGCTAGAACCCGAACGCCGGTTTCACGCCCTGTATGGCCATGTCCACCGCATGGACGTCCTTCGGCGGGCGTGGGCCGGTGTGTGCGCAAACCGGGGTGCCCCCGGCGTGGACGGCATGACCGTCGACGCGATGGAGACCCCGGGAGTGGATGCATTCCTCCAGGACCTTTCGCAGAGACTGCGGGCGCATACGTATCGTCCGGCAGTACTGCGACGAGTCCAGATTCCCAAACCCGGGCGGCCGGGGGAGTTCCGGCCGCTATCGATCCCCACTGTGGCGGACCGTGTGGTGATGGCGGCTGCGAAACTGGTCCTTGAACCAGTATTCGAGGCCCAGTTCACCGAGGCGAGCTACGGATTCCGGCCGAAGCGGTCCGCGATCGACGCATGCGAAGCCGTGCGCGTCGCCGCGAACCAGCGGCGGGAGTGGGTGCTCGAGGCCGAAATCCGCGACTGCTTCGGCACGATCGACCATGAGGCGCTGATGGCTCAAGTGGCACGGCGTGTGGTGGACCGGCCGATGCTGAAGCTGATCCGGGCCTGGCTACGGATGGGAATCCTGGAGGGCGGGGTGACCTCGCCTACCGGGGCAGGAACCCCTCAGGGCTCACCGATTTCCCCATTGCTGGCAAATATCGCGCTGCACGTTCTCGACGAGGCGTGGCAGAACGAAGGATGCCGACTGGGGGTGCTGGTGAGATACTGCGATGATTTCGTAGTCCTGTCGCCGACGGAGCAACGGGCCGAACAGGCCCGTGAATTGGCGGCACGAGTGCTGGAGCAGCTCGGGATGCGATTGCATCCCGAGAAGACCGGCATCGTCCGCCTCACCCGAGGTGGGCAGGGCTTCGACTTTCTCGGCTTCCACCACCGGAAGATGGAATCGTGGAAATGGCGGGGCAGGTACTACTTGCAACGCTGGCCCTCGGCCAGGGCGATGCGGGTACTGCGGGACAAAGTCCGTGCGGCGACCGCTCGTTCGAAGACTGAGCGGCCGGTATCCGCCGTGGTCGCCGATCTCAACCCGGTCCTGCGGGGCTGGGCGGCGTACTTCCGTAACGGGAACTCCGGACGGAAGTTCAACGTGGTCGACGGCTATGTCCACGAACGGCTGGCGATCTTCGCCAGCGCGAAACACAGACTTGCGGGCAGGAACTGGACCACCCGATTTACTTATGGGTGGATCACCCGGCTCGGTGTCTACCGCCTTGCCGGAAACGTGCACAGGGCAACGGCGCATGCCAGCCGGTGAACGATGTCGGAAAGCCGTGTGCGGGAGAACTGCATGCACGGTTTGAAGCGGCGGGGACTGGAAACGGAGCATCAGCCACCGCGCCAGTCCCCGACCCTACTAGTAGCCCGGCGCCGCTACAACACCCTTCGCTGCTGTCCGGACTACCTCATCGATTGCGCTCTCCCACAGCGTCCTGGATCGCGGCGCGAGCTGGTGGCTTCTGGATGTCGTGCGGAGAACGCCGCGACACTGCGCGCCCTCGGCGTGGCTTCCCGCCGCCCCGCGAGCAGGGACTTTCCGGCGCAGTTTCTTCGCGCTCTCCGTGTGACCAGCAGTCAGGCATACAGCGCCCTTCGAACGTTGGCCAGCCCGATGCCGGACGCATGTCCATTGAAGAGTGGAGGGATAGGCGTGTCAGATAACCTTCGCGGGGTTCCATTCTCGGGCCATGCCGCGAGGGTTTGTCAGCCGCGCCGACACGGAGATCATCAACGCGTTAGCCAAACGTGGTTACGACGTGAGCCCATACCAACTGGAGCGTTGGCGACATCTGAGACTCGAGCCAGGTCTCCAGGGTGCGGAGGCGTCGCAGGTCCGGCGGCAGGGCGTTCGCATGTTCGATTCTAGGCGGTAGGCTGGCCACTGGCACCGCAAAGGGGAGCGACACGCGGGAGTAGTATGCGGCCTGACCTGCAAGCTCTCGCATTCCTCGGCATCGACCCCGCCCGCCTCACCTCGGCACCGGCCGGATCGCTGCGGATGACCGGCTACCGGACCCGCATATACCCGCACTCCCCGACCCGAGCACGCTGTTCCAGTTGCGGGGGAGCCAGCCGCCGCATCCCAGATCGTCGACGGACCAGGCCTCGGCCTGCGATGACACGACTCGTGCCGCACCTACATGATCGCCGAATCCAAGCTCGAATGGCTATGGCATGCGAACGCTGCATCCTCGACTAGCAAGGCAGGGCCGAGTCGTCCTCCTGTGTGCCAGGGACGGGCCTCGGCTCGCCTACGAGCGCCGGATCCGCTGTTCTACGTCGTGTAGGTGCTCGAGGGCCACGGCAATCAGAGCGGCCATGATGGCGTGCTTCGGCTGCCGGGTGGCGAAATGCAGTTCCTCGAGGGCCGTGGCGAGCGCGTTAGCGGACTCCTTCGGCATGTACCACGAGCGGCGGTCCATGGATACGTCCATAGCGCCGCAGCTTACGGCTCGTACAGGTGCGCGAAGTGCGACACTCCGGTGTTACGTCTAAAGCGCCGTGCACTTTGACTCGCACAGGTGCGAAAAGTACCAGAAGTGCGAGAAGTAGCACAGATGTAATAACTGAGTGACCCTCAGATCGTCGACGCTCCGTTTGACTTGTGACGCTGCGTCGACTAAAGCGGAGTAAAGGGGAAATACCGTCCACTAGTTCTTTCGAGGTGATACGTCGTGGCCGCAAAACATCACGTTTCTCCGACTAGGAGACGACTCATCGCTCTTAGCAGTCCGGCCTTGCTTGCGGGTAGCCTTCTCGTGGTGACGCCAGCTGTCCAGGCTGCGGGGCACCAACAGGCTCCGCCCACTGCCGCTCGGCAGAAGGATCCTCCGCCCGCCCCGCACTCGCAGACACTCTGGGGTGGCATGTACGGCGGAACGCCAGGTGACTCGACCGGGCCCGGCTACGGTGGCACGGGCTCGGTCCCGAAGCCCCCCGACTGGGTGCCGGGTAGCAAGCAGGACCCGACGCCGACGACTCCGCCGACCACCCCGCCGAAGACCCCTCCGACGGACTGGCCGCCGACGACTCCGCCGACCACCCCGCCGAAGACCCCTCCGACGGACTGGCCGCCGACGACTCCGCCGACGACTCCGCCGACCACCCCACCGACCAACCCACCGGCGACGTATCCGCCGACGTATCCGCCGCCGACCTACCCGCGGCCCAAGCCGAATCGGCACTCCTCGGGCAACAGGTGGGGCAAGACGAACGTCAAGGTCTGCACGACCTATTGGAAGAACGGCGTCAAGTACAAGACCTGCTCCTACAGCCGGAGATAGCGCGCCCTGGCTGCAGATGAGCAGGCCGACTGCTCGTGCAGTCGAATGATTCGAGGTGTTAGGGCTCGCACATGTGCGGCAGCCCCGGCCGATTGTGGCGCGGGGCTGCCGTGCTAGTACTCCAGCAGCGTTTCGCTATCTGGCCTGGTCAGAGGCATCGTCCGGAGTGTAGTGGGCTGATGGTGCGTCGGGGGGGGGGGGGGGGGGGGGCCCCCCCCCCCAAACAAAACAAGAAAAAGTAGGTGCGGGGGGGTGTGGCCCGCCCCCCC
>NZ_JBSHAF010000055.1:0-16266 GCF_053611365.1 Streptomyces sp. NPDC054813 | reverse complement strand
TCCATGGACGCGACTGATGTTTCCCCACGACCAGACCAACGACCATCCAAGCCGAAAGTCACATGATCAACGACTTCTGTTAGGACCTCTTAGGCTGAGTTGGGTGTCTCAATGGGGCACAGCTCGTAGGAGCAACGTCACCTGTACGTGTAAATGCTGGTTGTTGTCTTGCTGTTCAGCGGGGAGTACGCGCGGGACGGCGGCGGAAGGCCGCCCCGCAGGCTCGCCTGTAGGTAGCTTCCACACCCGCACCGCGTCGTCGAGAGAGGCACTGGTCATGGCGTGCGGGGTGCCGTCCACCACCCCGCACGCCAACCTGTCAATGCTCCTGTGGCCGGTCACGAACTCACTGAGCATGGTTTTGGTGGCCAGATCCCACACCCGCACCATCCGCCGGCGAGGAAGCCGACAACGCGGAGCATCGCCGGGTCCGTACGCGGGTCGAGCATGCGATCGGCCGGCTGAAGAACTACAAGATCCTCCGCGATTGCCGACAGCACGGCGACGGCCTCCACCACGCAGTCCAAGCTGTCGCCCACATGCACAACCTCGCCCTGGCCACGTGATCAGAACAGCCATGATCGCCCTCTGGCCTGCAAAAAACACGGCCTTCTGCAACACCCTTTACAGTAGTGCGTGTTTCTGATCCCGGACACGATGCAGGTCGGCGTGCCAGGCGCTCGGCTGATTGCGGGAATCAGCCGTTGAGCTGTGCTCCTCGTTCGTGGGTTCGCGGTTTGTGTTTGTGGCCTCTCGCGTTCCGGTCAGGAAGTGGGAGGCACGGCGCGGTTTAGAGGTTCGAGGTCTCCGTGCAGTGCGGCGTGGAGTGCGGCCGCGAGTTCGCGGGCCCGCTCTTCGCTCGACACGCTGTGCATCATGAAGTAGATCGGCCCTGTGTAGGCGTCCGCATCGACCTCGCGGTTGTGAACCATCCGTATGATCGCGGCCCGGACAGCTTCGTTCACGGCGTCGTCGACGGAGTGTCCGGGGCCGGCGGTGAGCGTGTCCGCCTTCACGGTCCAGTGCGGACCGTCGGATTCGATGGCGACGAACACGGCTTGGTGCGCCATGGCCTGCCTGTATGCCTTGTGGAAAGCATCGGTGCCGGAAGCGTCTGGGATGAGATGGGCGGGGCAGGGAACCGGCAGCGGCTGCATGAGGATATTTTGCAAGAAGTCGGGAACATTCGCGTTCGTTGACACTCGAAGATCACCCTGGTGCTGCGGAGCATCCTCAGGGCGCCGATGCTGACCACGACGCGGCCGGCTACAGGCTCCTGCTGGACCTGCTTGCCGAGCACGGCGACACGGAGGAAAATCCGATCCCGGTCGCCATCGAGACCTCTCGCGGCCTGCTGGTCGCGGTACTGCGAACCGGCAAGCGGCAGATATTCGCGATCAACCCGCTGGCCGCCGCCCGCTACCGCGACCGCCATTCCGTGACCCCCAAGAAGTCCAACCCCGGCGACGCACTCGTCCTGGCGAACATTCTGCGCACCGACATGCACGCGCACCGGCCGCTGCCCCAGGACAGCGACCTGGCCCACGCGATCGCGGTCCTCGCCCGAGCCCAGCAGGACGCCGTCTGGAACCGCCAGCAGATGTCCAACCAGCTCCGTTCGCTCCTGCGTGAGTACTTCCCCGCCGCACTCGACGCCTATCTGCACTGGCAGAACGGCCTTTGCCGCTCCGAGGCCCGCATCCTGCTGGAACTCGCGCCGACCCCGGCCCAGGCGGCCAGGCTGTCGTTCGCGCAGTTGCGCTCGGCGCTCAAGCGAGCCGGGCGTCAGCGTCGGATCGACACCGAGGCCGAGCGCATCCGCAGCGTCCTGCGGGGCGACTACGCCCATCAGCCGCCGCTGGCGAAGAAGCGCTCGGCAAGCAGCTGCTCGCGCTCCTTCGCCAGCTCGACGCCGCTTGCACCGCCGCTGATGAGCTCGCCGAGGCGGTGGACCAGGCTTTCCCTCAGCATCCGGACCCCGAGATCATCCTGAGCTTCCCCGGGCTAGGAACCCAACTGGGCGCCCGGATCCTCGCTGAGATCGGGGACGATCACCAGCGGTTCGCCACCGCCCGCGGCCTGAAGGCCTACGCCGGCGCCTCACCCATCACCAGGGCCTCCGGCAAGAAGTCCAGCCTCACCAGACGCTGGGTGAAGAATGACCGCCTCAACCATGCCGGCTACCTCTGGGCGTTCGCCGCACTCAAACCATCGCCTGGGGCCAAGGCGCACCACGACCGCCGTCGCGAAGTCGGAGACTGGCACGCCGCCGCTCAGCGCAACCTCTTCAACAAGATGATCGGTCAGCTCTTCCACTGCCTGCGGAAACACACCTTGTTCGACGAGGACCAGGGCTTTCCTGCCCAAGTACCCACCGCAGCTTGACGCGTTGGCACGGTGAGGTGTCTGTTGCCGCAGTCTTTCGCGCTCGCGCCCGTGGAATCCAAGTCGCCGTCTCCGTCGTGTGCTCGCGCACAGGTTCGGCAACGCGGCGGACGGGCCGGATCAGCCGTTGCTGCACGTTCCGGCGTCGTTTCAGGGGCGGGGCCGACCGGCCGGAGGGCTACTGCCACCGCATGTTGCGTGCCGCCGGCCGTCCATGCGTATCTGGGACACGACGTTTGGGTGATAACCCGTGCAGCACCGAAACCGTGACGATCGGTTTACCCGTCTTCGCTCTTGCCGCGGCCGATGCAGCGACCCCAAAGTTGTACTGCACGACCTTGGGGGTGGCCGGATGAGGCGTACGCGCGCTCGTCAAATAGTGGTTTCCACTGTGGGCGCATGCGCCCTGCTCGCTGTGGCGGCCTGCGGTGGCGGCGCAGGACGAGCCGCTAAGCCCTCACATTCGACAGCAGCATCGCGCACCTACACCAGCCGGTCCTTCGCGACGCCGCTCACGATCACCGTCCCCACCTCACTGGGAACGCTGCCGGTATCGGACACAAGCACCTTCCTGACGTGGGTGAAGTCGAGCAACAAGGTCCGATTCCTACTGCCCGCGGTCGTGTACCGGCCAGGGGGCAGTGGCAGCCCCGAAAAGCCGCCCGCCACCTACAAGGGTTACGTGGCATTCCTTCATGAGCAGGCCGGATATCACGCGAACTGGCAGGACGAGAAGGCCACGACCGTCGGTGGTCGCGCCGCCACACTGCTGACCGGCACCACCAATGAACCGATGGACGGATCACTCGGCTGTCCGACGGCCGAAGCGGATCCCGACAAGGACTGCTTCGGCCTCCAGCCCGACTACGAGCTACGAGTGGTCGTCATCGACGCTCCCAGCAGGCCACTGGTGGCATGGACCTCGATGGATCTCACTCAGGTCCAGGATCCTTCGGCCGCCGTCACACGGTTCGAAAGCATGCTCCGGACCCTCAAATTCCGGTGAGTGCAGATCCTGGTGGCAGCGGACGACGCGCAGCTGCTGAACGAGGTGTCCACGCGCCTACTGCACGACTTGGCGCTGCGGGGACTGTCGGAGTGCCCGGCACGGCGCGTACGGGCGAGCCTGCGCCGGACGCGGTGACTGCACTGTGAACGAGGGAGCGCCCGAGGGCGCAAGGAGGTGTCAAGGTGAGAAGGGTCCTGGGAGTCTCGGCGCTGCTGCTCGCGCCACTGCTGGCGCTCGCCGCTTGCACGTCGGGCGCACCGAAGGCGCAGCAGTCCACATCCGCCTCGGCGGGGGCGTCCCCAAAGGTGGTCCATCTGACGATGGCCGTGCCCTACGGCACCACGTCTTCGATGGAGAGGTTCATCCAACGGGTCGGCGAGGCGACCGGGGGATCCCTGCAGATCGACGCCAAGCTCGAGTGGCGGATGGGCCAGCTCGCCTACGAGGACGGCACGATCGCGGACGTCCAGGCGGGCAAAGCGGATCTGGGGGTGGCAGGCACGCGGGCCTTCTCCGGCCCGGTGCGGATGCTCAGCGCGCCAGAGCTGATCACCAGTTACGCAGCCCAGGAACGGCTGTTCAAGAGCCCCCTCTACAAGCGGCTGGGCACCGCACTGAGCGTCCCCGGTATCACTGGCCTCGGCCTGCTCCCGGGCCAGTTTCGCTACCTGTTCACCGCGAGTCGCTCGGCCCCGACCCCCACCGGTCTGCACGGGCGGCTCGTCGGCGTGGCACAGTCGAAGCTGGCAGACGACACCTTCCACGCTCTGGGCGCACGCACCCGCTGGGTGCCGCTGTCCGGGTCGGTCAGCGATATGGACGGCATCGAGTCCTCGATCGCCTCCTTCAACCACGAGGGCTACGTGTCCTCCAAGAAGTACCTCACAGGGAATCAGGTGCTGTGGCCCCGCATGGTCGTCCCCTTCATCAGTGACACCGCGCTGAAGCGCCTGAGTCCCGAACAACGCCAGGCGCTCACCCAGGCCGCGGCCGCCGCCTTCGAAGACACGATGTCGGAACTGCAGGCAGAGGATGCGGACGAGCTCACCCAACTCTGCGCGGGAGGGCTGGTCGTGGGGCAAGCCAGTCCAGCGCAGCTCGCGGCGTACCGTGTGGCCGTCGCGCCGGTCGACACCCGACTGGAGCACGCCCCCCAGACCGGCGAGCTGTTCACGCTGGTGAAGTCGCTGGTGAAGGGAGCGAAGCCGGAACCCGCCCTTCACTGCTGATGCCCCTGGACCTTCCTGAGCGGGACCCGCGGACGGCCTTGGGTCGCACGATTCGGAGTTGACCGGCGGCTGAGCCTTCCCGAACGATCCGGCGGACAGGAAAACCATTGCCGCGGACAGGATCGCCTTCGGCGGCCACCGGGACCCGCTGGGAGAGCAGTGTCTGCCACCAACACGAGGCCGGGGTTGACGGCAGGATTTCGCCAACGGGGAGCTGCGGATGACCTTCTGTCATTCTCCTTGCCATGTCCGCAAGAAATCGAAGACTGCCCCGGCACCGCACCTGGCCACTGACCACCACCGACATCAACGAGTGTCTCGGTCCCTACATGACCAGCGTCACGGACCTGCGGTTCCTCACCGGACCTGACAGCGGGACCATCGTCCTGGGAGCAGCATGGATCGCTCCGCACCCCCACAACTACGGCAGCGGCACCCACCCCGACATGCTCGGCTTCCGAATCGACGTCCACCCAGTCGATGCCACTGAACGTGCTGCCACCCGCGCTGTTCTACGAGCGCAAGCCCTCCCACAACTCCACGAATGGATCACGCAGGCGACCGCTGCCGACGAAACCTGGCACCTGACCCCCCACCAGCACTACTGGCGACTCACCGACGGCCACCTCACCCACCGCGACGAAGCGTGAACCGAGTCCGACGACACGCACCCCCCATATCAGCGAGGTCACACGCACGGGTTCACAGCAAACCCAAGGGGCTGCACACGAAATCCGGGCACGGGACCCTCGGGTTCCCGCCGAGGAACCTTCAATTCCCGTGAACTTACGGGACACACGGGGTGTGACCGAGATACGCGCCAAAGGGGCAACGAGATGATCTTGAAGCCCTGAGCGCCGGGGCCCTCGCCGAATTTCAGAGGGACTCCCGCGCTGCTCTGCCAGCGGCAGAACACCAGCCGGACCGGGCTCGACGATCACTACAGTCCAGTCTCATGACGAAGATTACGACGCGTACGGTCGAGTACCCGGCCGACGGTTTGACGATGATCGGGCACCTCGCGCTCCCGGCCGGTGTCGACCGCCGGCCCGCGGTGCTGCTCGGACCAGAGGGCATGGGGCTCAGCGACGTCGAGCGCCGCCGGGCCGATGCTCTCGCCGAACTGGGATATATAGCGCTGGCCTTCGACCTTCACGGCGGGCGCTATTTGGGCGACCCCGAGGAGATGCTGGCCCGTTGCATGCCACTGCTCTCTGATCCCGACCGGATGCGGGGCATCGGCCATGCGGCGCTCGACGTGTTGCGCACCGAGCCCCGGACCGACCCCGACCGGATCGCCACCGTCGGCTACGGCACCGGGGGCGCCGTCGGGCTGGAACTCGGGCGCGACGGCGTCAACCTGCGCGCGATCGGGACAGTCAACGCACTGACCACGGGCCGACCGGGCGAGGCGGCGCGCATTCGCTGCCCGGTGTGGGCCGGGGTCGGGTCGGAAGACCCGATCATGCCGCCCGCGCAACGAAACGCGTTCACCGCTGAGATGCAGGCCGCGGGCGTCGACTGGCGCCTCGCGGTCTACGGCGGCGCCTTGCACGCCTTCCACCACCCGCCGGTCGACCACCCCGTGGTCCCCGGCATCGGCTACCACCCACAGCACGCGCAGCGAGCCTGGCGCGACGTCGTCGACCTGCTCGCCGAGTGCCTGCCCGTGACGGAGGACCTGGGGGCATGACCCAGGTAAGCATGCTGGTGCCAGGCCTGGTCGGCGTCGGGCACTGACAGTCTCCTCCCCTCAAGCCCGCACACCAGACCCGCATTCGGACAGTTGTGCGGTCACGGAGACGCATTCCCAACTGCCGCAGTAGATACCGGATTTACTGCGACGGAGCCCTGGCCGTGATCGTCGCGACCTGCGGCGGACCGTTCCGGCTTCCAGGGCGAGATGTACGCATTTACTGCGGCGTCACTGTGCTGACCACGCGTAAAGCCGCATCAGGATCTACTCATTGCCCCCTTGACGCGTATCTCGGCTGAACCCCACCACCGTCCGTCCGCGGTCGGCGACCGCTTCCCCGACCGAGGTACGCAGCCGCGACGTCAACCGCGACCGCGGCGGGATCGACGGCAGCGCCTCGGTGAACGTCTTGCGCCGGCACTGCTCGTGGACGCACCGCCATCGGCGCTTGGTCCAGGTCAGACCGGTTCGCCGCCCGGCCACGGGCAGGTCGCGCGGACGAGTGCGTACCCAGGAGTGCGGCAACCCGGACCGCACCCCACAGTCGGGACAGCATCGGGCCTGCTCATCGCAGGTGACCAGGGCCAGCATCGGAATGTCGTCGGCGCCGACCTCGACGCCGACCACCTCCACCCCGACCAAGCCGAACAGCCGCGTCGTAGCGTTGGACAAGCCCGTGGCCCTTCACGTGATCCTTCAAAAGCGTCGCAACTCGAAGAATCACGGAGCGTCACGGGCGTTCTGCACCCGTCAAGACCCTGACAGCGGACCGTGTCCACCGGGCACGGTTAAGTTCGAAGACCCCCTATGGGGGACGAAACTCAGTGAGGACACTGCCAGGGCGCGGAACGTCCCTTTCCTCCAGGACGGAGTGGCTGAGGGCGACGTGGTGCGGTTCGCCACCGATTCCGATGGACTCCACTGGGCTGTGGGACGGGTCAGCGCCTCTGGCAACTGCACCGTTCGCGTTGTGCCCGTCCCCGATGGCCCCCTGGGACGCAGCCCTCATGTGGTGCACCAGCGCCTTTCAGCGTTCGAACTCGGGTAAGAGCATGGGTACTTGGGACGTCGACCCCTTCGACAACGACACCGCAGCCGACTTTGGTGGCAATCTTGATGAGGCCGCCGCAGGCGAACGTAAGGGCATCGTCCGCAGTGCTCTCACCCGCGTGATCGACACCGCGGCTTACCTCGAAGCACCCGAATGTGAGGAAGCCATTGCCGCGGCCGCGCTCGTCGCCCCGCAGTGTCCCGGAGGTGAGCCGACCGATCCCGTATATGGGCCGGAAGAGCCGCTTCCCGATCTCACTGGCCTGCGCGATCTCGCCCTTCAGGCCCTCGACCGCGTCCTGACCGAGCCGTCCGAGCTGATGGATCCATGGGCCGAGTCGGATGGCGGGCCCAGGCGTGCGGGCATCCACCGCCTGCAGGACGCGCTCCTGCCACACCCATCGGGAGAATAGCTCAGCCTGATCTGACCCACCCCGCCCCGCACCCGTCCTACCCGGAAGGTCACTATGAGCCGGGACGTCCTTCTCATGCGTCTACCCGCCGACGTCACCTCTGTGCACGAGATCCCCACGGACTACACCCCGGACCCGCTCGGCCGGCGCGACGACGTATGCGCAGCTGTCACTCAGGCTTGCCCCGAAGCTGACCTCTCGGACCCAGCCTGGGGCAAGCTTTCCGGCCAGACCTGGTCCGTCGAACTCAACATCGGCTCGGAAGATCCGGTGGACTCGATCATGCTCCACATCCGGGGCTCCGGCGGCGACGTGCTGACGGACGTCTTCCGTCTTGCCGAGGCTCTGCGGTGCAAAGTGCTCGACTGTGCGAATGGGGACCTGATAGCCCCTGGGCATACGTCAGGCTGGGAGGTATTCCAGGAGTACCCGGATCGAGCGCTCGGACCCTCTCAGTGATACCCCCTGGTCGCAGCACTAGCATCCGGCCCATGCACCCTGAATCCCGATCGAGCCTTGATGGCCTGCTCCCGCCCGGTCGGATGGTCACATCCGATGAAGGCGACGGAGATCGACAGCCCTTGTGGCTCAGTGACGGGCCAGCCGCGCCAGAGCTGTGGACGCGGATGCACACCGAACACGCACGTTCCGGCTTGTGGCCGCTGCTCCTCGACGCGCTGGACCCGAACGATGGCGAGTTCCGCCCTTGGGGGTCCGGGGAGGTCTTCCCTGAGCAGATGTCCTCCCCGGCAAGCCATGATCCTTTCGGCCTTCTCGCACATTGGTGGGCGACCTACACGGCCGTCGATGAAGACGACGACATGCTCGACGTCAAACGGCGCCTCGCTGTTACGGCCCCCTTCGGACAGGTATGGCCCGGCCTTGCGGCCAGCCGGGAGACGGTAACGAACCCTGAGCAACTGGCCTCAGAGTTCGCGGAGGCGTTCCTCACCGACTGCCCGCGGACACGTCTTGGACTGGTTGCCGCTCCGTCCGGTGCCGAAGCGCTGACAGCCGTGGGCTGGGCTGGCCCCTGCAACTACGAAAACGACACCGCGAAATTCTCTGCGGTCGTCCGGGATTGGGAACACCGATTCGGAGCCCGTGTCGTCGCGCTCGGGTTTTCCACGCTGCACCTCAGCATCGCCGCGCCACCGGTGAGCGAGCATGAGGCTCTGCTGGTTGCAGCCGAGCACTTTGCGTTCTGCCCTGACAACATCTGGCAGGGCAGCAGACCGTACACACTGGCCGCGTATGCCGAGCGGATTACTGGCGCCCACCGCTGGGATTTCTGGTGGGACTGATCCGGCACTCGCTGGGTGACAGCTCGCTGGCGCACCTGATTGGTGGCGACGGAGTCGGTCATCGGGGGCGGGGTGACAGCGCGGGCATCATGAAGGGCGGCGCGCAGGAGGCCGTTGTCGATGCTCGGGCTTTGGATGGCGGCGATGGCGAGTTCGAGCTGTTCGGCGAGGTCGCGGTTGTCCCGTCGCAGCCGGGCGTTGTTGGCCTGGACTTTGCTGTAGGCGTCGGCTGCGGTCGTGCCGCTTGGCGTGCGCGCGACGGCGGCGAGCTCGGCACAGATGTCTGGGTAGTTGCGGCGGAAGGTGGTGTTGGCGAGGCCGAGGCGGGTGGCGAAGGACAGCACGCTTGGGCGTCGGCCGGTCTGGGAGGTCAGGCTGTCGATGGCGGCGTGGACGTCGGTGCGGCTCGGCAGTGGGCGGCGGTGGGCGGTCACTGGGCGGTCCCGTTGGCGGTGAGAAAGGCGTGGATCGCGTCGCGGCGCCGGGCCAGGCCAGCGTGCAGCAGCGGTGGGAGGACGGGGCGGGCGCGGAGTCGGTGATCGATGCGGTCGGCCTCGGCGGCGAGGGTGGTGGTGTTGTCGGCGGTCAGCGCGACGTTGCGGCATTCCAGCGGTTGGCAGTCGTGCGGGACTGGACCTGCTCGGCCTCCGGGGGCGGAGCGGGGTCGGCACAGTGCCTTGTCCGGGTTGAAGACGCAGGTGACGTAGGTGCCGGGGTAGACCTCGGGGTCGTGGCGGGCCAGGACGCGGCGCAGGCGGGCCGGGGCGGTGACGACGGAGCCGGTGAAGCCGGTGCGGTGGTGGAAGTCGGCGAGCCGGGCGGCTGCCTCGTGGGCGGCGGGGCAGCTCAGGTCGTGCTGGTGGTCGGTGGTGAGGGCGAGGAGGTGATCGCCGCGCTGCATGGAATGTTCGGCTTCGACTTCGGCGCGGAAGCCGGAGTCGCTGGTGCCTAATGGTGGAGTCGGGTATCGGAACTGTCCGAATGCCTCAGCCATTGCGGACCCACGAGGTGAACTCGTCGGCGAGGCCGGGCGGGTTGGCGGCCCCGGTCTGCCGGGCGATCGCCTCGTAGTACTCCAGCTCGTGGACGATCACCGGCACGGTTCGGCCGACAGATCTTTCGATGACGCCGGTCGTATGGAGGGTTCGGGCGAGCTGGCAACAGGTCTGGTTGAAGCGGGCCTCGATCTGCGCGGCAAGTGGCCCGATGACTGAATCCCAGTCGGCGAGGTCGGTCGGCTCGTCGTACCAAAGTCCGAGTTCGGTGATCCACTCCTGGCGAGCTGTGACCCCGGCGGGGTCGCTGGTCAGGCCGCCGACCACAGTCAGCTCGTTCTGGATCCAGAAAGCGTAGTTCCAGCGGGCTTCTGCCTGGTCAGAGGCGTCCTGGATGCTGCGTCGGGCCTGAGTTTCAGTGTTGTAGCCGATCGTCAAGGTCGGCTGACGGGGGTCGTCGTCCTCGTTGTCGACGAGGAATGAGACAGCGTAGATGTCGCCGGCGTCGGCGGCCGGGATGGATGCGAGGGCCCTCTCGACGAGATGCTGGAGGTGATCGTTGAACGTCACGGTCGGCGGGGTCCTGTCGGTCAGGGTCATGAGTCCCACTGGTCGCAGTACTCGATGTGGATCTCGCGCGCGTCGCCGAGAATGCCGTCGTTGGAGTGGAGCTCGGTGCAGAAGTGCGGGTAGCTCGGATGGACGGGGACGTATCCGGGGCCGTTTCGGGCGACGTCAAAGAAGTACCGGGCGGTGTCCCTGAACACCTTCGCGCTGCCGGTCATGAACAGGGTCTCGGCGTGGAGATGCTGGTGGAACAGATCCCGGTTCTCCTGGTAGTGCCGTGGCTCGTGATCAATCACGGCTTCGTCGGTGTTGTGTCCTGGGCTGGGCAGCGTCACGGTCTGCGGACGCCCTGGGCCGAGCCGTCCTCGTATTTCCTTCCAGCGTGAGGGTGCGAACTGGAGCGAGTGGTGCAGCAGCACGAGATCAAGCTGCCGTGTGGCGTCTCCTGCCAGCTCGCGGGAGGGGCCACGGTTCCCCCGCATCGGCAGGTGGACCAGCGAGCGCGGTGAAGAGGCAGCGAGCTTCCATAGCCCACCGATTCGGTGGGCGGCATCCTGATCGAGGTAGGTGTCCAGGTGCCGATCGTGGTCGATGAGCACTGCATGGACCAGGGGCCGGGCGGGTCGGATGACCTTGAACTCCGTGGATCCGAGCCGTGCTTGGTGGATGGTGATGGGTAGCTTCATTGGTTCTCCGGCACAAGGCGGCTGACATCGGCGGCGTAAGAGGCCCAGTCGCCGGCTGATGCCTTCTGCCATTGGACGGCGACTTGGATGTGGACGCCGAGTACCCGGGCGAGGATGGCGGCGGGCAGTTCGGCGGCGAGGGTGAACAGTGCGGTGGAGCGGTCCTGCCGTGCCCGGATCCCGATCTTGTGGAGACGGGCGGTCGGCTGGTGGATATCAGGGACAACCTCGTTGAGCGCATCGCCGAGGCACAAAGGGAGGGCTGGCCCGGCGAGACTGAAGGGCTCCGCGTAAGCCTGGCCAGCGCCGAGTCCAAGATCATCCAGATAGATACTGCATCCCCCGGCGGACTGGTGAACCTCGGCCTGCCCGCTCTGCGGAACGAACGATGACATGCGACCAAGTAGGGCGCCCTACCAGCCTCTGATCCGTTCGTTGGGGCATCGGCAGCTCACGGCAGCAGGCACTCCCCCTGCGGATCAAAGCAGACGAGCCCGTGCTCGCGCGCCAGCGAAGCAGCGCACTCGGAGACCTCCTCAGCCTTGCTGTAGGACATGAGCAGGTACACGATCGGCCCCGAAGCCTCATCGATCACTGGTGGCGACGCCCTTACGACCCTGCCGTCGGCGTCGTCCGGGTACCGCCCGACGAGCGCCTCGACAAAGGCCACGATGCGCGGCGCCGGCGGCACGACAACATCATCCGACTCCAGGTAGCGCGCATAAAGCTCGTCGTAAACCGAGCCCGCTTGATGATTGTCGAGCGGACGTTCACCGTCCCACACAGCAAGGTCATAGCTCACAGCCGAATCGTCGCAGGTGACGTTCGGCCGCAACCAACAGGCTCTGTCGCCCAGTGATCCGTAAGAGGGCCCTGGTTCAGATAAGTGACCAGGCCGAAGCTGATCGCACCCGACCAGATACTCCGCGGCATCACAGACCTCCACGACAGGCCCCGAGCCCCCTCAGACTACGGTCTCCCCCACAGTCCGGCACGCCCTTCACCAGGCGACTGCGTCCTCCACTGTCGGCCGGACGTCCAGGACGGTGTCTGCTCCCGTCAGTTCCAGGACCCTCGCAAGCGCCGGCGCGGGCCTGGCCACCCGCAGCACGGCCGTCCGGTTGAAGTGCAGCAGCAGGTTCAGGACGCTCGAATCCGCGAAGGTCAGGCCAGCGGCATCCACCACCACCTTGGAGTGGGTCCGGGCTCCGGTCTCCAGCGCCGCCGACAGTACGGGGGCTGAGTCCAGGTCGAAGGCGCCGACGACGGTCACCACCCACGCGTCGCCCTGTTCGCACTGCATGAGGTGCGGCAGCGGGCCCGCATGGGCTGTGGTCGGATCCGGCGGCCTGGCCTCACCGCTCGCAGAACTCATCAACAACGAATCAATTCAGGTCACTTGAGACGGAGGCCAGATCCTTCGAGACGGGACACGGCGTCCTGCGCCACCACGGCTCTCCCCCGCTGTCCTGTGTCATCGAACTTTGAGCGAGTGTCACCGATGTTTGAGCAGCGGCGGGGATCTGCGGTCAGTAGCCGACGGTGAAACGCTCGCCGATGTGCTGTGGCTTTTCGATCTCGTCGAGCAGGGCGACTGCGTAGTCCTCGGCGGAGATGCGGCTGCTGCCGTCTTCGGCGACGATCAGGTCGTCCGCAGCCGTGCGGTAGGTGCCTGTGCGCTCGCCCGGCTCGATCGTCGCGGCGGGGCTGATGTTCGTCCACATCACGTCACTGACGGTGCGGCAGAGGTCCAGGGCGTCGCCGTGGGCGTGCATGATCTGGAGCAGAGAGGCTGGCAGGTTCTCGGCGTCCCAGACTTGCGTGCCGTCCGGAGTGCGCAGGGATCCGGCGCCGCCGACCAGGACGAGCCGGGGGGCGTCGTCATCCAGCGCGCGCACACCGGCGAACAGTGCTTCTGCGGCGGGCCTGATGGTCGCGATGTGGCCGGGCCCGTCGCCACCGCCGACCGCGCTGACCACGGCGTCCTGTCCCCTGGCCACCTCGGCGACGGACTCGGGGTCCAGGACGTCACCAGTGACCACGATCAGGTCGGGGTCGCTCTTGGTGAGCTTCGCCGGATCACGTACGACGGCTGTGACCTGATGGCCTCGGCGAAGAGCCTCGTCCAGAACGCGGGATCCGATGGTGCCGTTGGCGCCGAACAGGGCGATCTTGGACATGAGAGTCTCCAGTTCCGGTTGATCGTCTCAGGCCCGCAGACTAGTGAACCCTTTCGTGCAAGATATGCGATATCAGGCCATTCCGGGTGAACTAGACCCCATCAGACGACACCGTCCGACCTGGCCGATCAAAGATCAGTGACGCTCTCGCCATTGATCGGGTTCCGATGGCAAACACTCAAAGTTCGATGGCACAGGACACCCGCGCTCCAGGCGTGCCCAGCCCAAACGCAGGACTAGCGATCCAGCTCAGGGCGACCTGAGCAGGGGTGGCGCCGGTCTCCTTGGCGATGCGGACGACCTCGACGATGGTGGCCCAGTTTCGGTCCGAGGCCGCATACTCAGCTACGGCCAGCACATGCTCTCCTAGGGAGCAGCACGTCCGGCAGTCTCGCCAGTCCCGTTGGGCGCCAGTGCCTGGATCAGTCGGCGGTTGGCCTGCTGCGCGGTCATTCCCCAGTCCCACTCCTTCTTGTGGAGTCGCAGGGAGACCACGCCGTGCCATGCCGACCACAACAGCAGCGCGGCAGCGAAGGGCGCGTCCGGGTCGACGAGCCGGGCGAGTTCCACGATGCGCGCCTGCAGCCGGGGCCCGTGCGTGGCTCTGGTCTCCGGCACTGCGTCACCGCTCTCGAACAGGAGCTGGTAGGCACCCGGGTGGCTCGCGCCCCAGGCGATATAGGCGTCGCCGGCAACGACCAGCTGGTCGTCGGCTTCGCCCGCGGCATCAAGGGCCGCTTCGACCGCTTCGACCAGCGAGGCGTATTCGGCGTCGAGCACCGCAGAGCGCAGGTCTGCCTCGGAGGGGAAGTGCCAGTACACGGCAGAGGGGGCCACCCCGCAGGTCCGGGCGATCGAGCGCAGTGAGGGAACAGCCACCGCTTGAGGCTGCGCGAGCATGGCGGTCGCGGCGGCTACGAGCTCGGAGCGAAGGTCTCGATTGTCTGCCTTGGTCACCGACTCATTGAACACCTGTTCATGATAGCTTGCAATGAACAGGTGTTCAGGAAGGTGATGGCGGCATACTGAGGCTGATGACGGTAATCAGGAAGCGCCCCGAGGTTTCCACCGAGGACTTCCGCCGGTTCATGGAACTGGAGTACGGGCCGACCTATGTGGCCCTTCCCCAGGTCAAGGAGTACGTGCAGTACTACCTGACGGACCTCACGGCGGACGGGAATGAGGAGCCGATCGACGCGATCGTGCAGATCGGCTTCGAGTCGGAGCAGGAGATGCGCGAGGCACTCGCGACCCAGGAGTACCAGAGGGCGCACGACCTGCGGAGGGCCTACATGCGGGACACGTCCACGGGTATTCACTCGGCCGTTCTGGAGCGCACGGTGCGGCTGGTCTAGGGAACGTTCGCCACGGTTCTGTTCATCCTGTGCGCGCCCATGGCCTGCTGCGGGTCAGATCTCGTTGTTCCACATGCGGAAGACGGTGCACCGGCCGTTCTTGTCGAACGTCACGGTCCAGAGGTTGGCGAAGGTGCCGAGTTCCTTGTAACGGCCGGTGCCTTCGATGGCTGCGGTGTCACCATTGAGGATGAGGATGGACCAGTCGAAGTCCCAGCCGCCCTCCTGCCAGGGTGCACGGCCCTGCCAGCCTCCGACGATGGCGTCGCGGCCGATCCAGTCGGTCTCGTAAGGCCACTCGTGGTACTCGGCCTGCGGCGTGAACAGTGCGGCGATGTCCTTCTTGCTGTTGCTGGCCCAGGCCCGCAGATACCCCCCCGACCCAGGTGCGTACCTGGTCTTCCGTCACCATGACAGCTCTGCCTTTCTGTGCCGGGAAGCGTGCGGTTCAGCCCTGGGCGGTGGGGCGGATGACGACTTCGTTGAAGTCGACGTCGGCGGGCTGGGTGATGGCGTAGTGGATTGCCTCGCCGATCGCGGCGGCGGGGATCGCGATGGCCATCTGGCCGGTGACCACGTCCTTGGTGGCCTGGTCACCGATGGTGTCGGTCAGCTCGCTGCGGGTCAGGCCGGGGCTGATCACGGTGACCCGCAGGTCCCGGCTCTCCTGGCGCAGGCCCTCCGACAGGGCACGGACCGCATGCTTGGTGGCGCTGTAGACGGCGGCGGTCGGGTCGACCCGCAGCCCCGACACAGAGGCGATGTTCACGATATGCCCGGCTCCCTGGGCACCCATGATCGGCAGGACGGCGGCGATGCCGTGCAGGACTCCGCGCAGGTTGACGTCGATCATGCGGTCCCACTCGTCGGTCCGCAGCGCGTCCAGCCTGGACAAAGGCATCACCCCGGCGTTGTTGACCAGGACGTCGACGCGGCCGTACCGGTCATGAGCGGCCTGGACGAAGGACCGCATGCTGAGCGGGTCGGTCACATCCAACGTGCGCGGCAGGGCGCTGCCCCCATCGGCCTCGATCTCCTTGGCGAGGACGGCCAGACGCTCAACGCGGCGGGCGCCGAGGACCACCTGATGGCCGGCCGCGGCCAGTCGTCGGGCGGTGGCCTCACCGATGCCACTGCTGGCCCCGGTGATCAGGACGACCTTCGGGGCGGCCGTGGCGGTCGGGTACGTCATGTTCGTTCCTTCGTCAGGTCGGCGGCCCTCTACGGCGGGCCGTCCGGTTCCGTCAGCATGGGCCGGATCTGGCGCAGGCGGCAGGAGGGCCCTTCCTGGGTGCCGCACTCCTAGGCCGTGTATCGAAAGTGGATCTTGGGCTGTGAATGATCACAGTTCATGGGTCGGGGTGATCTCACGGACGAGCAGTGGGCGGTGTTGGAGC
>NZ_JBSHAF010000054.1:0-18290 GCF_053611365.1 Streptomyces sp. NPDC054813 | reverse complement strand
GATCACGCCGGGAGGCTGCCCTCATCACCGCGCAGACAGTTCTCGATGTCATTCGTTGGAGGGGCGGTCCGCCAAGACCGCCCCCGACGCACCATTAGCCCACTACACTCCGGACGATGCCTCTGACCAGGCCAGATAGCGAAACGCTGCTGGAGTACTAGCCGTTCGCCAACGCGCCACAGCCTCCACCATGTCATGGCTGCATCAGGAACAGGCACTGACCTTGTTCTTGATCTACGGGCTCAGGTCGGTGTCGTGAGAGTCAGGATGGCGGGGTGGTCGTTAATGGTTTGCTGTGTTGTTCGGCGATCGGAAGACTTCCACTCATGCCTTCGACTGCACGTGACCTGACGCTTGAACACTTCCGGTGGATTGGTGGTCACGCGGATGTGTGGGCGATCTTTCGGGATGCCAAGGCCCTGGCCACGGTGGTCGCCGCTCTCGTTGAACCGTTCCGGGATGACCAGATCACAGCAGTCTGCGGAATCGAGTCGCGGGGATTCCTTCTGGGCGGTGCCGCGGCCGTCGAACTCGGCGTCGGCTTCGTTCCCATCCGCAAGGGCGAGGGACTCTTCCCAGGCGACAAAATCGTGCGTCAGTCGTCCGCCGACTACCGAAACCTTCGTCACACGCTGCGACTCCAGCGATCCTCGATGGGGTCGGGAGACCGTGTTCTGCTGGTCGATGACTGGATTGAGACCGGAAGCCAGGCTGCGGCCGTCCGGAGCATGGTCGAGGAGTGCGGGTCCACCTGGGTGGGATGCAGCGTCATCGTCGATCAGCTCACCGGTGCGCCGAAGAACGCCCTCGGGGCGATTCGAGGGCTGTTGACTGCGCAAGAACTCCCACCGTGCGAGTCATGAGTTCAGCTTCCCGACGTCGAACCGATCTCGAACTTGAGACAAGTTTGCGCAGTTCAGCGGACGTGGGGGCGACCTTCGTCTGATCATGTGCTCCGGCCAAGGTGCACGTGACCGAGACGAAGGCCGTGATGGTGAGTCTGCTGTCTGATGCTGTCCGGACGGAAGCGTTCGCGGAGGCGTCACGCTTCCGGGGCGCCTTCTACGCATGTCTGACCGCCCAACGCAACGAATTGTTCGAGTTGGTGGACGCGGTGCTGTGTGCGGACGGTCCGGTGAAGTCGCCGGTGGATCTGACGCTGGTGCCCGAACACCGCCGTGGTCACGGCGCGTTGCACGGCGCTCTCAACCGTGGCGGGATTGATGTCGACCGTCTACGGACGGCGCTGGCCGGGTTGCCGCTGCCACGTTTCGAGGGCGGGCGCCTGGTGCTTGCGGTCGACGTGTCACCGTGGCTTCGCTCTGACGCTCCGTGCTCGGACCAACGGCTGTTCTGTCATGTCTACGGGCGGGCGAAGTCCGCGTCGCAGTTCATCCCGGGCTGGCCCTATTCGTTTGTCGCGGTCCTGGAGTCCGGTGCCACGTCGTGGACCGGGATCTTGGACGTGGTCCGGCTCGGGCCCTCCGACGACGCGACCGCGGTCACCGCCGCCCAGCTGAGGGCCGTGGTGGAACGGCTCGTCGCGGCCGGCCAGTGGCAGCCCGGGACCCCGGACATCACGATCGTCATGGAAGCCGGCTATGACGTCACCCGCCTGGCCTGGATGCTGCGAGATCTTCCCGTCGAGTTGGTCGGCCGGATCCGCGGCGACCGGGTTATGCGCCTGCCGAAGCCGCCCCGCGTCCACGACCCCAAGGGCGGGCGCCCACCCAAGCACGGGCCCGAGTTCCGCTTCGCCAAGCCTGAGACGTGGCCCGAGCCCTCCGTGGCCACGGCTACCGACACCACCAACTACGGCAAGGCCGAAGCGCAGGCGTGGGACCGGGTCCACCCGCGGCTGACCCACCGTTCGGCCTGGCTGGAGCACGACGGTGAACTCCCCATCGTCGAGGGCCCCTTGATCCGCCTCAAAGTCGAGCACCTCTCCAAGGTGCGGGAGGCGCCGCCGGTATGGCTGTGGTCTTCGAAGGCCGGAGCCGCCCCGGCGGACGTGGACCGCTGGTGGCAGGCGTTCTTGAGGAGATTCGACCTGGAGCACACCTTCAGGTTCGGAAAGCAGACGCTCGGCTGGACCACTCCGAAACTGCGTACACCCGAGGCAGCGGACCGCTGGACCTGGCTCCTGGTCGTCGCGCACACCCAGCTCAGGCTCGCCCGGCCGCTGGCCGCCGACCTCCGTCGACCCTGGGAGAAGCCGACCAGGCCCGAACCCCTCACCCCGGCCTGGGTCCGCCGGGGGTTCAGAAACATCCGAGCCCACCTGCTCCGCCCGGCCCGTGTTCCCCAACCTCGTGGCACCGGTCCCGGACGGCCCCCCCGGGACCAAGAACCGCCGTCCCGCACCCCGCTACGACGTGGGCAAGACCGTCAAACGCCCCGAGACCCTCAAGGCCATCGGCAGACCTGGAAGATCCTGGTAGATAAAGAACAAGCTCAGAAGCTGTGTCTGAGGCCTACATGACAAGTTCACCCAGAGCGTTGCTGCGGCGAAGCAGGGGGGCCGTACTGGAAGCTGACGGCACCCCGGGCAGGGAGTTTGGGAACTCCTTGAAACCCGTTCTGGGCATAGCCATCATTCCGGACTGGGCATCGGGCGTCGCCACGACGCTCTTCCGAACGGTGCCGTCAGCAACCCCGGCAAGCCTCACCGCTCTGAACTGCGTAAAGAGGATGTGAAAAAGCTGCCGGGCCGCGGGCGGGAAGCCGCCTGCGGCCCGGCAGTTGGTGCGAGAGGTGCGGTGGATCAGAAGGCGCCGGTGCCGTTCGGGGTGCCGAGGCCGGTGGGGCCGTCCCAGCCGGCGCGGGCGTTGCACCACTGGGTGGTCGGGCAGCTGCCGTTGCTGCCGGAGGTCACGTCGTAGAGCGACGTCGCGTGTGTGTAGGGGTAGTTGTTGTCGATCGAGCCGGTGTTGCCGGCCAGCCCGTAGACCGAGGCGATGATCGGGGACGACACGCTGGTGCCGCCGAAGACCAGCCAGCCGGACAGGCCCTGGTACGCGGTGCTGTCGTAGACGGCCACGCCGGTGGCGGGGTCGGCGACCGCGGAGACGTCCGCCTCGGCGCGGTTGGCGCAGCCGGTGCCGAAGGAGGCGGCGCCGCTGAGCGCGGCGTTGTACGCGGAGCAGCCGCTGCCGGCGCCGCTCCACGCGGTCTCGGCCCAGCCGCGGCTGCTGGTCGAGGTGGTGAGGTGGGTACCGCCGACGGCGGTGACGTAGTGCGAGGAGGCCGGGTAGCTCGCGCCGTAACCGCTGTCACCGGAGCTGGCGGTCACCGCGATGCCCGGGTGGTTGTAGTACGAGCCGTAGGTGGCGTCGGAGGCGTCGGAGCCGCCGTAGCTGTTGCTGATCGCCACCACGCCGGAGGTGGCCGCCGCACGGTTCACCGCGGCGCCCAGATTGGCGAAGGACGAGGAGCTGGCCTCCACCAGGAGGATGTGGCAGTTGGGGCAGATCGCGGAGACCATGTCGACGTCGAGCGAGATCTCCTGGGCCCAGCCGCCGTTGCTGCGGGGGTATTTGGTGCCGCCGTTCTGGTCGACCTTCTTGAAGCAGCCGTTGGCCGTGGTGCAGGCCGGCAGCCCGAACTGGCTGCGGTAGACGCCCAGGTCGGCCTCGGCGGTCGGGTCGTCGTACGCGTCGACGATCGCGACCGTCCGGCCCGAACCGGCCGTGCTGGACGGCAGGTTGTACGCGGACTGCAGACTGGAGGGTCCATAGCCGGAGGGCGTGGCGTTCGGGGCGACCGACTTCAGGGGGGTGAGGTCGGTGCGGACGATGGCCTTGCACGCCGCGAACCCGGCCTTGGCGGTGGCGCAGGAGTGGGCCGGCGCCTTGACGCTCGGCGTGGCCGCGGCGTGGGAGGCCACGGCGGGGCCGAGGACCGTGAGCGGGATCGCCGCAAGGGCCGCGGCTATGGTCAACAGTCTTGCGCGCAGCTGCATATGGGTCTCCTTGGGGTGTGGAGATCAGCGACGGCGCAAGCGTGCTGGAACGGCAGCTGAACGGAAAGCCATGGAATATTAAAGACAGGACTCGTTCATGTTTCCTGCCTGCATGAATGGTGATTCGAGGTGCGAAAATCTGACATGCGCATGTGGGGTTTGGGTATCCGAATCCAAGGGTGACTGCCTGCTGCCGCGCTGGTGACGTGGGGTCAGTTCCGCGGCGTGCTGGTGACTCGGGGTCAGTTCCACGACGTGACGGCATTTCGTCTTGTTGCCCAAGCGCTGGGTGGTTGAGCGGTCGAATTCGTGGACGATGCGGGCCCGCCGCAACGCGCGGGACTATGAACGCCTCATGTCCCACGCCGAAGCCCACGTCCAGTGGGCAGGTCTGCTGCACGATCGGGTGACATCTGAACTGGCTTGCCCTCTGGGGCGGGTGGGAAGGATGTCGCTGTGCCCAAGCCTTATCCGGAAGAGTTCCGCGAGGATGTCGTGCGGGTCGCGAGGAACCGTGGCCCCGGCGTGACGGTCGAGCAGGTGGCCGCCGATTTCGGAGTGCACGCGATGACGCTGTGGAAATGGATGCGCCGCGCGGACATCGACGACGGGACAAAGCCCGGAACGACCAGCCAGGACAACGCGGAACTACGGGAAGCACGCCGGCGGATCAAGCTGCTGGAGCAGGAGAACGAGGTCCTGCGCAGGGCCGCGGCCTACCTGTCGCAGGCACATCTGCCGGGAAAAGGATCTACCCGCTCGTGAAAGAGCTGGCCACGGGCGGAATTCCCGTTACGGTCACGTGCAGGGCCCTGAAACTCGCCCGCCAGCCCTACTACCGCTGGCTCGAACGTCCCGTGACCGATGCCGAGTTCGAGCAGGCCACACGCGCGAACGCGTTGTTCGACGCGCACCGCGAGGATCCGGAGTTCGGCTACCGATTCCTGGCCGACGAAGCCCGCAGCGCGGGATCCGGCATGGCCGACCGGACCGCGTGGCGCATCTGCCGGGACAACAACTGGTGGAGCGTGTTCGGCAAGAAGCGCGGCCGGGGCAGGAAGCCCGGCCCGCCGGTGCACGACGACCTCGTCCGCCGTGACTTCACCGCGACCGGCCCGAACCGGCTGTGGCTCACCGATATCACCGAACACGCCACCAGCGAAGGCAAGTTGTATCTCTGCGCGATCAAGGACGTCTTCAGCAAGAGGATCGTCGGCTACTCGAGCGACTCGCGGATAAAGTCCCGCCTGGCCGTCACAGCCCTCAACAACGCTGTTGCCCGGCGTGGACACGTCGACAGGTGCATTCTGCACAGCGATCGCGGATCTCAGTTCCGGTCACGGAAGTTCGTCCGGGCGCTCGACCGGCACCGGATCGTCGGCTCGATAGGAAGGGTCGGGGCGGCAGGCGACAACGCGGCCATGGAGTCCTTCTTCAGCCTGCTGCAGAAGAACGTCCTCGACCGCCGATCGTGGGCCACCCGCGAGGAACTGCGGATCGCGATCGTGACCTGGATCGAGAGGACCTACCACCGGCGCCGCAGACAAGCCGCACTCGGCCGGCTGACCCCCATCGAATTCGAGACCGTCATGACCACACCGGCCCTCCAGACCGCGTGACCGAACCTGTCACCCCAACCTGCGCCAGACCCGTTGAAACCAGGGCCACGGACGGCAAGCCACTGCAGACGAGGAACGTGACCTCGCGGCCCCGACCCGGCCGCCACCCCCGACCCGCTGTCGCGGATCCGCGACAAACACCCGCCCAGCCTGTGCGAATCCCGGGCGAGCAGGCCGCCCGGCATCCTTCATGCGCAGCCGTCAGCCGAGCTCCGTTCCCCGATCACAACGACGACCACCACCACCAGGATCACGACGAAGAGCACCGCCACGATCAGCAGCGCCGCATCAAGCGCCTCCCGCCAGGCCGGGCGCTTCCGTACGAGGTGGAATCCGCCAACGCCCAGGAGCAGCACGACCACCGCCACCAACACCACCGCCCCGAGCTGGTTCCACGTCACCGCCGACGGTGCCTTGCGCAGCGCGGTCACCACCGCCAGCACCACGATCGCCAGGAGCACCACCGCCGCAATCTTCAGAGCCGTCCCGATCGGCGCGCGCCAGTCCGGGCGCCGCCGTCCGACGAACAGCCCGGCAGCCACACCGAACGCAGCCACCACCAGCAGGAACAGCCCCAACTGCGGCCAGGTCACCATCACTTGATCCACGTCCACTCGAAGCAGGGTGAAGCCGTGGCCCCTCGCGCATCTCGCGCCCGGGCGTCGCGCCGCCGCACAGCGCAAAACCCGCCTCTGCGGACAGAAACGGGCTCACGACGTCGCCGTACAAGGCGCCCGGACGGGATCCGGGCCGCCGACGGGCGCGATGCCGCAACGAGCGGCGGGAAACGGGGGCCATCAGCGGCCGAACAGGCGGCAGACAGGGCCGTCGAAGTCCCACAGGACATCACGGTCCGGTCAGTTCAGCGGCAGGCACCGGACCTTCACCTTGGCCGGGGCCGTGCCGCCGGACACGTTCACCTTCACCGGGAGCTTGCCCACCAGTGCCGTCTTCGCCGTGGAGGCCGTGCCGGCTACGGGCAGGACGCTGTCGGTTGCCGTCGGCCATTCGACCGGCTTCTTCAGTTTCGCGGCGGTGCGGGAGGCGGCCGCTCGGGCGGGATCGCTGTGGGCGACCTTCGTGGCCTTGTAGGGCACGGCGGTGCCGTTCTTCACGTCGGGTGCGTTCACCGTGTGGTGTCCGTGCCGCTCGGCCGCCCAGACCGCCGGGCTGATCGCTGAACTCGATGCTGAGGTGGGGCCGTTGTGGCACGAACAGCATCAGTCACGTCTGGCGGCTCGGCCGCGGCGGCGAGCTGTAGGAGCCGGTGCGAAGCACAGGTTCGTCTTCGTCGACCGACTGCTGGCCACGTTGGTGAGCCTGCGTCATGGCACCACGCATGACGTACTGGCCTGCTGGTTCGGCGTGGACCGCTCCACTATCACCCGCGCCATCGGCGAGGTCCGGCCCCTGCTCGCCCAGCGGGGCTGCACCGTCGCGCCGGGCATCCGGCTGGGTACTCTCGCCGAGGTCGTCGAGTACCTGGGTGCCGGCGGTGAGACCGGGATTATCGACGGCACGGAGATCCGTGTGCGCCGCCCGGCCGCCGGCAGCAAAGACCGGGACAAATTCGTCTCCGGGAAGACCAAGCAGAATGCTGTGAAGACCATGGTCCTCACAAACACCGAGGGGCGTGTGCTGTTCTGCAGCGCGGTCCGGCCACGCAGCTGTGCCGACATCACCCAGGCCCGACAACTCGGACTGGCCCCGCTTCTGGCCGACAGCCCGTTCACGGAGATCCTCGCAGACGCCGGCTACCAAGGCATGGGCGCACAGACCGGCGGACGCGTGGTCACACCTCCCCATCGCAAGTTCAAAAAGAATGCTCCCACCTGGTACGAGGAACGGCACGAACAGCAACGCAAGGCGCACTCCTCACGACGCATCCGCGTCGAGCACGGCATCGCCCACCTGAAGAACTGGCGGGCACTCGCCCGCCACCACGGCAGACGCGAACACATGAGTGACATCGTCCAAGCCGTCGCCGGACTGCTCACACACCAGCAGACCGCCACCCTCGACGACGCCCTGCGAGCGTGAACGCCGACAACGTCACGCACCTCGACGTGCCACGGCCAACCGTGCACGAGGTCGTTAGGGAAGCGCTCAGCGCGGACCACCACGCATCCGGGAGACGAGGATCTTCGATCACAAGAGCGGCTTGCCCGACAGGCGATCTCTCGGACCCGGCCGACGCCCGTACGGTCGTCGACGCCGTTCGCGCGCGCTTCGGCCGCATCGACGTCGTCTCCTACCAGCCGCTGACCTCCGGAACCGGCTTCACCCCGGCCGCCGAACTGGACGCCGCCCGCCTGGCACCGCTGGTCAACCTGTTCCTGCTGACCCCGGTGGAGATCGCCCACGCCGTCCTGCCCGAGATGACCGAGCGCGGCGACGGCGGCTTCATCGTCACCGGCGGGTTCACCGCGGCCGACCCACAGCCGTACATCAGCGGCATCGGCCCGGCGATGGCGGCTGTCCGCAACTTCGTCCACTCCCTGCACGGCGAGGTCGCCGGCGCCGGTGTCTACGCGGGGGTGGCCACGCTGGCCGCGCTGTTCAAGGGCAGCGAAGCCCACGCGGCGATGTCGCCCGAGGACCTGGCCGCCGTCACCGGCGGTGCCACCGGCCTGCACGTGCTCGACCCCGACGACCTCGCCGAGACCTACTGGCAGCTCCACACGAAGCGGGACCGGGTCGAGTACCGCTTCCCCGGGGCCGAGGGGTGAGGTGGTAGTGCCCCGCCTCCCCGGTTCGCGGCCGGGGACATCGGCGCGGAACGGGTTTCCCTGCCGTGAACTCTTCCACCACGCCCCCACCAGCCTGTAAGCAGGAGCGAACAGGAACCACGGCTCCTGCGGCGGGCGTCCGGACGGTGTTGCCGAGACGACCGGCACAATGTGTCGACCGTTCACCCGGGCACCGGGTCACCGGGCGTATCGGAGGCGGAGATGAGCACGACGGAGAGGGCCGGCGCGTCGCGGCGCCGCAACGACCTCGCCGTACCCCGCCTGGTCGGCCGTGACCAAGACCTGTCGGCTCTCGACCGGGCGCTCGACACGCGAGCGGGCCTCGTCGTGGTCGCGGGCGAGGCGGGGATCGGGAAGACCCGGCTGATCCACGAACTGCTCCTGCGGCGCGGGGGCACGGCGCTCGTCGCGGTGTGTCCGCCGTTCCGGGAGCCGTACACGCTCGGCCCGATCGTCGACGGCGTGCGCCGGCTGGCCGAGGACGTGTCCGCTTTGCCGCTCAGCGGACTGGCAGGGGCGTTGCGGCCAATCTTCCCGGAGTGGGCCAGGCAGCTGCCGGCCGCGCCGGAGCCGCTGCACGACGCTGCGGCGGCCAGGCACCGCCTGCTGCGCGCCCTCGTGGAACTCATCGACGCCCTCGGTGTCGGGTTGCTCGTGGTGGAGGACGCCCACTGGTCCGACGACACCACGCTCGAACTCCTGCTGTTCCTCCAGGCCAGGCCGGAGCGCCACCCTCGACTCGTCCTCACCTACCGGCCCGAGGACGTCCGCCCGGAGTCCCTGCTGCGCCGGCTGGTCACGCAGAGCAGAATCACCCGGCTCGAGCCGGAAACGCTGGACACCACCGGGACGGCGGAGCTGGTCTCCTCGATGCTCGGCGGGGAGCCGGTCTCGATGGAGTTCGCCGCGTTCCTGCATGACCGCACCGACGGTCTGCCGCTCGCGATCGAGGAGTCCGTCCGGCTGCTCTACGACCGCGCCGACCTGGTCTGCGAGGACGGCGCCTGGCTGCGTCGCGATGTCGCCGAGATGGACGTACCGCCCAGCATCCGCGACGCCGTGCTGGAGCGGACCTTCCGGCTGGGACCGGCGGCCGGGGCGGTGCTCGCCGCACTGGCCGTGCTCGAAGGGGAGCGGACGCCGGCACTCGTCGCCGAGGCCGCCGGAATACCGCTGCACGAGGCGGAGGACGGTCTCGCCGAGGCCCTCGCCGGCGGGCTGCTTCACGAGGACCGCGACGGCCGGGTGGGATTCCGTCATGTGCTGGCCGCGCGCAGCGTCCATCACGCGCTCGGCGCCATGGAACGCGCCCGTCTCCACCGCCGCGCCGGCGAAGCCCTGGAACGGGAGCCGGTACGCAGTGCCGCCGAGCTGGCCCGGCATTTCCGGGCGGCCGGCGACACGGAGCGCTGGGCGGCCCACACCGAGCAGGCGGCGGACCACGCGATCCTGTCCGGCGACCCGCGCACGGCCTTCGGGCTGCTCCAGGATCTGCTGGCCGGCGGCGCGGTGCGGGGCGCGGCGGTGTCCCGGCTGGTGCAGCGCATGCCGCTGTACGCCGCGCCGGGCAACGCGCCGCTGCGCGAACTGGTCACCGTGCTGGGCGCGACGGTCAGCTCCGATGACCTCACCGGTGCGGAACGCACCACGGCCGGCTGGCAGTTGGCCCGGTTGATGTTCCATGTCGGCGACATGGAGGCCGCTTCGGCCGAGATGGAGCGTGCCGTGCCGGGGCTGGTACGGGACCGGCCGGTCGCCGCGGTGCACGCGATGATGATGCTCGCCCGGCCGCTCGCCACCGCGCACCCGGCGGCACATCACCGTCGCTGGCTGGAGCGGGCCGGCCGGCTCGCCGAAGACATGCCCGATCCGACGGCCGCCGAGCGGCTGGCTTTCGCGACGGACCACGCCGCCACCCTGCTGGCCCTCGGCGACCCTGCCGGCTGGGCGGCGGCACGGGAGCTGCCGGCCGAGGGCGACACACCGGGTGAAGTGCTGCAACGTGCGCGGGGGTTCGCCAACCTCGGTGAGGCGGCGATGCTGTGGGGCCGCTACGGCGATGCCCGGCGCTCGCTCGACGCGGCCGCCGCCCTCGCCCGGGAGCACCAGTACCTGCGCCTGCGCGACCTCGTCGGGGCGAGCCTCGCGCACCTCGACTGGCTCACCGGCGCCTGGCCGGGACCGCTGGAGTGGGCGGCCCTGGCCGTCGGTTCGCAGGAGCCCGTACCGCGGACCGACGCACTGCTGCTGACCGGGCTGCTCGCCTCCGCCCGCGGTGAGCACAAGGAGGCACTGGCAGGGGTGCGCGCCGCGATCGCGATCGGGCGCCCGCGCGGCCCGGCCGACGGGTCCCGCGATCCGTCGGCCGTGCTGGCGCGGCTGGCGATCGCCGCCGGCCGCCCCGGCGAGGCGCTCACGGCCACCGAAGCCGCCTGGCGGCTCGTAGAGGCCAAGGGACTGTGGCTCTGGGCCGCCGAGGTCGTCCCGCTGCGGGTCCGCGCCCTGCTGGACGCCGGACGAGTGGCGGAAGCCGCCGATGCCGCCACGGCGTTCATGGCGGGGACCCGCGGGCTGGACGCCCCAGTGGCCACAGCGGCCAGCCACCTGAGCGCGGCCCTGCTCGCCCTCGCCAGCGCGGACACCACCCGCGCACGCACCGCCCGCGCCGACGCCACCGGCGCACGTCCCACCCCCACCGACCTCACCCGTGCCGCCGCGCTCTTCGAGCAGGCGGCTGCCGCCTGGGCCGCACTTCCGCGGCCGTACGACGCCCAGTCGGCCCGCGAGGAGGCGGCCCGCTGCCGGCTCGCCTCGGGCGAACGGGACCGGGCCGTCGCCGAGTTGCGGGACGTGTTCACCGAGTTCACCGCGCTGGGCGCGACCGGGGACGCGGACCGGGTGCGGCGGCTCCTCGCGGACGCGGGCGTACGGGTCGGGGCGCGGGTGGGCAGGCCCGGGTACGGCGACCGGCTCTCACCACGCGAACTGGAGGTGGTGGGCCTGCTGGTGGAGGGCCTGACCAGTGCGCGCATCGCCCGCCTCCTCGGGCTCTCGCCCCGCACGGTCGAGAAGCACGTCCACTCCGCGATGCGCAAACGGGGCGCCGCCTCCCGCACCGCGCTCGCCGTCGCCGTGGTGGAGTCCGGTGACGTACCGCTGCCGGGGGGGGCAAGCCCCGGCCACCGCTGATGACCGGCTGACCGCATAGCGGACACGTGAGTTTCCCGGGTAGTTCTGCGCATTGCCCACCTCTCGCCGCACGGCATTCACTGCTTGCTCTGGGACAGAACGGAGCAGCCGCGATGACTTCTGGCAACGGCGACGACCAGTCCGGCGAAGAGCCGGCGGCCGACTCCACGGACGCTTCCCCCGACGGTCGCGTCAAGGACTCCGGCGACGGTGAGGACCCCGCCGCCGATCCGGCCCCGGAGACGAGTGCGGACCGGCCGCGTGCGTCACGGCGGAAGCCGGGCGTGGAGTACCGGCCGGTCTGACCAGAGATCCCACCCGATTCGGCCTGGCCGACGTACCTCCCGAGAAGAGCGATGCACAGACGAATACGCACATGGGCAGCCGGGCTGGCATTCGCCTGCGCGGCGGCGTCCGGCCTGGCGGCCGTCGCGCCTGCGCAGGCGGCACCCACCCCGGCCGACGGCGGCTCGCGGAGCACGGCGGCCTACCGGCCCGCCGGCTGCGCGGTTCCCGTTCCGGTCTCCGAGCGCAAGAGCAAGTCCCCGTACGCCACGTGTGACCTCATGGGTGTGACGAACAGTCACGGACGCCTGGCCGCAGGCGCGTCCGCCCCGCCCGCCACCGCCGTCACCCCCGCCGATCTCACGGCCGCCTACGGTCTGCCGAAGGGCGGCGCGGGCCGGACGGTCTCCGTCGTGGACGCCGGAGGTTACGCGACCGCCGAGGCCGACCTGGCCGTCTTCCGCAGCACCTACGGTCTTCCCGCGTGCACGACGGCGAACGGCTGCTTCACCAAGCTCGACCAGGACGGCGGCCGCAACTACCCGGCCGAGGACGCCGAGTGGTCCATCGAGACCGCGCTCGACCTCGACGCCATCTCCTCCGTCTGCCCGAGCTGCCGCATCCTGCTGGTCGAGGGCGACTCGCCGGCCGTGGCCGATCTCGGCCAGGCCGTCGACACCGCCGCCGCCCACCACCCCGTCGCCATCTCCAACTCCTACGGTGTCTCGGGCGAGGGCAGCGTCGCGGCGTTCGAGCACTACTACGACCACCCCGGTATCGCGGTGACCGCGTCGACCGGCGACCGGGGCAACGTCGTCAACTGGCCCGCCTCCAACGGCGATGTCGTCGCCGTCGGCGGAACGACGCTGACCCGCGACGGCTCGGCCGCCCGCGGCTGGACCGAGGCGGCCTGGGACTCGGGCGGCTCGGGCTGCTCGCGCATGGAACCGCGCCCGGCCTACCAGCAGGGCATCGACACCGGCTGCGACAACCGCGCCACTGCCGACATCGCCGCGGACGCCGACCCGTCCACCGGTCTCGGCGTCTACAACTCCAGCGCGGTGGGCGGCTGGGCCCAGTACGGCGGCACCTCGCTGTCGGCTCCGCTCGTCGCCGCGATGTACGCCCTCGCCGGCACCCCGACGCCCGGCACCTACCCGGTCACCTACCCCTACGCCGACACGAACGCTCGCGACCTCACCGACGTCACGGCGGGCTCCGACGGATTCTGCGGCAACCAGCTCTGCAACGCCCGCGAGGGCTGGGACGGCCCGACCGGCCTCGGTACCCCCCTCGGCGTCGGCGCCCTGCGCCAGGGGCCGCACGGTCTGGTCACCGGCGTCGTACGCGCCGACCGCGCCCACACGTCCCCCGGACCCGTCGAGGGCGCCTCGGTCACGGCCACCGACCCGGACGGGCGCACCTACACCGCCACGACCGACGCGTCCGGCCGCTTCACCCTGGCCCCGGCACCGGGCTCCTACACCCTGACCGTGGCACGGTTCGGCTACGCCACGGCCACCACCGGGCTGAAGGCCGCCGACGGGCGCACCTCGCAGGAGAACCTCACGCTGCGCGCCCTGCCCACCCACGTCGTCTCCGGCACCGTCACCGACGCGTCGGGGCACGGGTGGCCGCTCGGCGCGACGATCACCGTCGACGGCTACCCCGGCGGCGGCGTCCACGCCGACCCGGCGACCGGCCGGTACGCGGTCCGCCTGCCGGACGACGGTAAGTACACACTCCGTGTCTCGACGGCCCTGGCGGGATACGGAACCGCGGACGACAGCGTCGCCGTCGGCACCCGCGACGTGCGCCACGACCTGTCCCTGCCGGTGGACGCGAGCACCTGCGCCGCACCGGGCTACCGCTTCGGCTACAAGGGCACCACGACCCACTTCGAGGGCTGGTCGGGCGCCGCACCGCAGGACGGCTGGACCGTGACCGACGACAGCGGATCCGGGGTCACCTGGCGCTTCGACGACCCGGGCGGCACCGGCAACGACACCGGCGGCAGCGGCCAGTTCGCCGAGGTCGACTCCTTCGACGCCGGCAGCGACACCCACGAGACGACCACCCTGGTCTCGCCGCCGCTCGACCTGAGCGGCGACGCCACGCCCATCGTCTCCTTCGACAACGCCTTCGTCTCACCCCGCTACACCTCCGACGCCTATGCCGAGGTCAGCGTCGACGGCGGCCGGACCTGGACCTCGGTCTGGCACATGGCCCGCACGATCTCCTTCGCTCCCCAGGCCGTCGCGATCCCGCAGGCCGCCCGGCAGAGCGACGTGCGGATCCGGTTCCGGTACAACGCCGTCCACTCCTGGTACTGGAAGGTCGACGACGTCTTCATCGGCGACCGCACCTGCGACACCGTCCCGGGCGGCCTCGTGGCGGGCACGGTCGCCGACGGCAACACCGGCAAGGCCCTGTCCGACGCCACCGTCGGTCTGGCCGGCACCCCGGCGGCGACGACGGCCGAAGGCGCCTACGAACTGTTCGCGCCCGCCTCGGCCGCCGACGCGTCGGGCCGGACCGCGCTGGGGGTGAGCGACGGCGCGTACACGGCGGCCTCCGCCAGGATCCGCGTCGCCCGCGACCAGGTCACCACGCAGGACTGGCGCCTGGGCGCCGGCCGGATCGGCGTCCTCGGCGACCCGCTGCGCGTCACCCAGCCGCTCGGCCGTACGACGACCCGGACGGTGACCCTCCGCAACACCGGGTCCGCGCCCGTCCGCGTCGTCCTCGACCCGCAGGACGGCTCGTACACTCCGGACTCGCACCCGGGCGGCCCGGACACGTCCGCCGCCGGCGCACGGGTACGGCACGTCGGCGGCGACTTCACCCGCGGACCGCTGCTCGCCGGTGCCGGCCGTGGGACCGCGACGGCGGCACGCTCGACCGGCACGGACACCACGGCCGGTGGTGCCGCGTGGACGACCGCCGACGCCCTGCCCGCGGAGGTGATGGACAGCGGCTCGGTGACGCTCGACGGAAAGCTCTACGCCTTCGGCGGCACCGACGGGGCGAACATGCAGTTCAAGGCATACGTCCACAACCCCGCCACCGCGGGTGGCTGGCGGCGGCTGGCGAACATGCCGCAGGCGCTGGAGAAGCCCGGGGTGGAGGCGATCGGCGGCCGGATCTACGTCGTCGGCGGCTGGGACACCACCGGCGCGGCCTCGGCCGCCGTGTACCGCTACGACCCCGTCCACGACGCGTGGTCCTCGGCGGCACCGCTCCCCTCGGGAGTGGTCACCGGCGGTACAGCCGTGCTCGGCGGCCGGCTCTATGTGGTCGCCGGCTGCGGCGGCAACTGCGACCCGGTCTCGCAGGCGACCTACGTCTACGACCCCCGTACCGACTCCTGGAGCCGCGTGGCGGACTACCCGGTGACGGACTCGTGGCTCTCCTGCGCCGGAATCGGCGGCCAGGTGGTCTGCGCTGGCGGCACCGATCCGGTCAGCGGCGCGGAGTCGGCGGCGGCCTACGCCTTCGACCCGGTCACCGGCGTGTGGACCGCACGGGCCGAACTGCCCCACCCGGTCTGGGGGATGGCCTCCGCCTCCTCGGGCGGGCGGCTGCAACTGGTCGGCGGTGTCAGCGGTGGCCGGATGACCAACCAGGCCGAGGAGTACGACCCGGTCACCGACTCCTGGTCGGCGCTGCCCGCGGCGAACACGCTGCTCTACCGGGGCGCCGGTGCCTGCGGCCTGTACGTGGTCGGCGGCGCGGACTCCGGCAACCGTCCCGTCAACGGCGTTCAGCGGCTGCCGGGGTACGGCGACTGCGCGAGTTCCGACGCCGCGTCCTGGCTGTCGGCGCCGCACACCCTCGCCGTCGCGCCCGGCGCCGCGGTGAAGGTGCGGATCACGCTCGACGCGGGCGAGGTGCACCGGGCGGGCACCTACACGAGCGGGCTGACCGTCGCCACCGACTCGCCCTACGACGTCCCCTCGCTCGCGGCCACGATGCGGGTGACCGGCACGCGCTGACCGGCGCCCGCCGGCCGGCGCGCACGGGCCTGTTCGGCACGTGAGCAAATGGCCGGCAGCGGCCGGAGGGAGACGTCCGTGAGCTTGCACTCGTCGGCGGAGAAGCCGGACCGGCCGTCGGGCGCGCTGACGTCCGCGGTGGCGTGGCCGTTCGGGAGCAGGGTCACCGTCGTCACGGAGGTGCCGCTGTCACGGGTGGCGGCGTTGCCGATCTGGGCGCCGTCACGACCGCGGAAGGAGACTCCCGGGAAGCCGCTGTGCGTGCAGGGGATCGCGCCGGTGTTCTGGAAGACGAGCTGGAAGTGGGTGGTGCCGGCGCCGGAATCGGGGTTCTCCGCCGCGACCTTCAGGTTCGAGGCGGCACACGCCCCCGGGCCGCCGTCGCTTCCGGATCCCTGGTCCTGGCCGGCGGAGCGGCCGTTCGACGTGGAGGACGACGATCCGTCGGCGGCGGCCCGTCCGCCCGTCGAGGAGGTGCCCGACGAGGCGTCGGCGCCGGCCGCCGCCGAAGAGCCGCCGGAGGAGGCGCCGTCGGTCCCCGGGCCGCACGCGCCATTCCGGTCAGGGCAAGGGCGAGAACAGGCAGGGCGCGGCGGGCGGTCGTGGCCTTCATGGGCGAATCCGTTTGTGGTCACTCAGGGCCCTGACCACTCCGTCACCCCTCTCGGCAGGAGTGCATACTCCCATCCGCCGCTGTCACCACAGCCCGGGCCGAACAGTGTGCTGGTCCCCGAGATTGCGGCTATCTTCGTGGTCTGCACGCCTCCATCAGGCTGCCGAGGCCCGCGCATCATGCAGGTCCCCAGCCGGGCCCGCATCAACACGGTCGTGTGTCGCGGCTGGATGTGTACCGTGCTCTGGAGAACTGGTTACAGGGCGGTAGTCGTCGGAGCCGCCCTTCGATAACATACCGACTAGACGGTACGTTCAAATGTGTCCACGCACCGTCGTGTGCTCGATGAACTGCAACATTTCATCCGCCTCAGGACGGCGAACCACTCATGACGCAGAACACGGACCGCGACAGTCTGGCCCTCGCTCGCCAGACCTGGAGAACTCTCGAGCCCTACCACGGGGCCGTCTACTTCTCACCCGAAGCCGCAAGTCGGTACGCCGAGTTGGGTGTGGACCCCAGGACGGGGTATTTCGCCTCCCGCTCCGCCGCGCTCGGCGCCGCTCCGGCAGATCTGGTGATCGCCACATTCTACAACTTCAATCCCGAAGTGGTGCGCCAAGCAATGTCGGCGGCTCGAAAGGCCGCCACACCGCAGCAGTTCGCCGCCGCCCGACTCGCTGGGATCGATGCCACGCTCCGCCGTGTACTCGGCGCGGACGTCTCCTCACCAGAGCTGGCCCGTGCAGCCGAATTGGCCCGCATCGCCGCTGAAGTGACCGCGCGTCACCCACAAGGGCGTCCCCTCTTCGCCGCGCACGCCGCACTGCCGTGGCCGAGTGCACCCCACCTCGCGCTCTGGCACGCGCAGACCCTGCTGCGGGAGTTCCGTGGCGACGGTCACGTGGCGGCACTTCTGACTGCCGGACTGAGCGGGCTCGAGGCGCTCGTCTTGCATGCCGCCACCGGCGACATCGACGCAGCGGTGCTGCGCGACTCGCGGGCATGGTCGCCGAAGCAGTGGGGGCAGGCCGTGCAGACCCTGCGTGAGCGTGGGTGGCTCGACGACGACCCCCACCTGGCCCTGACCGAGGACGGTACGCGGTGCAGGGCCGAGATCGAGCAGACCACCGACAGGCTGGCCGCCCTCCCCTACACCGCGCTCGGCCCTGCCGCCTGCGCCGAACTTCGCTCACTGGTAAGGCCGTTCAGTCTTGCACTGGCCAAGGAGCTCCTGCCGTGGGCAGTCGACCGACTCAGCGAAGAGAGCGCATGAACGAACGCCCCGAGGTCGGGAACACTCCACGGCGGGTCCATCTCGCCCCCATTGCCTCTTCCACGACACCGCAATGGAGCCTCCGACCTTCGGGCCAGGCAGGCTTCACCCGGGCCGGAAGAGGTCTCTGTAACGTGGATGTGGCAGCTCGTGCCCTGCCAGGGCCGGACGAAAGCGTGACGGAGAGGCCTGCACGTGATCGACACCGGCGGCATCGACGTCTTCCTCGGCCTGGACGTCGGCAACGGCGAACACCGTCACTCCAGTCGGGACGAAGGCGTTCGACAGGCGCCTGCCCAGGACCGAACCCAAACTCCGCGGGCTTCAGCACGCTCCGGGCCAAGCACGGAACGGTGCTGGTGGTGGTCGACCAGCCGGCTTCGATCGGGCACTGCGCTGACGGTTCCGAGGGACATGGTCCGCCCGATCGCTTATCTGCCAGGGTTCACGATGCGGCGGATCGTCGACCTCTACCTGGGTGAGGCCAAGACGGACGCGAGGAACGCGCTTACTGATCATTTCAGAATGAGTTCGCTTGTGGGGCTTGGCAGTTGGGTCTCAGGGCGGCAGAGTTCTGCAGGTGTCAGATGATCTTGTGCCTG
>NZ_JBSHAF010000053.1:0-18795 GCF_053611365.1 Streptomyces sp. NPDC054813 | reverse complement strand
AAGTGGCTGCCCTTGCGTTCGTATCGGACGGTGAGCGGACGGTAACCGTAGAGCCAGCCGATCGACCGCTCGATCTTCCAGCGGTGCCGGCCCAGATCGAGTGGCCGCGTGAGCCAGCGACGGAGCACTGCGTTCCGCCGGCGCGGGGGGCGGCCGGTGGGCCTTGGCGTTGATTGGCGACTCTGGGGGCTGCTGTGTCAGTGGCGCCGGTTATGTTGCTGAGCATGACAAGTTGGATCGACTGCGGCGTCATGGCGTGGGTGTACTCGACGCCGCAGCGGCGGCGCACGATCTCGGCGATCCTCGCCAGCGTCCAGCACTGGTCGGACCAGCCGAAAGCGGCAGGGCCGGCGTCCAACACCGTCTCCAGCACACGGAGTGGTCCCGTATCGAGCCTGCAGCGGGCCCCGCCGGGACCCTTGGAGGCCAGGGCTGCCCGACCACCCGAAGGCAACGCCCGCCGCCACCGGTTCGCCGACATCCGGGTCACCCTGAACCGCCCGGCCACCTCCCGGTCACTGGCCCCGGCCTCGATCAGGTCAGCGGCTTCGAGCCGGACCTGCTCACGCCGAGCCCGCTCCCCGGCCGTCAACCCATCGCCGTCGGGATACCTCATCCTCCCGGCATACCGCCGCCGACAACCGCCTTCACGACCCGACGTAACCCGCACCGTCAACTAATAAGAGGCGTGATCGTTCACTCGTCGCAGTGCTGATCCATGTCTCGATCTATGCAGCGATGCCCTGGCGCCACGGATGGCGGCGATGACTGTGTGGGCCCACTCGGCTGGGGGCGGGGTGTTGAGCAGGGCCTCCAGGCGTGTGATGTGTGCGGCGCGTTCGTGCGCCGTCATGGCCAGTGCGGCGCGCAGGGTGTCGACCAGGTCCTGTGGCCGCAGTGGATCGGTCAGCAGGGCCGCGGTTCCCAGGTGCTGCGCGACTCCCGCGTGACGGGACAGGATCAGAACACCGGGACGGTTGATGGCGTGGCAGGCGGTGATGTATTCCTGGGCTGTGAGGTTCATCCCGTCGGCGAGTGAGGTCACCCAGAACACGTCGGCTGCCAGGTAGTGGTCGATGACCTCGGGGAAGTCCAGATTGCGGGGGATGTAGTCGACGGGCTCCCACCCGTGCGTGCCCCAACGGTGGTTGATTCGGTTGATTGCGTTCTCAAGTTCCGAGCGGGTGGAGTCGTAGGCGCGGATGCCGACCTCCGGCGGTGGGCAGACCAGGCGGTAGCGCACGTGTCCCCGTAGCCGGGGCGAGCTGGCCAGGAGGGCGTCCAGTGCGCGGATCTTGTGGACGGGCGCCTTGGCGTAGTCGAGTCGTTCCACGGACAGCACCAGCTGGCTGCCGTCCTTCCCTTGCTGCGGCTGCGGGCGCGTCCTGGCGAGGTCTGTGACGGCATGGCGGTCGATGCCGAGGGGGTGCACGCCGACGCGCGGCGTGGGCCCTGCGGTGCCGGCCAGGAGCCGACGGAAGTTGTCGGCGCAGTCGGCGGTGTGGAAGCCGGCCCAGTCCAGGCATGCAAGCGAGTCGAGCAGCTGCCCGGCTGCAGGAATGCGGCTGAAGACGTCCGGTTGGGGGAACGGCGTGTGGTGGAACAGCCCGATGGCCAGGTCGGGCCGCTGGGCCCTGAGGACGGCCGGTACGAGCCACAGGTTGTAGTCGTGCAACCAGACCGTGCCCCCCTGCGCGGCGAGGGAGCCGATATGGCGGGCGAATGCGGCGTTGACCTCCTCATAGTCGGCCCAGTGGGCCGGCCGGTCCTGGATGAGGCTGGGGTGGGACATCAAGGCCGGCCAGAGCGTCTCCTTGCAGACGCGGTGAAAGTAACCCGCCCACCGTTCAGCACGCAGCGGCAGCAGGGACAGCGGCAAGCCGTCGACGGCCGTTATGGGCTCGGCGGGCGGCGGTGCCTCGCCGATGTAGGCGGCTGCCCACACAGCGTCCAGGCGCTCGTCGGTGAGAGCGGCCTGCAACGTCGGCAGGATGCCGTTGGGACTGGACGGCGGCCGCCAGCCGCCGTCGAGCCAGCGCACGGGTGGGCGGTGATAGCCGACGACCACCGATCGGCGGACCAGCCAGCCGAGGCGTTCCATCCCCTCCAGGACGGCGGCAGCTCCGTCCAGGGCGGAGTGGTGGATCTGCTGGCGAGGTGGGACGCCGACAGCCAGAGCGGGCTCCGCATTGGCGACCACGACCGCGTGCGTGCCCTGGGAGAACAGTGAGAGGTCGTTGAGGGAGTCCCCGGCCACGAGCATCGCCTGCCGGGGCCACCCCAGCCTGCGGCCGAGCAGCCGCAATGCACGTCCCTTGCTCGCCCTGGCCGGCAGGACGTCAAAGTACCGGCCCGAGGCGTACGACCAGGAGCATCCCAGCGCTTTCACCGTGGCCTTGAGGTTGTCCGAGAGACCTTCGGGGTTCAGATAGAAGGAGCAGCGTCCCTCCTGGGGTACGCCTTCCTGGTACACGAGCTGCGGGAACTGCTGCAACGCCGCTCGAACCCGGTGGGCGCCCGGCCATCCGGCGCGCAGCTTCCGCTGTATGTCTTCGAGGTGGACCATCCGGATGGCGTCGATGACGCTGGCCCCGACGTCGGCGATGATCCAGCGCGGGGACGGGACCAGGGGATCGTCTCGCAGGAGCACCTTTACGGAAGCAAGACTGCGTCCGGTCGCGAAGACCACTGTGATGTCCGGGTGCCGGTTCAGGACGTCGCGCAGACGCCGCCGATCGTGTCCATCGCCTCCCAGCAGCGTGCCGTCCAGGTCGGTCACGAGCACCCTGGCCGAGCCGATCTTCTCGCCCACAGGCGGTCCCTTCAGGTCCTTCACCAACTACAGCAGCGCGAAAATCCGCCCTTGTGCCGGAGTGTGTGGGCGCTTCACCAACCAGGGTCGTGGGTCACCGGGTCGATGACAGTCCCCGCATCAGCCGCGTCCGGGTGCGATTGGGCTCCCTGAACGTCCCGGATTGCCTGCCCAAGTCGCGTCTCGCGAAAGTCCTCGCTTTCCACGAGCCGAGCAATCAGGCCGGCGGGCGCATGGCGCGCGGCCTCCAGTAGTCGATCGATGGCAGGGTCGGCTGGCGACACGGGGACCTCCAAGATCACGGCATGGCGACATCGGCACGGCGTGGAGGCCACCGTCAGCCGCGCGGCTGGTCCAATCCGATCGGGCTGTCGCGACAACACACGCAACGACCGTTGTCCAAAGCTCTAGCCGCGAGCGGCCCCACCTCATTCACGGGGCCCGGATTTTTCACTCCGCTGCCCTGGGCCAGTGACTACACCACGAGACACGACCGCCACGCGGCTCAGCGATGGGCTTCCGCAGCAGCGTGCGGGGGCGTGGCCCGTTCGGTGGTCCGCCACCGTGGGCCATTCCCTCGCTGTCGTAGCGGTGGCCGAATCGGGGGTTCTGGCCGTCCGTTGCCCCGCGCAGTAGACCTCGCACGTCGGCGCCGGACCCGACGGCGTTCGCACCCCAAGATCTGTGCCAGAACCGAGTTTCGACAGCAGATGTTCAGCTCTTTGGGGAGCACCCCGGTCACGCCCGCGTCGATGTTCACGAGAACGGACAGCAATTCTGGGTGCTCCCGGGCAAGGGCGGTCGACACTCCCTGAAATGTGGTCTGACCGGAGCTGCGGATGCAGTTGGCGATCTTCACCTGTGTCGGTGCGTGGCTGGTTCTTTTCCGGCTTTGTTCCCATCCCGCCCTGTGGTCGTTGACTCTGGCGGGCAATGTGCCCGACCTGTGTAAGGGGAGCGACTGGGATGACCGGTGAGCGGAAGATCAGCACAGGAGTACCTGCCGCCAGCAACTTGCGGAACCCCGGGGCGCATGCCCCGGAAGGTATGACACTCTTCGACCACATCTACGATCAGCCGGATCCCCGGGCCTACTTCCGCGTGCTGGGTTCGCTGGAATACCAGACGCCCCACCATGGCCAAAACATCTTCCGGCGGGCACTTGCGGCGTGCGAACAGACTGCGTCCGCAGCAGAACCGGCCAGGGTGCTGGACATCTGCTGCTCATACGGCATCAACGCAGCCCTGCTCAACCACCATGTGACGCTGGATGACCTGTATGACCACTACACATCGCCGCAGGCCACCGCGCTCACCACAGCCGACCTGATCGAGTGGGATCGCGACTACTACGCGGCGCGGCGGCGCCATGACGCGGTCCGGGTGATCGGAATCGACATCGCCGCGAACGCCATCTCCTATGCACGTGCCGTCGGTCTGCTGGAAGACGGGTTCGCAGAGAACTTGGAAACCGCGGCTCCCTCCTCGGCCCTGTGCCGCGCCCTGCTGAACGCCAGGCTGATTACCATCACAGGTGGGGCGACGTTCCTGTCCCCACGTACGTTCCAAGCGGTCCTGGCCCATGTCCAGGGCCCGGTGTGGGTGGCCGCGTTCGTGCTGCGTACCTGCTCGTACGCGTCCATCGCCGCGTACCTGACGTCGCATGGCCTGGTCACCGAGAGCACCACCACGCACACGTTTGCGCAACGACGCTTCACAGACGCGGATGAACGGCAACACGCGATCGCCGCGGTGACCGCCGCCGGTGAGGACCCTGGGGGGAAGGAAGCCTGCGGCTACTTCCACACCTCACTGCACCTCTCGCGTCCTCGGGAACACGCGACGGCGTTTTCGCTGACCGACCTGATGCCGAGCCTGTGAGAGGGCATTTCACCTACATCAAATGGCTTCTGAAGTAGCGACCTACGCGGGGCGATCTTCGGCGTCGACGCGAACAATGGCGGTATCACCCTGCCCGGCAGACCCGACCGACCCACCGCTCCCATTCCCTGTGGTCCCCGCGTGGGGAGCGGAGGCCCGCTGCACCTCGTTACTCGCGGCATTGGACCACACCACCGGCCTGGTCCCGGCCCGGCTGGAGGTGCAGGAGGAGACGAACGAGATCACGTGCTTCCAGCCTCTGCCGGACACTGTCACCGACCTCGCCGGCGTGGTCGTCACCAGCGACGCCATGTACACCCAGCGCGAGCACGCTGCGTACCTACTGGACCGCGAAGCCCACTACATCGTGATCGCGAAGGGCAACCAGAAGAGGCTGCGCATGGAGCTCAAGTCCCTTCCCTGGGCGAGATCCCACTGCAAAGCCGCACCAAGGGCATGGGGCACGAACGCGCCGAAAGCCGGCGGATCAAGGTAGTCACCATCAACAACTTGCTTTCCCCGGCGCCCGCCAAGCGCTCCAGATGAAGCGCTGTCGGGTGAACCGCAAGACGGGCAAGACCACCATCAAGACCACCATCAAGACCGTCTATGCCGTCACCTGCCTGACCGCCGAGCAGGCCACCCCCGCCCAACTCGCGGCGCTCGTCCGAGATCACTGGAAAGTCGAGGTCCTGCACCACATCAGGGATACGACGTTCGCCGAGGACGCCTTCCAACTGTGGTCCGGCAACGCGCCCCGCGCCATGGCCGCCTGGCGCAACCTCGCCGTCGGAGCCCTCCGCCTCACCGGCAGCACCAGCATCGCTGCAGCTCTGCGACGCAACGCCCGCCACTCACGCCGATCCCTCGCACTCCTCGGGCTCATATGATCACGAAACGGACGTCAGCCGCCCGAAGCGCTGGCCCAGGCGCGGCGGGGCCGTCGTCTCATAGGTCCAGTACAACCCCTCCTGCGGGTTTGGAGCAGCAGATGAGGATGTTGCCCTCGGCGGGGGGTTCGATGGGGTCGGGTGAGTAGTTGACGGTGCCGGACATGAGGGCGAGTTCGCAGGTGTGGCAGACCCCGGTGCGGCAGGACCATTGGACGGGGACGTCGCAGGCTTCGGCGAGTTCGAGCAGGGACTCCTGGGCGTCGTTCCAGGGGACGGTGAGTCCGCTGCGGGCGAAGGAGACCTCGGGTCCTGTGCCGGGCGGGCCCGCGGGCTGGTGGGGCGCGGGCCCGGTTGCCGAGCCCTTGATCCCGGGGGTGATGGCGGGGCCCGCGCCGAAGATCTCAGTGTGGACGCGGGAGGCGTCGAGACCGCAGTCCACGAGCGTGGAGGTGAGGCTGTCCATGAATGCGGTGGGGCCGCACAGGTACGCGTCGGCGTCGGTGGGTAGGCCGAGCCGGCGGACGGGCTCGGCCGAGAGGCGGCCTGCTTCCGTGTAGTCCACGCCAAGGTGGTCGTCGGCGGCGGGCCTGCTGTAGTAGACGGTCGACCGGGCTTTGGGGAGGGTGGCGATCAGGTCGCGACTCTCCTGGGCGAAGGGGTGCTCGCTGCCGTCACGGGCTCCGTGCAGCCACCACACCTGGCGGGTGGAGCGGTCATGCGCGAGGGTGTGCAGCATGGCCAGGACGGGGGTGACGCCGACCCCGGCCGACAGCAGCACCACCGGGTTGTCGCCGCCGGTCAGGCAGAAGGTGCCGCGGGGCGCGGCGGCCTCCAGTTGGTCCCCGACCCGGATGTGGTCCCGCAGCTCGTTACTGGCGGCGCCGTGCGGTTCGAGCTTCACGCTGATCCGGTACGCGCCGGTGCCTGGCTCGCCGGACAGGGAGTAGCTGCGGATCAGGGGTGTCATACTGCCCGCGGGCTGGACTTTGACGGTGAGGAACTGGCCCGGCAGCGCGGCCGGCAGCGCCGAGCCGTCTGCGGCGGCCAGGTGCAGGGAGAACACGCTGCGGCTCTCGGACTGGATATGCGTGACGGTCAGCGGGCGGAAGCCCGGCCAGGCAGGCGGCGGTGCGGTGGCCGCGGTGTTCAGTCCGGCGCTGCCCGAGGAAGCATCACCCTCGCCGTCGGCCTGGTCCAGCAGGGTCCGCATGGAACCCTGCCAGCCGGGGCTGAGCGCGGGGATCCGCAGGGCCCGTTCGACCTGTTCACGGGTGTGTCCGGGCAGGTAGAGCACCCGGTCGATCTCTTCGACGGTCATCGCCTCCGGGCCGGTGGAGACCTTGACGATCTTTTGCCCGGCCTCGACCTCGCCTTCCTCGATGACGCGTAGGTAGAAGCCGGGGCGGTGGTGGGCCACGAGCAGTGCGGCCATCTGTGGCTCACCCATGCGCAGGCCCACCCGGTAGCAGGTCACCCGGGGTTGAGTGACCTCGAACAGGGCGTCCCCGATGCGGTAGCGGTCCCCGATGCAGACCTCATCGTCGGGCAACCCATCCACGGTGAAGTTCTCACCGAACTGCCCGGGGGTGAGGTCGTCGCGGCCCAGCTCATTCGCCCAGAAGCGGTAAGAGTCGGTCTGGTAGACCAGCACCGCCCGCTGCTCACCGCCGTGGCCGCCCAGATCTCCCTGGCCGTCCCCGTCGATGTTCAGCCGCCGCACCATCCGAGGTCCGGTAACGGTCTGCTTGTAGACGCCGGTGTGCACGGTCTTTCCGTGCCAGGGGACGTCTTTCGGCATTCCGATATTCACTGCTGTCAACGTGGCCACCACGCCACCTCTCTTGTGGCGCCTCCCACCCCGTTCCGACTGGGAAGCCCGTGGTATCAGCTTCTGACCCCTGGCCGCCGTCTGGCCGCCGTGGCGTGCGGGGCAGCCCGTTGTCGGCATCCGCCGGTGTCCCCGGGCACCAAGCACTGCCTCACGCCGAAAGAACCTGCGACGGCCAGCCCGGCATCGGCCGCCTGAACCCGGCCGTGATCCACACATACCATCCGCCATGTGCGCATCACATTCGGCCGGAGATCGGCGGGAGGCGTGCGGGCCTCGACACGATTCAGGTCAGGACGCGTCCGAGGAATCCGTGGATGTATCCGCTGATGGCGTCCAGGTGCGTCTCCAGGGCGAAGTGTCCGGCGGGCAGCAGGTGGACTTCCGCCTCCGGCAGGTCACGGGAGAACGCCCGCGCGCCGTCCGGCCCGAAGATCTCGTCCCCCTGGCCCCATACCGCGAGCAGGGGCACCTGGCTGGTACGGAAGTACTCCTGCAGCTTCGGGTACCCTTCGATGTTCTTCGGGTAGTCGCGGAACAGCGCCAGCTGGATCTCGTCGTTGCCCGGCCGTTCCAGCAGGAGTTGGTCGAGGGTCCAGGTGTCGGGGCTGACCAGGCTGGTGTCGGGGGCGCCGTTCTCGTACTGCCAACGGGTCGTACTCGGGCTGAATTTGGACCGTGCGCCCGGTTCCGTGTCGCGGCCGGGGTTGGTGGCGTACGCGAACAGGTCGTCCCAGAAGGGCTTGGCGAATCCTTCCATGTAGGCGTTGCCGCTCTGCGAGATGATCGCGCTGACGTCGAAGGAAGGGTCGAGCGCAAGGCGCCAGCCGATCGGTGCTCCGTAGTCGTGCACATACATGGCGAAGCGGTTCATGCCTAGGTGGTTGAGCAGTCCGGCGGTGATGCCGGCGAGGTTGTCGAAGGTGTAGTCGAATGCGTCCACCTTGGGCATGGCGGAGTGGCCGTATCCGATGTGGTCGGTGGCGATCACGTGATAGTCATCGGCCAGCGCGGGGGCGAGATGGCGGAACATGTGCGAGCTGCTCGGGAATCCGTGCAGAAGCAGCACGACCGGTGCGCCGCTGGGGCCGGCCTCGCGGTAGAAGACTTCTTGGCCCTTGATGGTTGCAGTCTTGTGTCGCGTGGGAAGCACATCGACCTCCGGGCGCCCATGGGCGCGGAAGGCGTCAAATCCGCCCGTATGAAACCCGGCTGGACACGGCCAAGGTCAGGACGGTCGCCGTGGAGGCTCGGGAACCCATTTTCCCTCGGCGGCGTGGTGCCTCGCGGCAGATGGCGCCGGTTGCCACCTTCCTCACGCTAGACCTGGCCTGCAGGGAGGGCAACGCGGTAGAACCTATAAATGGGATCGCGGAATCATGTGCGGCTCGCTGAATCACGGGTCCCAACACATTACGGAACACAAGCACAGCAGAGTGTCACAGGAGTGTCGCGAGTCGTGGTCTCTGCGGGATCGCCTGGCGGTAGCCCGACATCCCGGACGTCAGCCAGGAATACCGCAATGGCGTATGGCCGTTCCTGTCCGGCTTCCTACCGCGAGGTTGAGTTGGCCGCCCAGCACTGTGCTGGATTCCGTGAGAGCCGCGGACCGCACCCAATCATTGGGAACGCACTTCTCCGCGGCGCCGCGGGATTCCTTGCCGATCTGCGATTCCTGGTCATCTGGGCGGCCGCTGCTGAGCGCCCAGATCCCACCCGGCGCGCTGTGCCGGCTGCCGCGTGCAGCATCGGTGGCTCGACGGCTACCGCCGACTTCCCCCCTGTATCGGAGCTTGGTGTCAATGTCCGTCGAAACAGCGGCAATCGTGGGGCTACCGGGCGTCAGAACGGGATTCCACCGCGCCCCTGAACGGGACCTCGGCCGCCGTCCGGCACCGCATACGACACCCGCGGTGGGCCTGTGCTCACGGTGTCATCCGGGGCCCGGCTGGCGCCCGGGGTCTCGTACGTTCAGCCGCGGGCGAAGGCCAGCAAGTCGGCGTCGAAGACGTCCTTGAACGGAGCGACCATTGACAGGCCGTGCGGGGCCCCGGGGTACACCTTGAACGTGTTGTCCTTGACGATCTTCGAGGACTTCTCACCGGCCGCGACGATGGGCACGATCTGGTCGTCGTCACCGTGCGCGATGAGCGTAGGGAAGTCGAAGCGTTGCAGGTCCTCGGTCAGATCGGTCTCCGAGAATGCCTTGATGCAGTCGTAGGAACCCTTGATCCCCACCTGCAGCGACCACAGCCAGAACGCGTCACGGGTGCCCTGGGACACCTGGGGGACCCTCGCGTTTCGCGCCGAAGAAGGGGACACTCAGGTCCTGGTAGTACTGCGAACGGTCGGTCGCCACGCCCTTGCGGATCTCGTCGAACACCTCCCGCGGCAGCCCCTCGGGGTTGGAATCTGTCTTGAGCATCAGCGGCGGAATCGCGCTGAGCAGGACCGCTTTGGCGACCCGGTCGCTGCCGTGGCGGCCTACATAGCGCGTAACCTCGCCACCCCCGGTGGAGTGCCCGACAAGAATGACATCACGCAGGTCGAGGGCTTCGATCAGCTGCGCCAGGTCGTCGGCGTAGGTGTCCAGGTCGTTGCCGTTCCAGGTCTGCCCGGAGCGCCCGTGGCCGCGGCGGTCGTGGGCGATGGCGCGGAATCCGTTGGCGGCCATCAATTGGGTCTGGGGGTCCCAGGCGTCGGCGTTCAGCGGCCAGCCATGGCTGAAGACCACGGGCTGTCCGGTACCCCAGTCCTTGTAGAAGATCTCGGTATTGTCCCTGGTGGTGATGAAAGGCATCGCATGCCCCTCTCGATCGAATCGACGTGAAGTGCCGCAGCCCCGTGCGGTCTGACTCGTCCGGAGAACGTGGGCGTCAGCTCGCATGAGGCCATCGGCGCCGTCAACTCGATTGGTCGGTAAGTCGAGGCGCTACCTGGGGAAGGCATACGGTGGGCCGGGCGGTCGCTGATCGCCGCGCGCCTTCACGCTATCCGCCGTACCGAATTCACGCGCGCCCAGGCGCACGCCCCCGCGCTCATCCCCGTACGGCCGAGGCCGCTCACTCGGCGTATGCCTCGGCTACCGCGAGGGTGCCCTCATATAGATGCAGCTTGACGATCTTGTCGCCTGCCACCTGAAGGTGCATTGGGCCTCCGCCAACTTGAAGGGGCAGGTCGAAGGGCTGGTGTGACCCGTACCCGGGGGACTCACCCTGGTCGTGGGCGGCACTCCACGGAGAAGATCGTTCATCAGGAGCCGCTCTCAGAGCTCATAACGCGTTCACGATCCGGTCTTCTTGAGGCGTGTCCAGCAGATGAGGCTGCAAGCCAACGAGAGGAAGGCGTCGTGGAGTTCGGTCGTTTCCATACGGACCGCGAGGCGTTTGAGCTGGTGGAGCAGGGCGACGGTCTGCTCGACGACGTAGCGGAGCTTTCCCAGGCCTTGATGTTCAGGGAGCACTTGCGGGAGATCACCGCCTGGATGCAGCGGCGTCGCAACTCACCGCGCACAGCCTTCGAGTCGTACGCCTTGTCGCCCAGGAGGCACTCCGGCTGCCGCCAAGGCCGGCCGGGTCGTCCGGCGACGGGCGGGATGCCGTCGACGAGGTCGAGGGACTGGGTGCTCGGTCGTGATGACGTGCACCGTGGTGGTCTTGCCGTCGTAGATCAGCTGGTGCTTGCTGCCCGTCTTCCGCCGGTCGACCGGCGACGGACCGGTAGCGGCTCCCCCCTCTTTCGCGCGCACGTGGGAGCCGTCCACGCACGCGCGGGTCGTCGGCGGTGTGCGCCCCGAAGGCGCGATGTCCTTCGGGGCGCGCGGCAGGGGTTCCGGTTCAGGCGTTGTAGCCGCCGTGGGCGTCCAGCACCGCGCCCGTGACGTACGACGCGGCGGGGCTCGCCAGGAAGGCGATCGCCGCGGCGATTTCGTCGGGGTGCCCCATGCGTTGCAGGGACAGCGAGCTGACCAGGGCCTTGAGGGTCTCGGGCGCCGGCCCCTCCATGCCGCCCTCCATCAGTCCGGCCTCCACGACGTTGGCCGTGATGTTCCGGGGCCCGAGGTCGCGTGCGACGCCCATGGTGTACCTCTCGATCCCGGACTTGGTTGCCGAGTAGTCGGCAAGGCCGGGGGCGCCGACCCGGGAGCCCAGTCCGGAACTCACCGTGATGATGCGGCCGCCCGTGCGCAGCACTCGGGAGGCGGCCCGGATGACGGCGATCACGCCGAGGTAGTTGGTGGCGTGCATCCGGTCCAGTGCGGCGGTGTCGGCGTCCGGGTCGTCCACCGTGCGGCCCTGCTCCACCGAGATCGCCGCGTTGTTGACGAGGATGTCCAGGCCGCCGAAGTGTGCGACCACGTCGTCGATCAGCGCCACCGCCCCGCTCGTGTCCGCCTGGTCGGACTGGAAGGCGACGGCCTTGGCTCCCTTGCCGTGCACCTCGTCGACTACGGCCCGCGCCTGCTTCTCGGAGCTGACGTAGGTGAAGGCGACGTCGGCGCCCTGCTCGGCCAGCAGTCGCACGGTCGCGGCTCCCAGTCCGCGCGACCCCCCGGTGACCAGGGCGACCTTGCCCGTGAGTGGCTTGCTCATGCTTCTCTCCTCGTTGATTGACCCTTGCGGCAGTCGCAACGATAATTGTTACGACAGACCGTTGCAACATTTACTGTTACGACTGCGCTGTCGTAACATGAAGCGTTGCGGCCGAGAGGAGGGGTTCGTGAGTGCCAACAGCAGGCTGACCATCGCCGCCCACGCGCTGGCCTGGATCGGTCTCTACCAGCGCCAGGGCCATGAGGTCGCCACCTCCGAGCAGATCGCGACCAGCGCGAACACCAACCCCGTGGTGATCAGGCGGCTGCTCGGCGAGCTGCGCAGGGCCGGGCTCGCGGAGTCCCGGCGGGGCGTGGGCGCGGGCTGGTCGCTGGCACGCGAGCTTGAGTCGATGACCCTGCTCGACGTGTACGAGGCAGTGGAACACGGCCCGCTGTTCGCAATGCACCGCACCACCCCGGACCAGGGATGCGTGGTGGGTCACGGCATCCAGCCGGCGATGCAGAACATCTACGAGGGCATCGAGGAGACCCTGAGACACGAGCTGGCCCGCGTCACACTCGCGGACGTACTCCGGGACGTACTCGCGGCACCTCGCTAGCCTCCCCGCTACGCCCTGACATCACCAAGATCCCCATCGGTGCTCAAGCCGGTGAACAGCCTGGCAACCAGTCACGCCAAAGACGGTTGCGCCATCTCTCGCCCCAGGACCGGCTTGTCGGTTCGCACTCACCGTGACCGGGTGCCCTTCCAGGATCCGGTGCATGCTCGGACCCCGAGCTGCTGGAACGGATCACCGCGCGGCGCGCGGAGGTGGACGAACTCGAAGAAAAGCCGGCCAAGCATCTGTCGGAGGTGCAGGCCGAGCGGGACGAGCTCACCGTCGCGGAGCGGGTCCTTGAGGATGAGCGAACAGCTCGCCGACGAGTGCGCCTCTGTCGCGCCGGCGCCGGGCAGGTGGGCGGACGCGCGGTGATGCTGATCCCGCACCGCACCTCAGGCGTGGAGGAGACCACCCTTCCGCCGGACTACCTGCGCATCCTCGCCGCCGTGCGGCAGGCCGCCGGTCCGGTCAAGTCCCGGCAGGTCGGCGACGCGCTGGGAATCGACGTCAGCGTGCGGGCCAAGCTGGAGCCACTGCGGGGGAAGCTGGTCAGACTCGTCGATCGCGGCTGGCTACGCAAACTACCCGACAGCCGGTTCACCACCCGTCTGTGACCTGAGCCTGCAGCAGCGCGGCGCGAGTGTAACCGGGGTGCCCCCGGCGGCCGTTGGAATTGTGTGACGAAAACCAAAAAGCACGCCGAGGACACCTGCCCGCTTGTCTACCAGTGCCGTCTGCCGCTGTCCTCGCACACCGTCAACCACCTCGCCGATCTGCTGCGACGTCGCCTGAAAGTGATCCGGTCCAGGTGGCGGATCATGCCGCCGGGAAGATCGCGGTGATCGTCCTGGCCGTGCTGCGCCACGATCAGCGCCTGGCCGACGTGGCCGGCGGCAACGACGTCTCTGCCACCACCATCCGGCGCCGGCGCGACGAGCTGATCACCTTGCCGGCCGCCAAGGCCTCACGGCTGGACCGCGCCCTGAAGAAGATCGCCCGGCGGGGCGGCGAGGTCGTCCTGATCGACGGCACCCTGATCCCCACCCAGCGCCGCACCGGGACGGCGAACCGCCCGAAGTACTCCGGCTGTGAGCATGATGGTCGTGTCGTTCCGGCCGTGGCCTGACTCGTACTCTGGCTTGCTTCTGGTGCCTTGTGTTTGATCTGTCGGCCCGGTCGGAGCGGCGCGTACCGGCACCGGGCCGGCGGAGCGTGTCCCGATAGGGGCCTTGGCCCAGAAGGCACCATCACAGTCCTGACCGCTGCGCGTCGAGGCCCACCTGGATCCCGGTGACTACCCACCGGCATCGCGATCAGCAAGGACCGATTCGCCGCGCTGCCTCTGGTCCGGCACGAGGTTCACGGCCAGTGGAACTACACCCTGCTGCCCGAACCCTCCGCGCCACAGGTGTCGCCCGCCGGCGAGGCACACGGCGTCGCCGACCGCCGCCGCGAACTTCTCACCCGTCTCGCGGACCCACGCCTGACGGGGCTGAGCAGTACGGAACTCGCGGCCCTCTGCGCCGAGTTGGCCCCGCTGCAGGCCGCCCGGGCCCAGGAACGCTACAGCGAACAGCGCGGCGGACGAGCCCGGCGCGCCACCGGCAATCAGCGGGCCAAGCCGCTGTTCGACGACACGGCCCGGGTGATACTCACCCTCCTCTACCAGCGGCAGGTGTGCTCGATGAAGCTGCTGGGCGACATGCTGGAGGTGACCCCCACCTGCATCGGCCACCTCGTCGCCGAGACCCGCCCGGTCCTGAAGGACCACGGCCACCAGCCCGGATACGCCCCCAGCCGGTTCACCACGGCGGACGCGCTGATGTCCTTCCTCGACACCGCCGAGACCCCACCGCGGCCCCGGATCTTGGAGAGCCTGTCCCATCCACGGCTTATCGGTATGTCCCGCGCGGACCTGGATGCACTCACCTGCCGCCTCGCCCCACGCCAGGTCGAACGGGCCTCCTACCAGCGCCGGGGCGCTGATCGCCGGCCAGGCAGCCGCGGCGGCGTCTTCCCGCAGAAGCTCGGCGACACAGAACGCGTCGTCGTCGCTATCCTCTACCTGCGGAAACTGTGCAGCCTGGACGTCCTCGCCGACGCGCTGGGGGACGTGAGCAGGTCCTCGATCGGGAACGTCGTCCGCGAGATCCGGCCCCTGCTTGCGGAAAGCGGACTCCCCCCGGCCACGACCCGCTACCGCGCCGCCCCCGATCTCCTCGCCGCCGCGCATGAAGAAACCAACACGCCGACAGGTTAATTCTTTACAGCTTCATTACGCGAGGAACCTGCTCTCCCAGGTCCCGAAATCGGCTCAGCCGTGGGTGGCCACGTTCCTGCGGACGGTCTTCGAACAGCCCGACGCCAACGCCGTGAAGGCCCAGATGAAGCACGTGCTGGACGCCATGGAAGCCAAGTTCCCCAAGGCCGCGGACCACCTCGATGCCGCCCAGCACGACGTGCTGGCCTTCACCGCGTTCCCGCGCGAGATCTGGCGGCAGATCTGGTCCAACAACCCGCAGGAACGACTCAACAAGGAGATCCGCCGCCGCACCGACGTCGTCGGCATCTTCCCCGACAGCACCGCCCTGATCCGTCTCGTCGGCGCCGTCCTGGCCGAGCAGAACGACGAGTGGACCGAAGTCCGCCGCTACATGGGACTCGACCTGCTGGCCGAAACCCGACTCCACCCGATCGAGTCAGAAACCGAGAGACCACCCTGCCCACCGAACCCACCGCATAGCCTCAAAACGAGATCACCGAGTGGCCGTCGATACACCACTCCAGCGGACGTGACCGTGCAGCAATTCACCGATGCAGAACACCCCGCGATGGGGCACAGTGGAATGGAGGGCCGGATGACCGGGACAGCGCCTCCTCAGGGCACACACCCCGAAGGTGAGCACGGCACTCGAGTGATGTCGCTTGGTGTCGGAACAATCCGCACCGGCTCAGGGAAGAGAACTCGCGCCACCGGACCGGAATGTGCTTCGGAAGGACGTCCGGTGTTCCGAATAGTTACTACACCAGTGGTTTGTTATTGCGTGAGGAGCGTCAGATGGAAATCATGAAGACCGACACGGCGGTTGTGTTCATTGACCCACAGAACGACGTGCTGAGCGAGGGCGGAGCGAACTGGGACGCGGTGGGAGCGAGCGTCACAGAGAACAGGACCGTCGAGAACATGGAGAGAATCTTCGAGGCGGCCAAGGCGGACGGATATGAGGTCTTCATCTCGCCCCATTACTTCTACCCGACCGACAACGGATGGAAAATGAACGGGCCGCTCGAGAAAAGCGAGCTCGAGACCCACACGTTCGCACGGTCGGGACAGCTTGATCTGACCGGGTTCCGAAATTCCGGGGCAGACTGGCTGGACCGCTTCAAGCCCTATATCGAAGACGGCAGAACGGTGGTCGCCAGCCCGCACAAGGTATTCGGTCCGGAAACCAACGACTTGGTACTGCAACTGCGCAAGCGGGGAATACAAAGGATTATTCTTGGCGGGATGCTGGCGAACATGTGCGTCGAGTCCCATATGCGCCACCTCATCGAGGAGGGATTTGAGGTCGCCGTGGTCAGGGATGCAACAGCCGGACCCCGACACCCGGTCTGGGGCGACGGCTATCAGGCGGCGATCATCAACTACCGTTTCTTCGCCCATGCACTACTGTCGACTGACGAAGTACTCGATCGAATGCACTGAGGAGCTCGCAGCCGAAATAGTGCTCGCGTCGTCCGATAGTTACGTCTTCAACAGGCGTCGTCGACGGTCGCCGGTCTACTGCCGGGGAGTGCCGTGGAAACATGCCTGCCCGACAACAGCCGGTGCTCGGAACGACGTGTCGGTAGCAACAGAGGTTGCCGACCACAAACGAGCGGATTCGGGTGGGCGCGAGAGGGCATGCTTTGGAGTTCCAACACATCGTGGAGTTGGTCGGTCGAGCCGTTGACGCCGCTGGCGTAGCCGTCATAGTCACGGGAGCGCTCTTGGCGACCGTTCTCGCGGTTATCCGGCTCAGTCGCCGACAGGCGGGTGTGTACCGCGGCTATCGCCGTCGCGTCGGGCGGTCGATCCTGCTGGGGCTGGAGTTCCTCGTAGCCGGCGATATCATCCGTACAGTAGCCGTCGCACCGACGTACGCAAGCGTCGGAGTGCTGGCCGTCATCGTGGGCATCCGCACCTTCCTCAGCTTTTCTCTCGAGCTCGAGATCACCGGGCGGTGGCCATGGCAGAAGCCAGTGGCCGAAGCCGAAGACTGACCCCGCGTGACGCCGGCGGCCAGCGGAGCGGCGCCGTCCCTGCCGTGAATTCCTAGGCCGGAGCTCAGTCTCATCGATCTCAATTGGTGAGTCTGCGGTAGCAGATGAGGGTGCAGGCGATGCTCGCGAAGGCGAGGAAGTGCTCGGCCCTGCCGTTCGTGATGGCCCTCGAACGCGGCCACGGCACCTGGCAGTACAAGGACGCCTTCCGGCCCGTCGATGCCGCCCGCGGACTGGCCTGGCACGGCCCCGAACAGAGCGGCGACTGGCAGCTGGTGACCCGCAACTTCCGTGACGGACGCACTGCGACCTGGTGGGCCGCCGACGCCCAGCTGGGCTGGTGGGGACCGGAGGGCGTGATCCGGCTCGTGGTGGCCACTACCGACCCGGCCACCCTGCCCGAGACGTCCACCTGGTACCTGGCCACCAACTTGCCCCGGCCCGGATCACCCCGCGAGCAGCGCAGCCGGCACCGGGCCGCCGATCTCACCGAGGTGGTACGGCTCTACGGGCTGCGGCACTGGGTCGAGCAGAGCTACAAGCAGGTCAGGGACGAACTCGGCCGGGCCGACTTCCAGGTCCGCTCCGATACCGCGATCCGCCGCCACCAGACCCTCGTGAACTGCGCGTTCAGCTTCTGCTGGAACGCCTGGTTCGCGCCGGACCCACCCCAGTCCGCTGCGGTCGGCTCACCACCCGAGTCTGGCGCACCGTCAGGACCGGCAGAGAGGGGGAGAACCTGGGTCCCAGCAGCCCCGACCGGCCTGCTGGCCCCATGATGCTGCGGGCCGCCGTCGTGCCCGCGGCGAAGTTCCCCACGATCCCCGTGACTCCGAACAGCAACAGGACAGGCGTCGTCCAGGTGCTGTCGATGTGGGCGAGGTCGTGCAGCGTGGGTGACAGGTAGGTGTATCCCGCGAAGTGGCCGAAGAAGACCAGAACCGAGGCGATCACGCCGCCCCGGGCCCGGGGCATCTTGAAGAGAGTCAGCAGCGACCCGAACGTGACAGCGTGCTGCGCCGGCATCCGCGGAAGGGCGAAGAACTGCAGGACGAGGGTGGACAGAGCAAGACCGGCGATGATCAGGAATCCCGCGCGCCACCCCAGTAGGTCACCGGCCAGGGAACACAGCGGAAGGCTGGCCACGGTCGCCAGGGTAATACCCGACGTGATCACCGAAGCAGCCCGGGGAACGACCTGTGCGGGAACCAGCCGGGGGGCGACGCTGACGCCGATCGTCCAGAACCCTCGGACGGCCAGGCCCAGCAGCAGACGCGCGACCATCAGCACGGAGAAGGCCGGGGCCAGTGCTGCCAGCAGGTTGGACGCCACGAGCAGGACGCTCAGTGACAGCAGGATGACTCTTCTGTCCACCCGGGCCGCGGCCACGGTCAGCACAGGCGCGGAGAGTGCGGCCATCAGGCCCGGGGCGGTCACCATGAGCCCTGCCGTCCTCTCCGACACATCAAGGCTCTTCGCCACGTCGGGCAGCAGGCCGATCGCGAGGAACTCGGACATGACCAGGGCGAGTGCGCCCGCCGCGACGGCCCACACAGCCACCCAGTTGGTCCCACCGAAGGTCGTGGACGGCACACCTTCTCGGGCGCGTTTACCGAGAGCCGGTTCAGTGCTCAGCTCAGAGGTTGTTGAGGAGTTCAGTGCGCATCGCCCGCAATGGCATTGAATCCAGCGAACGTTTAGGACGCCGGAGGTGGGTGATCGAGCGCACGATGTCGTGGCTGTCCGGCTACCGCAGACTCAGCCCCCGCTACGAGCGCAATCCCCGCAACTACCTGGCCTTTCTCGGACTTGCCGCCGCCCTGTGCTGCTACAAGCGACTCGTCCGCCTCACCACGTAGGACACGGTCTTAGAGGTCCTAACAGAAGTCGTTGATCATGTGACTTTCGGCTTGGATGGTCGTTGGTCTGGTCGTGGGGAAACATCAGTCGCGTCCATGGAT
>NZ_JBSHAF010000052.1:0-21249 GCF_053611365.1 Streptomyces sp. NPDC054813 | reverse complement strand
GATCCATGGACGCGACTGATGTTTCCCCACGACCAGACCAACGACCATCCAAGCCGAAAGTCACATGATCAACGACTTCTGTTAGGACCTCTAAGCCGTACGAAGGGCTCAACACCTCTCGAAGAACAACGTGGGGAGCTCCTTCAAAGCTACGCAGAACTGGTCTGCGTGTCACAAATGCTCCGGGCGACCGGTCTCAGTCATGGCCCCCGGCGCCGCTTCGCAGAGGCGACGAAAACCCTGATCGGATTCCGGGGCCTCCTGCCGGATGACGAACCCTGGAGGTCTGCATTCCATGGCTGCAGAACGACTAGGCGACTACGCGATGCATTGGCGCGAACGGGCGGCTTGTCTACGTGTAGACCCTGATCTTTTCTTCCCTGTAGGCCAAGGCGGTCCGGCCCTCACACAGGTCGACGAAGCCAAGGCCGTCTGCGGCAGATGCCCTGTCCTGGAGCAGTGCCTCGACTGGGCCGTGGATGTAGGCCAGGTGGAAGGCATCTGGGGCGGCATGACGGAGAGCGAACGCCGTGCGATGAGGCGGCGTGACGCCCGCCGGGTCAAGGAGACCATCACCACGGCGGCATGATGGTTCCCAACACACCACCGCCAGAGTGAGCTTCGCGCTGGACTCTCCGAGCCGCCCTGTACAACTGCGCAGGGAACCGCGGCGGCCGCAAGCCAGGCTGCGTACTCGGTCGCCCTGCCGAGCGCGGGGGAAGCGGCCCGTCGTCATGGCGGTCCGACAGCGTCCCGCCCTGCCAACACGACGGTTGCGGCGACCGTGCAGGTGGATGCGGCCTGCTGGTCGGCGAGCGCCTCCGGCATCGTTCGCAACGTCTCACCTACGAACTCCGGACCGTTGAGGGCGCGGATCGCAGCCAGGGCGTGTGTCGCTGCACCGGCATCGGATCCCACGTGGACTTGTGCACGAACTGCTGCAAGTTCTGCCCGCTACGGTCCGGCTGCCGCGAGGCCATGGCCTGGATCGGACTACGCCGGCCATCCAGCATCAGTCCCCGCAGACAGCAGTCGCCTTTGGCCCGCTGCTCCTTGCGCGGCACCGAGGCGAACACATCCGCCACGTATAACGCCAACGTCGCCCGAACATGGTTCACCTCATGTGCGCCCACACACCTTGGCCGGACCCCGAGAACTGATCCATGGTTGGTGAGAGTCGTTCATCGGTGGGTGCATGCGGCAGTGTGGACCGCTGGGGCTTGGTAGCCGAGCGAGCTGTGTCGTCGGCGCCGGTTGTAGTCCTCCTTCCAGTCACTGATCACGACTCGGGCTTGGGCCAGCGACCAGAAAGATGTGAAAGTTCAGGTGGCCTAGCAACGGCGTCCCTGGACACGGTTGCCCTCAGTCACTCAGGTCGTATCAGTCATACAGCCGCGTACTTACCTCTCTCGGTCAGCACGGGAAAGCCGAGACGGCCAGCCCAAACCGAAAGGGTGTTCAGCGGACTTCGGCGCCGAGGGCGATGTCGAAGCCGGCGCCGTTGCGGGCCAGCCCCATCAGCAGGATGCCGGTCCATTCGAGGACCGAAGCCATCGCGAGCCCTCCCGTGTCCAGGGGCCGCAAGTCGATGCTCTCCAGAAACGCCGCAACTTGGGCCTTCGCTGCGGCGTCGTCGCCGGCAACAAAAACGTCCAGGGGCGTATCGCGAGCGAGGACGTGGCCGAAGACCGAGTTCAGCGCCTTCACGACGGGTGTGCCCTCGGGGGCGGCAGCAGCGATCTCCTGGGCCGCCGAGCTGTCTGGGGTGGTCGCGAGTCCGCTGGCGTCGGCGTTGAAGGGATTGGAGATGTCGACGAGGACCTTGCCGGCAAGGGCGTCGCCGTAGTGAGTGACCACGTCGACTGCGCCGGTGTACGGGACGGCCACGATGACGATGTCACCTGCCGGCGTTGCGCCGAGCGCGCCGACGGTGGCTCCGTGGCCGATCTGGTCGGCCAGCGCCAAAGCCTTGGCGGTGTTGCGGCTCATGAGCTCGATCGCGTGGCCGTGCTTGGCTGCCCGGGTGCCGATGGCGGCGGCCATGTTGCCCGAACCGATGATGCTGATGGTGGTCATGACGTGTTCCTTTGCTGTCTATGGAGCTGCCGGTAAGGCGTGAGTTGCCGGTCTGATGGGCTGCATCAAGCGCTTTGGCCACGCAGCATTGGCTCGCGGACTAGTTGCGTTCGCGGGCGACGTGTTCGCGTACCGCGGGGATGGTTTCAGCGGCGAAGCGCTCGATTACGTCCTGGTCGTCGCTGGCCAGAATGAAGATGCTGACGCCGTCCTCGACGGCCAGCTGGGTCAGTGCCTCCGGAGTCTGCTGGCCCGGGAAGATGTTGAGTAGACGGGTGATCTCGCGGGGATCGCGGCCGGCGGCCCGGGCGGCATCGTCGATGATCGCGTTTCCCTTTGACACGCCGCCCGGCTCCATCATCGGCAGCGACGGCAGCCAACCATCGGCCTTGCGTCCCACCAAGCCCTGCATCTTCGGCTTGTGGGCGCCGAGCCAGATCGGGATCTCGTGGGCGGGCGCGGGTCCACGCTCGGCGCCGTGGACCGAATAGAACTCGCCGTCAACATCCACGCCGCCGGGCCCGTCGGCATCCCAGACCCCGCGGATGATGTCGATTGCCTCGTCAAGTGCCGCAACGCCCTGTAGCGGGGTCAGCCGCCGTCCGCCGATCGCCTGCACGGCATCCCAGTAGAAGCCGGCTCCGAGTCCGAGGCTGGTCCGTCCACCGGAGAGCAGGTCGAGGCTGGCCGCCGCGCGGGCGAGTACGGCGGGGGGCTGACGCAGCGGCAGGTTCAGCACGTTGCCGGACACTCCGATGCGCTCGGTCCGCGCGGCCACCCAGCTCAGCAGAGTCCAGGTATCGAGAAAGCTCGACTGGTAGGGATGGTCCTGGAAGGTGACGAAGTCGAAGCCGAGCCGCTCACTCAGCTGCGCCAACTCGACCGGACGGCTCGGCGGGGAGTTGGTGGGACCGAGGAATGTTGCGAAACGCAGGGGATGACCGTAGTCAGGCATCGATGTCTCCTTCAGTCGTTCGTTCGTGGTCAGCCGCGACGCGACGTCGTCGCGCAGAGCGTGTCGTCAGATCAGGGCGCTGACGATTTCGTCGAGAGGCTCGGGCTGGCCGGCCTCGTGGTGAAGGCTGGTGCCACCGCGGATCAAAGCACCGCGGACGACAGCGGCGGCCCAGAACAGGCCGGCGGCCCACCAGAAGCCGACAGTGAACCCCGTGCACGGTGGCACCGACAACGGCCGTGCTGCCATGGTGGGTCTGCTCCTCGTGCGGTCAGGTCGGAGCGCCGACATAAGGCACTCCTCTGGTCGGCACTCGCCGTTAGATCTGGCTGAACCCGCCGTCGACGACTAGGTTCGCGCCGGTGATGAAGCTGGCGTCCGAGGAGGCCAGGAACAGCGCGGCAGCCCCGATTTCCTCGCTGGTTCCCAGCCGTCCCAGCGGGATGGCGGCGGTGATCTGTTCCCGAAACGCGAGGGGCACGGTGCTGAAGAGCGCGGTGTCGATCGAACCGGGACTGACGACATTCACCCGGATACCGCGGACCTTCAACTCCGCGGCCCAGGTGCGGGCAAGTGAACGAACGGCGGCCTTGCTCGCCGAGTAGACACCGGCACCGGGGATGCCCTTGGTCGCGCTGTTCGTGCCGTTCAGGATGATCGACGCACCGTCGCTCATCAATGGCAGCAGGTACTGAACGGTGAACACAGTGCCGCGGAAGTTCACGCCCACCAGCGCATCGAACCTATCGGCGGTGATACTTCCCAGCGGGTCGGACACCGACGCGACGCCAGCGCTCGCAAATAGGACGTCGACTCGTCCGTGGTGCTCCCGCACGGTCTCGGCCAAGCGAGCCAGGTCGTCCAGATTTCCCGAGTCCGCCTGTACACCCGTCACGTTGTGGCCGATGGCCGCGACCGCCTCGTCCAGTCTGTCCCTGTCTCGCCCGGTGATGAACACGTAGGCGCCTTCGGCCACGAACAACTTGGCCGTCGCCAACGCCATCCCAGAGGTTGCTCCAGTGATCACGGCGACCTTGCCATCAAGTTTGAGCATGTTGACCTTTACCTTTCTGTCGGCCGAACGGTCGAACGGCCGATCGATGTGTAAACCTGCGAGGTACGTCGGGCCGGCGAGTTGACGCCGCTCGTGCGAAGCGCTCCGCAAACGGGGCTGGTCTCCCGTTCACGGCTGCATGCCCACCGTAACAGATGCGTGCGCGCGCATGTAAACGGGCGAGCATCAAATTTCGGGTACACTGCCGAGCGTGAGGGCACCCGTGTCGCAACCGCGAATCATTTCCCCGGACCAGGTCAACGGCTGGTTTGCGCTGCTGTTCACCCACGCCACGGTCACCGGGCGGATCGACGCCGTGCTGATGGACCAGCACAAGATCTCGTTCAGCACCGTCGAGATCCTGTGCTGGCTCCTGGAGGCCGAGCCTCAGTCGGTTCGAGGTCTGTCTGGCAAACTCGTCAGCGTCAGCCCGACCAGAGCATCACGGTTGGTTCAGGGACTGATCGATGCCGGGCACCTACAACGTGGAGCCGACCAAGGCGACGGTCGGGTGTCGCTCATCAGCTTCACCAAAAGCGGACGGCACTTCGCCGAGACGGTCAGACGAACCTTCGAAGATTCGGTCAAGAAATATTTCGTCGATCCCCTCGACGACGATGACATCGCTGCCCTCACCCGGATCTGGGCCAAGCTCGAAAACGCAGAAGGTCCTAGCTGAGGGAATCCGATTCGCCCTGATCGCTGCCCCTCTCCCGGCGACACGAGACCGATCAGCGGCTGTCGTCCGCTGTCTGGACTTCGGGCGACAGGACCGCGCGATGCTGGGATGGATCGCTGCGACGACCACACTCAGCTGCCATCCGTGAGCGATCGCGACATTCGCACCTTACGTCGCCGAAGACCGAACCCCACACCAACAGGACGCGGTCGCTCGCACCAGCGCTCTCGGCGATGAGCTGATAGCCGCCGACTGGCCGGACCCCGAGAGCTGATCCACGGTTGGTGAGAGTCGTTCATCGGTGGGTGCAAGCGGCAGTGTGGACCGCTGGGGCTTGGTAGCCGAGCGAGCTGTGTCGTCGGCGCCGGTTGTAGTCCTCCTTCCAGTCGCTGATCACGACTCGGGCTTGGGCCAGCGACCAGAAAGATGTTGATGTTCAGGCATTCGTCACGGACCCGGCTGTTGAACGACTCGACGTATCCGTTGCGCCAAGGCTCGCCGGGCGGGATGAAGGCGAGCCCGACCCGTTCGCCGGCCCAGTCGGCCATCGCCTCGCAGGCGAGCTCGGGGCCGTTGTCACAACGCAGCACGGCCGGGTAGCCACGCATCGCTGCGAGGCGGTCGAGTTCGTCGATCAGGGTGTCGCCGGTGATGTTGCGTTCGACCAGGCCGCCGAGGCATTCGCGGGTGTGCTCGTCGACCATGGATGCGATCTTGATCGGGCGGCCGTCGGTGGTGGCGTCGAACTGGAAGTCAACCGCCCAGACCTTGTTGGGGGCGTCGGCTGTCGGCCGGTCGGGTGCCGTGCTGGTGCGGGTGCGTTTGCGGCGTCGGCGTTGCGGCACGCGTAGGCCTTCCTCGCGCCACAGCCGCTGCAGCTTCTTGTGGTTCACCGCCCAGCCCTCGGCGCGGGCGTCGTGGAATGCGGGGCGGAACCCGCGGCGCGGATGGTCTTTCGCCCATGCCCGCAGCCAGGTCCGCAGCCCGGCGTCCGGATCGGCCGCGGTGCTTGCTTTGGGCTCTTGTCGCTGCGTCGTTCTGTTCTGCCCGGTCACCCGGCAAGCGAACCGTTCGCTCACGCCCATCACGCGGATGAGGTGCGCAACGGCCGCCCGCCGGCGTTCCGGGCTCAGAAGTTTCCCCGGGCGATCTCCTTCAACGCGGCCTTCTCCAGCTCGGCGTCGGCAAGCAGCCGCTTGAGGGTCGAGTTCTCCTTCTCCAGGTCCTTCAGCCGCTTGGCGTCGTCGGCCTTCAGCCCGCCGAACTGGTTTCGCCAGCGGTAATACGTCTGCTCGGACACCCCGAGTTCGCGGCACACGTCGGCGACATCCTTACCCTCGCCAAGCATCCGATCGGCCTGCGCCAGCTTGCGCACGACCTGCTCCGGCGAATGCCTCTTCCTGGTGGTCATCGTCATCGAGCCTTCCTGCCCACGTCGTGGGCGGCAAGACTCTCACTCGACGTGGATCAACCAACCGGGGTCAGGCCAACCTGACTTGCTCCCGAACAGGCACGGCAGGAAGACCTGAAGGAGTCCTACTTGCCCCTCTCTTGTCACAGATCCAGTTCCTCTCCTGTCTGATGTCGGGAGGTGGCAACACACATGAATCGAAGGTGGGGTACCACACAAATGCCTTATGCAGCTGCAACTGTCAGATTCGCCCCCACGTCCCGGCATACCGTGCGGCGAGAACACCTGGAGACACTCGGAGCTGCGATAGATTTCAACTCACTGATCGCCCAGGAAAATGCATCCCTGGAACGGGGACTGCTTCCTGCACCGGCGCTGCGCCAAGACAACTTCTCGGCCGCTTCGTGTTACATTCCAGGCCGGGCTCACGCGCTGTTGTGCGGTGACTTCTACGACGTTGTACAAACCGAGGACTCGACCGTACACGTGATCTTGGGAGATGTCTCCGGACATGGAGCGGCTGAGGCTGCTCTAGCAGTTCACCTGCGCGTGGCTTGGCGGACTGCCGTTCTCTGCGGCAAGACCCAGTTCGAGCAACTGCGCATCCTGGAGAAGATACTGATCGACGAGAGAGCGAACGACGACACCTACACCACTGTTGTGTCGCTGGTGTTCCCTCCAGGAGGATCTTCTCTGAAAGTCGTGAGCGCAGGGCACCCTGGGCTTCTGCTACGCAGCGACGGGGAAATCCGCTGGGTCGAGCCTCGGGCCGGAATTGCCCTGGGCCTGTTTCCGGAATGCGAGGATTGGACTCAGACCGATGTCTCGCTTTCCCCGCACGACAGTGTGGTTCTCTTCACCGATGGACTGTTCGAAGGAAGGACTGGCCCCTCCACACGACTCGGCGAAGAAGGCCTGCTGCGGCTGGCGATGCAGCACGGACACCTGCCGGGGCAGGAGTTCATCGACGCCCTGGTCCACGGTGCTGTGTCCAGGGCGGCACCCTTCGGGGGCCTGGCGGACGACGTGGCAGTTCTTCATCTGGGCTGGAACGCAGGGAGCTGACCGCCCGTGTCGGTATGCCATTGACGGTGATCGATTACGCCTGGACCGTGGTCTTCTGCTTCAGACATTCGCAGGGTGTTTGGCCGCTGAGGCAGCTACGGGGCGATAGCTGTAACAGTCCTCCCCCGAGGCAGTGCCGGGGCGCTGCACCAGGACGGCTGGCCGACACCAGACCTTCGGCTGCAGCGTTCTCCAAGCGCGCCGGGCCAGGCCCACGCGGCAATCAGTCCTCATCGCAGGGCTGCCGCACCTCCCTTCGCAGAGGCCGGTAGGCCGCCGCCGATGTTCCGTCCGAACACACTCTGTATGACTACGCCTTGAGCCGCAGAGAGACGCGTACTGCCACGAGATCCCGACAGACACTCCGGCCCTGCCGCCTCCGGTATGTCTCTGACAGCAAAATCAGCCCTGCTCGATGCCCGCCTGTGCATGCTTCGAGAGACAATTGACAATTTCGATAGCCGCATCAAGTCGGTCTCCGAGACGTTGCATCGGCTGCACCACGTGTCTTCCGCCTCGGCCAGACCTCCGGACAGCGAGAAGCGCTGCGGATCATCCGGCTGAAAGGGTGCCGACGGCCCGGTCGACTCGCTGTCAGGACCAGGTCCGCGCAGCTGGGACAGCGGGCGGAAGACCATAGAATCGCTGGCAACCACGTTCCCCTGCCGCTGTGTTTCCTGACCGACGCATGAGTCTCCAGGGACACCGTGGGCCCCCATGCCTCGGCATTTCGACATGCGCCACTGCCTATGAGGTGCGGGGACTCATCGGCACGTCCAGGCCGGACGGCACCGCAGGTGGGCAGAGGAGTTGAGGATGAGAGGAACACATGGTCCCTGTAACCCACACAGCGCATGACATTGCCTCCCCCCGGTCCGCGGACGCCGCCACGACGTCCGGACCTCAGGCTCAGAAGCCGGCGAGCGGCAAGGGCCCGGAACGTCCTCCTACGGCCGGCGCCGAGACGGACGGGCAGAAGAAGTACGGCATACTCACCGAGCAGATCATGGAGTACTTCGCCACCGTCGGCGATGTGGACGTGCGGGCCCGTGGTGTTGCCGCGGCTCTGGGGCGTGACTCCGACAGCGGAAGCATCAACGGAGTTCGCAGCACACTCGATCGCCTTGGCGGTACGTCCCGAATCCAGCGGACCGGCCGTGGCCTCTACCGCGCCAAGGGTCCCGGGCGCGGCTCAGCCGTTGCTCCCCGCACCTTTGCGAACAGCGCTGCACCCCGGCAGGCCTTGCCCAGTTGGAGCCCCATGAGCTTCGTTGCCCCGTGTCCTGCGGTGCCTCGTCAGGTGGCTGTGCTGTGAGGTCGGTCGCCCCCTTCGGCTCATGGCAGTCCCGCATCAGCAGCGAGGTGGCCACGGCAGGTTTGGCTGCCGGGCAGATCGCAGCACCGTCGTACGTCGGCGTGGTCGGCGACGAAGTGTGGTGGGTGGAACCGCGTCCGCAGGAGGATGGCCGGACAGCGCTCGTTCGCCGATGTGCGGACGGTGTGACGGAGTCGCTGCTGCCAGCACCGTGGGATGTACGCAGTCGGGTCATCGAGTACGGTGGCCGTCCCTGGGGCGCCGCGGCCAGCGGGACGGAAACGCTCGTCGCTTTTGTCCATTGCCCGGACCAGCGGCTGTACGTATTCCGTGTCGACCGGGGCCGGCACTGCGCCCCCTATCCGCTGACACCGGTGTCGCCGGTGGGCGCAGGCCTTCGCTGGGTCGAACCGGTTCTGGATCTCGAACGTGGCGAAGTCCGCTGCGTGCTGGAGGAGTTCACCGGGGATGGCGCCGGTGACGTTCGGCGAGTCCACGCTGCGGTGCCACTGGACGGGGCGGCGGCCACCGACCGTTCGGCCGTCCGGGAACTTGCGCCCGCAACTCATCGCTTTGTCTCCCAGGCGCGGCTGTCTCCCGACGGACGGCGTGCCGCATGGCTTGCCTGGGACCACCCTCACATGCCCTGGGACGCGGCAGAACTACGCATCGCCGAAATGAGCGACGACGGCTTCCTGCGGCAGGCTCGGACGCTGACGGGCGGGCCCGGAGATCCGGTGGCCCAAGCGGAATGGTTGCCGAACGGCACACTGGTCGCGGCCTGTGAGGGCACCGGATGGTGGAACCTCTACGCGGTGGATGCGGAGACCGGTGACAGGCGGCCGCTTTACCCGGCCAGTGAAGAGTTCGCGGGCCTCCAGCGCTTGGGACACCGGTGGTTCTGGCCGCTGTCCGACGGCCGCCTGGCAGTCCTGCACGGAGTGGGAGGGCAGCGGCTCGGTGTCCTCGACCCCGATCGCGGGGAACTCGTCGATGTACCGGGCCCGGCGGACGAATGGCTGCCCCACCTTCATGCCGCCGGGAGCCGGATCGTCGGCGTGGCGGCCACTGGCCACTCCCCCTATGAGGTCGTGGAGGTGGACGCGGCTTCGCCGGAAGTCCCGCACCTGGGTCACGCGTTCAGGTTCGCGGCCGATCCCGCATACCTGCCGACACCCGTACCTCGCGTCTTCGAAAGCCCTGGAGGCCACCCGATCCATGCGCAGGTACACGCCCCGCGCAACCCCCGATTCACGGGTCCGCCGAATGAGGTACCTCCGCTGGTGATCTGGGCGCACGGTGGTCCAGGTCTCAGAGCCCCCCTAGCTCTCAATCCGGAGATCGCGTACTTCACCTCCCGCGGCATCGCGGTCGCGGAGGTCAACTACGGCGGCACCCCCGGATACGGGCGCGCCTATCGTGAACGGCTGCGCGGACAGTGGGGTGTGGTGGACGTCGAGGACTGCGCCGCGGTCGCGCGGGCCCTGGTCGACGAGGGTACGGCGGCCGCCGGCCGGGTGGCGATCCGCGGCGGCAGCGCCGGAGGGTTCACCGCGGCGCTCTCGGTGGCGGCAGGCGATCTCTATGCCTGTGCCGCCCTGTTCTATCCAGTGGTGGATCTTGTCTCTCTCGCCGCAGGAGGGACGCATGACTTCGAGTCGCACTACCTGGACGCGCTCATCGGCCCGAAAGACCGGACTGACCTCTACCGTGCCCGGTCCCCGATCCAGCACGCGGACCGTATCAAGGTCCCGCTGATCCTCTTCCAGGGAACACAGGACGCGGTATGCCCACCTTCTCAGGCAAAAGCGTTCACCGATGCGTTGTCCCCGCACCCGGAGCGATACGTGCACCGCACCTTCGAGGGTGAGGGGCACGGCTTCCGCCGGCAGGCGACGCTGATGGCATGCCTGGAAGAGGAACTGCGTCTCTACGCCGACGTGTTCGGTTTCGCAGTGGCCTAGGGCTCGCTCCGCGGCCAGTCACCGTGCCTGCCCTTTGGGCCCCCGAGTCCCGACCAGACACCAGGGAACAGGGCGGATTCAACCGGTCGTCGCAACACCTCGGCTTCGGAGGTGTGATGGGCAGGCCGGCAGGGTGGATGAACGAGTTGACGGGTAGGTCTCCGATGTAGTCACCGGGGGCACCGTCGTGGCGGCGCGGTCCGAGCGCGAGTTCTGGCGTGAGATTGCCAAAGGGCTCCTCAGCGAGGAAGCCGCCGATGTGGTCGGTGTGTCCTCGGCCGCCGGCGCCCGATGGTTCCGGCAGGGTGGAGGCATGCCACCGGTCGATCTTGCCCCGCTTGTGGGGTGGTATCTGTCGTTTCATGAACGTGAGGAGATAGCCGTCCTCAGGGCTCAAGGAGCCGGAGTCCGAGCATCAGCAGCTGCACGACTATGTGCAGGAAAGGCTGTCGGGCCACGTCCGCCGCCCGGACGGAACCCTGGTGCTGGGTCCCGGGACAGGGCAGAGGAACGGCCGCAACAAGCGGCAACGTCAGGACCGCAACTGGATGTCGGCCCGGAGCCCGGAACAGATCTCCCACCGGCTGAAGGCCGAATTCCCCCAGGACGAATCGATGCGTATCTCGCACGAAGCGATCTACCAGGCCCTCTACGTCGAGAGCCGCGGCGCGCTCAGACGCGAGCTCGTTGCGTGCCTGCGCACCGGTCGGGCGCTGCGGGCCCCCCGGACCCGGCGCGAAGCCTGGGCCCAGCCGGCAATCCGCCACCCTGGCAAGCGAGTTCGGCGCCCGCCCATCCGTCGGTAGCACCGGGCAGTGCTGGGAGAATGCGCTCGCCGAGTCGTTCTTCGCCACCATCAAACGGGAGCTGCTCGACACGAGCTCCTGGCCCAGCCCGCACCGCGATCTTCGACTTCATCGAAGGCTGGTACAACTTGCACCGACTGCACAGCAGTCTCGGCTACCGCAGCCCCGCCGAATGCGAGACCGCACTCGCAGCCTGACCACCACACCGATGGTGTCCGTCAAAGCGGAACAAGCTCAGACGCGGGTCACATCCGTGACTCGTACCTCGCCCTTGCGCAGCTTCCGCTCAAGGCGCCAGGCAGTAGAAGCCCGCGTAGCCCCCACCGACAATCAGAATCTCACGCATCGGTCCCTCTGCTCGTTGTTCGACACGAGACAGACCAGACGGGCCAGGACGGTGTGGCACGGCCGCGGCGATGGAGCGATGGAACCAGTCTCGTCACACAAGTTGGGGGCATCCGGTCTTCACTCAGGGCAGCGGTGTGGGCCACGAAGGAACCCGAACGCTGCCGTCGCCAAGCGTCAGTTGGCATGAGGTGCGGGTGTGACTCAAACGTCGAGAGAGAGGGCCTGACTGTGCTCGTTGTTCCGGATCCGAAGGTCGTCAGAAGGCTGCTGACCCGGTACGCGTCCCTGCAGATCGCGCTCGCCGAAAGCGAGGTGCGGGAAAGGGCACGCGAGCTTGAGGACGTGAGTTACACGCTGTGCATCACGATGGGAGCCCGGAACGTGCACGAGGCCATAGCGGCCGCGGACACGCTGCTCGTGGCCCGGGCCGGACGCCGCAGTGTCCAGGAGCCGGAGGGCGAGGACGGTTTGCCGGTGCTCGTCTGAGGCCTTACCAGGACGACAACGCCTGATCGGCGGGGAGGAGCGGCCAGCAGTCCATCTGGCTGCCCCGTGCCCGTGGACGGACCCTGCACGACCCCGTAGAGGTCCGTGATCGCCTGCCTCCTCGCCCGGTCAAGCCATCAATTCCACTCGTGATAGTCTCGTTCGATACCGTCTCGTGTTCGACTATTGTCGAGCACTAGTCCTCTCTTGGGAGAAAGCCCATGGCCACGTTGCTGCACATCGACTCGTCCGTGTTCCCCGGCGAGGCCTCCTCGTCCCGTCCGGTCACCGCTACCTTCCGCAAGGTCTGGGAGGAGCAGCACCCGGAGGGCACGGTGATGTACCGCGACCTCGCGGCCAGCCCTGTCCCGCACATCACGGCCGCCGCCTGGTCCGCCGGTTACACCGCCCCCGCCGAGCGCACCCCTGAGCAGTCCGCCGCGTTCGCCGCGCGCGTGAAACTCATCGAGGAGCTGGAGCAGGCGGACGCCGTCCTCATCGGCGCCCCCATGTACAACTTCTCGATCCCCTCGACCCTCAAGGCGTGGCTGGACAGCGTGCTCCTCCTCGGCCGCACCGCGGGCGAGACCCCTTCCGCCCAGGGCACCCCGACCGTCGTCGTCGCCAGCCGCGGCGGCTCCTACGCGCCCGGCACCCCGCGCGAGGGCTACGACTTCGTACAGAACTACCTGAAGGCCGTCCTCAAGGACACCCTCGGCCTGGACCTCCATTTCATCGTTCCGGAACTCACCATGGCCCCCCGCAACCCGGCCATGTCCGAACTCGTCCCCCGCTACGAGACCTCCCGCAAGCGTGCCCTGGAGGACGCGGCCGCCAAGGCCAAGGAACTCGCGGAACTCCTCGCCGCCTAGAACACCCTGCAATGGACACCGTGTGACGGCTCGGTCCAGGACGTCACACGGTGTCCGTGTCGTCCGCGCCCTGACCGAGGCGGTGGGTTGGCCCGACTCCGGGGTGGCCCAGGTGTTCGGCCGGCCGGCGGGTCGCACCTCGGGACGATGGCGACGAAGTCCTGCCCGCGGGCTGGTCGGCGTGCGGTAACGACGGTCGCAGCCGTCGAGGCCGGGTTCGCAGGGAAAGCCGTACGGCGCACGACCCGTCCACGCCCCGGGCAACCGCCACGCGGGCGCCTACGCCTCACCCTCCGCGGGATGGGCGAACCGGGTCAGCAGCCCCCTCAACTGCTCGGACTCACCCGGTCCCAGTTCGGCCACCAGACGCTCCGCCAGCGGCTCCGCCGCCACATGCGCCGCATCGAAAAGCTCGACACCCCCAGGCGTGATCTCCACCGCCCGAACCCGCCGGTCCCCCGGAACCGCCTTGCGTACGGCCAGCCCCATGCGTTCCAGGTCGTCCACGACCCGCATGATCCCCGCCTTGTCCGACCCCGTCGCCGCCGCCAGGTCCCGCTGCACCGTGGGCCCACGGTCGACCAGCACGAGCAGCACCGCGAAATGCCGCAACTCCACGCCCAGCGGGCGCAGCGCCTCCGTCATCACCGCAGCCGCACGCCAGTGCGCCCGCCGCAGCAGCAGACCGAGAGCGAAAGGCGAGGTGTCCCCGGGACGGTCGGTCGCGCGCGAGCCGGCGGACGAGTGAGGAGCGTCGGCAGTCACAGCTTCAGGTTACCAGCTATCCATTCACCCAATACGGTATCGTTTGAAACAAATGCGGCTGTGCCCGCCTCCACTGCGCCCCCGCAACGCCGACGGGGATCGCACCGGGGTGCTGGACGCTCGTCTTGACAGCGGTCAGCCGTGGAACGATCGTGAAGAGAGCCGATGGCAAGGGCAATCCGCGGTCATCCGGCACGGCAGACCAGGTAGGCGCCATGGCACATTCCCACGCATGGTCAGCGCCGCTGCCTCCGGGATCGGCACGGATCCACGTCGACACAGCCGCGGCCGTCGCCGTCTCGGACCCTTCCGGCCGCATAATCCTCTGGAGCAGCGCCGCACAGGCACTGTGGGGTTACGCACCCGAAGAAGTCATCGGCAAGTCCCTCACCGGTCTCGTCACCACCGACGGGGCGGCGCTGTTGCATCGTGACGGCCACTCTGTCGAGGCGCGGGTCTGTTTGTCGCCCTTGGTGGCCTCCGAACGGCCGGGCGGGTTTCTGCTGACCGCGGAGCCTCGGGTGACAGCAGAGGCTCGGCCGGGTGCGCAGGAGCCCGGAGACGAGGCATTGATGCGGTGGGCGTTCGAGCAGCATCCAGCCCATCTCGGGATATTCGACTGCGAAGCCCGGAGCCTGAAGCAGAACCGAATGATGGCCCGGGCGACCGGTCTGCGCGAGGACGAACTCCGCGACCGGCGCATCAGCGACCTGATCCCGGATGCCCCGCTGATCGAGAACGAGCGATGGATCCGGCAGGTGGCCGCGACGGGCGCCCCGGCGCAGAGAGAGGCTTTCCTCAAGGTCCCCGGCGAACCGAAGGCACACGCCTGGACCGTGGATTACTTCCCGCTCAAGGACCCGGTCGGCCGGGTGCGCGCGGTGGCGATGACAGCGTACGACTACTCCCAGCAGTACGAGTCACGAGAGCGGCTGGCCCTGCTCGGCGAGGCCCGTACCCGCATCGGCGCCAGCCTGGAACTGGAAGGGACGGCTGACGAACTCGCCGAGTTCCTCGTACCCCGTTTCGCGGACGTTGTCAGCATCGACCTGTTCGAGGCGGTCTTCGGCGGTGAACTGCCCGAGTCTGTTCCCTCCGGCCGCGTTCTGCTGCGCCGAGCCGCGCAACGGCCGGAGTTCTTCGCGGCAGGGGCGCGTCCCGCCCTGGGCGAGACGCGGTGGCACCCCGCTTCCTCCCCGGTCAGCCGGTGTGTGGCGACCGGGAGGGCGGAAGTGCACGACTTCACCGATCCACAGGTGACCCGTTGGTTGGCCGACGACCCCACGACGGCGGCAGAACTGCGCGCCTGTGGAGCGCACTCGCTGATCACGGTGCCGATCCGAGCCCGCGGCACTACAATCGGGGCCGCCGCTCTCCTCCGCCATGGCGCCTCCCGTGAGTCTTTCACCGCCGACGATCTGACCGTCGCCGAGGACTTGGTCGCCCGTGCTGCGATCTGCCTGGACAACGCCCGCCGGTTCACCCGCGAACACGGCATCGCGCTGTTGCTGCAGAGCACCCTGCTGCCGCGTGGCCCGATCATGCATCCGGGCGCGGAGACCGCTGCCCGTTACCTGCCCGGCGACCGCGCCACCGAGGCGGGCGGGGACTGGTTCGACGTGATCCCCCTGCCCGGCACTCGCATCGGCCTGGTCGTCGGGGACGTCGTCGGCCACGGTATCGGCGCCTCGGTCACCATGGGCCGGCTACGGACGGCGGTACGTACCCTCGCGGACATCGACCTGCAGCCCGACGAGCTCCTCACCCGCCTCGACGACATGGTGACCCACCCGGCGGAAGAGACGGGCGACAAGGCCGGTGCCGGTGCCGTCGGTTACAACGCGATCCCCGGCGACATCGGCGCCAGCTGTCTGTACGCCATCTACGACCCCGTGTCCGGTAGCTGCACGCTGGCCCGGGCAGGTCACCCGCCCCCGGTTCTGGTGTGTCCGGACGGCACCACGCAGGTCGTCGACGTGCCCGCCGGGCCCCCGCTCGGGCTGGGCAGCCTGCCGTTCGAGGCCACCGAGTTGACCATTCCCGAGGGCAGCCTGCTGGCCTTGTTCACAGACGGACTCGTCGGAACCCGCGGCCACGACATCGATGAACGGATCGACGAGTTGCGCGACGCCCTGGCCCGGTCCGTGCCCTCGCTGGAAGAACTGTGCGACACAGTCCTGGAATCCTTGCAAACCGAGACGCGGACCGACGACATCGCCCTGCTCGTCGCCCGCACCCGGGTCCTCGGCAAGGACAACGTCGCCGAGTGGGACGTCCCCGCAGACGCGGCCGCCGTGGCGGAGATACGCAAGCTGGCTGACGAGCGGCTCACCGCGTGGGGGCTCGAGGAGGCCGCGTTCACTATGCAGCTGGTGGTCAGCGAACTGGTCACCAACGCGATCCGATACGGCACCGAACCGATCCGCCTGCGGCTGATCAAGGAGCGGTCCCTCATCTGCGAGGTCTCCGACAGCAGCAGCACCGCGCCTCACCTGCGCCGGGCCCGGGTCAGCGACGAGGGCGGCCGGGGACTGTTCCTCGTTGCCGAGTTCACTCAGCGCTGGGGCACCCGCTACACCTCAGCGGGCAAGACCATCTGGGCCGAACAAGCCCTGGGCCGTTCGCCGCAGACGGCGCTCTCTTTCTGACCGGTCGGTGGTTCGCCGGCGGGGCCGGTGTCACAGACCGGGTGGTCGCCCGGTCCTAGTTGGGAAACCAATCCGATCCGGCGCCATGGTCAGAAACACGGAGGGTTTACTTGTCGCAAGGACCAGCCTCATCGAGCCGCCCGCCCGGGGACCCGCCGTCGACGGGCTTGCGCTCCCTTCCCCGTCCCGTGGCCGTGGTGGTGGGCGCCGGCGGCGTACTCGGAGCGGCGCATGTCGGTATCGGGTACGCGCTGGAACAGCGCGGATTCGTCCCGGACATGATCATCGGAACGTCGGTGGGCGCTCTCAACGGAGCCATCGCGGCCGCCCACCCCGACAGGGCCGCGCCGTGGCTGGACCACGTGTGGACCCAGTTGCGTCGCCGTGAGGTCTACCCGCTCGGCCACCGCCTGTTCGCACGGGCCAGCATCTTCACCGATCGCGGCCTGCGTCGTCTGATCGCCCGGGCCGGGCTGCCGTCGCGGATCGAACAGCTGTCGGTCCCGTTCGCCGCGGTGGCCATGGACCTGGTCACCGGCAGTTCGGTGCTGCTCGACCACGGAGACCTCGAGTCCGCGCTGCTGGCCAGCGCAGCCATTCCCGGGATGCTGCCCCCGGTGGATCGCGGGGGGCGGGTGCTCGTCGACGGTGGGGTGATCGCCTATGTCCCGGTGCTGGCGGCCCTGCAGGCCGGGGCGGCAAGCGTGGTGGTGCTGGCGACCGGGCCGGAGAGCTCACCGTTGCGCCCCACCACCCCACGCCGACGTGCCGGTGCCATCGCCGCCAGGGCCGGGACACTGTTGTTGCACCATCAGATCGAGCGTGACCTGCACGAGGTGTCCAAGCACATCCCGACCGTCGTGCTGCCGACCGGCATCGAGACCTGGCCCGCTCCATGGGACTTCCGCCAGGCACAGCGCCTGATCAGCACCGCGTCCCGCACGACGGGACGCTTTCTCGACGGGCTACGCATCAGCGGTCCGGGCCTGTATCGGGTCGACGGCCCTCCGGTGACATCCGCCGGTCCCGGCGAGGCATCCACTTCTTCCATATCGGGGGTTTGACCGGTGAGTACCATCGCGTTCCTCAACATCGGCATGCACGGGCACGTCAACCCGACGCTGCCGGTCGTGGCCGAGCTCGTTCGGCGCGGCCACACCGTGACGTACCACACGCCACCCGCGTTCCGTGAGGAGATCGAGGCCGTCGGCGCGACCGTGTACCCCTACCCCGGGGGCGACCAGCCGCTCCCCGACCCACCGACGCCGGCCACGTTCATAGAGACGCTCGGGCTCGCCGCCGTCCGCCTGCTGCCCGCTGTGCTGACCGATCTGCACCGCGTCCGACCGGACCTGATCGTCCACGACAGCGACTGCCTATGGGGCGCGATCGCCGCCCGCGAACTCAAGGTGCCTGCGGCTTCGTCGTTCACCACGTTCGCCTACAACCGGCAAGTACCCAGCATCACCCGCCCCTCGTGGGCCCTGCTGGCCACGGCGATGGCTCGACCCCGCGGCCTCCAGGCCTACCTTCGGTCCCGCTGGAGTCTGCGTCGCCGCTTCGACACGCGTGGGTTGCCGCTCGTCGACCTGATTAACATCCGCCAGCCGCTCAATCTGGTCTATACCTCGTGGGCGTTCCAGCCGGCAGCCGAGGAATTCGACCGGTCCTACCGGTTCGTCGGCCCAAGTGTGGGGGCCCGCCCCGTCGACCCGTCGTTTCCGGCCGAACAACTGCAGGAACCTGTCCTGTACGCCTCGCTGGGCACGGTGTTCAACGCCGCCCCGCAGCTGCTGCGCAACTTCGCGACCGCGCTGGCCCCGCTGGGCGGGACCGTGATCATCGCCACCGGGCAGACCGATCCCGCCACGCTGGAGCCGTTGCCGGCCAATGTGCTCGCCCGTCGCTTCGTGCCGCAACCGGAGGTGCTGGCCCGCGCGGCGCTGTTCGTCACCCATGGCGGGATGAACAGCGTCAACGAGGCCCTGTACGCCGGGGTTCCCCTGCTGGTGGTCCCGCAGGGCGCTGACCAGCCGATGGTGGCCCAGCGAGTCGCCGCGCTCGGCGCCGGCCTGTCGCTCCGTGCCCAGGACGTCACCGAGGCCTCCGTACGTGCACTCGCGCGGCGCCTTTTGGACGACCCCGCGTTCCAGGCTGCGGCAACGACTCTGAAGGCCGCCCAGCTCGAGGCGGGGGGATACCTGCGGGCCGCCGACGAACTCGAGCGATATCTGCATGCCGCCGGCTCGGTCGGTCGGTCGGCTCCCGCCGATCCGGCACAGCGAGGCTGAGCGATGTCACCTGTCGTCGTCCTGCTCTTGTTGTTCGCCGGGGTGTCGGAGGCCGCCGGGCGCATCCTGCCCATGACGGCGCGCCGGCCCGGCATGTCACGGACTGCTGTGGCCGGGTTGCTGCTGGCCGGTGGCTTGGCGGAGGGTGCGGTGTTCGCACTGTGGCCACTGACCGCACAGACCTTGGCCGAGCTGGTGCAGTCCCCTCCCCCGCCAGGCGACGGGTTGGTGTGGACACCCGCCCTGGTCGCCCCGCTGGTGCTCACGGCCGTCCTCGCGTTCCCCTTGCTGGGACCCCTGTTCCACCTGTTGCTCTTTGTCGGGGTCGGAGCCGCTCTGGCCGGTCCACTCGCCGCGGCGACCGGGCTGGGCTGGTGGTCCGCCGCCACTTGTGTGGCCGTCGCCGGGGTAGGCCTGGGGGTTGCTGTGGAGGCTGTTCGGCGCCTGGTCGTGAGGATCAGTGCGCCCCGGGCTCCGGAGGCGCTCGCATGAACGTCTTCCTGCTCTGGGTCTGCGCGCTCGGGCTGGTTCTGCTCGTTGAAGCTCTGCTGGCCCGCCATGAGGTACTGGCCTACAGCACCGGCTGGCGGAGCCCTGCCGTCGAGCTCCCGAAGGATGTGCCCTACGCCCGGGGCGCGGCCCCTGACAGTCCCCCGGATGCCTACCTGGTCTATCTGGACGGTATCGGGAAGCGCCGCTTCCGCGACACTCGCGACGGCGGCCAGCTGGTCGAGGCCCTGATCGCCGGAGCGCCGGAACTGCGGGTACTGGGTCAGGTGCAGCCCTACTCACCACTGGCAGAACCGCTTGCCGACCGGCCGGTGTGGTCGTGGGTGGGTCGCCGCGTCGGTCTGCTGCTGTTTCTGCACAATGTCATGCAGACCTTCGTCGCCGCCGACCACCGGTACCGTCCTCTGTACGACCGGGCAGTCGGCTCCCAGATCACCGCTCAACTCCGGCTTGCCGGCTACCAGCCCGACAGCGGTATCCCCGTGGTGCTGCTCAGCTACAGCGGCGGCGCCCAGGTCGCCGCCGGGGCGGTCGGCGCATTGCACGCCCAGCTGCACTCCCCGCTCCTGCTGATCATGCTCGGCGGATTCCACAACGGTGCAAACGACCTCACCCATGCCGAGCGCGTGCATCAGCTCACCAGCGCGAACGACCGGATCGAGCGGGTCGGCACCTGGATATTTCCTCAACGCTGGCGGCTGTTCCGCCGTAGCCAATGGAATCGGGCCCTTCGCGCCGGGAAGATCACCGTTCATCGGCTCGACCCGGCCACCCACGTCGGGCCGCGCAGCTACATCAGCCCGGAGGCGCGTCTGCCGGATGGCCGCAGCTACCTGGACCGCACCACCGACACCGTGATCGCCATCATCCGTGCCCGCTGCCGCGCGACCGCGGCGACAGATGCCGGCGACCGGTCGCCATGACGACCGCCTGCGGGAAGCGGCCCTCACGGGGCGGCGGCCGCGGCCCGGAACAGAGCAGCACCAGGAAGGCCCAGATCCTCACGGCCGCCCTCGATCTCTTCGCGGTCAAGGGCGGTTCGGGCACGACGATGCGCGCAGTCGCCCAGCGGGCGGAAGTGGATCCGGCGCTGATCCACCACTTCTTCGGCAACAAGGACCGCCTCTCCCGAGAGGCCGTTTCCTCCCTCATCGACATGTCCGCCCTTTTCGAATCCCTGACGGAGGACGAGAGAACGGAGGACGAGAGAACGGAGGACGAGAGAGAGGTCCGGGTGAAGAACCGTGGGGAGTGGATCGCCCGGACGTTCCTCTCCTCTTGGGAGGAGGAGTCGACCCGCCCCGCGCTGGTCGCCGTCTACCGGGCCGGCCTGTCGGACGAGACGACCGCCAAGGCGTTCGGCAACGAGATCGAGGCGACCGTCGCGTCGCGCTTGGGCCGGATCACCCCCGAGGAGACCGAGCGGACACCGACGTTCACGTCTCTGGTGTCCGCACAACTGGTCGGCCTCGCCACACTGCACCATGTCCTCGCGGTGGAGCCGCCGGCCTCGGTCGACTTCGAGGAACTGACGGAGCGGCTCGTCCTCGCCGTCGAGGTCCACTTCGGCCGGCTGCCCCAGGTCTGGCTGCTCCCTGTCCTGGGCCGCTCACTGCGCATGGCCGAACCAAGAGGGAAAACGCCAGCTCAGATATCGGTTTCGGCCTGCAGGGCGGCAGCACGGTCGGCATCCGGTGCGGTGACCAGGCCGCGCAGGACGGGGCCGTACTCGGGGTGGGCGAGGGCGAAGGCCATCTGGGCGACGAGGTAGTCGGCCGGGTTGCCGGTGTCGTACCAGCGGCCCTGGATGACCTGCCCGTACACGGCCCGGCTGGCGGCGTAGGCGTTGATGGCGTCGGTCAGGTAGACCTCGCCGGTGCGGTGCTCGTACCAGCGGCGGGTCTGTTCGCGCAGTTCGTCGATGATGCCGGGGGTGATGACGTAACCGCCGATGGCCGCGTACGGGGACGGGGCGTCGGCCGGCGCGGGCTTCTCCACCAGGCC
>NZ_JBSHAF010000051.1:0-22988 GCF_053611365.1 Streptomyces sp. NPDC054813 | reverse complement strand
CTACGACATGTTCCAGCGCAAGCAGGACGGCTCGGTCAAGATCCTCATGCAGCCCTGAGCAGCATCTGCCCTGCGGCTGCCGTGAGCAGAGGTTGGCGTCTTGGGTCGGTCGGCTGAGTGCCGTACGCCACTCGGAGGCATCGCCGCCCTGTATGGACAGATCATCCGCGAAAGGACGAACCGGCCGCGGACTACGACGCCGTCGGCATGGCCGACCCGGACGAGACGTTTGTTCGAGCCCGCTACCGGTGCCCTGCCGCCGCACGTCCTGGACCCGCTAGGTGCTGGGGCGTCGGGGGCGGCATCATCGTCGGCCCTCGGGGTACCTGAGCGCCGTGGGCGGGCGCCGCCCTGAAGCCCCCGGAACAGAGGGGGACCGACGCCGATACCGAGGGACCTGCCCATCAGCAGACCGCCCACCTGGAGACGGGGCGCTGCACGGTGGGGCACGTCCGGGGCGTCCCGTGCCCGACGACCGCCGTGCTGACGCTCCGCGTGTCATGGAAGCCGAGACGGGCGACGCTGGAAGGGACGCCCCCGTGACCGTTACCAAAGGAGAGTGAGTCTGATGGCCACCGTGTCTCTCACTGGAACGTCGAAGCAGGACGCCGCCACCGTCTTCGGTGTCTTGCGGACCGCGTTCCCGACCGACCGTTCCTCCGACGACCTGCCCGAGGAGCAGCCCGGCGGCCACTCCGCCGTGTGGAGCGCGGAGTTCGAGCCGACGCAGGAGTGGATCCCAACCGATCCGATCCCGCTGGAGGGCTCGGTCTCCGCCACGCTTCAGGGCGGTTATGTCGCCGTGGACCAGCTCCGCGAAGCATTGGGTGTCGCGTTCGCCGTGGACGAGCGGGGCACAGCGTCGGGAGACCAGGAGCAGGAGGTGGACCTGAGGCTCACTACGAAGCGGTGACGGGACGGAAGACCGTCTCGGGCCACCCCGAACGACGAGGAGATGAGCGGCATGGTGCAGATCGGGTACACGATGATGACCGAGCAGGCAGGTCCGCGGGAACTGGTGGACCATGTGGTGGGCGCCGAGCGAGCCGGTTTCGACTTCTCGGTCACGTCCGACCACTACTTCCCCTGGTTGGAATCCCAGGGCCATGCCTCCTACGCGTGGAGCGTGCTCGGTGCCGCCGCACAGGCCACCGCACGCATCCCCCTGATGACCTACGTGACCTGCCCGACGACCCGCTACCACCCGGCCGTCGTCGCCCAGAAGGCCGCCACCTTGCAACTTCTCTCCGAGGGCCGCTTCCGCCTGGGCCTCGGTTCGGGGGAGAACCTCAACGAGCATGTGGTGGGCGGTGGTTGGCCTGCAGCGCACGTTCGGCTGGAGAGGCTGGAGGAGGCGGTGGAGATCATCCGCTCGCTCTTGGCGGGGGAGAACGTCAGCCATCACGGCGTCCACTTCGAGGTGGAGAACGCCAGGTTGTGGGATCTGCCCGATGCGCCCCCGCCGATCGGCGTCGCCGTCTCCGGCGACCGTTCGTGCGAACTCGCAGGTCATCTCGCCGACTTGATGATCGCCACCGAGCCCAGGCCGGAACTGGTCTCCGCGTTCGACCGGCACGGCGGCACGGGCAAGCCCAGGGTCGGCCAGCTGCCGATCTGCTACGACACCGACCGCGACGCGGCGATCGCCCGTGCCCACGACCAGTTCCGCTGGTTCGGCGGGGGCTGGCCGGTCAACTCCGAACTTCCCGGACCCGCCGCGTTCGAGGGCGCGACACAGTTCGTCCGGCCCGGGGACGTGGCCGAGTCCATTCCCTGCGGCGACGACGTGGACGCCGTCGTCGAAGCCGTGCGCCCGTTTGCGGACGCCGGGTTCACCGAGGTCGCGCTCGTCCAGATCGGCGGCGACCATCAGGAGCCGTACCTGGAGTGGGCCGAGCACAAGTTGCTGCCCGCCCTCCGTGAACTGTGAGAAAGCGAAGGCACCCGGGATGACCACGAAACGCGCCGCGATCTTCGATGTCGACGGCACGCTCGTCGACACCAATCACCTGCACGTCGTCACCTGGTGGGAGGCGTTCCGGCAGGCGGGACACCATGTCCCCATGCGGGAGATCCACCGGGCCGTGGGGCTCAGCGGCGGCGACCTGCTGGACCGCCTGCTCGGCGACGGCGACGAGCGCGATCCCGACGAGGACGAGCAGCTCGCCGCGGCCCACCACGCCCTCTACGCAACGTACTTCGAGCGGCTGCCGGCGCTGGAGGAGGCGGGCCACTTGCTGCGCGCACTGGCCGGGCGGGGCTGGGAGATCGTCCTGGCGACCTCGGCGAGCGGCGCGGAACTGGCCGCGCTGCGGGGTGCCATCGACGCGGACGACGTCATCCTCGGGGCGACCAGCGCGGACGACGTCGCCGACGGCAAACCCGCCCCCGATCCCGTCCAGCAGGCCAGGGAACTCGCCGGTGTACCCAGCGAACGAGCCGTGTTCGTCGGTGACACCGTCTGGGACATGAAGGCCGCCGTACGGGACGGAGTGGTTCCGGTGGCGGTGCTGTCGGGCGGGATCCCGCGCGCGGACCTGGAGGCGGCCGGCGCCCGCGCCGTGTACCGGGATCCCGCAGACCTCCTCGGACGCCTGGACTCCAGCGTTTTCGCCGACGGGGAGTGACCCGGCACTCCGTAGGTACCAGGTCAGTCGGCGCTGAGTACGGAGTCGTCCTGGGGGCGGGCGCCGGGCAGTTGGTGCTGGGCGGCGATGAGGGCGATGTCGACGTCCCGGGTGCCGGTCGAGACGCACAGGGTGTAGGCGACGTCGTCCATCCGCTGCCGTGCGGCGGGGCTGCCGTTCTCGGCATGCAGTGCGCGCAGGGTCTCGTACTGCTCGATCAGGTCCTTTAACACCGCGGGGTGAGCCATCAGCACCAGGGATCTCCATCCTGTGAACCTGCCATTCGCGAGGCGGATACCCCCGGCCCACGCGCCTATGCGGTTGGTCGTGGTGTCAGAGAGACGCGTGGCACGCACTCGTTCCAGGCCCGGGAGAACACGTGAATACCGTGCTCGTAACCGTCCAACTTGCGGGACTCGGTCCCCCAACGGCCTCACTCAGGCCACAAGTACCGACAACCACTCGGTGATGGATGCGTCTGCCAGAATCCCACGCCCCGCGCGAGCAGGAACATCGGCGGCCCGCTCCGCGCGCAGGGCGGGCTGCGCCTGCGGCGATCCGGCGCGCGCCGACCGTCGGAAGCGGGCGTGACCAGCCGGGGCGAGCGTAGGCCCGCAGTACGGAGGTCACAGGGAACGTGATGTGCCACGGGGGGGGGCTTGGCCACGGCTTCTCCCAGCCGCGAGGTCTCGGTCAAGGGCCCGGACCTTCGCCGGTGGGCCCGACCGGCAGTGCGCCAGCCGGGCCCACCTGTGGGGCGAGCGGCTATTTCTTCGGGATCCGGCCGTGGTCGTAGAGCTCAGCCGAGCCGGCGCCGGTCACCAGCGGTCTCGCCATCGACTCTGGTCGCTCATCGCTGAAAGTCACAACCCTCTACGGCTGTCGTCGCAGGCACGGTGGAATGCCGACTCTCACCGGAACGTCCGCGTGCACGACATTCGGTCAGGCCGAGCCATGGCGATCCCCGCTCGCCGGCTTCTCGTGCGGGCTCAGCAGGGTGTGATGGCGTCGAGTTGTGCGGCGAGGTCGGGGTGGGTGGTGGCGAGGTGGGGGCGGGTGGCGTGGAGGGGCTGGATGAGGTCGGCGGGGTCGTCGTGGGCGAGGGCGGCGTGGAGTTGGCTGAGGGGGAGACGGGCAGCGTCCGGTAGGTCGGTGAGGGCGGTGATCTGGCCGGCGATGCGGCGCAGGTCTGCTGCGTTGTGGCGGGCCCAGGCGGTGATGGTGCGTTCGGCGGCGCGGCGTTCGCGGGTGGCCTGGACGCGTTGTTCGCCAGTGGTTCCGGCGGGGCCGGGGCGGCCGCGCAGGTAGCGGCGTTCGGCGGCCTGACGGCTGGCGACGCCGAGGGGGTGAGCGAGGTCGGCCCAGCTGGCTCCGGTGTCCCGGGCGGTCTCGATCAGGCCGGTTTCCCATCCGGCGAGCCGCTCGCGCACCTGCCGAAGCAGAAGGAGGGATGCCAGGGCCTGGTCCGTGCCGACTTCGTGAGCCTCGGGACCGCCCGGGGCCTCGTGCCGGGCGGCGCGCAGGGCTTCGTCTATCGCCTCCAGGGCTGCCGCGGCGGCGAGGAACGACGCCGGACTGTTCGCATCGGTGTTGGGTGAAGCCGACTGGTCGGCCGGGGTCATGGACACCTCCCTCACTTGTCATCCTTCAGACGACACTGTGTTTGTCATCCATTGGATGACATGTTACAACGGTTTCAGTGAGGCGCATTGGCAGCCACTGCCTGAACCTTCTGGAGGTGTTTTCCGATGTTGATGCGCACTGACCCCTTCCGTGAGCTCGACCGGCTGGCGCAGCAGCTGATGGGGCCCGGCACCTGGTCACGTCCCTCCCCGATGCCCATGGACGCCTATCGCGAGGGTGACCAGTACGTGGTGGCCTTCGACGTTCCCGGCGTCAGCGCGGACGCGATCGACATCGACGTCGAACGGAACATGCTGACCGTCAAGGCCGAGCGCCGGCCGGTAGCGAAGGCCGACGACGTACAGATGGAACTGTCGGAGCGGCCGCTGGGCGTCTTCTCCCGCCAGCTGGTGCTGGCCGACACGCTGGACACCGAGCACATCCAGGCCGACTACGACGCGGGCGTGCTCACCCTGCGCATCCCGATCGCCGAGCGCGCCAAGCCCCGCAAGATCGCCATCGGCGTCGGGTCCGGCCGCAAGGAGATCTCCGGCTGAGCCGGACGGACAAGGGCTCGACAGCGGCGGAGGACGGGTATCTGTTCGCCCCTCTTGCCCGTCCTCCGCGCCCGCCCCTGGGATTGAGGAAGGGTGGCGTCGGACGTGACTGTGCGACGGGAAGCATTCCTCGACCGCGTGACGGAACGCGGCAAGTACGGCACCGAGCAGGAAGCCGAACGCGCAGCCCGTGTGGTGCTTGCCCTGCTGGGCGCACACCTGGTCGGCGAGGTGCGCGCCCAGCTGGCGGCCCGTCTGCCGGAAGGCTTCGCACTGATCCTCCTCAACCCGTTGCAGAGCGCTGAGCCGCTGCCCCCGGAGCGGTTCGTGCGGGCAACCGCGGGCTGGATCGAGGGCGCCACCGAGCAGACCGCGGTCTGGGACGTCAGCGCCGTTCTCTCCACGGTCGCCGACGCCGTCGGCGACGATCTGCTGGGTCAGATCCTGCTCCAGCTGCCCGCGGGCTACGACCTGCTCTTCGGCCGAGTCCAGCCCACTTGACCACCCGCCCACTTGACCACCCACCCCCGATGACCGCACACCGGCACCACGACCCTGGTGACAGAAAGGCAACCACCGCAGTGATGTCCGACCGACCCGCGCCGTTCCAGCAGCCCTACGACAGGGCGTACGAGCAGATGCTGGAGAAGGTCCGCTACGACGGCGCCTACCCCACCCGCGAGAAGGCCGAGGAAGCCGTCCGCGTGGTCCTCGCAGGACTGGGACGCCAGCTGGCCGGCGACGAACGCGCCGAACTGGCTGCCCGCCTCCCATTCGAAGCCGCACGCATCCTCACCGCGCAGATCCCCGACATCCGGCCGCTGACCGGCTGGGCCTTCGTCAAAGAGCTCGCCGACCGCACCGGCGCCTCCCAGGCCACGACCCGCTGGGACACAGGTTCCGTCTTCTCCGCTGTCGCGGCCTGCGCCGGCCCCGACCTGATCACCCGCATCCTTCACCAGCTCCCCGCCGGCTACGCGCTGCTGTTCGGCCGCGCCGAACTCACCCCCGCCGCGTAGACGGCGATGACGAGCAGTCTCGGGGCGGGCACGACGTCCGCGTCGCTGTCCGCCTCGCGCACCCTCGCTGCCAGCAGGTGACCTCCTTCGCCCGCTCGGCCGCCTGCCCGACGAGCTGGCACGCGCGGCAGCGCATCAAGGCCGCCTCGCGTATCCGGCCGTGGCACCCTTCCGGCCGCCTGCCGAATATTGACCAGACTCTCCGCGCGCAGGATGGTGACCTGACGGCGCGGCAGGGCGCGGGCGAGGACGCCGACCGCCGTCGCGTCCGTGGGCGCCATGGCCGCGCCGAGCACCCACGCTTGCCCCCACGGCAGCCCGAGGGCATGCCCGGCGGCGACGGCCCAGGCGGTGAGGATGACCAGTACGGTGCTCAGCTGCAGGATGCCGCGCAGGTTGGTGCGGATCTCCCGCAGGGAGGTGGTCAGGCTCTCCCAGTACAGCAGCACGGGAAGGAAGAGCAACAGTAAGACCTCCGGGGGCAGTTGTGCCTCGCGCACCGCCGGGACGAACCCCAGCAGCACACCCGTCACGAGAAGGACGACGGGCGGGGCGATGCCGAGGCGCTGTCCCACGACGTTGCCCACCAGCACGGCCACGCCCAGGACCACGACGAGTTCGAGACCGAGCAAGGTGCTTCTCCTGGAGGGGTGAAAGAGCCGATGTTCAGCGCGGTACGAGCTTCAGGGTCGTGTCCCGCGAAGCCACCATTGGATCGATGTAACTCGCGCCGTACCGGCCGTACTTGATGCGGTAGGCGGTGTCGATGCGATCGTTGGCGCCGGGGTCGGTGACCTCGACGAGGGTGACGTCCTTGCCGACGCCGCCGCAGCGGATACGGCCCTCGTGGCTGGCCCGGGCCGCGCGGTACCAGGCGCCGGCGTTGCCACGGAAGGAGCGGACGTAGAGGTCGTCGCCGTCGCGGACGACCCAGATCGGCACGGGTGCGCGCGGCGTTCCGTCGCTGCGCGCGGGGGCCATCTGAAGTTCCTCGGCGTCCTCGATCCGGGTCAGCTCGTCGTTCGTCCAGGTCGTCATGGGTTTGCCTCCTTTACGACCGTGCAGCGGGGTGTGCCCTCGTGGGCGTGGGCGCGGCCGGCGCAGCTCCACGCCCACGAGGCGACCGGGTCAGGGCTTGAGGAGGGCCTTGATGGCGCGGCGTTCGTCCATCGCCTTGTAGCCCTCGGCGACCTGCTCCAGGGGCAGGGTGAGATCGAAGACCCTGCCCGGGACGATGTGGCCGGACAGCACGCGGTCGATCAGGTCGGGCAGGTAGCGGCGCACGGGAGCCGGGCCGCCACGCAGGCCGACCTGGGAGAAGAACAGCTCCTGGCCGTCGACGGCCACCTCGTGCGGGACGCCGACGAAGCCGACGTTGCCGCCCGGCCGCGCGGAGTGCAGGGCCTGGCTCATGGACTGGGCGGTGCCGACGCACTCCAGAACAGAGTCGGCACCGATGCCGCCGGTGAGGTCCTTGATGCGGGCGATGCCCTCCTCGCCGCGCTCGCTGACGATGTCGGTGGCTCCGAACTCCAGAGCGAGCTTCTGCCGGGACTCGTGCCGGGACATGGCGATGATCCGCTCCGCCCCCAGCTCCTTCGCGGCGATGACACCGCACAGGCCGACCGCTCCGTCACCGACCACGACGGCCGTCGAGCCCGGCTTGACCTCAGCGGCGAGGGCCGCGAACCAGCCGGTGCCCATCACGTCGGACACGGCCAGCAGGCTCGGCACCAAATCGCCGGAAGGGTGCTCGTCGGTGGCCACGAGGGTGCCGTGGGCGTTGGGAATGCGAACGTACTCGGCCTGGCAGGTGCCCATGAACTCGCGGTTCAGACAGGAGGACTGCCAGCCCTTCTGGCAGTTCGCGCAGGTGTTGTCCGACGTGGCGAAGGAGCCGACCACGAACTGGCCCGGCTTGACGTTGCCGACCTCGCTGCCGACTTCCTCGACGATGCCGACGTACTCGTGCCCCATCGGGTGCGGGTCGCCGACCGCCTCCAGGCCGCGGTACGGCCACAGGTCCGAGCCGCACACACAGGTGGCGACCGTGCGGATGATCGCGTCGGTCGGCTTGACGATCTTGGGCTCGGAGACGTCCTCCACCCGGATGTCACCTGGGGCGTGGATCACGGTTGCGCGCATGTCTTTTCTCCTGATGTGTTTCTCGGGCAGCGGTGTCGCCCGGACGTACCGGATTCCTCGGCGATGGCCGATGGGGAATGAAGAAGCGTTGACGGCCTGTGAAAAACAATTGCCGGTCTCTGACTCTTTCACCGCCCGCAGGGCCCGTACAGAGGAGAATTTCACCCCAGGGAAGACTTATCCAGGGATAAAACCCTCCTACCCGGCCGAGTGGGGGACAGCTCAGACTGGCCCGTATGAACAGCAGCACGCACCGTAAGGAGTTGGGTCAATTCCTGAAGGCCCGCAGGGCCGAGCTCAGCCCCCGTACGGTCGGTCTGCCCGAAACAGACCGGCGGCGGGTGGCCGGCCTGCGCCGGGGCGGCGACCCTCGCCATGAAGTCGTAAAATCAGCAGGTGATTTCCGGCGTAAAGCCAGGGATAAATCCTTCCTACCTTCGCTGTTGAATTCCGTGCCATGCTTTCAGGGCACGATTCACGCAATCATTTTCGAGGAGCAATACCCCCATGTCCTCCACCTCCCGCCCCACGGTCGCCGTCGCTTTCCATTCCGGCTACGGCCACACCGCCGTCATGGCCGAGGCCGTGGCGCGCGGTGCCACGGAAGCCGGTGCCGAGGTGATCTCCGTACCCGTGGACACGATCACCGATGAGCAGTGGGCGCAGCTGGACGCCGCCGACGCGATCATTTTCGGTGCCCCCACCTACATGGGCACCGCCTCCGCCGCCTTCCACACCTTCGCCGAGGCCAGCAGCAAGCGCTGGTACACCCAGACCTGGGCCGACAAGATCGCCGCCGGCTTCACCAACTCCGGTGCCAAGAACGGCGACAAGTCCTCGACCCTGGGCTACTTCTTCACCATGGCGGCCCAGCACGGCATGCACTGGGTGAGCCTCGGTGTCCAGCCGGGCTGGGCCTCCACCGAGGGCAGCGAGGACGACATCAACCGTCTGGGCTATTTCGTCGGTGCGGGTGCCCAGACTCCTGTCGACGCCGGCCCGGAGGCCGTCCACAAGTCCGACATCGCCACCGCCGAGGGCCTCGGCGCCCGCGTCGCACAGCAGACCGCGTTCTTCCGCGCGGGCCGTGCCGCTCTCGCCGCCTGAGACAAATCCCCCCGCAGATCCCCAAGGAGCACTCTCATGTCCGATTCCCCGAACGTCGCCCTCGTCCGCCGGCTCTACGACTCCGGCATGGCCCCGGACGTGGTCGCCGGGGTCATCGACCCCGACATCGTCTGGGACATCACTCCCGGCTTCCCCTACGGCGGCGTCTACAAGACCTGGGCCAGCGCCGGCGGCGACTTCTTCGCCCGGCTCGCGCCGCGCTTCGCCTCCTTCGGCTCGGTGGCCGAGGACTTCTACGACGCCGGTGAGCACGTCTTCGTGCGCGGCCACTACCACGCCGTGTCCAAGTCCGGCGAGGAGTCGGACGCGCGCTTCATCCACCTGTGGACGGTCGGCGGCGGCAAGCTCACCCACCTGATCCAGGCCGCCGACAGCCACGTCGTCCAGCAGGCCGCGAACAACTGACCGCCCGCACTCACCCCGGGGATCACCCCATGGCGAAGATCCTCTTCCTCATCACCGCCGCCGACCGCTGGACCCTGGCCGACGGGTTCGAGCAGCCGGCCGGCTTCTGGGCCGAGGAGGCCATCGGTCCGTACGGCGTCTTCAAGGAGGCCGGCTACGAGATCGCCGCGGCCACCCCGGGCGGCGTCCCGCCGACGGCCGACCCACTCAGCCTCACGCCGGACTTCAACGGCGGTGAGGAGGGCGCCGAGCAGATGAAGACCGCCCTGCGCGAGGCCACCGAACTGGCGAGCCCGATCCGTATCGAGGACGTGAACATCGACGACTACGACGCGGTGTTCGTCCCCGGCGGCTGGGGCCCGATGGAGGACCTCTCCGACGACCCCGCGGCCGGCAGGCTGCTCAGCGACTGGCTCGCCTCCGGCAAGATCGTGTCGCTGGTGTGCCACGACCCCGCCGTGCTGCTGTCCACCGTGGACGCCGACGGCAAGTCCCCGTTCTCCGGCTACCGCCTCACCGGTCTCTCCAACTCCGAAGAGATCCAGAACGGCCTCGCCGACCGGGCGAAGTGGCTGCTGCAGGACCGTCTCGTCTCGGACGTGGGCGTGGACTACCGCAAGGGCGAGGGGAACTTCGGCCCTCACCTTGAGGTGGACCGCACTCTCATCACCGGCCAGAACCCCGCCTCGGCCGTCCCGCTCGCCCAGGAAGTCGTCAGGAATCTGAGCTGACACCCCGCACCAGCCGCTCAAAGAAAGAGGTAGTACCGATGGACGACAACGCGACTCTCCCCAGCGTCGGCCAGACCTGGCTGGCAGACCTCGGCCCGGACACCCCGCTCGGCCACTTCACGGTGGAGATCACCTTCGACTCGGCGACCCAGGTCAGCTTCGAGGTCACGGGCGGTGCCATCAAGGGCCGGAAGCAGACGATGGAGTACACCACCACCCAGCTCCGCGACGGCCTCTACGTCGTCCGCTGGACCGAGCCCGACGCAGGCGACCACGTCACTCACATCGAGGACTACACCGAGGGCACCTGTATGGCCAGCTCCGTCATCGGAGGCGAGTTCGTCCAGCTCCACGGGAAGTGGACCCGCGTTCGCTGATCCCGCAGGCCGGCGCGTCTGCTCCACGGTGAGGACTTCCAGGGACAAATCTCTCCCCCTGACAACGCCGCTTTCCGATGCCAAGGTGATGGCATGAACCGCGATCCTCACCGCCACGATCTGGGGGAATTCCTCAAGGCGCGCCGCGCCGAGCTCGACCCGGCCGCCGTCGGCCTGCCCGACGGCGGCTCGCGTCGCGTCGCGGGCCTGCGCCGTGAGGAGGTCGCCGTACTCGCGGCCATCAGCACCGACTACTACGCCCGCCTCGAACAGGGCCGTATCCAGCCGTCGCCATCCGTGCTGGACTCCCTGGCCCGGGTGCTGCACCTGGATGACGACCAGCGCGCCTACCTGTACGAGCTCGCGGCCAAGGACGAATTCCGCCCGCCCCGCCGACAGCCGCGCCTCAAGGCGCAGCCGCAGCTGCAGCGCATGCTCGACGACATGGCGCACACCCCCGCCTTCGTGATCGGTCCGCGCACCGAGATCGTCGCCTGGAACGCCATGGGCGCGGCCCTGATCACCGACTTCGGGAAGATCCCCGAGAAGCAGCGCTACTACATAAGGCTCCTCATCACCGACCCCACGATGCGTGAGCTGTACGCGGACTGGGAGGGCGTCACCCGGCTGGCCATCGCCCAGATGAGGATGCACAACACGAACAAGCCCGGGGACGCGCAGCTCACCGCCCTGGTGGGCGAGCTCTCGGTCCGGGACGAGCAGTTCCGCCAGTGGTGGGGTGCCCACAACGTCGCCGTCCGGGACACAGGGACCAAGCACCTGCGCCACCCCGTGGTCGGGGACCTGCATCTCGACTGGAACGCCGTCACCTGGGCCGCCGACCCCGACCTGCAGATCATCGTGTGGACCGCCGAATCCGGCACACCCACCCACGACAGCCTGCGCATGCTGGCGTCCTGGGCGGCGGACCCCAGCCATTCGACCAGCGACAGCTCTGCCTGACCGTAGCTCAGGTATTCCCTTCAAAGGGGGAGCCTTTCCTCCTACGCGGCCCACGCCTAGGAAAAGGCTCTCCCTTCTTCGTGTACGGCACTCCTGGCACGCTCGTCACGAGGCCGACCGCGCCGCGCGTCCCCGCCCCCGGTCCGGCCCTCTTCCTACCGGTTCCTCAGCGCCGAGGCGTCCGACCTGCCTGCTCATCCGCCAGGAAGGAGATCCACCTCCCCATGTCCCTGACCCAGTCCCGCCCCGGAACCGTGCCCCCGGCCGCCCCGCAACCGCGCTGGACCGCACGCCTCTGGGCCGTCCTCGCCGTGCTGTGCCTCGTGCTGTTCCTCGACGGTCTCGACGTCTCCATGGTCGGCGTCGCCCTGCCCTCCATCGGCCACGACCTCGGCATGGCCACCGGCTCACTGCAGTGGATCATCAACGGCTACGTCCTCGGCTACGGCGGCCTGATGCTGCTCGGCGGTCGCACCGCCGACCTGCTCGGACGCCGCCGGGTCTTCCTCGTCGCGCTGGCCGTCTTCGCCGCCGCCTCGCTGCTCGGCGGCCTCGTCGACAGCGGTTCGCTGCTGATCGCCACCCGCTTCGTCAAGGGCGTGGCCGCCGCCTTCACCGCGCCCGCCGGCCTGTCGATCCTCACCACGACGTTCCCGGAGGGCCCGCAGCGCAACCGGGCGCTGTCGGTCTTCAGCCTCTTCGGCGCCCTGGGCTACTCCTCGGGCCTGATCCTGGGCGGTCTGCTCACCGGGATCGGGTGGCGCTGGACCTTCCTCATGCCGGTCCCGCTCGCCCTGCTCGCGCTGGTCGTCGGCCTGGTCCTGATCCCGCGCGACCGCCGCGCCGAAACCGGCGGCCAGGACCCGGCCGGAGCCGTCACCCTCACCGCAGGCATGCTGCTCGCCGTCTACGCCGTGGTCACCGCCCCTCAGACAGGTTGGACCTCCGGGACGACGCTCGCCGCCTTCGGCGTCGCCGCCCTGCTGCTGCTCGCCTTCGTCCTGATCGAGAAGCGGGTCCGGCACCCGCTGGTCCGCTTCGGCATCCTGCGCAAGGCCACCACGGTCCGGGCCAACCTCAGCATCGTCGCACTGATGGGCTCCTACCTCAGCTTCCAGTTCATGATGACCCTGTACCTGCAGGACGGGCTCGGCTGGTCGCCTCTGCGCATGGCCTTCGCGCTGCTACCGGTCGGCCTGATCGTCGCCGTCGGCTCGCCCCTCACCGGCCGACTCGTCAACCGCTTCGGCACCGCCCCACTGATCGTCACCTCGATGACCTCGCTGGCCCTCGGCTACGTCTGGTTCCTGGCCACGGCCGGCTCCTCGCCCGACTACCTGCTCGCCATGCTCCCGTCCCTCCTGCTCCTCGGCGGCGGCTTCGCGTTCGGCTACAGCGCCATCATGGCCCAGGCCACCGAAGGCATCGACGACTCCGAACAGGGCCTCGCCTCCGGCCTGGTGCAGACCTCGGGCCAGGTCGGCGCCGCCCTCGTCCTCGCCGTACTCACCGCCGTGATCGCCCACGCGGGCGACAGCGGCGGCGACTTCACCGCCTACCGACCCGGCCTGAACCTGGTCACCGGCGTCGCGGCGATCGGACTGCTCCTGAACCTGGTCCCCGTGCTGCGCCTCCGGCGACGCTGAGCCCTGACAGACGGAAACCCGACCCGGGCCGCCCGAGTCGGGTTTCCGCGAGCAGAGGTCACGCCAGGTTCCGAAATGCCGCGCTTCTACCGCCTACTTGCGGACGGGAAAACCAAGGGGGGATAAAACTCTCCCTGCCGTGGGTGGTGTCGGTGGTGCAAGACTTCCGGCGTGATCAGCCGCCTTGCCGAGGCGAGCGGTCACCCTGATTCCCGCGGTGACGTCGATCCCGTGCCTTGTCTCCCGCTGGTGTACACGACTGATTTCGTCCGTGATGCAAAGGCGTACGCATGTCCTCTGAACTCTCTGAATCTGTTGTTCCTCCCCCCACTGGAGCCAGTGAGTCCACCTCGGGGCCCAGTCGGCGCACCTTCATCGCCACCAGCGCCGCGGTGGGCGGTGTCGTGGTGTCTGGAGGAGCGCTCCTTGTCGGCTCCGAGGAAGCGGCCGCCGCCGGGGCCGCACCCTCCAGCCGTGTCTCCCTGACGGTCAACGGAACCCGCCGGACGGTGACCGTGGACAACCGGACCTCGCTGCTGGACCTGCTGCGCGAGCATCTCGACCTGACGGGCTCGAAGAAGGGCTGCAACGCCGGCGCCTGCGGAGCGTGCACGGTGCTGGTCGACGGACAGCGGGTCAACTCCTGCTTGACGCTGGCCGTGCGGCTGGAAGGCGCCGAGGTCACCACCATCGAGGGCCTGGCCGAGGGCGACGAACTGCACCCGTTGCAGCAGGCGTTCATCGACGAGGACGCCTTCCAGTGCGGCTACTGCACCCCTGGGCAGATCCTCTCCGGCGTCGGCTGCATCCAGGAGGGCCACACCGGTTCGCCGGAGGAGATCGGGGAGTGGATGAGCGGCAACATCTGCCGCTGTGGCTGCTACGTCAAGATCGTGCGCGCGGTCGAACAGACCGCGGGCCGGAAGTAAGGAGCGGCCCACCCCATGTACCCCTTCTCCTACACCCGTGTCTCCGACACCCGGGAAGCCCTCAAGGCCGGTCGTGCCGGCGGTCGTTACATCGCGGGGGGCACCACGCTGGTCGACCTGATGCGGGAGACCGTCGAACGCCCCGAGACGCTGGTCGACATCTCCCGCCTGCCGTTGTGCGAGGTCACCGTCACCGAGCGCGGGGGCTTGCGCATCGGTGCGCTGGTGCGGATGGCCGAGGCTGCCGCGCACCCCAAGGTACGCACCCTGCATCCCGTCATTTCCCAGGCCCTGGAACTGAGCGCGTCCGCCCAGCTGCGGAACATGGCCACCATCGGCGGCAACATCATGCAGCGCACCCGTTGCACCTACTTCCGGGATGTGACTGCTGTCTGCAACAAGCGCAGGCTCGGCTCCGGTTGCGCGGCCCGGGAGGGCTTCAACCGGATGCACGCGATCCTCGGCACCTCCGACGCCTGCGTGGCCACCCACCCTTCCGACGTGGCCGTGGCCTTCGCCGCCCTGGAGGCAACGGTGTATCTCCTCGGGCCGGATGGCGCGCGCACCCTGCCGCTCGCCGACTTCCTGCTACGGCCCGGCACTACCCCGAACCGTGAACAGGCCCTGAGAAAAGGCGAGTTGATCACGGCGGTGGAGATCCCGGCGCTTCCGCGTCCGCTCAAGTCCGGCTACCTGAAGGTGCGTGACCGGCAGTCCTACGAGTTCGCCCTGACCTCGGCGGCAGTCGCGCTGCACATCCGGGGCGGGGTGATCCAGGAGGCGAAGGTCGCCGCCGGTGGCGTGGGGACCGTGCCGTGGAAACTGCCCGCCGTCGAGCAGCACCTCGTCGGTGAGCGTCCCTCGGAGTCCCTGTGGACGTCCGCTGCCGCGAAGGCGGCGGTCGGTGCCCGGCCCCTCCAGCAGAACGGCTTCAAGGTCGAGCTGCTGAAGCGGACCGTCGAACGCCAGCTGCGCATCGTAGGAGGTACGAAGTGAGCCCCCAGCCCCAGGCAGCCGTCGGCGCGCCGCTGTCCCGGGTGGACGGCCGGCTCAAGGTCACCGGCAAGGCGTTGTACGCCGCCGAACACGACGTCGACGGAGCCGTACACGCCGTCATCGTCGACGCGAGCATCGGACGAGGCCGCATCACCTCCATCGACGCCGGCGCCGCCGAAACCCACCCGGGCGTACTGCGGGTGATCAGCCACCGCAACGCCCCGAACCTGCCGTACCGCGACAACCCCGGCTCCAACAACCCGCCTGGCCGACGACTGCGGGTCTTCCAGGACGACCGGGTGGTCTTCCACGGCCAGCCCGTCGCTGTGGTGATCGCCTCGACCCTGGAGGCCGCGCAGCACGGTGCGAGCCTGGTCGAGGTCCGCTACGAGGCCGAAACGCCGTCGACCGACCTGCACGAGGCCGAGCCCGGGGCGCCGACGGACTACGCGCGCGGCGACGCGGAAGCAGGCTTGAGCAACGCCGCCGTACGGCTGGACCTGACCTACGAGCTGGCGCGCAACCACCACAACCCGATGGAGCCGCACGCCACCATCGCCCGCTGGGACGGCGACAAGCTGACCGTGTGGGACAAGACCCAGTGGGTGATGGGTACGCACGACGAGCTCGCAGCCGTGTTCGACCTGCCCGCGGATGCGGTACGCGTGATCTCGCCGTTCGTCGGCGGCGGTTTCGGCAGCGGACTGCGCTGCTGGCCGCACACGATCGCCGCCGCGCTGGCCGCGCGGGTGACGCGTCGTCCGGTCAAGCTGGTGCTCAGCCGCAAGCAGATGTACTTCGGCACCGGCTTTCGGCCGTCGTACGAGTACCGGCTGCGACTCGGCAGCGACCGGCGAGGTCGGCTGAACGCCGCGATCCACGACATCGACGCCGAGACCTCCTCGTTCGAGACGTTCAACGAGGCGGTCATGTCGGCCGGGCAGATGCTCTACAGCATGCCGAACGTGCGCCAGTCGTACCGGACGGTGCCGCTGGATGTGAACACGCCGATCTGGATGCGCGGGCCGGGTTTCGCCTCGGCGTCGTTCGTGATCGAGTCCGCGATGGACGAGCTCGCGCACGAACTCGGCGTCGACCCGGTCGAGTTGCGCCGGCGCAACGAGCCGCGCGAGGACGAGTCGACGAACGAGCCGTTCTCCACCCGGCGGCTCAGTGAGTGCTACACGGTCGGTGCCCGTGAGTTCGGCTGGGACCGCCGTGACCCGAGGCCGCGCTCGACGCGGGCCGGGGACCAGCTGATCGGTCTCGGCATGGCCGCCGGTGTGTACGACCCTGGGCGGTTTCCCGCGCAGGCGCGGGCCCGGCTGGATGCCGACGGCACCGCGGTGGTCGAGGCGGCCACCAGTGACATGGGGCCGGGCACCTACACCTCGCAGACCCAGGTGGCCGCGGACGCGCTCGGGCTGACCATGCGCACGGTGACCTTCCGCCTCGGTGACTCCCTCTATCCGCCGACCTCGCCGCACGGCGGCTCGGCGACCATGGCCAGTGTCGGCTCGGCCGTCGTCGACGCCTGCAACCAGGTGCGACAGCAGGCGGTCAAGCTGGCCGTCGAGGACCGGGAGTCGCCGCTCTACGGCGTGACCGCGGACCACGTGGTCGTACGCAACGGCCGGCTGCACGTACAGAACAATCCGGTGCGCGGGGAGACGTACAAGAGTCTGCTGGCCCGCAACGACCGCTCCCACCTGGAAGCCAACGGCACCTACGACGGGCCGGGCAGCGAACGGTCTGCCTACTTCGCCTACAACGCAACCTTCGCCGAGGTCGCCGTGGATGCGAATCTTGGTCTGGTGCGGGTGCGGCGGATGCTCGGCGTGTACGACGCGGGACGGATCATCAGCCCCAAGCTGGCCCAGAGCCAGGCGTTCGGCGGCATCGTGGGCGGCATCGGTACCGCGCTGCTTGAGCACACGGTCACCGACCACCGGGACGGGCGGATCGTGAACGCCAGCCTGGCCGACTACCTCGTACCCGTGAACGCCGACGTCCCCGAGATCAGGGCGATCTACCTGGACGGCGAGGACAACGCCGGCAACCTGCTCGGCGTCAAGGGACTCGGTGAGGTCGTCCAGGTGGGTGTGGCTGCCGCGATCGGCAACGCGGTCTTCAACGCCACCGGTCGACGGATCCGCCAACTGCCCATCACCGCCGAGGCGTTGCTCTGACGACACCGCCTCCATCGACGGGTCCGGCAGCCGAACCCCCCGTACGGCTGTCGGACCTCCCCGGGCCGCCGCCGCGCATGCGCCCCCGTCGCCGCCACTGGGCGGAGGACTGGTCGACAGTTCCGCTCCGCAGCGCCGCACGCTGCTCCGGGAGCGCATCGCCGATGCTGACCGCTGCGCCGCCCAGGCCCACGACGAGCGCGGCCCCCGCACCCAGGAGGACTGCCCGTCGGGTGGGAGTGGGACGGGCCGGTGGCGGCTGGTCGGGGTGTCTGTCGTTCATGGTGTTGCTGTCTCCGAGGTGGCAAGGGGCGCGTCAGGCTTCTGCCCGGACTGCGGCAGAGGGTCGACTGCGACGGTTTTGTTTCCTCGCAGGGCACATCGCGCCGTCCGTCTGCTGTTCGACAGGCGTGGTTCCCGTGGTCAGGCGAGAGGAGGAGAATCCGGCAGATTCTGGTCGGCGGCCCAGGAGCTGAGGATGCGCAGCCGCTCGTGGGTGGGTGAGCCGGGTGCGGCCGTCCAGACGGTGAGGTGCTGGTCGGGGTCGGTGTTGGCGGTCAGGGTGTCCCAGTCCAGGACCAGTTCGCCGACCACCGGGTGGTTGAGGGTCTTCGTGCCCACCGTGCGGGCCGCGACGCGGTGGTCACCCCACCACTGGGCGAACTGCTTGTCGACCAGGGACAGTTCACCGACCAGCTCGATGAGGCGGGAGTTCTCGGGATACTGCGCGGCTTCCATCCGCAGCTGCGCCACAGCGAGCCGCGCGGAGGTCTCCCAGTCCGCGTACAGGGTGCGCATGGCCGGATCCGTGAAGATGAGCCGCGGGTAGTTGCGGTGCTTCTCCGGGATCCGGGAGAAGTCGGTGACCAGCGCGGCCGCCAGCGCGTTCCAGGCCAGGATGTCCCCGCGCCGGCCCTGCACGATGGCGGGGGTGGCGGTCAGATCGTCCAGCACGCGTTGCAGCTGCGGCTGGACCCTCTGTCGGCCCCGGCTGCGGGCGCGGGTGGTGGTCTTGCCGGCGAGCTGGAAGAGATATCCGCGTTCGTCGTCGTCGAGATGGAGCACCCGGGCGAGCGTGTCCAGCACGGGCGCGGACGCCTGCATACGGCCCTGTTCGAGACGCGTGTAGTAGTCGGTGCTGATGCTGGCGAGCTGGGCGACTTCTTCGCGGCGCAGCCCGGCGACCCGGCGGGGGCCGCCGTTGTCGGGCAGGCCGACAGTGCGCGGGCTCAGCTCGGCGCGGCGCTTCTTGAGGAATTCTCCCAGCTCGTTGAGGGGAACATTGCCGGTCATGCCGCTCAGCATGACACCGAACGCACCTGGGGAAGGAGGGAGAGTTTCCACCCAGGATGTCTCCCTCCCCGGATGTCTTTCTCCGCTTTTCGCTCTTGCATTGGCGTGTGAGGCTCGACATAGAGCAGAGGGCACGCCGGCAAGGTCCTCCCCAACCCTGAGCGAAGCCCGTCCACCCACAAGGACTCACGATGACCACCTTCGCCCCCGTCGGCGCCGGGCCCGGCCTCGGGATCGCCACCGCCCACCGCTTCGGAACCGCCGGCCACACCGTGGTCCTCATCTCCCGCAGCAACGGTGGCAGCGCCGTACGCCCCCACCTGGACCGGGCCGGCACCTCGATCGCCTTCGCCGCCGAGAGCGCCTACGCCCGCATGCTCCACGATGCCCTCGGCCCGGAGAACATCCACGTCGCCCAGCTGATCATCCCCGGCGCCATCCGCCCCGACGCCGAGCACAGCGGCCCCGACGCCCTGGCTCGACGCCTGTACGACATCCACCTCCAGCGCGACGGCTTCCGCCACTACGTCGAACCCCTGCCTGACTGACTCCACAGGACGATGCCGTGACCCCGACCACCCGTTTCAGCCTTGCCCGTGCCGTCCCGACCGCCTTACTGCTCGTAGTGACCGCCTGTACCGACGAGGCGCCCCCACCCCTGTCTCCCTCGTCCTCGCCCTCCGCCTCCGCGTCACAGCGAACGCCGACGGCCACGGCATCAGCCTCACCGTCTGATGACAAGGACACCGCCATGAACATCCGGCTCACCATCGACGGCCAACGGGTCGACGCCACCCTGAACGACAGCGCCACCGCCCGCGACTTCGCCGCCTTGCTCCCGCTCACGCTGAACCTGAACGACTTCCACGAGACGGAGAAGATCGCTGATCTACCCCGTCGGCTGTCCACCTCCGGTGCCCCGCACGCCGCCGAAGCCAAGCCCGGAGACCTGGCGTACTACGCGCCCTGGGGCAACCTGGCCCTCTACTACCGAGGCAGCGGCTCCAGCGATGCCGGCCTGATCATCCTCGGCCGCGTGAACGGCGACACCGAACGCCTCGACACCGCCACCAAGGTCACCATCGAAGCTGCCTCCTGACCCGGCCCACTCTCAACGGGAGAGAAAACGTGAACCCCACCTACGACTTCACCGGCCAGGTCGCCTTCGTCACCGGCGCCGGTTCCGGCATGGGCCTGGCAACCGCCCGCGCCTTCGCCGAGGCAGGGGCTGCCGTCGCCCTCACCGACGTCGACGAAGCGGCCCTGAACGCGGCTGCCAAGGAACTCATCGACTCCGGCCATCGAGCACTCGCCCTCACCTGTGACGTCAGCGACGAGGCCCAGGTGGCGGCCGCGGTCGACCGGACCGTCGAGACTTTCGGTCGCCTGGACATGGCCTACAACAACGCCGGTATCCAGATCCCGCCCAGCGACGCCGCCGACGAACCCGCTGAGAGGTTCGACCACGTCAACGCCATCAACCTCCGCGGCGTGTGGGCCTGTATGAAACACGAGCTGCGGCACATGCGCGCCCAGGGCAGCAGCGTCATCGTCAACTGCTCCTCACTCGGAGGCCTGGTCGGCCTCCCCCGCCGTGCCTCCTACCACGCCTCCAAGCACGGCGTGATCGGCCTGACCACCAGCGCCGCCCTCGAATACGCTCCACGCGGCATCCGTATCAACGCCGTCTGCCCCGGCACGATCGACACGCCGATGGTCAGCGACATGATTGCCATGGGGGAACTGGACCGCGCCGAGGCCGAGGCCAACCAGCCCATCAATCGCCTCGGTACGGCTGAGGAGATCGCCCAGGCGGCCCTGTGGCTGTGCAGCCCGGGAGCCAGTTTCGTCGTGGGCGTCGCCCTCCCCGTCGACGGCGGTTACGTCGCCCGATAACGGTGTGGGCGCCGCCGTCACGCAACTGACGGCGGCGCCTACGGCGGCATCAGACATCAGCAGACGGTAAAGGGATCGACCCCGCCCACGCCTCGCGCCGTGCGTCGGCGAGGCGGTCGCGCACCAGACGCGGCTCCACGTCGAACGACAACCGGTAGGCCAATGCCGCCCTGCACCGCATCGTGCTCACCCGGCTGCGCCACGACCGCGTACTCAGGCGTACTACGAACGCCGCATCCAGGAGGGCAAGACCCGACGTGAGATCATCCGATGCCTCAAGCGATATGCCGCCCGAGAAGTCTTCAACCTGGTCAGGACGATATCCAGCGTCCCCCCGTTATAGGGGCGTCTGTGATAGCAGGTGAGGTGAGGAGCCCCCGTCGGCCGGATCCGGCGGGGGTTCTCTGCGTTCGGGGATGGGCCTGGTGCATGGCGTTCGACGCGGTCTTGCTGTGCTCTGGCCCGCCGTTTCCGACGGCGTAGTCACGAAGCGCAGTCTCCGTTGGACATGGCGCCATGCGGGCTTCCGAGGCCCCGTCAGCTCGGAGCGTGCCCTCTGAGGAATGTGTCGGCCGTGCGGTCGCCAACGCGGGGGGAGGGAAGGGGCGCCCGCACCGTCTCGCGTCGTAGCGCGTGGGCGATGGCGCGCGCCTCGATGCCCGCCTGCCGGAGGACACCCGTGAGTGGATTGGTGTATCCGGCGAAGTAGAGGCGCGCGGCTTCGGGATGGGTCTGTGCCCCTACGGCGAGGGGTTGCCCGTCATCGTCGAGTACGCCAAGGGACCCGACCAGGTCGTACAGGTTGGGCCGGTATCCGGTGGCGGCGATGACCGTGTCGGGTCGCAGTCTGGTGCCGTCGGCCAGTAACACGTCGGGGCCGTCGAACCCCTGGACTGCTGCGACCGGCTCGACCCGCCCGGACCGGACGGCGTCCACGAAGCCGTGGTCGAGCACCGGGTTGACCCCTTCGCGGGCATTGCGGGTGTACAGGCCCGTGCGGGGCCGCGGCAGTCCCCGTGAGGTCAGGTCGGGCACCGCGAGACGTTGCGTGAGCAGGGAGGTGCGGTCGCGCCACGCGAGCGGGAGGACCTCCGTCAGCCGGCCGACCGCGTGCCATCGGGCGCTGGAGCGGGGCAGGATGTTGGGTGGGGTACGGACCGCGATCCGTACCCGTTCGGCTCCGGTCCCGGCGAGGACGCCGGCGATCTCGGTACCGCTGTTACCGGCGCCGACCACCAGGACGTCCCGCCTGCGGTAGGGCGCAGGAGACCGGTAGTGGGCCGAGTGGAGCAGGGTGCCGGTGAAGGTCGAACGCCCGGGCCAGTGGGGGAGGTTCGGGGTGTGGCAGCGGCCGGTGGCCACCACGACCGCACCAGTGGGCACTGGGCCGTCGGGGGTGTGGACCAGCCACTGTGCTCCCGAACCGGGCTCGGCCCGTTGGATGCGCCGCACCGGGGTGACCAGCCGGACGTCGAGTTGGTGGTGGGCGACGTAGTTCTCCAGGTAGCGCACATAGTCGTTCCGGCTCACCCACGGGCCGGCCTGGCGTGGCACCGGCAGGCCGGGGAGTTTCGAGGTGCCGGGGGTCGTGTGCAGGCGCAGATGGTCGTAGCGCTGTGCCCAGCTTGCTCCCACTCGGTCGGACCGTTCCAGGATCACGGCGGGTACTCCGGAGTGGCGCAGTAGCGCGGCGGTCGCCAGGCCGTGGGGGCCGGCTCCGATCACGATCGTGGGAGCGCTGAAGTCTTGTTGTGGTGTCGGGGGCATCGCCTCCTACAACGGCAGACCGCGACTCACGTCACGCTCCGAGGGGGAGGCGCAAGGGTGGGGAGTGGCGATGTCGGGGTTCACCGGAACAGCGTGTGGCCGCCGTTACACCGGCGGAACGGACTCGTTGAACACCGGGCAGCAGCGCGCTGCCTCGCGCAGGGGGTCGGTCCGCTCTGGTCCGGACCGCCTGGGCCGGGCGCAGCTGAGCGGCCAGGAGCCGCACAGGCCAGGAGACATGAGTTGTGCGACCCCGGCTTCTATGGCGGGCTTTTCCTCCGGGCCGGCTTGCTGCATCTGTCCGATCTTTCGAGGGGCTCATGTGCAGGCAGAAACGACGCGCCACTGGCCACGGCTGCGGATCAACGGAGTCTGCAAGGCGTACGGCGATAGGCAGGTGCTACGCGACGTCGATCTTGATGTGCCTGCCGGGGCGCTGGTAGGAGTCGTCGGCGAGAACGGGGCGGGCAAGAGCACTCTGCTGCAGATCGCCGTAGGACACCTTGCGCCCGATCGCGGAACGGTGACACGGGCCGGGGCGGTGGGGTACTGCCCGCAGCGAGCGGTACTGAACGATGCGTTCACGGTCGGACAGCATCTGCGGTTGTTCCAGATGGCCTACCGCATGCCGACGCTGGAGCGCGTCGGGGAGCTGATGGAGCTGCTGGCGCTGACCGGCTGCCGGCGACAGCAGGTC
>NZ_JBSHAF010000050.1:4514-32563 GCF_053611365.1 Streptomyces sp. NPDC054813 | reverse complement strand
CCGCCAAGACCGCCCCCGACGCACCATCAGCCCACTACACTCCGGACGATGCCTCTGACCAGGCCAGATAGCGAAACGCTGCTGGAGTACTAGGCCGTTTCGTTTGGATCATCGTGCGGACCAGAGGAAGATTCCAGCGATGTGGAGTCCGGCCAGGTAGATGGTGGCGGTCTTCTCGTAGCGGGTGGCGATGCCTCGCCATTGCTTGAGGCGGTTGATGCACCGCTCGACGGTGTTGCGCTGCTTGTAGGTCTCGCGGTCGAAGGCCGGGGGTCTGCCGCCTCGGCTGCCGCGTCGCAGCCGGTGGCCACGCTGATCGGCCGGGACGGGGATCACAGCACGGATGCCGCGTCGGCGCAGGTGTTCGCGGATCGCGCGGGAGGAATAGGCCTTGTCGGCCAGGACCACGTCCGGTCTGGTGCGCGGCCGACCGCGTCGTTGAGGGACACGCAGGCGGGCCATGACATCGGTGAAGGCCGGTGCATCGCCCGCCTGTCCGGCGGTGAGGACGAACGCCAAGGGCCGGCAGCGGGCATCGGCAGCGAGGTGGATCTTGGTGGTCAGTCCACCACGGGACCGGCCGATGGCGTGGTCGTCGGGTTCACCGTCCGGGGCCCCTTTTTGCGGGCCCCGGCCGCGTGCTGGTGGGCCCGCACGATCGTGGAGTCCACCGAGACCGCCCAGTCGAGGTCTTCGTCGGCGTCGGCCTGAGCCATCAGCGTGGTGAAGACGCGCTCCCAGGTGCCGTCGATGGCCCACATTCGCAGGCGGTTGTAGACGCCTCGCCAGTTGCCGTACTTCTCCGGCAGGTGCACCCACTGGGTTCCGGTCTGGAACTTGAAAGCGATCGCGTCGATCACCTCCCGGTGATCCCTCCAGCGGCCACCCCGCATCGGTGTCCGGTCCGGGAGTATCGGCTCGATCCGCGCCCACTGCGCGTCAGTTAACGGCACACCCAACCCAACGATCTGATGATCTAAACGAAACGGCCTAGCAGACGCAGACGAGAAGCCGGCAAACGGCGGGCAACGCGTGGCCCTAGCGTGGAGCCGGCGAACATGCCCAGGCCCAGGGGCGCTCCGGCCATCCAGTCGACGGGGCCGAAAGCGGCGAACGATGCGGCTGAGACCAGCGCAGGGGCGCCGATGAGCACGTTCTTCAGGGCGTTGGCGGCGACAAGGCGAAGTTCGACGGTGACCATGAGGAGTGCGAGGATCATGACACCTGAACCAGCGCCGAAGTAGCCGCCATATACCGACAGTGCGATCAGCCCGAGCGGAAGGATCATCCTGCGATCCCCAGATGGATGGTCGTTCCGGTATCGCTGGTGCAGAGCAGTAAGCCGGGGCTGCGCGAGCAGGGTCAGCGAGCCGACGAGCACCAGGAACGGCACGACGTGAGCGAACACCCCGGTCGGGGTGGAGAGCAACAGCACCGCGCCCGCTGCGCCACCGAGAGCGGACAGCGGGACCCAGCGACGCAGCCATGGCCCGTGGCCCGCCAGTTCGGGTTGAGAGACAAGAGCCGCTCCAGGCCAACATGCCACTCCGGCAACGAGGTTGGTGACGTTTGCCGATAGGGCAGGAAGCCCCGCCAAAAGCAGAGCAGGGTAGGAGATCAACGAGGTGATCCCGCCCGCGGTGCCGACCAGCCCGGCGAGTACCCCGGCAGCGGCCAGAAACGCACCGTCGCCGAGCCCGATCACGACGCTGACCGCGCACCTGAGCAGACGTCGTGCAGCACGGTCCCACCCCCTACCTTTGCGCCGGTTGTCCGAACGACATATTTGGCTCTGCCCCAGGGGTAAGGTCAACCAGCCCAGGAGATCGCGCCACATTGGGTGCTGACCTGGTGGCGTTCGATCATGCCAACAGCACTCGCTTGCGTAGGAGTTCGAATCCCGCGCGGCCGAACATCTGACGCTTGAGTATCCGCTCTGGTCCACTTCGTGTGGTCGCGTACAGAGGGTGACTGTTGATCAATGGTGGTTTCAGTGGTCGTAGGCGGTCGGTGCGCGCATGACCGGCTGGCCGCACATGAACCTGGCTCCCTCATCAGACCCCCTTGGAATCGGTCATCTAGGCTGGCGCAGTGGCTAATGAGCAGGAGCGGGTGCAGCCGTCGGGAGTGTGGGCCACGGCGGTGGGGGTGGCCAGGGTGCGGGCGCTGGAGACCGAACGGGAGAACGCGCTGTTCCGCGACCCACTGGCACAGGCCTTCGCCACCGCCGGCGGCCTGGGGCCCTCCTCGCCGCTGCTGCCCGGTGACGAGGCCGCGCGACGCCGCCGGCTGGCCGTGGCGTTCTCCATCGTCATCAGGACGAAGTTCCTCGACGACCTGTTGCAGCAGGCCTCCGCGTCCGGGGTCCGGCAGGTCGTGCTGCTCGGCGCCGGCATGGACAGCCGGGCCTTCCGGATGGACTGGCCCGAGGGCACCCGGCTGTTCGAGGTCGACACCGCCGCGCCGCTGGACTTCAAGGCTTCGGTGCTGCGCCAGGAGCGGGCCGTCGCACGCTGCGAGCGGAACACCGTCGCGGTGGATCTGCGTGAGGACTGGCCAGGCGCGCTGGCCGCCGCAGGGCACGACCCGGCCATGCCGACCGTGTGGATCGCCGAAGGACTGCTGATTTATCTGCCCGAGGATGCGGTGGAGCTGCTGCTGGCCCGGATCAGCGCGCAGTCGGCGGCAGGCAGTCGGATGGGGCTGACGTTGGGCTCGCGCGGCGTGATCGAGCGCTTCGGTGCGGACGCCACGCCGGGATCGGCGGCGTCCATGTGGGTCTCGGAGATGCCCGACGACCCGGTGGGCTGGCTGGCCGGGCACGGCTGGGAGGCCGACAGCCACACCCTGCGCGAGCGCGCTGCCGCCTACGGCCGCCCGATCAGCACTCCGCCGCAGCGCGAGGAGCGGCCCGGCGGACTGATCTCGGCGGTCCGCCGGTAGAGCGCCTCCCGGTTCCATAGGTGATCGATTCCCAGGGGGCCTGGCCTGATGAGTGGAGCCAGGTTCATGCGCGGCAAGCCAGTCATGCGCGCACTGACCGCCTACGACCGTTAAGACGTCATTTCAGTTGGTGAGCCGCCGGTGGCATATGAGGGTCGCGGCGATGGCGGTGAAGGCCAGGAAGTGTTCCGGCTTGCGTTCGTAGCGGCGGTGGAGGTGTCGGCAGCCAGACAGCCAGGACACGGTGCGTTCCACGACCCAGCGGTGCCGGCCCAGGTGTCGGGATGGCTCGATGCCTTTGCGGGCGAGATGGTGCCGGATGCCGCGGGAGGACAGCCGGCGCCGCAGGTGCCGGTAGTCATAGCCCTTGTCCCCGCGCAGCTTGCCGGGCCTGCGGCATCGTGGGCCGCGGCGTGAGCGGATGGGTGGGATGCCGCGGACCAGCGGGATCGGGGCCTGGCTGTCGTGGAGGTTCGCCGCGGAGATGCCGATCGACAGGGGCAGGCCACGGCGGTCCACGACGAGGTGGATTTTCGAACCTTTCTTGCCTCGGTCGGTCGGATTCGGTCCCGTCAGCTGCCCCCTTTGAGGGCCCGGATGCTGACGGAGTCGATCGCGTACCGCGACCAGTCCAGACCGCCGCGGGAACCCAGTTCGTCCAGGACCAGGCGGTGGAGGTTGGCCATTCTTCGTGGTGATCGGCGGTGTGCGGGGCGAGCCTGGCCAGCAGATCGTTCAGGTCGGAGGTGGTGAACCTCCACTGGAACGGCTGTGCCGTGGCGTTGTAGCGGTCTTCGACGGCTCGGGGCCGGTCCCTGACCTCGGTGAGGTCGGTGAAGTCGTTGGGCGAGAGGGCCTTGCGCTGGACGGCAGAGAAGTACATCTCGACTTGGTTGAGCCAGGAGGCGTGCACGGGGGTGTGGACCATGACCGGATTCGGGAACGCCGCGGTGAGCCGTTCGGCCGCCTTCTGACCGCGATGGGAGGAGCCGTTGTCGACGATCCGGAAGACGCGCTTGGCGCTTGCGTAGGGTTCCTGGCTCATGACCTGGGGAGCCAGGTTCGTGAGCGGGACGATGCCGGCGCGTTCTTCGGTGCGGCCGGACACCATCGCGGCGTGGACGTCGTAGGCGGCGAGGTAGGCCAGGGCACCGCCGCGTCCGGAGGTGTGATTGACGCGCATCGCCCTGGCCTTGCCGGGGGCGAGGGTGGGGTGGCAGCGGCACCGGGCCTGGATGGAGGTCTTCTCGTCCGCGCTGATCACGTACTCGTCATCGCCGAGCTGTTCGCCCTGCCAGGTGCGGGCGTACAGGTCCAGCACCCAGGCGGCCTTCAGCCGGAAGCCGGGGCTGGTGATGAAGATCCAGGAGCGGTGCTGCCAGGGTTTGAGCGCGTCCTGGGTCAGCCGGCGATGCACGGTCCACGCCGACATGAACGGGGGGGATGCCCCGCCGGGCGGCCTCGCGGGCCAGTTCCGGGCACGACCAGCGTGAGAGCGGTACTTCACTCTCGGCAGGCAGCCGGCAGGCCGGCGCCTTGACCTCGGCGTCCTGCAGCGGTGTGAACGAGGCGGGACGGCCGCAGCGTTGACTGTCGTTGAGCCCGGGCCGGCCCGCCTGGGCGAACCGGCCACGCCAGCGGCGCACGGTGTCCAAATGCAGCCCCGTCTCCCGGGCGATGCATGCGCTGGAGCGTTCACCCGCGACGTGCAGCACAACCTGTGCACGCACCCGCAGCCGGTGCTCGGTCTTGTGGCCGTAGGCCATCTTCTTCAACCGCACGCGTTCGGTGGCACTCGGGGCTGTCGGGCAGGGGGTGCGGACGGGCATGGCGGGCGAACCGATCGGCCTAAGTGGATCACTGGTACCCCGCAGCCTGCCCCGCCCGTCACCGCCCCAGCCCCCGCAATGACCGGTGCAAGAGGCCACTTGGACAGGGAAAACGCAACTTCGACATGGCTCGCAGAGGCAGCTACCTTCGTCTGGTCTTCGGCGATCGGCCACGGTCGCACAGGAGTTCCTTCAGGCTGAGCCACCCGCGACGGGATGAGTTGGTCACGCTCCACGAATCCTCGCCCCCATGCGTAAGCCACCGAACCGGGTCCACACCAGGCACCCCCAACCAGGGAGAGACGCATGCCCCATCTTGCGCTGTACACATTCGGCGTCCTGAAGTCTCCTCTCACAGATCCCGCACCTCTCACGCGCGAGTTCTACGACAGTGGTGAGGCCGTCTACCGGAAGATCAGTCAGCACCCCGGGTACCTCGCGCGTGCTGAAGCGGCAGACGGTGACCGGGGCATGCTCTTCGAGGCGGACTGGGGTGCATGGGGAGAGTTCGCCGTACCGACCTGGTACGGCAAGGGCCGTACGGTGGAAACCACCGCCCTGGCTGCGACCCTCTCACTCTGGACCGACGTGCGCCCCGCCTTCGACGCCGTCTACACCGGTCTGCACCGTGAGGCGCTGAACAGGCGTTACGACTGGTTCGAGAGGTCAGGGCACCCGAATTACGTGTGCTGGTGGGTCTCCGACGGCGTGATACCCACCTGGCGGGACGGGGTTTCCAGGCTGGAGCACCTCCACGACCACGGCTCCGTGCCGCACGCCTTCACCTTCCACCACTCGTTCGCCCCGGAGGGAACTCCGACCAGGATCAAAGGCATCGGGCCGAAGAGTGACCAGGTTCGCTGACAGGGAAGCCTGAACGACTGGGTTCGCTGTCCAACCCCTCGTTTGAATGACGGCGAACAGATGCGTCCGCGCTACGGCGGTCGCGCTCCTGCTCCACCGCGCTGATTTCCCCCTCGTCTCCCGGGCCTGGCCCACGCGTCCGCATCACTGACCGACCCTGATCCCGTGAGCCTATGGCCCGTGATGGCTCCGTCGCCTGGGGAATAGCTGGGGAGCGGTGACCTCACTCAGGGCATGGGCGTGCGTGCGGCGTGTCCGAGGAGCCGGGCTCACGCCCGGGGCATCATCGTCCAATCGGATTCCCAGACGCTGGCCCGGTACGGCACCGCTGATCCCCCAATGCGAGGTGCCCCGGCGGAGGGCGCCTGCCGCCGGGGCACGATCTAACTAGTCTGGGGAGTGTCTTCCGGATCTCGCCGGGTGGCGCCGGCCGTGCGGACGTCCAGTGGGACGCCGCCGATGCGGTAGCCGCGTTCGTCGAGCAGGTGGCCGCTGAGCTTCAGCGGCCAGAGGGCCACGGCCCGGTCGGTGATGTCCAGGCCGGGGGCGCGCTGGGCGAGTCGTACCTCGAAGCGCTGGGCGTCGGCGAGGGACTTCACCCAGGCCACGACGAGGACGTTGTTCCGGCCGGTGAGACCGGCGCACAGCCGTACCTCGCGGGCGCCGGTGACGGCGCGGGAGACGCTCTCCAACTCCGCTGCGGCAGCCCTCCCCCAGAGGATCACGGTGACCGGCCACTCCGACAAGGGGCGGGCGACCTCGCAACGGGGCTGGATCATTCCGCCGGCAAAGAACCGGCCGAGTCGGCGACGGACGGTGTCCGGGCTCGTTCCACAGTCGGCTGCGAGGGCCCGGTAGGTGGCGCGGCCGTTCATGGACAGGGCTCCGACGAGGGCGTGGTCCAGGTCGGTGAGGGGGAAGACGGGGGTGTCGGTGCGGGGAGTGCTGGTGTCGGCGAGGCGGGCGATCTGGGTGCGGTCGAGGGCGCGCAGCCGCCAGCGGCTGCCCTCGATGTAGACGGTGCTCGCGAGGTGGGTCCGGGTGGCGACGATGCCCTGCATCGCGCCGATGCCGCGGGTCATCCAGTGGGTGAGCGCCGCGAGGTCCGGAGCCATCACGGTGAGCAGCAGGTCGCGGTCTCCGCTGACGTGTTCGACGGCGGTGACGTGGGGCAGCTCGGCGAGGGCCCGGGCGACGGTCAGCAGGTTGCCGCTGGCGCAGTCCACCTCGACGACGGCGAGCAGTCCCTGTCCGCTCGCGGCGAGGGCGGGGGAGGGGGAGCAGCTGATCCAGGCAGCGCCGGCTTCGGTGAGCCGGTGCCAGCGGCGGGCCACGGTGACGGCGTCGAGTCCGAGTACCACGCCGATCTCTTTCCAGCCGGCGCGTGGGGCGATCTGCAGCGCGTGCACCAGGGACTGGTCGACGTCGTCGAGCGTCCGTACCGCCCCGTGCGCGAAATTCCGTACTGGTCCATGTCCGGAATCCTGCGTCATTCGAGGCCCCTTGCGCGTTTCCTGCGATTCGAGTCGGTTGGGCCGGTCAGGACTTCAGTCTTGCCGCACCGATGGCCGGAACCGTATCAGGAGGTTGACGCAGCATGTCCGTACTGGAACGCGCCAGGGAACTCCAGCCCGATCTCGTGTGGCTGCGCCGCTCGCTGCACCGCGAGCCGGAGCTTGGCCTCCGGCTGCCGCGCACGCAGGAGAAGGTCCTCGCCGCGCTCGACGGTCTCCCTCTCGAGATCACGCTGGGCCGGGAGCTGACCTCGGTCACGGCCGTGCTGGCACAACGGTGCCGGCGCGATGATCGACGAAGGTGTCCTGGACGCGGCGGGCAAGCCGCTCGACGCGGCCTTCGCCCTGCACGTCTCGGCCAACCGGCTGCCCGGCGGCTGGGTCGCGTCCCGGCCCGGCACCGTCATGACGGCGTCCGACGTCCTGCGGGTGACGGTTCGCGGAGAGGGCGGGCACGGTTCGGCTCCGCACCACGCCCAAAACACCATCGGCGAACCAGCGAACGAAGAAGCCAACCACCCCACGACCCCGCCGCACGGGTTAAAGATCAAGCTAGCAGCAACCGTTTCGACTACCCGTTCCTCTTCCTCGCCGAGGCCAGTCCGGTGGAGGCTCGGTGCGCCCTGTCGCCTTGCGGCGTAGCTCTGGCATAGGGCGGCCGAGCGAGAGGTGAGGGACGGCGGGAACGAAACCGGAAATCTGATGTCCCCACGTCAGGCCCACGGCCACCGCGCTGTGGGCGCATAGTGGAACCGGAGAGGGGGGCTCCCGGAAGGGATCGGGTGAGCGCCTGTGACCACACCAGCGATCGACTATCACGCGCTGTTCGCGGCCACCCCCAGTCCCTACCTGGTGCTCGGCCCCGATCTCGTGATCCTCGACGTGAACGCGGCCTACTGCCGGGCGACCGGCCGCACGCGGGACGACCTCATCGGGCAGTACCTCTTCGACGCGTTCCCCGACAACCCGGCAGACCCCCACGCCGACGGGGTAAAGAACCTCAGTGCCTCCCTGCACCGGGTCCTGCTCGCAAAGCAGCCGGACACCATGGCGGTGCAGAAGTACGACATCCCCGTGCCCGACCGCCCCGGCGTATTCGAGGAACGCTGGTGGTCCCCGATCAACACCCCCGTGCTCGGGCCGGACGAACAGGTCGCGTCGATCATCCACCGGGTGGAAGACGTCACGGAATTCGTCCTATCCCACAACACCCGCGCCCGGCCTGGTCAGGCGCTGAGCGAACGCGAGGCCGTAGAGGCCGAACTCTACGCGCGCACCCGGGAACTCCAACTGGTGATCGAGCAACTGCGCCAGGCCCACGCCCGGGAACGGAAGATCGCTGTCACGCTGCAAGAGGCGATGATGCAGTCGCCGGACCTGGCCCGGCACCCGAACATCGCGGTGCGCTACCTGCCCGCGGCCAAAGGACTCAACGTGTGCGGCGACTGGTACGACGTCGTGGACCTGCCCGACGACCGCTTCGCCGTCGCCGTGGGCGACGTCGTCGGCCACGGCCTGGAGGCCGCCGCAGCCATGGGCATGCTCCGCAGCGCCCTGTCCGCCGCGGTCCGCGCCCTGCACGAGCCCGCCAGTGCCATGGAAGCGCTGGGCCTGTACGCGAGGTCGGTGGAAGGCGCCTGCGCGACCACCGCCGTCGAGGCCGTCATCGACCCCCACGGCCGGCACATCACCTACAGCAGCGCCGGCCACCCCCCACCGGCCCTCGCCCACCCCGACGGCACCTTCGCCCTCCTCGACCAGGCCACCGACCCACCCCTGGGCGCCCGCCCTAACCACGTCCCGCGCCCCCAGGCCGGCGTGCCCTACGCATCCGGCGACACCCTCGCCCTCTACACCGACGGACTCATCGAACGCCGCGGAGAGGACATAGACACCGGTTTGCACCGGCTCACCGCCACCCTCGCCGACAACTCCCGGCTCAGCCCAGACCACCTCGCCGATGTCCTGTTGTCCCGCCTCGGCGTCAGCGGCGGCGGACACGACGACATCGCCTTGATCGTCGTCCGCCTGTAACACCCTCGGCTCAGCGAAAGCAGCCGTGACCGGCCCGGGCGCGCGTAGGCCCGAAATGGGGAGGTCACAGGGAACGTGATGTGCCACTGGGGCCCCTGGCCACGGCTTCACCCAACCGCGAGGTCTCGGTCAAAGGCCCGGACCTCCGCTAATGAGCCCGACCGGCTACGCGCGGGCCGGGCTCACCCGTGATGTGAGCAGTGCTCCTTCAAGATCTGATCGGATCACCATGGAACTCGACCAAGCCAGCTTTGGCAGGTCACCTCCGAACGTCGTGGCGGCGGCCTCCCGTGGCGGACCCCTCGTCCACGCCGGCCGAAACATTTGAGCACCAGAGTTGGCGCGGCAGGATGGACCTCGATGCCTGAGGTCTTTCCATGGCGAGCGAGATCCGAACGGCGGAGGTCGCACACGAGGAAGGGTCCCCATAGGCCGAACGGGTGATGCCGGGACGTACGGAGGCACGGCCTGGCGGCGGACCGCAGCGGCTTGTGCACTGTCGGGTGCGGGCGGCCACGAGCCGGCACCCCACGCCTCCGCCCCGTCCGGCACCCTCTCAGCCGAAGGGGGCGTCGCCACAGGGGGCGGCCCGGCCGGAGCGAGGGCGTATGCCGGCGCGTTCTGTACCCGGTGTGCTGCTCCTGCACAACCAGCCGCCACGGTGTCCGAAGGTAATCAAAAGGTAACTCTGTGTCGTACGCGTGAATTTGCGATCCTCACCAGAGGGGCACATGAGCGAGCAAAAAGTCACCTTCTACACCCGGCCCAACTACACAGGCAACGCCCACACCTACGCAGTCGGAACCGACGAGAACCTGTACCCCGGCGGACTCAATGACAAGTTCAAGTCCGTCAAGGTCAGCCGGAAAGCCAAGGTCCTGGCCTGGCAGCCCGCCGCCCAGGGCGTCGTCCCGACCTTGGGCTGTTGGGCAACCCTGGAGAGACGCGTAATCCCGACGTTACGGCCCGCGGGGCATGCTGGCCTTACAGGAGGGGGTATTGGCGAGTTGCCCGACGTCGCTGGGGCGGAGTTCTCCTCGGGTACCGGAAGCGGCTGCCGCCAAGGCGTGGACGTGTCGATCTTCGGTGCGGTTCGGCCGAGCCATTGAGCCGTGGTCCTCGCCTCCGCACGGGTTGGAAGGGACACAGCAAGGAGGCGGAAAGGAGCGGAGGGCCGGAGCTCGACGCACACGACGGGTCTGCTGGACCGGATGGCCACGAAGTCCAGCCCGGCGTGGTGGCTGCGCGTGCCGATGCACCGGACCCCTGGAATCCAGACGCCGCGCTGCGGGACTCCGCGCAGGGCGCGCCACCAGTCGGGTTCGACCGTCACCCGGCGCACAGCCGTCAGCGGCACGCGCACGTCGCCGCGGTGCGCGGCTGCCTTTCCCACCATGCCAGGTGCACGACCAAGTCGTCACCGTCGGCGAACATCCGTGCCATCGCTCCGCTCCTCCTTCCCATCTTCGTTCGGGAGGCTGCTGTATGGCGCGCGGGCGTTGTCTTTCTTGGCCCCCGCAGGGTTGAGGGCCGGACGCGGCCGGGGCGGATCACTCGACGAGCAGTGTCTCCGGGGCACACTGAAGCTGTGCGCCGAACGCGCTGGTCAAGCGGCTCACTGCAACGTTGCAGAGACAGCTGACGGTCCCCGGTCCAACGACGTGACCAGAATCCATGTCCACGCCCGCTGTTCACGCTTCCTCGTCGCCACCCACGGAGCGAGCGGCGATGATGGTGGGCACGTAATTGCCCCGTTGCTCACACTTCTCTCGCCGCGTCGCGGCCGAGGGTGGACCATGGGGTTAGCGAGCGAAGGAGGCCCGTCATGCAATCCGGAGCCTCGGACTACGACCGCTGGCTATACGGGCGTACCCCGTCGCAGGCCGAGGGGGAGCGCGACGAGCCCGGCGAGCACAGCGCCAAGGAACAGCACCCGGACGTGCCCAGGACCGAACCATCTCAAGCGGAGGGCGAGCGGGCGGACGACGTCCCGACGGGACAGTGAACTCCGTGCCGGGGAGCTGGAGTCGGCCCGGATGCTGCGTTCGAGAGGAACCCATAGCCCGGTGTTATGGGCCTGGCTCGACAAGAGCCGTGGGCCTTCGTCGTGCGCACCGACCGTGGTTGCATCAAAGCAAGCGTGGCGGGTGCTCAAATCCGGGACGGCAGTCCGAACCGCACCACCAAAGAGGCGTCATGGAAGGCCGTGACCGCGGCGATTGCCGGGCCACGCAGGGTGAGGACCTGGACCCCGTAGGCTCTGCCTGCCACGTACGAAGCGAAGCCGGGCTGTGCGTTGGCGCGCAGGGGAAGCAACCGGACCTGCTTGCCGTGCAGGCGGGCGGTGAGCAGCGCGACGACGTGGTCGCGGCCGGCGAACCAGGACGGATTCGGCGGCATCTGCCAGACCGCGTCCTCGGTGAGGAGACGGGTGAGGGCGGGGATGTCGGCGCGTTCGAAGGCCTCGGCGTAGCGGTCGAGCAGATCACGCTGCTCCTGTCCGGGCGGCTCGGTGATGTCCTCGATCGCCGGGGCCAGCCGCTCCAGCCGGGCGCGGGCGCGCTGCAGTGTGCTGTGCGCGGCGGCCGGACTGATACCGAGCGTGGCGGCGGTTTCCTCGGCTGACCAGGCCAGTACGTCGCGCAGGATAAGCACCGTCCGCTGCTGCGGGGGCAGATGCTGCAGGGCGGCGATGAGAGCCAGCCGTAGACCGGCCCGTCCGGAGATGATCGCCGCGGGATCCGCACGTTCGTCGGGAATCGGCTCCAGCCAGAGGATCTCCGGATCCCGGGTGGTCGGCGCGATCGGGTCGGTGGAGGGGCCACCGAGCCCGGCGGGCAGCACCCGGCGGCTGCCGTGCCGCAACGCGTTGAGACAGGCGTTGGTGGCGATCCGGTACAGCCAGGTACGTAGCGAGGCGCGGCCCTCGAATTCTCCGTACGACCGCCAGGCCCGCAGATAGGTCTCCTGCACCAAGTCCTCGGCGTCTTGCACGGACCCCAGCATTCGGTAGCAGTGGGTGAGCAGCTCACGCCTCAGCGGCGTGGTCAGGCGGATGAATTCGTCACGCTGCTGTTCGATCACGGTCACGCGATGTCCCTTCCCTTTCTTGTACAGACCCGCCGGGTCGCCGGAATTCACCGGGCCGGACCCGACGAATCGGCAAGGACCGTCGGTCGGTACTGGCATGAACAGAAAATGGGCTCTGGGGCTTACATCCGCGGCATCGGTGATGGTGGCCCTCGACGCGACCGTCGTGACGACGGCACTGAGCCGGATCCGGGTGGATCTCGGCACCTCGATCGAACAACTCGAATGGACAGTCAACGCATACAGCCTCAGCTTCGCCGTCCTGCTGATGACGGGAACGGTGCTGGGCGACCGGTTCGGACGGCGACTGGTCTTCACCGCCGGGCTGGGGCTGTTCACCGCGGCCTCGGTGGCCTGTGCACTCGCCCCCGGCGTGGGCTGGCTGATCGTGGCCCGAGTGATACAAGGCGCTGGTGCGGCGCTGGTGATGCCACTGGCGATGGCGCTTCTCAGCGCCGCTTATCCGCCGCCGGACCGGCCGAGAGCCCTGGGCGTCTTCGCCGGGCTGACCGGCCTCGCCGTGGTCGCCGGTCCGGTGTTGGGCGGAGCCGTCACCCAGGGGCTCGCCTGGCAGTGGATCTTCTGGTTCAACCTGCCGATCGGCTTGGCCGTCATACCGCTGGCGCTCAGCCGGGTCCCCGAGAGCCGGGGTGCCGGAGGCAGGGTGGACGGCGGTGGACTGCTGCTGGTGACGGGTGCCGCGTTCGGACTGGTGTGGGGCCTGGTGCGCTCGGGCGCCGCCGGATGGGGCAGCGCCGAAGTTGTCGGGACGCTGACCGTGGGCCTGGTCAGCGCCATCGCCTTCGTGTCCTGGCAACAGGTCGCCAAGCGGCCGATGATCCCTTTGGGGCTCTTCCGGCTTCTGGGCTTCGCGGCGGGCAACGGTGCCGGGGTATTCCTGTACGCGTCTCTCTACGGGTCATTGTTCTTCTCGGCGCAGTACTTCCAGACGGGCCGCGGCGACAGCCCGCTTGCCGCCGGACTGCACCTGCTGGCTTGGACCTCATCGGTGACGGTGGTGGCACCGTTCGCAGGCAGGCTGACGAACCGGGTCGGTCCCCGGCCGCTGGCCGTGCTGGGGCTGGCTCTGCAGGCGGCGGGGATGGGATGGCTCGCACTCGTCGCGACTCCGTCCGTGCCCTACTGGGAGATGGCCCCTGCGATGCTCATTGCCGGGGCGGGCGTGAGCATGGCGATGCCCGCCACCCAGAGCGCCGTGCTCAACGCGGTCGCGCCCGAGCAGATCGGCAAAGCCTCCGGCGTGTTCAACACCGGCCGTCAACTGGGCGGAGCCTTGGGAGTCGCGGTGCTGGCACTGGTGTTCAGCAAGGCCGGCAGTTACGTGGGACCGCAGGACTTCACCGACGGGTTCACCGCAGCGACAGCGGTCAGCGGCGCGCTGTCGCTGGCCGGGGCGGTGGCAGCGCTGGCCATCCCCGGCCGCCGGGACACCTCTGCGCCGCAACCCGTCGCGCCCGCACTGACACCCACCCGTTGATCTGCCATCCGGCCCCCTGCCCACGACGGCCAGGAAAGTCGCCGGAGTGACCCAAACAGGTCGGCCTCACCTCGGGCTGGGGCGCAGTCGGCCACGCCCGAGGCACGGCAACCGGACGTGTCTCGGGCAGCGCCGAACTACGCAGAGGCGCCGCACTCGTACAGCGATGACGGTCGCCCGTCACCGGCTCCTGCCGCCTCCTGGCGGCCGGACACCGCTTGCTGGTCAGGCCGCGTCGTCAATCGACAGCGGTCGCCTGCTGGGCTTTTCGCCGTCTTCGGTTCCCGTCATCACCGTAGTCCGAACCGATGCGGCAGCAAGAGAAGCCGATCGGGCGGGCACCCGTACGCGCAGGCCGCGCATCGGCGCACGACCTACGAGATCATCGAGAAGGCCTGGTCACGCAAGACCAAGCAGTATGCCCTCAGCGAAGTCGACCGCCGTCATCACCGAGGTGGCCCGTTCACCGAGGGGTAACTTCACGCCGTCGGCGAGGTCGGAGAGGCCCTTGCCTCGCGGCATCACGTCCAACGGTGAGTACAGGTTCGTCCACCGGACCCCCGCCGCAACGTCGAGCGGCTTGCCGGGGGTGTGCACGCCCTTGCGTACCGCGAGCCATCTCAACGGGATCCAGAGTCACGAAGGTGGTCACCACAGGACGGCCGTCGGCTTTATCCGGGATCTCACCACGGCTGGGCATGTCGTAGAAGACGACGCTGCCCAGCGATGGGCGATGACCACCGTTGCCTCGGTGGGCGTCGGCGCCCGGCAGCCGCGCTGCCCGAGCGGGCCGGCCCGCCTACGAAGCGGCGTTCATGAGATCGAGGGCGCTGTGCTGTCGGGCGGCATCGGCGGAGTCCACGGGGCCGTACCAGTGAAGGCCGTACTGGTCCAGGGCGTTGCGGTCGCTGCTGTGGGCAAGGTTGGCCTGGCGCTGCAGGTAGGCGGTGTAGGGGTGGTCGGTCAGCGCGCTGTTGAGCTGTGCCAGGCCACGGACGTCGGCGCCCTTGAAGGAGGGTCCGTCGGCTCCGCAACTGCCCGTTTCGCAGGGGTCCTTCAGGATGCCGTCGGCAGTGTTGAGCTGCGACGAGGTGGTGTTGGCGTCGGCGATACGCCGGGCGGTGTCCAGCATGCCGCTGTCACCGGTGGCGGTGTGGAGCTCGGTGAGGGCCGCGATGAGGACACCCTGGTTGTAGGACCAGACGGTGGCGTCGCCGGTCTTGCAGGTGGACAGCGACAGGCCGTCGGAGACGGTGTTGCTGGAGGTGATGAGACCGGTGCCCTTCAGCCATGACCATCCCGCCTGGGCCCGGGCCAGGTAGACGGTGTCACCCGGGATGCGGTTGTGCAGTGCCGCGTTGAGCTGGATGTAGAGGGAGTTCGGGATGGCGTTCTTTGTCGACTTCGCTGTGCTCCAGTACACCCCGCCACCACAGGTGGAGTCCCAGTAGGACGCCATGTAGTCCGCGTCCGCTCGCGCGGTGTCGAGGTAGCGGCTGTCCTTGGTGAGATCGTAGGCCGCCACCCAGGCGAGGCCCCACCAGCCTGTGTCGTCGATGTAGGAGTTTCTGAACTGACCACTCTGGGCGTTGAGGTTGAGGTCGTATGTCCGTCCGACGGCGTACTGGTAACTCGTGATGCCGGTCTTGCGGATATTGCCGATCAGGGATGTCAGCGCGTTGGCCGAGTTCCACCAGCCGGTCGTCGAGAACAGCCCGGTCCCGTAGTCGTAGAACTCCATGAGTGCGGTGGCCGCGGCGCCGCGGCGGTCCGCGGCATTCCAGGTGGTACGGGCCCAGGGCGTGCACGCGATGTCGGCTCGGTCACCCGCCTTGCCGCAGGCCCGCAGGGCCCCCACCCCGTGGTCGGCCCAATCGTCGACGTTGTACATCAGGGTGCGCCATCCCCGCTGACCGGACGGAATGGTGGTGTCACCCAGCCGGCTGCCCGAACTCCATGTGCGGCCGCCGTCGACGGACCGGTCGAGCCAGACTTCGTCCGTGGGGCTTCCGTTGTCGATCGAGGCCCAGCCCATGTCGTCGCTGTCGTCGAGGTGCAGCGTGATGGAGCGCGAGAAGAGGGTGGTGGTGACGGGCGTACGGTCGCCGGGGGAGAACGCAGGATCCCTGCCGTCGCAGTACTTGTCGCACACGGCGGTTGCGGCCTGGGCCGCGCCGGGCACGAGGACGGCAGACATCGTTGTCATCACGCTGAGGACGAGAGTGGTGATGGTGGTGCGGAGGAGATGCATGTGAGCTCCTGTGGGGGTACGGCGCGCCATGCTGTGCTCGCGGACGGGAAAGGGGCGGCACAGGGCTGGGATCGAGGCCGCCGGCATGCGGTCTGCTGCTGAGCCACGGTGCCGCTTCGTGCGGGTGGTGAAGGCGGCTCGGCGGGCCGGGAGTTGGCCGGGCACCCGGCTGGTTGCGGGGTGAGCGGGTGGGTTGTGGGGTGACCGGATGGGTCGTGGGGGTCCTTGGCCGGTGCGGGGCTGAAGACCATCGTGTGCAGCCGGTGTCGGATGCGCCGTCTTGGTCTGTGCCGGGAGCCCCGCCCGTAGGATCGGAAAAGTGCATGCGCCTGTCAATGGCCAAGTTTCCCGTACTGCCCCTGCAGGCGGCTCACATGGGGAACCTGGCAGGCCCACCGCCTCGTGTGCGGGCGGGTAAGCCCAGCGCTACGGGAAGGCAGGGCGGCCCGTCAGTGAGGGTGGGCGCCGGCTACCACGGTGCTGACGTGCCGGTGCCATGCCCGGTGCGAGGCCTCCCGCGGGTGCTGCCCCGGGAGCGGGAGGCGAGTCCAGCGAGAGGCGGGAGACGATGCGGTAGCGGTCGCCTCGGTAGATGGAGTGGACGTACGCCACAGGGCGGTTGTCGGTGTCGGTGGTCAGGCGCTCGAACAGCAGCGCGGGGGAGAGATGGGGTACCTCCAGGAGCCGGGACTCGGCCTGACTGACGACGGTGGGTTCGATCGTCTGCACGGCCTTGCTCACCTGGACCCGATGCCGCTCGCGCAGGTGCTCGTACAGGTCGCCGGTCTCCAACTCGCCCGCGGTGAGTGCGGGTGCCACATCCGCGGGGATGTGCAGATGCTCGATGGCCATGGGGGCGCCGTCGACGAGCCGCAGGCGTGCCGCGTAGACGATGTCGGCGGCGGGCGACACGTGCAGTCTGCGACCCACCCGGGCGCCGGCGGCGTGGGTGGTGAACTCCAGCAGACGGTCGACCAGGTGCCGGATGCCTGTGGGAGGGCCATCCCGGCCCGGAGTCCGACCGCGCCCGGTTCGCCTCCCTGCGTTTCGTCGACAGCGTCGTCTTCACCGCCGAGCACCTGCTGCCCGCCCTGCCCGAGCCCCGCCGCCTGAGCAGCCTCGCCCTGCACCCCACCTGCTCGACTGTGCACCTGGGCATCGACGGCGCCCTGCGCACCGTGGCCGCGGCCGTGAGCGACGACGTCACCGTGCCCGACAACTGGGGCTGTTGCGCCTTCGCCGGGGACCGCGGTCTGCTGCATCCGGAGATCACCGCGAGCGCCACGGCCGCCCAGGCCGCCGAGATCAACAGGGGCACGTATGACGCGTACGCCTCCTGCAACCGCACCTGCGAAATGGGGATGACCCGCGGCCCCGGCCGTCCCTACCGGCACGTGCTGGAACTGCTGGACGACGCCACCGCCTGAGGCGGTCCTGTCCGGGCGCTTCGGGACCAGCCCTTCGCCGCCTCGGCGGACCGTCGCCTGTGAGCTGACCCGTCCCTGGGGGTCGCCGGCCTCGGCCCCGTCGGCACGACCGGGGCAAGCGGGCGGAGATTCGGGCCCTGGGCGCGCGGCGACTTCGGGCAAGGGCCGCGGGCGTGCGGAGGTGTGGCACCGTGAGGGCATGCCGTGTCCGTCGCCTTCCCCGTGGTGACGGGCTCGGCTCACCGATTCCGTACGACGCGCCCCATTCTCGCCCCCGCCGCACGGGGCGAGCCCCGGGGCTCGGTCACCGTGTGCCGGGGCTGCTGCTGCGGTACGTACAAGATCCGCGGTGTCGGCCATGCCACCCCGCTCGCCACGCTCAAATCAGAGTTGGGCTCGTCCGCCCGGTCGGGACGGTGAACTGCCTGGACGCCCGCGCGCAGGCAAACGTCATCGTCGTCCAGCCGTCCTCCGCCGGCCGGGCAGGGGTCTGTCGAACGAGCGAGGAAATGAGGGCGGCCAGGCCGAAGTTGCCTTGCCGGCCCCGGACTGCCTCGACTGCCGCGCACCCTCTGGACACGGCCCCCGGTCCGTGCTGTCATGCCCGTTGGTTCTCTGCTTTCCAACGTTGAAATGCCCCAGGCGCCCCGGTGACGAGTTCGCGGGCCCTGGTCCCCTCACGTCCCGGATCGTGCCAGGAGGCTCCCCCATGCCCCTGAACCGCAGACACTTCGTCACCAGCGCGCTCACCGCGGCCGGGGCGAGCGGACTCCCGCTCCCCATGGCCGGCACCGCCCGGGCGGCGCGCGGCACTCGCAGCGCAGACGCCGCGGCATCGTCACGCGTAGCGCCCGCCCCCGGCGGGCTCTACGCGCCCAACGCCGCGCCACTCTCACCCACCGCCTTCCTGCGACTGCCGCCTGGCGCGGTCACCGCACGCGGCTGGCTCGACACCCGGCTGCACCAGCAACTCGCCGGACTGTGCGGCCAGTACGCCGCGATCTCACACTTCCTGGTGATGTCCGAATCCGGCTGGGTGCACCCCGAGCGCACCGGCTGGGAGGAAGTCCCGTACTGGCTGCGCGGTTACGTGGACCTGGCGATCCTCACCAAGGACGCCACCGCGCTGGCCGCCGTCCGCCAATGGATCGACGCGATCGTGGCCACCCTGCAGTCCGACGGCTGGTTCGGTCCGGCCGCCCTGCGCACCTCGCTCGGCGGAGGCCCGGACTTCTGGCCCTTCCTGCCGCTCACCTGGGCACTGCGCAACTGGCAGGAGTACAGCGGGGACAGCCGGATCGTCCCCCTGCTCACCGGCTTCTTCCGCTTCATGAACGCGCAGGGCCCCTCGGCGTTCAACCAGAGCTGGGTATCGATGCGCTGGGGCGACGGATTGGACACCGTCTTCTGGCTCTACAACCGCACAGGGGACTCGTTCCTGCTCTCCCTCGCAGATAAGATCCACACCAACGGCGCCAACTGGGTCGACAACCTGCCGTCGCTGCACAACGTCAACATCGCGCAGGGATTCCGCGAGCCCGCCCAGTACGCGCTGCGCTCGCCGTCCACCGCGCTCACCCAGGCCGCCTACCAGAACTACACGTCGGTGATGACCTCATACGGCCAGTTCCCGGGCGGAGGATTCGCCGGCGACGAGAACGCGCGGCCCGGATTCAGCGACCCCCGGCAGGGCTTCGAGACCTGCGGCATCGTGGAGTTCATGGCCAGCCACCAGCTGCTGACCCGGATCACCGGCGACGCGGTGTGGGGCGACCGCTGCGAGGACCTGGCCTTCAACTCGCTGCCCGCGGCGCTCGATCCGTCCGGAAAGGGCATCCACTACATCACCAGCGCCAACAGCGTCGACCTCGATGACACCGCCAAGACCCAGGGGCAGTTCCAGAACAACTTCGCCATGCAGGCGTTCATGCCGGGCGTCGACCAGTACCGCTGCTGCCCGCACAACTACGGCATGGGCTGGCCCTACTTCACCGAGGAGCTGTGGCTCGCCACCCCCGACAAGGGGCTGGCAGCCGCGATGTACGCACCCAGCCAGGTCACCGTGAAGGTCGCCGACGGCACCACAGTGACCGTCACCGAAACCACCGACTATCCCTTCGGCGACACGGTCACCCTGACCGTCTCGACGCCGAAACCGCTCGCCTTCCCGCTGTACCTGCGCATCCCCGGCTGGTGCGGATCCCCACAGCTCACCGTCGTCGGCGCCGCCGCCTCCGCGTCGGCCGGCCCGTCCTGGAGCGTGGTCCGGCGCACCTGGAACAACGGCGACAGCGTGACGCTGCGCTTCCCGCAGTCGACGGCGCTGCGCACCTGGACCGGCAACCACGGAGTCACCGCGGTCGACCGGGGACCCCTCACGTACTCGCTCAGCGTCGGCGAGAACTACGTACAGTACGGCGGCACTTCCCAGTTCCCCCAGTACGAGGTGCACGCCACCACAGCGTGGAACTACGGACTCGCGCCGAACGACGGGACCTGGACGTTCAGTCGCAGCGACGGCACGCTGCCGGCCGACCCCTTCAGCCGTGACACGACGCCGGTACGGATCACCGCGCCCGCACGGAAGATCGCCGAATGGCAGGCGGACGACCAGCACGTGGTTTCCCCGGTGCAGGACTCGCCGGCACGCAGTACCGCTGCCGTCGAGACCGTGACGCTGATTCCGATGGGCGCCGCCCGGCTGCGGATCTCCGCGTTCCCCACCGCCTCACCGACCGGCCACCCGTGGCAGCCGGTCGCTGTGTACCGGTTGATCCGCAACAAGAACTCCGCCAAGGTCATGGGCGTTGACCTGATGTCGACCGCCAACAGCGCGCATGTGGTCCAGTTCGACGACAACGGCACCGCGGACCATCTATGGCAGCTGATCGACAACGGCGATGGCTGGTACCGCATCCGCAACAAGAACTCCGGCAAGGTCCTCGGCGTCGACTTGATGTCGACCGCCAACAGCGCGCATGTGGTCCAGTTCGACGACAACGGCACCGCCGACCACCTCTGGCAGTTCGTGTAAGACCACGGAAAGCCCACGGGAGACCCACGGCACCACGGCCCCGTCACGCTGTCACAGGCGTTCTTGCGCGCGTCTGATCCTTCCCTCCCGCGCGGAGTACCGGGCCGAGTAGTCACCCTGTTCGCCGTCGTCATTCCTTTCACTCGGAGGTCAGGTACATGCGATTGAATTTCGCAAGGCCGCTGCGCGGCAGGTGGAGAAGAACCCTCAGTCTGGTTCCCGTCGTCGCTGTCGCGGTGGCGGCCACCGTCACCACGACTCTGAACGCGCAGGCGGCCGTGCCCCCGACGCCGCCGGGCTTCGCGCTCACCTGGAGCGACGACTTCAACGGCGCGTCCGGCACCGGCGTCGACCAGGGCCTGTGGAAGTACGACACCGGGCCGGGCAGCGGTTTCGGCACCGGTGAGATCGAGACCATGACCAACAGCACCTCGAACGTCTACTACGACGGCCAGGGCCATCTGGTGCTCCAGGCCCTGCACTCCGGTTCCGACGCACGCAGCGGATGGACCTCGGGGCGCGTGGAGACCCAGTCGGCGTCCTTCGGCGCCCCGGCCGGCGGAGTCGTCCGCATCGAGTCCGTCCTGCAGCAGCCCAACGTCACCACCGCCAACGGCGCGGGCTACTGGCCGGCGTTCTGGATGCTCGGTGCTCCGCTGCGCGACGGTGTGGTCTGGCCGAAGTCCGGCGAGATCGACATCATGGAGGACATCAACGGCCGCAACTCCGACTTCAGCACGGTCCACTGCGGCGTGAACCCGGGCGGGCCGTGCAACGAGTCGACCGGTATCGGTTCGGGTGAGCGCGCGTGCGCGGGCTGCCAGACCGGCTTCCACGACTACGCGGTGGAGATCGACCGCTCGGTGTCGCCGGAACAGATCCGGTTCTACCTGGACGGGAACAACTTCTTCACGGTCAACGGCAACCAGGTGGACGCGACGACCTGGTCCGACGCGATCGACCACCCCTTCTTCATCATCTACGACCTGGCGATCGGCGGCGGGTTCCCGGACGCTTTCGGCGGGGGCCCGAACGCGGCCACGGTCTCCGGCGGCAAGCTGGTCATCGACTCGGTGGCCGTGTACAACAAGGGTCCCGGCTCCGGTGGCGGCGGTTCGGTGACCGGCCAGACGATCACCGGTCCGGGCGGCAAGTGCGTGGACGTGGCCGGTGACGACACCGGCGGCGACGGCACCGCGGTCCAGCTGTGGGACTGCCAGTCGGCGGCCAAGGACCAGCACTGGACCTGGAGCGGCCAGACCCTGCAGACCCTCGGTAAGTGCCTGGACATCAGTGGCGGCAACAGTGCCGCCGGTACGCTGTTGCAGCTCGCCACCTGCAACAGCGGCGGTTACCAGGCGTGGGTGCGGCAGACCGACGGCTCGCTGCGGAACCCGACCAGCGGCCGGTGCATCGACTCGCCGTCGGGCGGCACCGCGAACGGCACACGGCTGCAGATCTGGGACTGCAACGGCTCCGGCGCCCAGAAGTTCGCCATCGGTACCCCGATCTACGGTCCGGGCGGCAAGTGCGTGGACGTGGCCGGTGACGACACCGGCGGCGACGGCACCGCGGTCCAGCTGTGGGACTGCCAGCAGGCGACCTCGCTCGACCAGAAGTGGACCTGGAACGGACAGACCCTCCGCACGCTGGGCAGGTGCCTGGACATTGCGGGCGGTGTCAGCGCGGCCGGCACAGAGCTTCAGCTGGCCACATGCAACGGCGGGGGGTACCAGAACTGGGTCGCCAACGCCGACGGCTCCATGTACAACCCGACCAGCGGTCGGTGCATCGACTCGCCCTCGGGCGCCACGGCGAACGGCACACGGCTGCAGATCTGGGACTGCAACGGTTCCGGAGCCCAGAAGTTCGCCCTGGCATGAGCGGTCTGCTTGTGCTGCCGCCGCGATCGTCGGCGTGAGCGGATCGCCGGTGTCCCGCACACGAATGGCTCCAGTCTCCGCATGAACTGAGGCCAGGTGTGCCGAGGGGCTTCACCTCAGCCGGTGAGGGCCTTCGGCACACCGAAAGGCACAGGTCCTGTGGGCGGGTTGCTGACTACAAGCTCGGCCAGCTGCACCAGCCGTGTCCCGTGTGCCGAATTGAGTCAGACCCAAAGTGGCTCTACGTGCGCGGGGCTTGTCAGGGAACCGGGCGATCCGGCTCCCCGGCTGCGAGGGCGAGCGGGTTCAGCCGACGAAGTCGGGGAACGGTCTTGTCAGTGGGTCGTTCGGACGGTTCACGATCTCAAGGCGTGCAGACGCCTGGCAGGGAGAGGAATGCGGAGGCTGCGGGTGACGGGGTGAACCGGCTCCAGATGAGGCGCTCCACCCGTATCGGCCCGTTCGTGATCGGCACACACCGCAGTCCGTGCAGTTCGGCAGTGAAGGTCGCGGGTAGCAGGGCGATGCCCAATCCATGGCGGACCATCCGGACCATGAGCTCGACGCCGGACACCTCGAACGCGACCTCGCGCCGCAGGCCGACTGCCGCGAACGCCTGGTCTGACTGGGCGCGGGCGGCGCTGCCGTCGGCGAAGTCCACAAACACCTCGTCGGCGAGGCGGCGCAGATCCACCTCATGGTGCGTGGCCAGCGGGTGGCCCGGGGCAACCACCGCGACATGCTGCCCGTGGCCAAGTTCCTTGTCACGGACGCCTTGCGGCCGGAATCCGGGCTGTACGCCGAGGAATGCCGCATCCAGTGTGCCTTCGCGCACCTGCTCGACGAGCGACTCGCTGGAGCCGGCTCGGAGACTGAACCGTACCTGAGGGTAGCGCCGGCGGTAGTCCCGGATCACCGACGGGAGATCGACGGCCGCCACGGTGGGGATCGACCCGACGGTCAGTTTGCCGCGTATCTCGCCGGTGGCCGCCGCCACCTCCGCCCGGGCCCGCTCGGCCGCTTCCAGAGCCTGGCGGGCGGCGGGCAGGAACGCCTCTCCGGCGGGGGTCAGCCACACCCGGCGGCTGGTTCGTTCGAACAGTCGGGCGCCCAGTTCCTTCTCCAGCCGGGCTACCTGGTGACTGAGTGCGGACTGGACGATATGGCATTGCTCGGCGGCGCGGGTGAAGCTGGCGGTCTCCGCCACTGCGAGGACATAACCCATCTGTTGGAGATCCATTGATCAATCGTGAACCCCGATTGATCACATGACAAGCATGTGTTGGACCCATGGATGCCTGTCCGGCGATGCTCGAACAGGGACAGGCCACGCTGCCAGCGACCAGCCACAGCCCGTACCCGGCGTGGCCCGCAGCTGCCGGCCCCGTCATACCGCCGCCGGCGTCCCGCACGCCCCGACCCCACGGAGATACCCATGCGCGTGATCGCCTTCGACCACCTCGTCCTGAACGTCACCGACATCGAGCGCTCGCTCGCCTTCTACGTCGGCCCTCTGGGGCTGCAGCCGGTGCGGGTGGAGGAGTGGCGGGAGGGCAAGGTCCCCTTCCCCTCCGTGCGGGTGAGCGCCACCACCATCATCGACCTCGTCAAGGCGCCCGCCGAGGGGCCAAAGGGCTCCAACGTCGATCACATCTGCCTGGTGGTCGAGCCGCTCGACTGGCAGCAAGTCGTCGATTCCGGCGTCTTCACGGTGCTCGACGGCCCCGCCAAGCGCTTCGGGGCCCAAGGCACCGCGGACTCTCTCTATGTGCAGGACCCGGACGGCAACACCGTGGAACTGCGCTGGTATCCGCCGGACGTCTGAGAACCGCCGCCACGACCCATCGGACACCCCCAGGGATGACCTAGGGACTGTTCCGGGTTCAGATCATGTGACCGACTCATCGTGTCCTTGCGGCCGCGGACCGCTGACAGGCACTGGCCCCGGACGCTACCCTCCGGGCACTGACATGGGCCGGCGGGGGAAACATGAACAGGCTTCTCGCATGTGTCGGCCGGTGCGGTGCTGCTCTCGGCGGTGGCCTGTACCGCGGGGGGTGGCCCGTCCAGGGTGAAGCCGTCACCGGGGGCCTCCTCGAGACGCACGGCATCGCCGCGGGCCGCTACAACTGCCCCGGGCCAGGTGGTCGACGCGTCCAGAGCCAACCTCACGGCACAGCTGTCCATCAAGGACCTTCCGGGACCGCACGGGATGTTCACCGCCGCCGTCGGCCGGAGCGCTGCCACGTTCGTCTGGGAGTCCGCCGACGGGCGCTTCTGCTCGGGTTCGGCCGCCACGGCCGGCGGGTTCACCACGACGTCCTGCGTCTCCGACCGCCGCGACATTCCCCTCTCCGTCCGTCCCGCGCTCGTTCCCCTGCTCAGTACGTACACGTTCGCCGAGGTCCATGTGTTCGGCGCGGACCGTGAGATCGTCCGGTCGGTGACGTGCAACGGCAGACCTCTCGCGGTCCGCCGACTGCCACCCGTCCTGGACGGTCGGCGTGCGCTCTACGCCTTCGACCTCTCGGAACCGACGGCCGGACGGGTCACCGTCACCGTCGTCCGCGGTCGTGCCACGGCCACGGAACACGTAGAGCTGTTGGGCGGAGTCCTCCGGCACAAGACGTCGTGCCGCTGACGCGGGGCGGGTGCGGTGGTCGGTGGTGACCGCCCGGCGCTCCGGACGTGAGCGGGGGCGTCGCCCCCCCACGACCGGTAGTCGTCGCGGACGTGGACGGGGCTGAGCAATCCGATGCCGCAGACGCCATTCAGTGGATGATCTCGGGGGCGATCCCGGTGCCGTCGAGGGCTTGCCATGCACGGTCCTGACCGTCCCGGTGGCTGGAGGACCCCCGGCGGCAAGGTCGCCCCGGAGGACCACACCCGGACACCCTGTTCGTCTTCCGGCTCTGCGCCGAGCCGAAGGTCACGACCTCTGCCGGACTGCCCTTGGGGGAGGGGCCGCCAAAGGGGACGCCGCCCCCGAGGCCGCCGCGCAACCGGGCCGGGCGCGGAGGCCGGGCTCGACGATCCCGCATCCCGGCGCCCTTTCCCCGGCTGGTGCGACCGGTCGTGGCTGCATAGCGTGATCACATGACCACAGAAACGGCCCAGCCCACTCTCGACGACCGGCGGTGGAAAGCGCTCGCGGTCTGTCTGACCGCGGGATTCATCTCGCTGCTCGACGTCTCGATCGTGAACGTGGCGCTGCCTTCCATGGAACGCGGGCTCGGTGCCTCCGAAGCCACCCAGTCCTGGGTGGTGTCCGGGTACGCACTCGCCTTCGGGCTCGCGCTGGCACCGGCGGGACGACTGGGTGACGTGCGGGGCCGCCGCCAGGCGCTGTTGTTCGGCCTCGCCGTGTTCACGGCCGCATCGGTGGCGTGCGGCCTCGCCACCGGCCCCACCTGGCTGGTGGTGTGCCGGCTGATCCAAGGTGCGGCCGCCGGTGTGGTCGCACCGCAGACCTCGGGGCTGATCCAGCAGATGTTCCAGGGTGCCGAGCGGGCCCGGGCGTTCGGCTTCCACGGCAGCGTCGTCGCCGTGTCCACCGCGGTGGGCCCGCTGGCGGGCGGACTGCTGATCCAAGCGTTCGGCACGGCCGACGGGTGGCGCTGGGTGTTCTTCGTCAACGTGCCGATCGGGGTGGCGGCCCTCGTCGCGGGGAACCGGCTGCTGCCCCGCCTCCCGGTGGCGAACGACAGACGGGAGAAGTTCGACCCGTTCGGCGTACTGCTGCTCGGTGCGGGCGTACTCGCCCTGCTGCTGCCCCTGGTGCAGGAGCAGCAGTGGCAGGGCCGGGCCAAGTGGCTGCTGATTCCGGTGGCCGCACTGCTGCTCGGGGCCTTCTGGGTGTGGGAGAGGACCCAGGGACGCCTGGGGAAGGCACCGCTGGTCGACCTCGGGCTTTTCTCCCTGCGCTCCTTCACGCTCGGCGCTCTCATCAGCCTCATGTTCTTCGCCGGGCTGACCACCATCTTCTTCGTCCTGTCACTGTTCCTGCAGAACACTGCGGGATACAGCGCGCTCGGCGCGGGATTGACGATCCTGCCGTTCGCGGCCGCCTCGGCGGTCGGCGCGGCCATAGGGGGTCGGCTGGTGATGCGCTACGGCCGCAGCCTGGTCGTCATCGGCCTGACCGGGGTGGCTCTCGGGCTGCTCGGTGTCGTCGTCGCCGTTCAGCTGGTGCCCGGGGACGGCGTGGGCTGGGCCATGGCGCTACCGCTGGTCATCGGCGGAATCGGGTCCGGACTCACGGTCTCCCCCAACACGACCCTCACGCTCACGCTCGTGCCGGTACGAGGTGCCGGTGCGGCGGGTGGGGTGCTGCAGACCGGCCAGCGCATCGGCTCGGCCACCGGTATCGCCGTGGTCGGATCCGTCTATTTCGCCCATGTCGCCAACCACGGCCGCTCCACGACAGCCCTTCAGCTCGGGCTGCTCACCGCCGTGGCGATCATCCTCGGCGCCCTGGTCCTGGCGGTGGCCGACCTGCGGGAGCGCCGGGCGGATCCCGGACGCGACGACCTCGCGGCGGCGGTGCCGCGGGGCCTCGGGGAGAGCGGGGCCGGCGAGAAGGTGGGGCGCGGGGCCTGACACCGCACGGAGACCGGAGAAGTGCGCCGCCCCAGGGACAGGCGCCCCGACCCGAAGAAGCGTCCTGGCCGCAGGATGACGGAACGGAGAGGGGCGCGGGGCGTCAAACCTTCGACGCGCAAGGCCGCCGACGCGCTTCGAACAGGGCCATCGAAATCTTCAGCGCGGTCGAAATGGTCAAGGCCTGCATGAAGGGCATACCCATGAGCCACAGTGCCACCATCATGGCGGTGAGGACCAGGAACACCGGCAGCAGCATGGTTTCCTTGACCGCGGAACGCAGAACACTCCGGAGCGTTCGGGGCTGACCCGCCGTATCGATTGCGCTGACGCGGATCTCTTCCTCGTCTACCTGAGGCATTCTGTGTCCTTCCCACGAACTCGTTTCCGCTAGCGAGCCTAGGTACGGCCGGATCGGGCTGCCACCGCTGCTACTCCGGCACCGCCGGTACGCGGCCGGTGATGTGAACCTGCACGCCCCACCGGAGGCATGTTCGGTACGCCGGGTTCGTCGCCGTACTCCTCGGTGTGGAGGCCGGTGCCCTCCCGGCCGCCGCGTCACTGCGAACCCTGACGGTGCACCCGGTCGAGTCGAACCAGAAGGCGGTGAACGCCCGTGCTGGTGACACGGTCTTGGTGCAGGCCGGCCCGTACCGCGAGAGCGCCACCGCCAAGACCTCCGGGCTGACACCGAGCGGCGTCGGTCCCCGCACGGTGGTCGTGCCTCCCGAGAAGAAGGCCGCCCCGAGGACCAAGGGAGCGATCGGCTGCGTGGAGGGCGGAAAGGCGTTCGTGCAGGGCTCGGGCATCCTGCTGACCGGTGACGCATGGCGTGGTCGCGGGCACCAGCGGCCGGTCCTCGCTGTCGGGCGGAACCGTGCCGTTCAAGAGCTTCGTCGGCGCAGTCAACGAGAAGTACCGCGTCGACGAGAACTGGATCACCGCCAACGCCCCCGGCTGGCCTGGTCAATCAGAACGCCGCGAAGGGGAGCGATCTCTTCCGCGGCAACCCCTGCCGAGTCTCGATCCCGGCGGGACTGTGCTGAGGTGAACCCGCGCGTCGGCCGTGCGGCTCGGTGAGAC
>NZ_JBSHAF010000050.1:0-4504 GCF_053611365.1 Streptomyces sp. NPDC054813 | reverse complement strand
GGGGGGCGGGCGGCCGGGCCGCCGCCGGGCGCGCGCGCGCGCCCGCGCGCGCGGCCCCGCCGCGCCGCCCCCGCCGCCCCCCCCACGTCCGTCCGAGCGCCGAGCGAGCCGGGCAGCGGTTCTCCGTGGCACTCGCACCCGCGGTACGAGGACGGCCCACCGGGCGTGCTCAGGCCGACGCGAGGGCGGGCAGGAGACGCAGGGCGTTACCGCGGTTGATATGACCGCGCTCCTGGTCGCCGAGGGCGGGATCCCTGTCCAGAGCGGGAGTTGTCACATCGGCGACCACCCGGGTGGGGGTCGGCGGCCAGTCGCTTCCGTAGAGGATGCGGGAGGAGCCCGCGGCGGCCAGAAGAGTGGGGGTGGCCGACGGGGACATGGGCGCGGCCGTGTCGTAGTAGAAGCGGTGCAGGTAGTCGCGGACGCGGCCGGGATCGACGGCGGGGACGAGCTGGCGCCCGAAGACCTCGATCCGGCTCGCGATGTAGGGGAGGTACCCGCCGCCGTGCGGGAGGATGAACGTGAGCCGCGGGAAACGGTCCAGAGTGCCGTTCATGATCAGGCTCAGTGCGGCGCGGGTCGTGTCCATGAGGAAGTCGCACACGAACGGCGGTACACCCTCGGGGGCTCCGGAGGTGTTCACCTGCATGGGGTGCGTGCTGATCACAGCGGCGCGTTCGTCGAGTTCCGCCATGATCGGGTCGAGCCCGGGGTCGCCCAGGTACGTGCCGCCCGTGCTGGTGCGCGCACTGACGCCCACCGCGCCGAGCTGGTCCATCCCATGGGTGACGGACCAGCGGGAGAGTTCGGCGTCGTCGAGGAAGACGGGTGTGAAGAAGGCGAAGCGGCCGGAGTGCCGGACGATCAGGTCGCCCGCGGCCTCGAGGGCGACACGCGTGCTCTCCTTGCGTGTCGCCGCGTCCTGGAAGCGTCCCAGCATGGCGACGGTGAGGATGCTGGTGCGCGTGCCGGTCAGATCCATCAGGTCCAGGGCGGCGGCCTCGTCCCACCGGGTCCACGGCGGCAGCCCGTCACGGTCCGCGATCCCGTTCTTCTCGGCCCATCGCACCCATTCGGGGGCGGTGTAGTGGTGGTGAACATCTATCCGTTCGTGCCGGGCGTCGTCGGCGCTCAGCGCGGTGCGCAGGCCTATGTCGCCCGGAGCCTGCGGGTCGGTGGTCTCGGCGGCTTGACGCATGGAAGGGCTCCCTGTGGTGGAACGGTTCGAGGGCGTCGGAGAGCGGGATCAGCGGCTGAGGAGGCCGTGCAGAACGTGCGTCAGCTCGTCCTCGGGATTTGAGGGGAGGTCGCCGGAGCGCCAGGCGACCATTCCGTCGGGGCGCACGAGCACCGCGCCCTGCGGGGTGACGCCGTGCGTGGCGGCCCAGTCCTCGGCACCGGCGGCCAGGGCGGGCGAGGTGTCGACGTCGAAGTCCGGGCCGGCGCCTGAGCGGTAGGACACCAGGGGCACGCCGAGCGTGGCCGCCGCGGCGCGGGCGGCCGACGGCCACGGCCCGTCCGCAAGGCCGCAGAGGAGGACGAAGCTCTGCTCGTACAGGTCGATGGTCGACTTGGTGTCCCCGTCGTGCACGACGGCCATGTGCGGGGCCCGGGTGCCGGGGTCCGCCTGTAGGCGCAGCGTCTGCGGGATGGTCGGCGCGTCGGTGTCGGCGCCGGACACGGCCGTGGAGACATAGCGGTAGCCGAGGGACACGGTCATCAGGTCCGTGCTCTGGCCCGAGCCCTGCGCGGCGGTGTAGCCGGGGTGCTGCTCGCGTGCGGCCTGCTCGATGGCCCGGGCACTCGTGGCCAGGGCCACCGGGCGACGTTCGTTCTCGTAGGTGTCCAGCAGGCCCTCACCCGCCCAGCCGCGCAGTACGGCGGTGAGCTTCCAGGCGAGGTTGTGCGCGTCCTGGATGCCCGTGTTGGATCCGAAGGCGCCGGTGGGGGGCATCTCGTGGGCCGAGTCACCGATGAGGAAGACGCGTCCCTGCCGATAGCGGTCGGCGACCCGGTCCGCCGCGTGCCACGGGGCGCGTCCCGTGACCTCGACGTCCAGGTCCCGTACGCCGGCGGCGGCCCTGATGTGGTCGGCGATGCGTGTGTCGGTGAAGGACTCGAGCGTCTGGCCGCGCTCGGGGAACCACGGGACGTGGAAGACCCACTTCTCCTCGTTGTCGACGGGCAGCAGGACCCCTTCGCCCTCGGTGCCGTTCAGGTAGCACACGAGGAACCGCTTGTCCCCGACCACCTGACGGAGGAGCTTACTGCGGAAGGTGACGCTCACGTTGTGGAACAGGTCGCCCCCGCCGCTCTGACCGATGCCCAGCCGCTCGCGCACCGGGCTGCGCGGCCCGTCGGCCGCCAGGAGGTAGGACGTACGCATCGAGTACGTCCGGCCGCTCTCCCGCTCGCGCAGTTCACACGTCACGCCGTCCCCGTCTTCGGTGAAGGAGATCAGCTCCGTACCGAAGCGCACGTCCCCGCCCAGTGCACGGGCGTGTTCCAGCAGGACCGGCTCCAGGTCGTTCTGGCTGCACGCGCACCGCCGGGTGGAGCACACGTTCGTCTCGGGGGCTCCGCCGGTGAGACGGGCCGAGAGCCATCTGCTCTCACCGCCCGACAGCTTGTCCGTCTGCATGATGCCGTGATTGCCGGACAGGACGTCCGCGGCCTTTCTGATGTCCGGTTCCAGCCCGGCGGTGCGGAACAACTCCATCGTCCGCATGTTGTTCCCCCGGCCCCGGGGATGTTCGGAAGTGGCGGCCCGGCGCTCGGCGACCATATGGCTGACGCCCAGTCTTCCCAGAAACACCGACGCGGACAGTCCGACAAGCGAACCGCCCACGATCAACACCGGCACCATTTCTTTGTCTCGTGTGTCCACAGCCCGTCCTCCTCCAGTGACCCAGCGGTAGTTCGGGCAGCGATTCGCATTCATGGCGGCCCTGGAACCGAACCTGTCACAGGCCCCCGGGGTCGGCAATCGAGCCTTCCCCCGGACGGCACAGTCTGCTTTTCCACTTCCGTGCCGTGCCGACGACTTGGGTCCGCGTCAGGGTGAATCACGTTTTCCCGTTCCGAGTGGCGTCAATGAATTCTTAGCTTGCAGCCGACCTGTGCCACCGTGGGAAGAGAAGAAGGGCCGTCGATGACTCAGATGCAGGAGCAGGAGATCGCGGACGAGACAGCCCGGGCGGTGGACGCGGCATCCCGTGGTTGCCCGGAGTACCGGGCCAACCCGCACCCCCTCTACCGGCACCTGCGGGAGAACGCGCCGGTCTGCCGCATCACGCCGCCCCACGGTGTGCACTCATACCTGATCACCCGGTTCGAGGATGCGAAGGCCGCCCTTGCCGACCCCAGGATCAGCAAGGACATGTACGCGGCCATCGACGCCTACCGGTCCATCTTCGGCGACTCGTCCATCGCCCTGGACGACAACATGCTGTTCGCCGACCCGCCGAAGCACACACGGCTGCGCCGGATCGTCAGTCGTGCCTTCGTGCCCCGCCGTATCGAGGCGCTGCGCCCACGGATCCAGGAGCTCACCGACACGCTGCTCGACAACTGCTCCACTCTGCAGCCCGTCGATCTGCTGTCGGCCTTCGCCTTCCCGCTGCCCCTGCAGGTGATCTGCGAGCTCATCGGCGTTCCCGAGGAGGAGCGGCAGGAGGTCCAGCAGTGGTGCAGTGTCGTCGCGCGGACCGGTTTCAGCAAGAAGGACAAGGATCGCCTGGCCGAGGCGGAGAACACGCTCCGGGAGTACTTCGAGGACCTGATCGCCCGTAAGCGCAAGGCCCCCGAGGACGACTTGCTCAGCGTCCTCATCCAGACGAGCGACGAGCAGGAGTCGCTGACGGACGGTGAGTTGCTGTCCACCCTGTGGGTGCTGCTGTTCGCGGGCCACAAGACGACCGCCTACCTCATCGGCAACGCCGTCTACACGCTGCTCACCCATCCCGAGCAGCTCAGGCAGGTGATCGACTCGTCCGACCTCCTCCCGAACGCGATCGAGGAGATCATCCGCTTCGAGGGCTCGGTCGAGAACGCGACCTTCCGCCACGCCCTGGAGGACATCACCATCGCGGGGACGCTCATTCCCAAGGGTTCGCTGGTACAGATCGCGGTCACCTCGGCCAACCGGGACGCCGCCGCGTTCGAGAGCCCCGACACCTTCGACATCGCCCGGCAGGGCGTACAGAGCAAACACCTGGCCTTCGGTACGGGGCCGCACTTCTGCCTCGGCGCACCGCTGGCGAGGATGGAGATGCAGATCGCCCTGGCCTCGCTCTTCCGCCGCTTCCCGCAACTCTCCATGGCCCAGCCGGCGGACGAGGCCAAATGGCTCACCGTGCCCTTCCCCGCCTTCCGTGGCCTGACCGAACTGCCCGTCGTCCTGGACCCCTCCAGGATCCTGGACGACTGGGCGTCCGGAATGGTTGACATCGCGTGACATCACGGGCGTAGCCCGCGACCCCGGCGTCGCGCTGCCGTACCTGTC
>NZ_JBSHAF010000049.1:0-32588 GCF_053611365.1 Streptomyces sp. NPDC054813 | reverse complement strand
CAGGTGGCGGCCCGTATCTCCTCGGGTCGCCACCGACGTGCGCCGCAGGCGTATTGAGGCGCCCGAGGTCGGTGATCCCTCGGGCGCCGGGCCCTTCGTCAGGCGGCGTAGGTGGGGTAGTCGGTGTAGCCGGCCGCGCCACCGCCGTAGAAGGTGGCGGGGTCAGGGGTGTTCAGCGGGGCGTCGGCACGTACGCGCTCGACCAGGTCGGGGTTGGCGAGTGCCATCGAGCCAACGGTGATGACGTCGGCCAGGCCGTTCTCGATGTCCTTGGCGCGGGTGGCTATGTCCGTGCCGGCGCGGTTGAGGATCAGTGTGGTCGGCCAGAGCTTGCGGAGGGTGTGCAAAAGTTCGTCGTCGCCGCCGTGGCCGATGTGCAGGTAGGCGAGGTTGAGGGGGGCGAGGGCGCGCAGGAGGTGCGGGTAGAGCTCGTGAGGGTCGCTCTCTGTGAGGTCGTTGAGCTGGAAGGGGTTGCCGGGAGAGATCCGGATGCCGGTGCGGTCGGCGCCGATCTCGTCGGCCACGGCCGTGGCGACCTCCACCGCGAAACGGATGCGGTTGTCGAGGGAGCCGCCGTACTGGTCGGTGCGCTGGTTGGCGCTGGGGAAGAGGAACTGGTTGACCAGGTAGCCGTTGGCCCCGTGGATCTCGACGCCGTCGGCGCCGGCCGAGATGGCGGCCGCGGCGGCGCGCCGGAAGTCGTCGACCGTCGCGGCGACCTCCTCGGTGGACAGCTCGCGCGGCACCGGCATCTCCTGGGGCCCGGAGGCGGTGAACGTGAGGCCGGTCGGCTTGATCGCGGAGGGAGCCACCGGCTGACGGTGGTGGGGGGTGTTGTCGGGGTGGGAGATCCGCCCGGCGTGCATCAGCTGGATGACGATGCGCCCGTCGGCCTTGTGTACGGCGTCGGTTACCTTCCGCCAGCCTGCGATGTGCTCCACCGTGTAGATGCCCGGGGTCACCGGGTAGCCCTGGCCGTCGGCGGAGGGCTGGGTGCCCTCGGTGATGATGAGCGCGTGCGAGGCGCGCTGGGCGTAGTACTCGGCATTCAGCGCGGTCGGCACCCCTTCCGGGGTGGCCCGGCTGCGGGTCAGGGGGGCCATGGCCAGCCGGTGCGGCAGAGAGATCTCTCCGACGACGGTCGGGTTCCACAGGGCGTTGAGCATGGGTGGTTCCTCAGGTTATGGGTGGCGGACAGCCACGGATGGGGCGGTCACCGGGTGGGCGTGGTCGGCCGGGTGGAGACCCTGTGCCTTCCTGTCTCTGAGCCCGATGACGCGCCCGTCATGAGCGGTGTCGGCCAGCACATCATCGACACCATCATTGAATTATGATCGTAAGTCTATTGGATGCGGCTGGCAGGTTCAAGCGCGATCCCTGGGCGAGCCGAGGAGTCTGTGGCGCGTCGACGCTGTCGGTCGGGTCGGCGTAGGGCGCTTCGGGCTGTCGAAAGAACGCGGGGGTCGGTGCGACCGGTGGGGCCCCGACACGTCCCTGGCGGTCCGGGCCGGGCAGTGACAGGTCACCGTCCACCGATCGTGGTGGCGATCAAGGGCGGCGACCGACCCGAAGTCGAAGCTGCCGTGGTCCGCCCACCCGGGCCGGGCGGCCTGGCCCCTGCGTTCCGTGGACGCGCCACCTCGCCACCGTCGGCCAGGCCGTCAGCCGGCGTTCACGGGGTGCGGTCTGCGCGGCGGAGAACAGGGCGCAGGGCCTCGATGACGCTGGGGTCGTCCACGGTGGAGGGGATGGGTTCGTCGTGGCCGTCGGCGATGCCGCGCATCGTCTTGCGCAGGATCTTTCCCGAGCGGGTCTTTGGCAGTGCGGCGACGACCGCGACGTCCTTGAGGGAGGCGACGGCGCCGATGCGTTCGCGTACGAGCTGGACGAGTTCGGCCTCGACCTCGCTCGCTTCGCGGCTGATGCCGGCTTTCAGAACGACGAGACCGCGCGGGACCTGTCCCTTCAGGGCGTCGGTGACGCCGATGACGGCGCATTCGGCGACGTCGGGGTGGGTGGCCAGGGCCTCTTCCATGCTGCCGGTGGACAGCCGGTGCCCGGCGACGTTGATGACGTCGTCGGTGCGGCCCATGACGAAGACGTAGCCGTCGTCGTCGATGTGGCCGTTGTCGCCGGTGAGGTAGTAGCCGGCGTAGGCGGAGAGGTAGGAGGCGACGTAGCGGTCGTCGTCGTTCCAGAGAGTGGGGAGAGCGCCGGGCGGCAGGGGAAGCCTCACGACGATCGCACCGTCGACGCCTTCGGGCGCCGGCTCGCCCGAAGGGTCGAGGACGCGGACGTCCCAGCCCGGCAGCGGGCGGGTGGGGGAGCCGGGCTTGATGGGAGCGGCCTCGATGCCCACGGGGTTGGCGACAATGGGCCAGCCGGTCTCGGTCTGCCACCAGTGGTCGATCACCGGGACGTCCAGCAGGGCACTCGCCCAGTGGTAGGTCTTCGGGTCGAGGCGCTCGCCGGCGAGGAAGAGGTAGCGCAGGCCGGAGAGGTCGTAACCGGCGCTGAGGGCGCCCTTGGGGTCCTCCTTGCGGATGGCGCGGAAGGCGGTGGGGGCCGTGAACATGGTCTTGACGCCGTACTCGGCGACGACACGCCAGAACTGGCCCGCGTCCGGGGTGCCGACCGGCTTGCCCTCGTACAGGACCGTCGTGGCACCGACCAGCAGGGGCGCGTAGACGATGTACGAGTGCCCGACGACCCAGCCGACGTCGGAGCCGGTGAACATGGTCTCGCCCGGGCCCACGTCGTAGACAGCCCCCATCGACCAGTGCAGGGCCACCGCGTAGCCGCCGCAGTCACGCACGACTCCCTTGGGCTTTCCGGTCGTTCCGGACGTGTAGAGGATGTACAGGGGATCGGTGGCGGCGATCGGCACGCAGTCGGCCGGCGGTGCGGCGGCGACGAGGTCGGCCCAGTCGAGATCGTCGGGCCCCAACTCGGCCCGCTCCTGCGGGCGTTGAAGGATCATGCTCTTTTCCGGCTTGTGGACCGCGAGTTCGATTGCCCGGTCGAGCAACGGCTTGTACGCGATGACACGCTTTCCCTCGATGCCGCAGGAGGCGGAGACGACCACCTTGGGGGCGGCGTCGTCGATGCGGACCGCGAGTTCGTGCGGGGCGAACCCGCCGAAGACGACCGAGTGGACCGCGCCGATGCGCGCACAGGCCAGCATCGCGACGGTGGCCTCGGGGACCATCGGCATGTAGATCACCACCCGGTCGCCGCGTCCCACGCCGAGCTGCGCGAGCGCTCCGGCGAAGGCCGCCACCTCGTTCCTCAGCTGTGTGTAGGTGTAGGTGCGGAGGGTGTCGGTCACGGGGGAGTCGTAGATTAGCGCGGGCTGTTCGCCGCGGCCGGCCTCGACGTGCCGGTCGAGCGCGTTGAAACAGACGTTGAGCCGCCCGTCGGGAAACCAGCGATAGAAGGGTGCGCCCGAGGAGTCCAGGGCGCGTCGCGGAGTGACATCCCAGTCGATGCCCTCTGCCGCCTTCAGCCAGAAACTTTCCGGGTCTTCGGTGCTGGAGCGGAAGACATCCTCGTACATTCCCATCGCGCACTCCTTCGTGGCATCGAGGGACCGGGGTGTGGCGGCGTACAGAACGGTGTCGGACACGCATACCGCATGTCGGCCGACATGGTCGAGGATGCCGGAGACCGGCGGCCCGGTCACCGGCATCGCGGTGGTGTGGCGGGCCCGGCAAGCGGACCCCGCCGTCAGTTCAGGTTCTGTTCAGGCGCCGAGGTGCTTGCGGAGCCACTGACCCATCTGCTGGATCGCCTGATCCACCTCGGGCACACGCCCCGCGCCCAGGACGAAGGAATGCTGCCCCTCGGGCATCGGGTGGACCTGGGAGGTGACCTTGAAGTCCGAGAGTCGGCGGCCGAGCTCGGCGCCGTCGTCGGCGAGGGTCTCGTACTCGCCGTAGTGGACGACCGTGGGCGGCAGGCCGGTCAGATCGGCGTGCACGAGGCTGACCTGCGGGTCGGCGAAGTCCACGGCGGGGTCCTGCAGCCAGGCTCCGCGGAAGAGCTCGAGCGTGGCCCTGCTGAGCATCTTGTCGTTGTCTTCGTTCTCGTCGACCGACGCGTTCTGGATGGTGAGGTCGGTCCACGGCGAGACGCTGACGATCGCGCCCGGGGTCGCCTCGCCCTTCGCGAGCAGACGCAGCGGCAGCAGTACCGCGAGCGTGCCGCCGATCGAATGGCCCGTGCTGCCGATGTTCTGCGGCTTATAGCCCTGCGAGAGCAGCCACCGGTAGGCCGTCTCGGCGTCGTCGAGCTGTGCCGGGTAGGGGTGTTCGGGCGCCAGGCGGAAGTCCACGACCAGCGAGCGGGCGCCGGCCGCCTTCGCGATGTGACCGGCGGCCTTGCGGTCCGAGTGCATCGATGCGGTGACGGATCCGCCGAAATGGAAGTGGAGCAGCGCCCGGTCGGGGTCGGCGCCCTCGGGGATCGCCCACAGGGCGGGGACGCCGCCCGCGTCGACCTCGGCGTAGGTGACGCCTTCCGGCTCGGTCGACGCCTTGTGGTTCGAGTCGACGATGTCGCGGATCACGGCCAGGTCGAGGCCCGGCGTCGACGTCTTCGCGCTCACGCTCTCGAGGAACTGCGCGAACTGCTGTGCTTCTGGACTTCCTGCCATGGTGACGCTCCTTCACGGGTTGCTGTCACGCCCACTTCTCGCGTGCAGCCAGATGTGCCAGTCATGACGCTACTTGCTGAGTATAGGAAAGTAAACTCAGATGCGATTAGGGTCGCTCGCATGGATGCGTGGACCGAAGCTCTTCAAGATGCCGGCATGGGCCTCCGCCTCGAGCGGGACATGTCTACTGATCTCTTCGGGGTGTTGTCGGGGTGACGTGTGCTGATCCCTGCGGTAGGCCGGTGGTATGCGGTACGCGCAGGGTGGTGGATTGACCGCGGAGCGGCGGCGATTGCGTGAGCGGATCCAGTGCGAGGCGGCCGAGCGGTTCGCCCGCAGTGAGAAGACCGCGGTGATCGCGAAGGATCTGCGGGTGAGTGAGCGGTCGGTGGAACGCTGGCGGCGGGCCTGGCGGGCCTGGCGGGAGGGCGGGATGGAGGCCCTCGCCTCCAGGGAACCGCCGAAACTTCCCAAGCTGTCCGACGGCCAGTTCGCCGAGCTGGAGAAGGAGTTGGCGCTCGGTCCCGCCAAGTGCGGCTGGGACGACCAGCGCTGGACCCTGGCCCGGATCAGAGCGCTGATCGCATGGAAGTTCCAGGTCGACTGCTCGATGGCGGCGGTGTGGCGGCTGCTGCACCGGCACGGCTGGTCCTGGCAGTGTCCCGCCCGCCGGGCGGTGGAGCGCGATGAGCACGCGGTCTAGTTGTGGAAGAAGGATGTGTGGCCGCAGGCGGAATGACTGTGGCGGCGCTGGGGGCATTCATCGTCTTCGAGGACGAGGCCGGGTTTGCGATGACCCCGCCGCGGGCCCGCACCTGGGGCTGGCGTGGGCAGACGCCCGTGGTGCGGGTGCGCGGCCGGTCCTGGCGCCGCTGGTCGATCGCCGCGATGTGCTGCTACCGGCCGGGCGAGTCCGCCCGGCTGATCTACCGGCCACGCCAACACCGCAAGTACCGCGGCCAAGGACGCAACAGCTTCGCCTGGACCGACTACCGCGACCTGGTCGTCCGCGCTCACATCCAGCTCGGCGCCCCTATCGTCTTGATCTGGGACAACCTCAACACCCACCGGGCCGCCGGGATGCGCGAGTATGCCCACGAACACGACTGGCTCACCATCGTCCAATTGCCCTCCTATGCACCGGACTTGAATCCGGTGGAGGGCATCTGGTCACTGTTACGGCGCGGCCCGCTTGCCAACACCGCCTTCACCGACGACGACCACCTCGAACGCACCCTCCGCCGAGGACTGCGCCACACCCAGCAAAGAGTGCGGCCCCGGCCGAGGCGGAGGTGAAGATCGCGAGCCCGATGGCGAACAGTCTTCCGCGGCCGAAGCGGTCGCCGAGGGAGGATCCGAACATGAGCAGCACCGCGAAGGTGAGGGTGCAGGCACTCGCCGTCCATTCGAGGTCTTCGAGACCGCCGCCGAGATCCTCGCGGATGGAGGGGAGGGCGGTGGTGATGATCAGGTTGTCGAGCGCGGTGATGAGTCCGGCCACGCTGGTGATGAGCACGGCCATACGGCGGTGCCGCGCTTGGCCGGTTGCCGGCGGTGCTGGTGCATGCCTTCCCCTTTGGCAGACGTGATTAATGGTCGATCAGTGGATGTGGAGGCCGGCGCGCGACAGCGCGGCGTGAGGTACCGGGCCCCGGTGCCCGGGACCCGGCGCGGTTTCCTTGGCGGCCGACCCTCAGGGGAGCTGCGGGTACAGGGCTGCGACGCCTCCGGCCAGTGCGGCCTGCGCCTGGCGGGAGGCGTTGTCCGCGAGGATCTCGTAGGCGTCGGCGGCGATGCCGTCGACGGCGAGCCGGGCGATGTCGGCCGGGTCCGACTTGGCCCCGTCGACGCCCCGGGCCATGTCGGTGTCCATGTAGCCGACGTGCAGTCCCGCCACTCGGATGCCCTGGTCAGCGAGCTGCACGCGCAGGGCGTTGGTGAGTGACCATTCAGCGGACTTGGCGGCGCAGTAGGCGCCGATCTCCGGGAAGCTGACCCAGGACAGTCCGGACAGGACGTTCAGGATGGCCCCGCCGCCGTTGGCCGCGATCTGGGGCGCGAAGCTCCGGACCACCGAGAGGGTGCCGAAGTAGTGGGTGTCCATCTCCAGCCGGATGTCGTCCAGGCCGGCGGAGAGCAGGTCGGCGCCGGTGGAGGACCCCGCGTTGTTGATGAGGACGGTCACATCGCCGGCGGCCTCGGCGGCGGCCGCGACGGAGGCGGGGTCGGTGATGTCCAGTGCGATCGGCTTGGCGCCGGGCAGGTCGACCTGGTCGGGGTTGCGGGCGCCGGCGTAGACCGTGGCGCCGCGGCCGAGCAGTTCGGCGGCGAGGGCCCGGCCGAAGCCCCGGTTGGCTCCGGTGACAAGGACAGTGCTGGTGGAGAGGTCCATGGAGAGTTCCTGGTGAAGTGAGAAGGGCGTGCGGATCGGATTGGTCGCACCGATGGTGTTGCGGATCGGCCGTAGAGCAGGCGGCGGGCTGGAAGGAAGATCAGGGTGCTGGTGACGCGGCCTGTCCATGAGAGCCGTTGGCCGAGTGGTCGGCAGTGAGGACTCACGGGCCATTAAAGTATGATCATAATTCTATGAGAGCGGATCGGCGATTGCAAGCGCTCTGCGCGGGGAGGGGTGTGGTGACGCCCTGGGGGAAGGGGCGCAAGCAGGCACCGAGGCAGCGGCTCACCGGCCCGTCGACCGTTGCTGGGCCCCGTCGACTGCGTCGCCGGGCCACCGCAGAGTGTGGTGCTGTCCGTGACGTCGACCCGGACGGTCCGCCCTTGGGCGGCGTGGAACCGGACGCCGAAAGTCGAGCGGGCGCTCGCGCACCACTGGCCTCGGGAGCGCGCGCACCTGCACATCTATCTGAACTCCGCCTACAACATCGCGAAGTTCCGTCGGCTGGGTTACTCGGAGGAGGAGATCGCCGGTGGCAGCGACCGCATTATTGGCGATGACGGATATCAGTAGTTGCGGAATGGCACCTCTGGCCAGACCAGTCAGACGCCGAAGGCTCGGCGGCGCGCCTCCTTCAAAGCAGTGAGTCGATACGCGGACGGCGTCTCAGTTGTGCTGCTCGGCATCCAACAGTGCGAGGGCGTTGCGGATGCCCTGTTCGAGGAGTTCGTCGGCGAGCTGCCGGTCGGTCAGGGCACGGGAGAGCTGCAGCGTCCCGGCCAACATGCCGAGGAGGCTGAGTGACTTCAGACGCGCCGACGGTGGATCGTGGGGTGCCAGGCGGGCGGCGAAGCCGTCGATGAGGACCAGAGCGCCGTCGGTGTACGCCTGCCTGGTGGGATCCGTGGAGCGTACGATCTCGTCGAGCAGGGCGGCGTTGGGGCAGCCGTCCTCGATGCTGTCGCGCTGCTCGGTGGAGAAGTACCAGCGCACGATCTGCTCGAGTCCGGCACGGCCGGGCGCCGCCTGTGCGACGATGCTCGCGTGCTGTGTGCGCATCTGGTCGGCGACCGCAGTGGCGACGAGTTCGTCCTTGGACGCGAAGTAGGCGTAGAAGGTGCCGTTGGTCAGCCCCGCGTCCTTCATGAGCGTGGAAATCCCCGAGCCGTCGATGCCGTCGCGCTTGAACCGACGACCGGCCGTCTCGACGATCCGCTGCCTTGTCTCCTGCTTGTGTTCTCTCGCGTAGCGCACCATGCGTTCCTCCATCGCAGCCGGGGCTTGTGCTCCGGCTACCGCCCTGGTCAGGTCAGTGTGCCGCGTTGGCGAGGAGAGCAGCGAAGTTGATCCTCGCGGTCTGCAGTTTCGGGTCGTGGGGCTCGGGGACCCCGCCGTCGGTGATGTACAGCCGGTCGCCGCGGACCGCGGTCGCGGAGGGCGAGGCGAGACCGTCCACGCTGGTCAGGACGGGCTTGTAGGTGCCGTTCGGGTAGATCACCACGACCCTGTCCGGACCGTTCTGCGAGGAGGAGCCGTTCTGCGCCGCGAACACCACATCGGACCGGGGGGTCAGGAAGCTGAGATCGTCGATGTTGGGCAGGCCGCTCGCGACAAGGCGGATGGGACCGGCCGCGCCGGTGCCGGTGACCGGTACCCGCAGCAGTGTTCCCTTGTTGAAGTTGCTGACCCACAGAGTGTCGTTGTGGAACCTGAGCCCGTTGGCACCGATCGGCAGGGCTTCGGTCGGCACCGGCGCGAGAGCGGCATCGGTCAGCCACGGGGTCACCGATCCGCCCGAGAGCGGAACGGACCAGATGATGCCCTTCAGGCTGTCCGCGATGTAGAGGGTGCGTCCGGCCGGGTCGATGGCCAGCCCGTTGGGGCCCGTGTCGGCGGGCAGAGCGGCGATGCGCTGGGGGGTGCCGTCCGGAAGCAGTTTGTACACGCCGTTCCTGGCCGCGTTGCCCGGGGCCCACAAGCTGTAGTAGACGGTGCCGTCACTGCCACGGGTGTTGCCGCTGATCGCCTCACCCACCTGCCCGGTGACGAGCACCGTGCGGGCTCCGGACGGGGAGATACGCATCAGCTCCGGCCCATGGGTGCGCTGGCACACCGCGCAACTGCCGAGCATGGACAGGGTCATTGAGCCGTCGGGGTTGGCGGTGATGTTCTCGGGGATCTCGCCGGCGGCGAAGTCGAACTTCGCCGCGGTCTGTACGTCGGTGACAACGGATCCGCGGTCCGGGTGTCCCGTGCCTGCGGACGCGGACGGCGCCGACCCCAGGACGGCCGCCGCGGCGGTGACCGCCAGCGCGATCCCGACGTTCTTCTTCAGGAAACGCCTTGCGCTCGATGCACTGCGCTGGGCCGTTTGCTGGCTGTGCTGCTGCATGACTCTCCTTGGTGAATCAACGAGTGACTGATCAATGGGCTTTCGGAGACACCGGAGACATCGGGGAGATCAGGAATATCGGGTACACCGGGGACATTCGGGCGGAATCGGCACCCTTGAAGCCGGACCGGGATGTCAGGCGGGCATGCGGTTGTTCTTGCGGATCTGCTTGTCGAACGCTCCGGCGGGGACGAGGCGGCGCGCCGTGGTGACGCGTGAGGCCAGCGGGCCGGCGGTGTAGCGCAGCTTCGGCTTCCTGTCGGTGGCCGCGGTGACGATCACTTTGGCGACGACGGCGGGGTCGTCGCCGTCCTTCATCGCCTCCGCGATCACCTCGTCGAAGACGCGCCGTCGCTCCGCGTACAGAGGCAGCGGGGTGTCGGGCTGCGCGGCGTTGGTGTCGAAGCTGGTCTTGGTATAGGCGGGCTGGACGAGGAGGACCCGGACGCCGTGCTCGCGGACCTCGTGGTCCAGCGACTCGGAGTAGCCCTCGATGGCGTGCTTTGACGCTACGTAGAGGGCCATGAAGGGCTGGGGGGCGACCCCGAGGACGGACGAGATGTTGATGACGCGTCCGCCACCCTGGGCGCGCATGTGCGGTAGGACGGCCTTCGTCATACGGATGACACCGAGGACGTTGATGTTCAGGACGCTCTGGGCCTGGGTGACGGAGTTCTCCTCGACAGCGCCCGCCGAGCCGATGCCCGCGTTGTTGACCAGGACGTCGATGCGCCCGAACCGGTCGATCACCTCTCCGACCGCGTCGGTGGCCGAGTCGTCACTGGCCACGTCGAGATCGAGGTACGTCACACCGGCGGGCGGGGTGAGTCCGGAGGTCTTGCGGCCGGTTCCGATCACCTCGAAACCCGCCGCGACGAAGGCGCGGGCCGTCTCCTTGCCGATCCCCGATGAGGCACCTGTCACGAGCGCCACCGGCCGAGTTGTCGCCATCACGAACTCCCTTGGTTTTGAATTACGTCCGTATGTCTTACGTTCGTACGACCATATGGTGGTCGTCGGTCGATGGCAAGTGGTCACGTCCGGCGATCCGAGAAAGATCCGGGAAACGTGGGGTGCGGTACGGGAAAGAGCCAGCACCTGCTGTGTGGCTCAGTGAATTCTGGGGTGGGGCGGTCGTGGAGTTCTGCGGCGTATCGGGCCCAGTTGCCTCCGGTCTGGGTCCAGGCGGTGGCGGTCTCGGGGCTGAGCCCGAGCAGTTCTGTGAGGACCGCTGCTGGCAGTTGGGTGGAGAGCCCCATCAGGGCAGAGGTCCGGCCTGGACGGGAGTAGATACCCAGCCGCTTGAGACGGGTTCCCAGGTGGTAGCTGCTGAGGGGCTGGCCTGCGAAGGCGCCGGGGAACAGCCAGGGCGAGTCGGACGAGGTGCCGATCGTCGTGTGTCCGCGTTGCCGAGCGAGGAGCTTCCGGGCGAGTCTGTTCAGAGGATCTGGCAGCAGCAAGTGCGTGGTGCCCAGCAGCAGGGACGTCTGGGGCCCTTTGATGATCACTGCCGTGATCGGCAGATGGGAGGCCACGGTGAGGTGTTGGGCGTAGAGCAGAACGAGAAGCCCGGCGAATCGGTCCTCGATGGCGATGTCTTCGTCGTGCATGAGGCGGCGAGTGATCGCCCGGCGTTCGTCTTCGTCCGTCGGCCGGGCATGGCAACCTCGGGCGGGATGATCGTCTTGGCCCGGCGGTCGTTGTCCGAGGCCCATTCCTCGGGCAGGAACAGCCGCCATTGCAGCGGGCACGGGCGGTCTCACTCGCCGCGTGAACACTGACGGCGACCTGGCAGTTCGCGCATTTTAGTCAAGCGGAGACTCGCCGGAATCCGGGCGACCTGGACCTCTGGCTTCAGCAGGCCGGCCTGCTCGCACCGGGCACCCCGGACCCAGCCGCTGCCGCCGTCCTGGCGTCGGGCCGACGACTGCGTCAGACGGTCGACCGAGCCGTACTCGCGGCCGCCGACGGCCGGCTACCCGCATCCAGCGATGTCGCAATGCTCAACCGAGCAGCAGCGGAGGCCCCCGGCCCGCCCTGCAAATAGCCATCACGAACGGACGCCTGGAGCTGGCACCACGAGAGTCGCCACCAACGCCGCAGCCGCGCCGGCACTGATCGCCCAGGACGCAGTCGCTGCACGGAATCAGCCCACGCCGGCACGGCAAGGGCTTCACCCGCCGCGACCCGGAAGCCACCCTCGCCCTGGATGGTGCAACGCGACTTCACCGCGCCCGCACCGGACCGGCTGTGGGGCACCGACCTCACGATGATTCCCACCGGCGAGGGCTCGCTGTGGCTCTCGGCCAGCCGTGACGCCCTCTCGCGGCTCCCTGCTCCGGGAGATGCCCCCCCAGCGCTGGCGGAGTTGGCGACCGTCACCGCAACGGCAGCGCTGTGTCTGCCCGCACCCCGTGCAGGAACGCGGTCCTTCTCGACGCCTTCGTCGTCCGCATGACCATCGTCCCCGCCGTGCCCACCCTGCTCGGACACCGTGCCTGGTGGCTGCCGAAGTGGCTCGACAAGGCACTTCCCAACGTGGACGTGGAAGGCGAACAGCTGACCAAGCATCTGAACGAATCACCCCAGGACCTGGGCCAGGGCCCGGACGAGAAGCACGAGTTGACGCGCCTCTGAGTCCCCGACACTCCGGGCCGCGCTTGAGCGGCGCACGGCCCCGGACCGCGCCGGCCTGTGGGAAGGGATCGGCGCGACCCATGAGCCCAGCGGTGGCCCCTCAGGGTATGAGGCCACCGCTGGGCGCCTTCCATTCTTCGACCGTGCCAGGAAAGGGCCGCGCATCACTCTCGAAAAGCGCGCACGGCCCCGTGCCGAGCTCCGGGCGGCCGTTCGGCAGGCCTTGGTGAGTACCCGCAAGGTCAAATCACCGATCTCCTGCTACAGCGAGCGCCACGACGACTGACGCCCCGACAGCAGCTGCCGGGTGGTGGACCTCAATGGATGAGGCGATTTGATGTTGTGTGGCGGTGGATCGGGCCGTCGACGCGTATCAGCGGTCGGCCGCTGCCGCCGCAGCGGTGCGCCACGATCTCGGCCGCGATCGACACGGCTGTCTCCTCCGGTGTACGCGCGCCGAGGTCAAGGCCGATGGGTGAGTGCAACCGTGCCAGCTCCGCCTCGGTGACGCCGGACTCCCGGAGCAGCCCCAGCCGTTGCAGGTGGGTGCGACGCGAACCCATCGCACCGATGTAGGCGATCGGGAGCCGCAACGCCCGCTGTAGCAGTGGGATGTCGAACTTGGCGTCGTGGGTGAGTACGCAGATCACGGTGCGTGCGTCCCACGCCTGTGACTCCAGGTAGCGGTGCGGCCAGTCGGCGACCACCTCATCCGCTTCCGGAAAGCGTGCCGGAGTCGCGAAGAGGGGGCGCGCATCGCACACGGTCACGTGGTAGCCGAGGTACTTGCCGATCCGTACGAGTGCCGCGGCGAAGTCGATGGCACCGAAGACCACCATGCGTGGCGTTGGAGCGATCGATTCCACCAACAGCGTCAGTGGCTCGCCGCACCGGCTGCCCCGAGCACCGATCTCGATCGTGCCCGTGCGTCCTGTCTCCAGGAACACCCTGGCCTCGGCACGCGCCGTCGCCTCCAGGGCCGTATCGCCGAAGCCGCCCGCACAAGAGCCGTCTGTTCGTATGACCAGCGCCCCACCCATCAGGTCGGACGGCCCGCGGACCACCCTGGCCACTGCCACCACATCTGCCGCAGTTGCGGTGGCCAGGGCCCCCACCAGCTCCGCGCGCTCGGTGGGGATGACGGGCTGTACGAAGATGTCCAGCACTCCACCGCAGGTCAGGCCGACCGCGAAGGCGTCCTCGTCCGAGTAACCGAAGCGCTCGAGCGTGCAGGTGGTGGACGCCAGTGCTTCACGGCACAGGTCGTACACGGCCGCCTCCACGCATCCTCCCGACACGCTCCCGACGACGGCGCCGTCGATGTCGACGGCCAGCGCCGCGCCCGGTTGCCTGGGAGCGCTGCCGTGGACCGCGACCACGGTCGCGACAGCGAAGGCCCTCCCCTGCTCACACCAGCGCGACAACTGGTCAGCGATGTCCAGCACGATGCTCCTTTCCGTGTTCGGCGGCGGCCTGGGTCTTCCGCGTGTTCACCGCGACGGCTACGCGGATACTGTGGGAAGGGCCAGAGCGGCAGACGTTTCGGACCTCGGCGAGGCCCAGGGCGACGATCGCGTGGCCGCCGGAGTTGCCGGACCTCGGCGACGGCGGCCATGACGCGTCCGGTCTGGCCGCCGCACTGTGCGACGCCGCGCACCAGGCATGCTTCCCGCGTCGGGCGCAGGGCTTGCCGGCCGTGGGGGGGGAGGCCCTTGATGGTGGCCCCCCTGTGCGGGACTGCCGGCGAGAGCCCGCTGTGAGAGCTGACGCAGGTGCCGCGTCATGCCCTGTGCGGCGGGCACTCGGGCGGGGGCGGGTCACATGTGCGCGGCGCCCGCCTTGATCGCTTCCCGGATGCGGTTGTAGGTACCGCAGCGGCAGATGTTGCGGATCTCGTCGAGGTCGGAGTCGGTGATCTCATGGCCGGCAGCCTGTGCTTGCCTGACCTTGGCCACCGCCGCCATGATCTGCCCGGGTTGGCAGTAGCCGCACTGTGCCACGTCGTACTCCAGCCAGGCCTCCTGCATCGGGTGCAGGTCCTTGCCGACTGTGTCGGGCAGGCCTTCGATCGTGGTGATCTCGTCGTCCGGCCCCACGTCCTTGACCTCCACCGCGCAAGGATTGAATGCCTTGCCGTTGAAGTGGGAGGTGCAGGCCTTGCAGACATTGATGCCACAGCCGTACTTCGGTCCGGTGACGTCCAGTACGTCACGCAGGACCCACAGCAGTCGAAGGTTGTCATCGACGTCGACGGTGACGCGCTTGCCGTTGAGGATGAAGGTGTGCGTGCTCATGGTGCGCTCCTCAGTAGGTGTGGCTCAGGCCGTCGGACGGTGACTCGGGAATGGGTGGGATGAAGGGCTTGACCTCGAAGGACACCGTGCCGTGGTTGATCGGGAACCGGGTGGGCATCGTGCCGGTCGCACGGGCGTAGGCGCCCGCGACCGCGGCCACGGACGCGGCCACTCCGGCTTCGCCGGCACCACCGGGTTGCTCGGAGTCGGAGGGCATCACGATGCACTCGAAGTCAAAGGGGACGTTCCACTGCCGGGTGTAGAAGTAGTTGTCCCAGCTGGCTTCGAGGAAGTGCCCGTCGCGCAGGTGCAGGCTGCTGGTGAGGGCGAGAGCGATCCCGTCCGAGACACCACCCAACATCTGCGCCTCCAAGCCCTTGGGGTTGATCACCAGTCCGGCGTCCACGGCGACCACGGCCTTGGTCACCCGGGGCCCGGTGACCGCGTTGTAGACCTTGCGGTTCACGGTCTCGGGTCGGCAGTCGATCTCGACGAGCACCGCGGTCGCGCCCTTGTACTCGCTGTGGATCGCGATGCCCTGCGCCATCCCGGCGGGCATCGACCTGCCCCACCTGCCCACGTCAGCGACCTTCTGGAGCACCGCCTTGACCCGGTCGTTCTTGAGGAACGCAAGCCGGAATGCCAGCGGATCCCTGCCCATCTTCCGGGCGAGCTGATCGACGACCAGTTCATTGGCACAGGCCACATCGGGCGAGTAGATGTTGCGCATGCTCCCGGTGTTGAAGCGCGCGTCGGTCTCGTTGAGCAGCTGGGTGACGACGCCGAAGTTGTAGGGGAGTTCCTGGGTCAACGTGAAGATGGTCTCGGAGAACCCCAGTGCGCCGAGCCCGGTGGGCAGCCTGTCTGCCGTCGCCGTGATCATCTCGCCGAGTCCGTGGCTGAAGTCGGTGACCACGCTGGTGTGCCGCTGTTCGAAGGTCAGCACTTGCCCGGCCAGGTACGTGGCCCGGATCCGCGAGGTCACCATGGGGTGCACCCGCCCCTGCCGGGGCTCGTCGGCGCGATGCCACATCAGCTTGACCGGCTTGCCCATCGCCTTGGAGATCTTGGCGGCCTCGATGGCGGGGTCGGCGAAGAGTTTGTGTCCGAACGACCCTCCGCCGGTGACCACGTTGACGGTGACCGCGTTCTGCGGCAGGCCGACTGCCTTCGCGATGTCAGCCTGTGCCACGATCGGCACCTTCAGTCCCGCCCACACCGTCGCGCGGTCCGATCGGACGTCGGCGATCGCACAGTTCGGCTCGAGCGCGGCGCTGCTGCGGAACATGAAGGTGAAGTCCGCCTCCACCGTGCTCGCCAGTAGAGGGACCTTCGGGACCGCCATCGGCAGCTCGGCCTTTCTCAGCCGGGCCAGGATCGTCTCGTCGGACTCGCCCGCGACCGGGCCCGGGTTCCACTCCACGTCCAGGGCACGCACCGCGTCGATGCACTGTCCGAACGCCTCCGCGCGAACAGCCACTCCCGTGTCGACCATCGCCACATCCGTCACGCCCGGCATGGCAAGCACCGTGGCTCGGTTGTGTACCGACTTCGGCGAGCCGTTCAGAGTGGGTGGGCGGCAGACCATGGTCGGCAGCGCGTCCGGAACGTGAAGGTCCAGCGTGAACTGCTTCCGCCCGGTGACCGCGAGCCGGGCGTCCTCCCGCCCGTAGGGCTTGCCGATCACCGAGAAGCTCGACGTGGCCTTGAGCTCGACCTCCACCGCCTTGACGGTGCGGCTGGCGGCCTTGGTGGCCAGAGAGCCATAGGTCATTGACGATCCGTCAGGCGCGAAGATCGCCCCTGCCTTGGACTTCAGCAGCGCGACTGCCGAGCCGAGCTCGATCGCCGCGGCTTCCAGCAGCGCCTTCCTGGCGATCGCCGCAGCGACTCGTACAGGTGTGAAGGTCGAGACCGTGGTGTTCGATCCGCCGGTGAGCTGGTTGAACATCAACTCGGGGCGGGCCGGTGCCAAGGCCACGTGCACCTTGTCGACCGGCAGGTCGAGCTCCTCGGCGATGATCATCGCTGTCGAGGTGGTGATTCCCTGGCCGACCTCCATCCGCGGAAGCTCGAACGACGCGGTGCCGTCCTCGTTGATCACGATCTTGATCAGCGCGGACGTGGGGAGCGCGGCGTCGGTCTGCAGATCCTCGAGGTCGTACAGCTCTGGGATCTGGGGCGCTGAGGGCACCGCGGCGTAGGCAGGTGTGCCCAGCCCGAGGTCGGCGGCCACGGCAAGCGTGGCTCCACCCAGCACATAGCCGATGAACGCGCGGCGGCCGACCCGCGCGTGCGCACCACGTCCAGTGGTGCGGCCACTCCTGGCAGGGACGTCGGTCATCGGCCATTCCTTTCTTGTTCCCAGTCGTCCGCTCTCGAGATCGGCAGACAGGCCGCGTTCCCGGGACCAGCGCGGCAGGGAGCTCCCGGCGCAACCAGTTGTCGGCTCCCCATCGGGGAGCGGACCAGAGCCTAGAACCGCATAAAGTCCTGGTCTTTGGGCCGAGCACCAGCGAAGCGGTGCAGCAGATTGTGCGCGAGCACAACGGAAAGCCAGTATTCGCACGGGGAGAGAATGAAATGAGGAGACAGCGAAAAAGGACAGTGAAAGGGCTCTGCGAAGGGAGACAGTCAGAGGCCTGTCGGCGCGGGAAGAACCTCAGTCCGCCGGTTCCCTGACCACCGGAAGACGCGCCGCGCCTGCCTTCGGGGTGATCGCGGAGACCGTCCGCGCGTACCGGTGTCTGGCCGGCCGAGGCCTCATTCCGGGATGGTGCCCAGTCGCATGGCCTGCAGGGCAACGTAGAGCTCCGCGGAGGAGTCCGCGTCGCTGGTTCGACGGCCGGTCAGTTCGGTGATCCTGCCCAGCCGGTACAGGACGGTGTTGCGGTGGCAGTGCAGGTGCTCGGCGGCCCGTGTGGTCGAGCCGCCGGTGGCGAACCAGACGCCCAAGGTGTCGAGCAGGACGGCTCTTTCCGTCGTCGGCAGGGTGAGCAGCGGCCCGAAGACCGTACGGGCCACCTCGGAAGCGGCGTCGGGTGAGGCCGCCGCAAGCAGGGCTATCGGCGAGCTCCCGTAGACGTGTGTGCCGGGGGTCCCGGGCGGCAGGCACTGGGCCGCCAGTTGGGCCTCCCGCCGGGCGTTCGGCGTGTCCATGGGCGAGGCGAAGGGCCGGCTGATGCCCACGCGGGAGAGCGCGATGGCGTCGAGGCGTTCCTCCACCGCGACGACCAGTTGCTCGTTCGGCAGAGCGAGGAGGCCGAGCAGGCTGCCTGCCTGGTGGATCCACTCGCCGTCGATGTCGACCGCCCGCAGCTGTCCCTCGACCGTCGGCAGAGGGCCGACGCCGTCGTTGATCTCGCCGCACACCACCAGGAACGGTCCTTTGCGGTCCAATCGCAGGACCCGCATGGCCTCCCAGGCTTTGGAGCTGTTCCCCGCGGTGCCGTCGAGCAGCGTGGTGAGCATGACGCGCCGTGCGGCGGCATCGCGGTATACCTGTTCCTCCACCGCGACGCGATAGGACTCGGCCGCGGCGCTGGAGCACTCGTCGATGATCACCCAGATGTCCGAGGCCTTGTGCAGCAGCCAGGCGGCGCTGTCCCTGCCAAGGGCCATCGCCAGCAGCCGGTCCCAGATGAACCGCCCGCCGAGACGGAAGGCATGCAGCAGAGCGGCCAGCGGGATGCCTTGTTCGGCCTTGAGCCGGCCCGCCGCCCGCGGGGCGTCCATGCTGGTGGGCACACCCCCGTTTCTCAAAGCTGTCAGCAGCGTGCACAGGTTGTCGTGCACGGGGACGCGCAACTGCTCGTGGCTCAGCAGCGTGCCCTCGGCGTATGAGCGCTCGCCGTCGAGGATCTCGGCAGTCAGTTCGTCGGTCAGTGAGTCCACCGAGACCAAGAGCCGGTCGAGTAGATCAGTCATGCACGCGTCAGCGCCCAGCGGCATGGTCATGCGCGGATGATAGACGTCCGCGATTGTGTGCGGGCCCAAACCACGGCACTATTTCCGGTTACCGTCCGACCAGTTGCCCCGCCAGCCTGTCTGGCCGCCTCCGTACAGCGTCCGGTCTCGTCAAGCACGGCGACAGAACGCGACCGCCGTCGCGGTTGCCGCGTTCTGGACCGAGCGGCGTGTCCGGGCACCGCCTGCGCGACGACGGTCGCGTTGTGTCGGTGCTGCTGGCGGTGACCGTGGTGGCGACGAGAGGTTCCTGGACCTAAAGCGGGAGTACGAGGCGCCGTTGGCCAGTTCCTCGTCCGTCATGAATGTCGAGATCGGCGGGCCTTGGCCACGGCTCATGTCGGCGTAGAGCCGAGCGGCGCGCTGTGCCGCGAGCGTATGGCGTTGCGGAACGGCACCGAGATGCCGACCGACAGCGGCGACTGTCCGCGAAGTGGTCACCCATGCATCGCCTTGGTGGCGGCGTCGCCCTCTCTTGTGACCGTGCCGGGCGGAAGCTTTTGGCCAGCCTGATCTCAGTTGTTGTCGGGCACCATCGAGACCACAACCTTGCCGGCCTTGGTGCGGCCCTGCTCGACGTGCGCCATCGCCTCGAGTGTCTGGTCGAACGGGAAGGTCCTGTCGATGACCGGGCGGAGCTTCCCGCTGTCGTAGAGGGCGCCGAGTCTGCGTAGCTGGGAGCCGTTGGCCTGCATGAAGAAGAACTGGTAGCGCACGCCCAGCGCCTTGGCCTGCTTGCGGACCTTGCGACTGAGGGTGTTCATGACCATGCCCATGAACGACGGGGCGCCGAGCTGCTTGGCGAACCCGGCATCCGGCGGGCCGGCGACACCGATGGCCAGGCCGCCGGGCTTCAGCACCGTCAGCGACTTCTCGAGGTTCGCCCCGCTCAGGGAGTCCAGCACCAGGTCGTAGCCGGACAGTACCTTCGAGAAGTCTTCCTTGGTGTAGTCGACGACGACGTCGGCGCCGAGGCTCCTCACCAACTCCTCGGTACGGGTGCTCGTGGTTGTCGCCACCATGGCGCCGAGGTGCTTGGCGAGCTGGATGACCGTCGACCCTAGGCCACCGGCGCCGCCGTGGATGAGTACCTTCTGCCCCGGCTTCACGTGGGCACGGTCGACGAGGATCTGCCAGGCGGCCAAGGCCACCAGCGGCACCGCGGCCGCCTCCTCCAGGGTGAGCGAGTCGGGCTTGGGCGCGACGTCATCCTGGTCGATCGCGATGAACTCGGCGAAGCCTCCGATCCGCAGGTCGCGTGGACGGGCGTAGACCTCGTCGCCGACCTTGAAGTCGCGCACAGCGGAGCCGACCCGTGTCACGACGCCGGCCACATCGTGGCCCAGCACGAACGGAGTCTTGTACTTCAGGAGTTGCTTGAACTCCCCGTTGCGGACCATTTTGTCCAGTGGGTTGATGCTGGTGGCGCTCACTCTGACCAGGACGTCGCGGTCCCCGACCGTGGGCTCGGCTACCTGTGCGGCACGCGCGCCGTCCTTGCCGTACTTCTCGACGACGAATGCCTTCATATCGGCCGCCCTTTCTGCGTGATCTTCTCGGTGGTCCATGTGCTGGTCGCGACGCTACTTGCTGAGTATAGAAAAGTAAACTTAGGTGACGTTAGAATCACCCCCATGGATGCGAGGATCGAAGCTCTTCAGGATGCCGGCATGGACCCCCGTCTCGACCGGGACATGTCGAACTGTTCGATTGCGCGGACCCTTGAGGTCGTGGGTGAGAAGTGGACGATCCTGATCCTGCGCGAGGTCTGGTACGGCTCGTCCCGCTTCAGCGACTTCGAACGCGTCCTCGGCTGTCCTCGCAACCTCCTCGCGGCGCGGCTCCGGATGCTCGTGGAGGAAGGGATCCTGGCCACCGAGACCTACAAAGAGCCGGGCTCGCGGAGCCGGCCGAAGTACGTGATCACGCCCAAGGGTATGGATCTGGTCCCGGCCGTGATGGGGCTCCTACAGTGGGGCGACCGTTACCGCGCCGACCCGGAAGGTCCGGCCGTACTGGCGCGACACCGCGGATGCGGCGCGCACGTCGACGCCCAGATCCGCTGCGAACGGGGCCACGCAGTGCAGGCGGAGGACATCGAGAGCGTCCCCGGCCCTGCATTTCGCATGAGGCCGGCCGAGTAAGCTGAGTCAGTGATCGCAACCGCTCCGCGCGGGGAGGGGGTGCTGGTCCGGCTCGTGCCGCGACCACTACGCGAGGGGCCCACCGCGCGCACGGCAGGCCCCTCGTTACTATCCGTTGGAGGCGGACTCAGAGCTTGACGATCATCTTTCCGACGTTCTCGCCCCCGCACAGGGCGATCCGCGCGTGCAGCTTGACGTGGGCGCTGGAGCGGTACCCGGTGACCGCTGTCCAGCCGGACAACGTTCGTGGCCCTGACGCTCACCAGGTCGGGACGCAGCGCGGTGACGCGAGCAGTGAGGGCGGAGCCCCAGTCATGGCCCACGAGGTCGACCGGGCTGCCGATCTCCTCCAGCCGGGCGATGATCCAGTCGACGTACTCCTCCTTTGGTAGCGGTGAGGCCTTCCGGTACGGGGCTTCCGGAGCCGGGCAGGGCGAATGCGATGACACATCGGTCCGCATCAGCTGATCACGGACGTCGTCCCAGATGTGGTGGGTGTCCGGGACGCCATGAACGAATACGGCGGGCACAGGACCTCTCAAGTCGACTGATGCCCCCCAGGGGTTGGGTCGCGTTGGTGCGGGCCTGGTCCAGCGGAATCCGAGGGCAAAGGGGTCTGCCGGCGGACAGGGCTGTCCAACGGGGCTGAGGAGCAGTGTCAGGAGAGCGCGGGTGACTCCATGAGCGGTGATCCGGGTGGGTGTCGACGAGACGGTGTTCTCGCCGCGGTGCTCAACGGCCGTCCGCTGCCGGGTAGTTGACCGCCCGGCGTCCGGCACCCCAGTAGGCCCGGCGTCGGCCTTGCCGGTCGCTGCCGGGGAACGAGGTGTCTACGCGCTCGACCGCTTGCTCGATCGGACGATCGGCACGCAGCGCTGATCACCGAGAGGCGGCCAGGGTCGGGCTCCCGTGTCCGTGGTGACGGCCCGTCCGGTGCCCGCTGGAAAGAACTGCTGGGTGAATGCGGCTTGTTCACCCCGATCGAGCCGCAACCGATCAGTCCGGCGGCTCGATGTGATCGCTGCGCGGTGCCGATGGACGGCTCGACCGCTTGCTGAAGCGCTCATGGCACACCTCGGCGTGTGACTGGCCGCCTTGGCGGCGGCCGGTGGAGCGGTGCTCGGCCGTCTGGCTCGAGCGGGCCGCCCACGTGCTCACGCTCAGGCTCGCTTGCGGCTCAGGGGTTAACGCTAGGGTGGTTACTACCATCATGCAAGTGACTGGCTATAGTGACGATAGTCGCCGAGGGCTCACAAGGCCTGCTCGTTCCTCCGCTCGAGTACGGCTCGGATCCGGTCGTCCGCGGACGGTCCCGGCAGGAACGTGGTGTGCTCCTCGTCGATGGGGTGGCCGGTCGTGCGGTCGATCAGCAGCGGATCGACGTCGGCGCCCGACTCCTTGTCCACCAGGCGGACGTTCGGCGCCGCCGGGGGGAAGTGGTTGTTGCCGAAGGCGTACAGGGCGGTGAGTACCGGGCGGAACGCGTGTCCGGTCTCGGTGAGTACGTACTCGTCGCGCGAAGGACGTTCGCTGTAGCGGCGGCGCTCGAGGAGGCCGGCCTCGACGAGCGTGCCGAGTCGGCGGGTCAGGGAGTTCGGTGAGATGCCCAGGCTCTTCTGGAACCCGTCGAACCGGGTGATGCCGTGTGTCGCGTCGCGCAGGATGAGGATGCTCCACCACTCGCCGACCCGCTCCAGCGCCAGTGCGACCGGGCAGCTCATGTCCTGAAAGCTCTTCCGTTCCATGATGGAAGTTTACGGACGAGGCATCGGCACCCGACGCCGCGAGTCACGGGTCGAACCGACCGTTTCGGCGCGTGCAGGGCCGTCGGTGTGGTCGAGGCACTGGGTGAGCCCGCCGGACTTTCTCCGGGAGTTCGTGCGGGGCGCCATGTGCGTGCCGCGGACGGAGAAGTTCGGCGCGAGGCTGGAAGTGCCGGAGAAGCTGCCCGACTGGATCGACCAGGACGAGATGGACTTCTTCGTGGCCGAGCTGGAGCACACCGGACTGACCGGCCCGCTGAACCACTACTGGACTCTCGACCTGAACTGGGAGGTCCCCGGGGAGTACGAGGGCAGGCCGGTGACCGTGCCGGCGCTCTTCATCGGGGCGACCGGGACGTGACGACGATCTGGAGCCAGCAAACGACCCCCATCCGGGAGCAGATCCACGACCTGCGAGGATCGGCGTTCCTGGCCGACTGCGGACCCTGGATCCAGCAGGAGCGGCCGAGGCGGTCAACAGGGATCTCCTGAGCCTCCTCAACGGTCTCTGATGTGTTCCTCGACGGTCTCTGATCCGGGAACGGGCACATTGACCGGGCCGGGCGGCGGCGGTGAGGGCCGTCGTCGCCCAGCCCCTCGGACCTGCAGTCGACCTCGGCGGAAAGGGGGGAAGTGCCCGCGCGTGCCGTTACCCGTACATTTTGGTTTATGGGAACCGACACCCATGTCTTCCTTCGAGATCTCGCCCGAGGGCTCAAGCCCCGATCGGATCAACTGACCGAAGTGGTGCTGCAGCGCTTGCGCAGCGAGCTTCCCGACGTGTGGCGGTACGAGGACATCGCCGCTCTGGCGCCGGCTGCTCTGTCCGAAGTCGTCGACACCGTTCTGGACTTTCTTGAGCGCGGCCGCGATCTGTCCGAGGTCACCACGCCGCCCGCGGCCACTGCCTTCGCTTGCCGACTCGCTGAGCACGGCGTGCAGATCAGCGAGCTCCTACGCGTCTATCGACTCGTCCACGCGGGTTTGCTTGCTCTGCTCTATGAGGAGACGGGCCGTCTCACCAAGGGCCCTGAGCTGATCAACGCGGTGACGATGACGCTGAGCGCGATAGCTTTCGAGTACGTCGATCGCACCGCGCAACAGGCAGTCGCGGCGTACCAAATGGCACGTGACCGCTGGCTGCAGCGGCGGCTGATCACGATCAACGAAGCCGGGATACGGATCGGGACCACTCTGGACACCACCCGCACCGCCCAGGAGCTGGCAGACGTCGGTGCCGACCACCTCGCGGACATCGTCATCGTCGACCTTATCGACGCTGCCCTCCAAGAAGAGGAGGGGTACCCCGCAGAAGGCCCGCCGGTACTCCGTCGGATCGCGCAATCCGTCTCGGACGGCAGCCCGAACCCGGCAGACGGCCCAGGGCCGCGGCACACCTACCCGGACGGGTCGGAGCCGGCTGTCGTACTGGCCACCGGACAACCTCTCCGGCTCGGCACCACGGCCTCCGACGGTCCGACGTGGCTGCAGGGGCCTTCGGACCGCAGAGGTGCCCCGGGCGCGGGCGGCATCCACTCCATGCTCCTGATCCCCCTGTGGGCACGGGGCAATCCGCTGGGGCTGGCACAGTTCTGCCGCCGCCACACAGCGGATCCGTTCGACGACGGCGATCTGCTCCTCGCCCAGGAGATCGCTTCCAGAGCAGCGGTGAACATCGACAACGCCCGGCGTTACACCCAGGAGCGGTCCACCGCCCTCACCCTCCAGCGCAGCTTGCTGCCTCAGCACGTACCGGAAGAGTCCGCCGTCGAGACCGCCTCCCGCTACCTGCCCAGCGGATCCCGCGCGGGCGTGGGCGGTGATTGGTACGACGTGATCCCGCTCTCCGGAGCTCGTGTCGCCCTCGTCGTGGGCGACGTGGTCGGCCGCGGCCTCCAGGCCTCGGCCACCATGGGCCGACTGCGAACGGCCGTCCGCACTCTGGCGGACATCGACCTGACCCCCGACGAACTGCTGACACACCTCGACGACGTGGTCATCCGGCTGCAGCGCGCGGAGCAGAGGGGCATGGACGAGATCAGCGCCACGTGCCTGTACGTGGTCTACGACCCCGTCTCCCACGTGTGCTCCCTGGCCAGCGCCGGACACGTTCTACCGGCCGTAGTGACTCCCGGTGATACGCCGGGCTCCCGCGCGGTCACCTTCCCGGAGCTGCCGATCGGCCCGCCCCTGGGCCTGGGCGGGCTCCCCTTCGAAACCGCCCAGTTCGAACTGCGACCAGGCAGCCTTCTGGCGCTGTATACCGACGGCCTCATCGAAAGTCGCGCTCGCGACGTGGACGCCGCCCTCGCGGTGTTGTCCGACGTTCTCGCTCAGGCGCCGGCGTCCCTGGAGGAGACCTGCGACCAACTGCTCCGCGCACTGTTGCCCAGCCGCCCCGCCGATGACGTCGCCCTGCTTGTGGCACGCACCCGAGCGCTGGACGCCGACCACGTCGCCACACTGGATCTCCCCTCCGATCCGGCAGTCGTCTGCGAGGCGCGCGCTTTCGCCTCCGGCCGGCTGGCCGCCTGGGGGCTGGAAGAGATGACCTTCACCACGGAGCTCGTGGTCAGCGAACTGGTGACGAACGCCATCCGCTACGGCAAGAGCCCCGTCCAGCTGCGGATGATCCTCGAGTCCACCGTGACGTGCGAGGTTTCGGACGCCAGTGGCACCGCTCCGCACCTGCGCCGCGCCCGGGCCTTCGACGAGGGTGGACGCGGCCTGCTCCTGGTCGCCCAGCTCACCGAACGCTGGGGCACGCGGCACCACCGCGAGGGGAAGGTCATCTGGGCGGAACAGCTGATTCCGTCCGCCCTTGCCGAGCAATCCTATTGATCAGGACCTGTCAGTGACTGTGGCGTGGGCGGTCCGCAACGAGGGTTTGTCGATCTTGCCGACCGCGTTCTTCGGTATGGCTTCCACCACAAGGAACGCGGTCGGGCGCTTGTAGCCGGTGAGGCTGCGCACGCAGAGTGCTTGCAGCGCCGCCGGATCGACGGTCGAACCCGGTCGAGGCTGGACGTAGGCGACGACCACCTCTCCCCACTTTTCGTCGGGTACGCCGATCACGGCGGCCTCGAGTACCGACGGGTCGCCTGAGAGCACGTCCTCGATCTCCTTGGGGTAGATGTTCTCCCCGCCGCGGATGATCATGTCCTTCGAGCGCCCGACCAGGGTCAGATAACCCTCGGCGTCGAGGTGGCCCACGTCGCCCGTGTGCAACCAACCGCCGACGATGACCCTGGCCGTTTCGTCCGGACGGCCGAGATAGCCACACATGACGTTGGCACCCCTCACGACGACCTCACCGTCGATGCCCGGCGCCACCTCGATACCGTCGGCGTCGAGGATCCGGATCTCCTGGCCGGGGAAGGGAAGCCCCACGGTTCCGGCGCGTCGAGGGCCCGCGACGGGGTTGATGGTGGAACCGCAGGTCCCTTCGGACAGCCCGTACCCCTCGATGAGCGGAAAGCCGTACCGGGTCTCGAACCGGGTCAGCAACTCGGCGGAGGCGGGTGCGGCGCCGCAGACTCCGAACCGCAGCGACGATGTGTCGGGCCGAACGTGGTCCGGGAGTGCCGCGAGCATGCTGTAGATCGTCGGCACGGCGCTGAAGAAGGTGGGGCGCTCCTGCTCGACGAGGTCGAAGAAGGTGCGGGGATCGAACCGGCGGCCCGCGATGACGACGCTCGCGCCGACGAGCAGAGGCATGAGGACGCTGACCACGATGCCGTTGACATGGAAGAGCGGCAGGATCAGCAGGCACCGGTCGGCCGGCCCGACCTCCAACGCCTGGCGCCCCATCTCCACCATGGCGTCGATGTTGGCGTGGTCGAGCATCACACCCTTGGGAACCCCGGTCGTACCGCTGGTGTAGATGAGGAGCGCCAGCGTGGACGGGAGAAGCGGTACCTGATCCGGCCCCACCGCTCCTTCGTGCAGTTCGCCGACGGCGAGTACGGCCACACCGTCCGTCACTACGGCCGCACCGTCCTCGACCACCAGCAGGCGCGCACCGGAGTCCTGGAGCTGTCGGACCACCTCTCCGTCGGTCATGCTCGGGTTGACCGGCGTGATGGTGGCGCCGAGCCGCCAGGCGGCGAACAGCAGGAGTACGAACTCGACGCGGTTCGTCAGCTTGAGGGCGACGACGTCAGCGGGACCGATTCCGAGGTCCTGGAGCTGACGTGCTGCCGTTCGGACCCGGCTCAGCAGCTGGGCGTTGGTGAGGGACTGGTGCACGTCCGAGACTGCGGCCCCATGGGGGTCCAGTTCGGCGCGGCGGTCGGGCAGAGAAGCGAAATTCATGGCGAGCGTACCTGTCTCGGTGTGATGCGATCCGGTCAAGTAGTCGACGCGGCGGGTGCCGGGTCCAGCTGGCGGGCGAGGAACTCGATCTGGTCGCGTACCAGGGCCTCGAAGGTCTCGCCTGTGTAGAAGTCGAAGTGGCCGGCGTCGTACCTCTTGATCTCTCCCCGGGGCGCGGTGCCCGCGTACCGGAGAGTCTGGGCGGGAGGCGTGACGGAGTCGGTGTTGCTGACGCAGAAGAGGATCGGCATGGTCACCTTCTTCGCCGCACGCCCGGGCCGGTACGCGGCGATGGTCGGAATGACCCGTGCCGCCACCTCGTTGCGGAACGTCGTCCCGGCCGGCTGCAGCGCCTCGTATCCGGGCAGTGCGTCCGGAGCGTTCATGAGCGCCGGCGCACCGGGGGCTGCGGCGATGGGAACCATCGCGGGTGCCCTGCCACGCACTCTGGCCGCCAGATCCCGGGCGAGCACGGGGGTCATCCTGAGTGAGGCGACCGGGCCGAGAGCGAGCGCGGAGGCGAGACCGTCGGTGAACGGGCACTGGGCCACGGCCGCGCGCAGTTCGGGATGACGTGAGGCGACGGTGATGGCGTGGCCCCCGCCGAAGGAACTGCCCCATACCGCGACGCGTGCGCGGTCGACGTCAGGGCGGGCCTTGACGTAGGCGATGGCGGCATCCCAGTCGGCGAGCTGACGCTTGATCGACAGGAGCTGGCGCGGGTGGCCGCCGCTGTCGCCGAAGTGCCGGTACGTGAAGGCCAGAGCGGCTATCCCGGCCTGTGCGAAACGCTCGGCGAAGGCGTCCAGGCGCATCTCGCGGGTGGCGCCCAGGCCGTGTCCGAGGACGACTACGGGCGGGGAGGTGACGCCCGTGGGGAGGTAGAGCCACCCGGCGCAGGTACTGTCGCCGGAGGGGAACGTGATGTCGTGACGGGTGAAGGGCTCCGAAGCGGTCATCGTCGGCTCACCGTCCGTTCGCCGAGCGGCGCCCGGGCACACTGCCCGACGCGAGGGCCTGCGCGTAGGTGTCCGGCCTGTAGAGCGGGAGCTCGCCGGTGGTGTCCGTCGTCTTCATGTAGTCGAGCATCAGTTCCTGCCCCTCCTTCGACATGACTCTGGTGAAGAACTCGGCGCGTTCGACGTGCAGGCCGTCCTCCAGTGACATGGAGCCGCCGAAGTACACCGACCTCTTGGCGGCCGCGACCGACCCCTTCGACCGCCGGCCGAAGTGTTCTGCGAGTTCGACCGCTTGCGCGACCACCTTGTCCTGCGGAACGACCTTGTCCACCGCTCCATTGGCGAGAGCCTCCGCAGGCGTGAACGGCTTGCCTTCGAGGATCGCGGCCAAGGACCGGTGGGTGCCGATCAGGCGGGTCAGCCGCTGGGTGCCACCTCCACCCGGGATGATGCCGAGGAGGATTTCCGGCTGGCCGATGAAGAAGTCTCCCTCGGCCATGACCCGCAGATCGCACGCCCAGGCGAACTCCGCGCCGAGGCCGAGAGCCGAACCGTTGAGGGCGGCGACGAACAGGACACCGCTCCTGTTCATCCGGAGGAAGGTCGTGTGCAGGCGCTCCAGCTGGAGGGCTCCCCGCATCGGGGTCCTGCGCATCACGGGCCCGAGGAGACGGGACCGGTCCACGTGTTTCGCCATGCGTACGACGGCGGCGGCACCGCGTCGGCCGACCGTCGGGCTCGCGGCGCCCTCTTCCTGAAGCCACTGGACCGCGGCATGGCTGACGAACCGCTCGGGATGCGCCCCGGTGAAGACGACGGCACGGATGTTGGGATCGCGGTCGGCCCGGTCCACCAGCTTGTCCAGCTGATTGGCGATATCGAGGCCGAACACCTGGTGTGGGCCGCCGTCGACCCTGACGATCAGGACGGCCCCGCGATCTTCGATCTCCAGATGGCCTTTGTCTTTATATGGCATGAATTCCGCTCCATTGCTGAGTTCATGGGAAGTGCACGGTGGGTGGGGGACGGCCGCGGTGTGGAGTGCAGCGATGGGGCTGGATCGCAGTGGCGGGCTGCTGCTGTACCGGCGGCAGGAATCTGGCACAGTGCGTGAAGGTCAGCCCAGGGGCGCGCGCCCGTGTCGCGGACGGCATGTCACTCCTGATGTGTATCCTGGCCCTGACGATTCATATAACCAAGTTATTTCAAGTGTGACAACCGCCACTCGGTCGTGTGCGGTATCGGGGCTGGCTCGTCGTCGGCCGCGGAGTCGGTTGGAGGTGTGAGGGCATGGCAGGGCGGGCGAAGGTCGATGACGCGCCGGAGCGGCTTGTGCAGGCCGCCATCGGTCTGCTGGCCGAGCAGGGGCCGTCGTCCATCAAGGCGCGTACGGTGGCGTCCGCGAGCGGACTGTCGACGATGGTGGTCTACAGCCACTTCGGTGGGATCCCCGAACTGATGCGAGCCGTTGCCGACCATGGGTTCAGAGAGCTTGGCCGGGCGTTTTCCCAGGTGCCGGTGACGGAGGATCCGATCGCGGATCTCTTTGCCATGGCCTTGACGTGTCGTCGAGTGGCTCGCGAGAACCCTCATTTGTACGACCTGATGTTCGGGCTGTCCACTCGTGCGACGTACCGGCCGCTGTCGGACGCGGACCTTCGTCTGAGTGGGCGTTCGCCGGCCTTCCGAGACGCCCACGCCCATGTCGCCGCAGCGTGTGAACGGCTCGTGGGCTCCGGCAGGGTCGAGCAGCAGGAACCCGAGGCAATAGCTGCTCAGTTGTGGAGTCTGGTCCACGGCTACATCACCCTCGAGTTGGCAGAGCACTTCGTCGAGTTCGAGGACGCGGTGGTGCAGGTGCTGCTGCCGATGGGCGTCAATTTCTCTGTCGGACTGGGCGACGAACGGAAACGTTCCGAGGCTTCGCACCAGGCTGGCGCGCGCCTTTACGCCTCGATCGTTCAAGGCCGTTGAACGTCGGGTGGTTGGGCGCTGCCCCGTGTGTGGCTAGGACGATCTGTTCTCCGCAGCGGAGGCATCGGTACCTGGCGTGAGCTGGTCGTGCCTCCCCAGCGCCGCGACCTCGCGTTCGAGGGACGGAACCGCCCGGGCCGCGAAGCGCCTCGCCCAGGGCCAGGCCAGCGGCGAGTTCAGCGCCGCCTTCGCCCAGTTGGCCACGGCGACTGCGCGTGGGACGTACACGCGGCTGCGCCGGCGCACGAGCCCGTCGACGATCGCGGCAGCCGCCCGGTCGGCGCTCGTGGTGACGTTGCCCGGATAGGGCAGCCGGTTGCGCAGGCCCTGGAACGAGGGGAGGTCCACCTCGGCGCCCCGGACGAGGTCCGTGTCGATCCAGGAGGGGTGCACCAGGCCGACCGTGACCCCGAGGTGCGCCACCTCTTGGCGGTAGGTCAGGGCGAGCAGCTCCGTCGCGGCCTTGCTCGCGCCGTACGAGGCCATCGCGGCCAGCGGCATGAAGGACAGCGCGGACGCCACGACCAGCACGTGGCCCCGGCTGCGCTCCAGATGGGGCGTCGCGTACTTGAGGGTGCGGAAGACACCGTTCAGATTGATGTCCAGGACCCGCTCGAACGACGCCTCGTCCGTCTGTCGCACCGTCCCGTACGCCACCACGCCGGCGTTGGCGACGACGAGGTCGATGCCGCCTATGACCTCCGCGGCTTCATCGATCGCCGACCGTAGAGCGGTGCCGTCGCGCACATCGGCCTCACGCCAGGAAGCGGTGGGGCCCAGATCGCGGGCGAGGTCACGGAGCCGGTCGGGCTCCAGTCCGATCAGGGTCACCCGAGCGCCTCGGGCGGCGGCCAGGCGGGCCACCTTCTCGCCGATGCCACGTGCCGCTCCAGTGACGACCAGCCTTCTGCCCAGCAAGTCACGTTTCATGGCGGCAACATAACTTCGTTATTGATGAAACACAAGACGTCGTGCGGTGGGTTACTACCGCTGCACCTGCTGGGTCTCACGACTGGACGAACCTATGCTGGCTGTCATGAGGCGGACATCCTTTGCGCAGTGGCCCTGCTCGATCGCGCGGACCATGGACTTGCTCGGTGACTGGTGGACGCCCTTGGTGCTGCGTGAGGCGTTCTACGGAATCCGGCGGTTCGACGCGTTCCAGGAGTCGCTGGGGATCGCCCGCAACACCCTGACGGACCGGCTGCGCCGGCTGGTGGAGGAGGGGCTGCTGGAGAAGCGGCCGTACCAGACGGAGCCGGTTCGAGAAGGGGCGCGACTTCTACGGTGTGCTGCTGATGATGAACCGATGGGGAGACCGCTGGCTGGCCGGTGAAGCGGGCCCGCCGGTGGTTACTGACTTCGGCTCGTTAGGGTGATCTTCTTCGAAGTCCCTGATGGGCCTGGAGTGTTGTCTGTATTCCGTGGTGTATGAGGTATGCGGATGGGGGCGGCCTGACCCCTGTGGGACGTCAGCGCCGGGAGACGGTACGGATGCAGGCGGCGGAGCTGTTCGAGCAGAACATCAAGCCGCCGGAAGTCGCACGGCGCCTGGGGGTGAGCCCGAAGTCAACCTACCAGTGGCAGCAGATGTGGCGGGACGGCGGCGTGCAGGCTCTGGTCTCTCGTGGCTCGAGTGGATCGCGATGCCGTCTGTCCCCGCGTTGTCTGGAAAAGCTGGCTGCGTACCTCGATGAGGGGCCTGCCGCGCATGGCTGGGTGGAGGACCAGGTGTGGACGGCTGCCCGGGTGGCCACCCTGATTGGCAGGAAGTTCCACGTCTCCTACAGCGTCTCGGGTGCCACGAGGCTGATGCACCGGCTCGGCTTCAGTCCTCAGGTACCCGCGCGGCGGGTGGCCGAGCGCGATGAGCAGGCCGTGACCGTCTGGAAGGAGGCGACCTGGGCCGAGGTAAAAGAGCCCGGGCGGCGTGCGGGGGCTACGTCTGCTTCGAGGACGAGGCGGGCTTCACGCGACGACCGCCCAAAGGACGCACCTGGGGCCGGCGCGGCCGCACCTCGCAGGTGACGGTGAGCGGGCGACGCTCGGGCCGCCTGTCGGTGGCCGGACTCATCGCGATGCGGCCCGGCTCCCGCACCCGGCTGTGCCACCGCCTGCGCACTCATCCCGCGGGCAAAGGCAAACACCGCAGCATAGGCGAACGGGACTTCATCGCGCTGATCGACGGTGTCCACCACCTCGTCAAGGCCCCGATCGTGCTGGTCTGGGACCGGCTGAACACCCACGTCTCCCACCCCATACATGAGTTGATCGCCGAGCGTGAATGGCTGACGGTATTCCTGCTGCCCGCGTACTCGCCGGACCTGAACCCCGTCGAGTGGGTATGGGCACATGTCAAGCACAGCCTGGCCAACCTCGCCGTCGTCGCCCTCGACCGGCTCGAAGTCCTCGTACGCAACCGGCTCAAACGCCTCCAGTTCCGGCCCGACACTCTTGACGGCTTCATAGCAGGCACCGGCCTGACCTTCGACGACCCAGCGTCACCCTGATGCGCCGAAGTCAGTAAAACCGCGGGTGGTGTCCGGAACCGACCTCCATCGGCGCCAGCAGAGTCTCCAGGATGGCCGTCCTGGAGGCCCTCGTATGCCTGGCCCCGAGCGGAGGCAGGCGTCCCCATCGCAGCTCGACCGAGGTCGAAATAGAGCCCCGCCAGAGCCACCACCCATGATCCACCGGCCAACTTGGTTCCCTCAGAGGGCAGTTGCAGAGGCTGCTGCCTCTGACTGCCTCCGAGCGACCCGGGCCGAACCGGGGTCGAATCAGAGCGATTTCCTCTGACTGCCTCCGCTCGCCTCTGCAACCCGTCCTAGCAGATCACAGCCTCATCGCCCCCACACAAGCGCAGGTCAGAAAGGTGCGCTAGCTGTACCACCAGTACTCCGAGCGCCGGGCCCGACCGGAGAACGTCGCGTACTTGGACATGAGACACGCACGCACCGCGTCAGTGAACGACATCTGTCAACTCCATCCTTAACGACTCTAACTGATCATTTCAGAATGAGGTTCGGAGTCGCCTCAAGCAGATGATGCTGCAGGCGAGTTGGAGCAGGCCGAGATGAAGGTCGGCGCGTATCT
>NZ_JBSHAF010000048.1:18619-33314 GCF_053611365.1 Streptomyces sp. NPDC054813 | reverse complement strand
GGGAGCGACGCGACGACATCCACGAGGCCTTCCTCGGCCTCGCCACCTGCCTCATCACCCACCGCCACGTACAGCGCCTTTGTTAGGACCTCTTAGTAAGCGATCCCCACATAGCGGGTGTGTTCGTGGCGCGGGTCGGATGGTGGGACGGGGCCAGTCGAGGGGGAGGCCGCCGGTCGCATGGTCCGACAGCTCTGCCGGTTGACCGACCGGGGGCAACGAGACAGACACCCCGTTCAACCGGCGAGCTTGGCGAAGAGCTCGACGGCGCGGTCGAGTTCGGTCTCGGTGTTGTAGTAGTGGGGCGACAGCCGCACCAGCGGGTGGACCTGTCGGTCCTCGGTGTCGAACTGGGTGTGCACCGGGTCGGTGGTGGTCACGTTGACGCCATGCACGGCGAGCGCCGCGGCGACGTCCGCGCTGGGCAAGGCGTCGACCTTCGCGGTCACGATCGCGCACCGTTGCCGACCGAGGTCGTACGTGGTGACGCCTGGTACGGCGTCCAGACGGTCACGCAGGTAGGCGCCCAAGGCGATGGCACGTCGGCCGATGTGATCCATGCCGATCTCCAGGGCCTGCTCAACGGCAGCGCTCATGCCGAGCACGTTGGAGTAACTGACCTCCCATGTCTCGAAGCGTCGTGCACCGTCGTGCCAGGTGAAGCCCCGCTGTCCGTCCCAGGTGGACGCGGCGATCTCGTTGACGTGCGGCTCCAGGTGTTCCAGTACCTCGGCACACACCCACAGGAAGCCCGATCCGCGGGGGCCGCGCAGGAACTTGCGGCCGGTCGCGGTGAGCATGTCGCACCCGATCTCGGCCACGTCGACGGGGAATTGGCCGACGGACTGGGTGGCATCGAGGAGGAATGGAACACCCGCTGCCCGGGTGATGCGGCCGATCTCGGCCACCGGATTCACCAGGCCGCCGCTGGTCGGGACGTGGCTGACGCCGACCAGTTTGGTCCGCTCGTCGATCAGATGCGCCAAGGCGGCGGTGTCGATCTGTCCGGACGCATCGTTGGGGACGACGACTACCTCGGCGCCCGTGCGCCGGGCGACCTGCAGATAGGCGAGCACGTTGCTGCCGTACTCGGCCCGGCCGGTGAGGATGCGGTCACCCGGCTTGAACGTCATGGAGTAGAACGCAGCGTTCCAGCCATGGGTGGAATTGTCGAACAGCGCGACCTCCTCGGGCCGGCCCCCCACGAGCCGGGCGATGTTCGCGTAGGTGGCGTCGATCCGGTCTCGCTCCTGACCTGCGGCCTCGTAACCGCCGATGGCGGCCTCAAGCTCCAGATGCCCGGTCATGGTCCTGAGAGTCCGCCGCGAGAGCAGGCCAGCCCCCGCATTGTTCAGGTGGATACGGTTCGAGGTGCCCGGGGTGTCCTGACGCAGCGCTTCGATCTCCATGGCGTCGTCCCATCTGTCTGGTCGGTTCTGGTTCACGTTCCCAAACCCCGGTCATTCAGTAAAGTGAATGTTTTTGGATCTAATAGATTAGGTATCTTGATTGATTGAGGGAGAGGTAACGGGCATGTACAACCTGCGCCGCCTTGAGGTCCTGCGGGAGCTGAAGCACCGCGGCACGCTGGCGGCTGTCGCGGCAGCCATGTCGTACAGCCCGTCCGCCGTCTCGCAGCAGCTCACCCTGTTGGAAAAAGAGGTCGGCGCGCCGCTGTTGGAGCGGGACGGCCGCAGAGTGCGGCTGACGCCCCAGGCCGAGATCCTGGTCGCCCACACCGATACGGTGCTGCAACAGCTCGACCGAGCCCAGACGGAGATCGCCGCATCGCTGCACGAGCTCACCGGCACCCTGAGGGTAGCCGCCTTCCAGACCGCGATGCTCACCCTTGTACCCACCACACTGACCTGGCTCCGCGACGCGCACCCGGGGGTGCGGGTCGAGGTCACCCAGGCCGAACCGGACGCCGGCTTGCCCGCTCTGCTCGCCCGCGAGGTCGACTTCGTCCTCGACGAGACCTTCCCCGGCCACACCCAGCCGACCCGGGCCACCGAACTCAGCCACCACGTACTGCTGCAAGAGCCGATGCGGCTGGCGGTCCGTGACACCGCAGTCAACTCACTGCCCGAACTGGCCCGACACCCTTGGGTGATGGAGCCCGTCGCCACCCCGGCCCGACAGTGGACCGTGTCCCTGTGCCACGCGGCCGGTTTCGAGCCTGATGTCGCCTTCGAGTCCGCCGACATGCTGGTCCACGCCCGACTCGCGGCCCAGGGCCACGCCGTTGCCTTTCTGCCCGACCTCCTGTGGTTCGACCGCGCCCCCGACGTTGCGCTACTCGAACCCGAGAGCACACACCGACGCACGATCCGGGCCACCGTCCGCACGGCCTCAGCCGACCATCCTCTGGTCCGCACGGTCCTGGCGGGCCTGCGCCGTGCGGCGGAGGAGACGGACGCCGCCGTACGCCGGAATCTGGGCAACGCCATCCGGTAACCGTGCGGTCGGCGGCTGTGTGACGACGCCGGCGCCCTGCCGGGTGACGCGCGGTGCAAGGGGCCTCGAGTGCTCAACGGCTTCTGTTAGGAGCTATTAGAGGGCGTTTATGCAGGTCAAGACCTATATGCGGCCCTCGAGCCTGTCCCGTTCTGGCGGCTTTCATTGCGTACGTGACGAATGAACTTCTCTGCCGCGGTGGCCCGGCCGTCCGTCTCGTTCGCTTCTATCCTCGGAAGTCCGTCTGGTTTGAAGATTCCACGGAATCGCCCAATGGGCAGCGGAATTGAGCGTTCCGGCTCGCCCATGATCACGCTACGACGTGAGTGAGCGCAAGCCGTACCCCTGCGACCTGTCCGACGCCCGATGGGCACTGATCGAGCCGACGCTGACGGCCTGGAGAAAGGCCCGGCTCGACCGCAGGCCAACCGGGCAGCCGGCCAAGGTCGATTTACGTGACGTCTTCGATGCGATCCTCTACGTGAACCGCACTGGAATCCCCTGGAAATATCTCCCGCACGACTTTCCGAGCCACGGCACCGTCCATGCCTACTACGCCGCGTGGCGAGACGAGGGAATATTCGCCCAGCTCAACTACGACCTGACCGGACTGGCCCGGGCGAAGGAAGGACGCAAGCCCGAGCCGACCACCTCCGTGATCGACACCCAGAGCGTGAAGACCTCCAGCAACGTTCCCCTGACCAGCCAGGGAACGGATGCAGCCAAGAAGATCGTCGGAAGGAAGCGCGGCATCCTCGCCGACACGATCGGCCTCATCCTCGCCGTGACCGTCACCGCCGCCAGCCTGTCGGAGAACGCCGTGGGAATACGCCTCCTCGACCACGCGAAGGAGAAGTACCCGACGCTTTCATAGAGTTGGACCGACACCGGCTTCAAGAACGCAGTCGTCGAACACGACGCCGGCCTCGGAATCGACGTCGAGGTCGTCAACAGAAACCCGGATGCCAGGGGATTTCACGTCGTGAAAAGGCGTTGGGTGGTTGAACGGAGTATCGGTTGGATCATGATGCACCGCCGACTCGCACGCGACTACGAGACCCTCACCGCCAGCTCCGAAGCCATGATCCACATCGCCTCGGTCGACAACCTCGCCAGACGCATAACGGACGAGACCACACCCACCTGGCGAGGAACCTACTAGAAGATAAAGGGCAATACGCCTAGGCGAGATACCCTCTTAGACCGTTGTGTGCCCTGGTCTTGGGGGGGCTGTCTGCCGCTGGTGGAAACTCAGGTGGACTCAACGCATCATCCGGGTAGAGTCGGGCGGTGCCCGAGCTGAAGCGGCTGCATGCTGGCCATGCCCCGGCGGTCCTGGCCTTCGAGCTGGCGAACCGCGCCTACTTCGCTGCCTCGGTCTCCGACCGCGGTGACGAGTTCTTCGACCAGTTCGCCGACCTGTACGGCGCCTTGTTGGTTGAGCAAGAGGCCGGCATTGGCGCCTTCTACGTGCTCGTTGCCGAGGATGGCTCGGTTCTGGGCCGGTTCAACCTGTACCGCTTCGGGGACGGCACTGCTGAGCTTGGTTACCGGGTCGCACAGCACGTCGCCGGCCGCGGCGTGGCGACCGCTGCTGTCCGGGAGCTGTGCCGGCTGGCGGTGGTGCGGCACGGGCTGGGCACACTGCGGGCGGCCACCTCCCGTAACAATGCCGCGTCCCAGAGGGTGCTGGCCAAGGCCGGGTTCGTCCCGGTTGGCCCGGCAGACCCCGCCGACCTCGGCGGTAAGCCGGGCACCTGGTATCAGCACGATCTGGTGCTCCAGCCGTAGACCGTGATCTTGTGGGTGGACCGGCTGTGGGAAGGCTGTGGTCATCGCTGATCATCGGTGTGTGAAGACTGACGACCATGCGGTGGCCGCGGGTCACAGCGTAGGCCCTGCCCGCTGGCAGGAGGCATTCGAGGTTCTCATGGGTCGGACAGCGGTCCTGTTCGCGCGGGTCGAACCTCGGCGTCGGGTGAGGGAGTTGGTGCCGGGGCTGCTGTCGGCCCTGCCGCGCAAGAACTGCTGGAGCATCGCCGAGTGGGCCGGGGAAGCCACCCCGGACGGTATGCAGCACCTGGTCGGCCGGGCCAAGTGGGACGCCGACGACGCGCGCGAATACGTCGTCGCGCACCTCCACGACGAGGACGCGGTGCTCGTGGTCGAGGAGACCGGGGACGTGAAGAAGGGCACGCACACCGTGGTGTCCAGCGCCCGTACACCGGCACTGCTGGGAGGATCGAGAACGCGCAGGTCGCTGTCCACCTCGTCTATGCGGGACTGCGCGGGCACGCGGCGGCGGACCGGGAACTGTACATGCCCGTGGGGTTCGGGTGGCGTACGGCCGCGGCGAGCCGAGCGGGCCGTTACTGGTCGGCGGCGGCTCTCGGATCGACGTCGCAGTGATCGATCTCGTCGACGTGTCCGGCGCTGGCGACGGGCACCCGGAGGGTTGCCTTGTCTTTCGCGGACACCGGCACCTGGTCGGAAGTGTCGATGATGGTGAAGCCGCCCCTGTCCTTGAAGCTGATTTTCACGGTGAAGAGGCCTTCGCGCGTGTTCGGATTCCTGATTTCGACGGTGGCGTAGGGGTCTTCCACGCTGGCGCAGTGCACGAGGACCGCGGTGCCGTTCTTCAGGGGCCGGGCGGCTGCGCCGGAGGAGGACGCTGTGGGCGTGGAAGGGTGGGTGGGCTGTGAGCGGTCCGTACTGCCCCCGCTGCCACCGGCCCTCGTCCCGGGGGCGAAGGCGTCACTGTCGGACGAGCCGCTGGGCGAACTGCCGTGCGAGCCGCCGCCGCTCGACGCCGAAGCCGACGCCGGGGACATCGAACTGTCGTGGTCTTGTCAGGAGTTGCTGCAACCGCCTCGGGCGCCGCCGTGATGGTCCGACGAGAACCCGGTCAGAGCCAGTACGACCATTGCCGACACCGCTGTGAATCTGAGTTTGCGCCCCCGTGTGTACATGCCGTCACCCCACGGGCGTCGCACCCGCCCCGGGGAGGGCAGGCCGAACTGCTCGGTCTCAGGCCGTACAGGCGGTGGGTGTTGGTTGGGGTGGCTGGTGGTCGGTGGCCTGTCCCGGCTGGTCGGCTGTTCTGCCCGGCGGCGTCGCTCGCGCCTCCCCTTCCTCGCCTTGTTCTGGAACGTGCTCAACTGCATACGGCCCACGGGTACCGGCAGGGGCGAAGGGCGCGCGGGAAAGGATGACCGGGGCCGGCTGCAGCTGATCGCGTCCTTTTCGGCGATCGCGTCGGCGGCCCCCGTCCGGCGCGGATTCACGGCCGGTTGTTTTTATCTCTGATGCAGATAATCGTCATCTTTGATTATCTCGGGTGGATGGGAAACAGTGGCTCGGTTCTTTCGTTGGTTATTACAGGCGGTGGATTTGACGGGCTGTGTGGTCCGGCCGCCGGCGGAAACCAACGACAGGGATCGGAGGGATTCCGATGTTGCTTGTGTCGGCCATGGGTCTGCGTGCGGGCCGTGTATCTGTTCAGGCGGACCGGGCCGGCGGGAAGCCGTTTGCTGCCGGCCGGTACGGTGTCGGCTTCTGGACGGTTGCGGCGGTGTTTGTGACGGCCATGGGATTCTCTACCGTTCCTACTCCGCTGTATCCGCTGTACCAGGCGCACGACGGGTTCTCCACGTTCACGGTCACGGTTGTGTTCGCGGTCTATGCGTTGGGTGTGCTGGCGAGTCTGCTGCTTGCCGGGCATGTCTCGGACTGGCTGGGCCGCAAGAGGGTGATGCTGTGGGCGCTGGCGCTTGAACTGGTCGCTGCCGTGTTGTTCCTGGCCGTGCCGTCGCTGCCGGTGCTGATCGCGGCCCGGCTGGTCACGGGGCTGGGTGTCGGCATGCTGACGGCGACCGCTACCGCGTATCTGCAGGAACTGCACGGCGCTCATCGGCCTGGTTCTTCGGCCCGGCGGTTCGAGGTGGTGTCGACCGTCGCCAATATCGGCGGACTGGGCTTTGGCACTCTCGTCTCGGGGGTCCTTGCCCAGTATCTGGGTGCGCCGTTGCGGGTGCCGTATGCGGTGTTCGCCGTTGTGCTGCTGATGGGCGCGGTGGCTGTCGCGCTGATGCCCGAGACGGTGCGTCGGCCGGTAGTCCGGCCCGTGTACCGGCCTCAGCGAGTGGGCGCTACTCATGGAGTGCCTGGGTATTTTGCGGCGGGTGTGGCCGGGTTCACGTCCATGGCCGTGTTCGGTCTTTTCACCTCCGTGGTTCCCGGTTTCGTCGGCGGGATCCTGCACCATCCGTCGCGGGCGCTGGCCGGGCTGGTCGTGTTCGCGGTGTTCGCGGCTGCTGCGGCGGCTCAGGCGGGTACCGTCCGGCTCGGTGTCCGTACGCGCTGGTACGCCGGGCTGCTCGCTCAGGCCGTGGGCATGGCCGCCCTGGCGTTCGGTGTGCACTTTGCCAGCCTGCCTGTGTTCCTGCTGGCGGGGATCATTGCCGGGGCTGGAGCGGGGGTGCTGTTCAAGTCTGCCATCGGGCATGTGGCCGGCACGGCCGCCCCGGCCGGACGCGGCGAGGCTCTCGCCGGCCTGTTCCTCGCCTCCTACCTCGGCCTGGCCCTGCTGCCCGTCGGCCTTGGGGTGGCCAGCCGCTCCATGAGCCTGGCCGGAGCGACGACCTGGTTCACCGTCGTGGTGCTCGCGCTGCTCGCCGCCATCGCCGTGACCGCTCGCGGTCGCGGGCCTGCGGCCGGGGCTGTCTCTGCTGCGCCGCAGCCCGACGGCATCGAGGGTGGCGCCCGTGATGCGGGCCGCGGCCGCTGACCTCGTCGAGCCCCTGGGGGTGTGGGCACGCTCGGTCGGTTCCCGATGCGGGCGGGTGCCTGCCAGTTCCTTGTCGGCGTCGGCGGTGTTGCCGCTCGTTGTCTTCCTCGTGGGACATGTGGCCGGTACCGGAGCGGGCCGACCCGCCGTGCAGGCTCCGGGCCTGGTCGGCCGGCCGGCCCGGGACCGATCGGACGCACATCCCGGACCATCTATCGCGCACGGAGGGAAATCATGCGTAGCACCGTACTGGGAACGACCGGACTGCAGGTCTCCCGCATCGCGTTCGGTACCTGGCAGCTGGGCGGAGACTGGGGTGTCTTCGCCGAGGACGATGCCAGGGCCGCGATCCGCCGGGCCCGAGAACTGGGCGTGAACTTTTTCGACACTGCCCAGGCCTACGGGTTCGGCGCCTCGGAGCGGCTGCTGGGCACCGCTCTGCGTGACGAACTGCGCAGCCACCGGGACGAGTTGGTGATCGCCACCAAGGGCGGCCTGCGCAGGACTCCTGCCGGAGTGGTCCGGGACGCGAGCCCCGCTGCTCTGCGCGAGGGTGTCGACGCCAGCCTGAGCGCGCTCGGTGTCGGGTACATCGACCTCTATCAGGTCCACTGGCCCGACCCGGAGGTGCCGTGCGCCGAGACGGCCGGTGCGTTGAAGGAACTGGTCGGGGCGGGCAAGATCCGGCATGTGGGCGTGTCCAACTACTCCGCCGGGCAGATGGCGGAGTTCTCGCGCACCCTGCCGGTGGAGACGCTGCAGCCGCCGTACCATCTCTTCCGCCGCGGCATCGAGGACACCGTCCTGCCCTACGCCCGCCGGTACGGCATCGGCGTACTGGTCTACGGCCCGCTCGCGCACGGCCTGCTGACCGGCATGCTCGGCGACGACACGGTCTTCCCCGCCGGCGACTGGCGTGCGAAGAGCGGTGTCTTCCACGGCGAGGCCTACCGCCGCAACCTTGGTGTCGTCCGCGAGCTGGAGGAGCTCGCGGCCTTCCACGACATGACGGTCAGTCAGCTGGCCATCGCGTGGACGCTGGCTCAGCCGGGAGTGCACGTGGCCGTGGTCGGCAGCAGGCGGGCTCACCATGTCGAGGACAGCCTCGCGGCGGCCGACTTCGCACTGGACGACGCCGTCCTGAAGGAAATCGACTCGCTCATGGCCGGGAGTGCCCAGGTCGACGGCCCGTCTCCGGAGGGCATGTGATGACCGGGCAGAGGGTGCCGTGCCCGGGCCTGTCCTTCTCCTGGGCCGGCGCGGTGGCCGTGCTGGCTTGTTCCGCGCCGTCCCGGATCCGGTACCGTCCGTCGTCGCCGGTGGCGGGCCGGGAGCCGTCCGGTGCGGCTCAGCGGTCGGACACGGTTCAGCCATCGGACGGGCTCAGCCGTTCGGTGCGGTTCAGTCGTTGGACGCGGTTCGGCCCAGGTAGAGGTCTCTGCGGGCGGCGACGAACGCCTCGATGGACTGGGCGGGGGTGCCCGTCACACGCTCGACGCCGTCGGCCGTGCGGTCGTAACGGTTGTCCCGGTGCAGCCGGGCCATGGTGGCGACGTGCTGTTCGAGGTGCGGTGGCATTCCCAGTTTCGGGAGCTGGGCCTGCCACGTCTGCGGGGGCACGTCCGTGTAGGTCACCGGCCGGCCCAGTGCCCGGGAGAATTCCGCGGCGAGTTCCGTCATGTCGACCGAGCGGGGCCCGGTGAGCTCGTAGACCTGCCCGATGTGCGGGGCCGGGTCGCGGAGCACGGTGGCGATGACCCGGGCGACGTCGTCGACGGCGATGGGGGAGGTGCGTCCGGTGCCGAACGGCAGTGCAATCGTGCCCTTCTCCTGGATCGAGTGGGCTGCCATCGTGGTGAACAGGGGTGTATCCAGGAACGCCGTCGGCCGGATGTGGACCACGGGCAGGCCGGACCAGTCGAAGACCTGCTCCGCCAGCCAGTGCAGCCGCTGCTGGTGCGATTCCTCGGTGCTGGTGGCGGTCATCTGCGACACAGTCATCTGCGACAGGTCGGCCAGGGCCTCCAGTTTCCCGTACTCGCGCGCGACGGAGGCCACCACCGTCGCGGCCAGCAGGTGGTCCGCGGAAACGCGCATCGCGAAGTACATCCGGGTCACGCCGTGCAGTGCGGCCGCCACCGTCTCGGGCCGCGTCAGGTCGCCGATGACGACCTCCGCGCCGAGCGCCCGCAGCTCAGCCGCCCGTTCGTCCTCACGGCGGACCATGAATCGCACCGGGACGTCCTGGGCCCGTAGTTGCTCGAAGACCGTACGGCCCACGCCGCCGGCGCCGGGGATGAGGACAAGGTTGTTTGCAGCCATTGGTCGATCTCCTTGGAGGTGTGGGGACATCTGAGGTGGGGTGTGGTCAGCGCGTCGGCGGAAGCGGTGCTGTCGTTCGTTGGTGCCGGGTGCCGGGTGCCGGGTGCCGGGTGCCGGGTGCCGGGTGCCGGGTGCCGGGTGCCGGGTGCCGGGTGCCGGGGCCGGGGCCGGCGGTGGCGGGTCGGTGCAGGCCTTGCCCGGGCTGGCGGTGCCGGCGGCGGCACGGCGGGGATCCTCGGCTGGTGGCCGCTCCCGGGTGTCCGGCGGGGACGGTTCGTGATCGGTGCCGGGCTACTGCGCTCTGGCGCGGGGCTTGTCGCCGTCGGCGGCTGTGGCGGAGCCCTTGTCCTTGCCGGGCAGGAAGGCCAGCACGACGGCCGCACCGGCCAGGGCGACGGCCGCCGACCCGGTCGCGGTGAGGTGCATGGCGTGGATGAAGGCGTTGTTGGCAGGCCGCACCAGCGACTGGCCGGCCGGTCCCAGTTTCTCGGCGACGGCCAGGGTGGCCTGGATGGATTCGCCCGCGGTGTGCCGGTCGGAGGCGGGCAGCGCGCCCAGGTGGCCGGCGATGCCGTTGCGGTAGGTGGTGGACAGCAGCGATCCGAGCACGGCGACCCCCACGGCCCCGCCGACCTGCCGGAACGTGTTGTTGACCGCGGATCCGGAGCCGGCCTTCTCTCGCGGCAGCGACGACATGATCATGACGGTGGCGGGCGGCATCACATGGGCCATCCCCGTGCCCATCAGGAAGAACAGCACCTCCAGCACCCAGATGGGGGTGCCCTGGCCGAGCAGCAGGAAGCCCGCGAAGGCCACCGCGGTCACGACGAGCCCGGTGGCACACACGGCCCGGGCACCGAAGCGGCCCACGACCAGCCGGGCCCGTGGGGCGAAGAACATCTGGGAGGCGGCCAGCGGCAGCACGAGCAGACCGGACTGCAGGACGCTGTATCCCCGAACGCTCTGGTTGTAGAAGACGCTGAAGAACGTGACGCCCATGAGAGCGAAGAAGACCAGGCCGATGGCGGCGACGGACGCCGAGAACTGCCGGTTGCGGAAGTAGGTGACGTCGAGGGCCGGATGATCGCTGCGGGCCTCGTACACCACGAAGGCGACGAGGACCGCCAGGCCGCCGAGGATCGTCACCCAGGACTCGGGCCGGGTGAAGTCGCCCAGCTGGCCGCCCTTGATGATGCCGTAGACCAGCAGGGCCAGACCGGCGATGGACAGGAGCACCCCGAACGGGTCGAGGCGGCCGGGCCTGGGATCCCTGGAGTCGGGGACGATCGCCACCATCACGGCCATCGCGGCGACCACGATCGGCACGTTCACCAGGAAGACCGAGCCCCACCAGAAGTGCTCCAGCAGGATGCCGCCGGCTATGGGGCCGGCGGCGATGGCGAAGCCGACCACGCCCGTCCAGATGCCGATGGCCTTGGGCTGCTCGTCACGCTCGAAGACATTCATGATGATCGCGAGGGTGGCGGGCAGGATGAAGGCGCCGCCGAAGCCCATCACGGCTCTGAAGGTGATGAGCTGCCCGGAGGAGTCCGACAGCGCGGACAGCGCGGATCCTGCGCCGAACACCAGCATGCCGAAGAGGAGCACCTTCTTGCGGCCGAGCCGGTCTCCGAGCAGGCCCGCCGTGAAGAGCAGTCCGGCGAAGACCAGCGTGTAGGAGTTGACCGCCCACTCCAGCTGGGCCTGGGTGGAGCCGAGTCCGGTGGGAGCGGGCTGGGCGATGGTCTTCATCGCCACGTTGAGGATCGAGTTGTCCAGCATCACCACCAGGAGGCTGCACGAGAGCACCGCCAGAACGGCCCAGCGTCGGCGGTGCACTGCCTCGGAAACCGTTCGGCGCCGGTCAGGCGGCGCGGATGGCACGGACTTTCCGGGCGTCGAGGGATCGGTGGGGGAGGGCGGTGATGCCACAGGGGTCTCCAGGGCTGTCGGTGCGGTGGTTGTGCGGTCGCGGGGTGGAGCCCGCCGGCCGCGGTCGGCGGGAGACCGGCAATAGGTCCTGCTTGACCTGCCGGGGCGGCTCCGGCCCGCAATAGATGTCGCATGAAATCTAAACGAGGGATAGGATAGATGGCAAGTGGCATCTATCTGAGGAGGGTGATTGCATGGGCCGCGTGTCCCGGGTGCAGGCACAGGAGAACCGGCAGCGCGTCGTGGCAACCGCCTCCCGGATGTTCCGCGAGAAAGGCACCGCGGTCAGCGTCGCCGATCTGATGAAGGCCGCCGGGCTCACCCACGGCGGGTTCTACAAGCAGTTCGCCTCCAAGGAGGACCTGGTCGAGGAGGCCATCGCCCACGCCTTCGTCGAGCAGGCGGCACACTCGGCCGTCGCGTCCGGGGAGCACCCGGGGGAGCATGAGGCGGCCCGCCGGACGCTGGTCGAGGACTACCTCTCGGTCTGGCACCGTGATCACCCCGCGGAAGGGTGCCCTGTCTCCGGGTTCGCCGCCGACCTGGGGCGCGAACCCGAGCAGGCCGCCCGCGCCCAGCAGGTCTACGTCAACGGAGTGCGCAACCGTGCCGCTCAGCTGGCCACCGGCGACGACGACGGCATGGCCCAGCTCTGCACCATGGTCGGCGCCCTCGTCCTGGCCCGCGCCACGCGGGGCAACCCGGTCTCCGAAAAGCTGCTGCAGGCCGCGCGCACGGCTCTCACCGAGGACGCCCGGCCCGAACCGCAGCGGCACACGGACTGACCCGGGCCGGCGGGGAACACGGCGCCCTGGCCTCGCCGTACGCCGGTCTCTCGCGATGCCGCGATCTTCACGACGCAACTCACCGCGATGAGTTCCGCGAGCGGCGGGGACAGGCCGCCGGATCCGGCCGGGGTGCACGCGGCATCGCCGCCCCGCCTCGTGCAGCGCGAGCAGGACGACGCGTGGGCGGTGGCCGGATCCGGCGCCTTCGATCTGAACGCGACGCCCGCTCCCTGGCGTCGGCGCCGGCGACCGGAGCCCGGACGCACGCCAGGGCGGGGGATGACGCCGGCCCCTCCTTCGCGGATTCGGCTTCCGGAACCTGCCGGGAGCGGGCAACCGGCCTGGACCCCGGCCGACAGCGCAGGAGACAGCCGCCCGGTGACGGGCATGCCGGGCTGGGGGGAGAGAGGGACCGCAGGCCGAGGGAACTCGAGGCCTGCCATCGAAGCCCGCGAGGCCGTGGACCACCTGGTCGGCCGCGATCGGCTTCGGCCGGGTGCGCCTGACTGAACCATCAGTCACGAACCATCAGGGCAGAGCTGGTTTTTGCTGGCTGCCAGGCCGTCGCATCACCGGCGGCGGCGCCGATGCTCGGCGAGCGTGTGCGGGCAGCCGCGGTCATTGAGGTCACGGGGGAGCGCCGTCGAGACCTCGCTGCTGCTCTGGGTGCCGGTCCGGCGGCGCGGCCTGGAGCCTGAACGGCTGCGAAGCCCTCGCCGGCACACTGTGGGACCGGCGCCGCACATCCGCCCCAGGGCCTGTGTGCGGCGTCCTTTTGCGCGCTTTACCCGATACATCCCGCCGGGTCAAGTCACGATCCCTCGGAACGTGACCCTGCGGTGTCCGTGGGGCCTACTTGAAGTGCGGGCCTCACCGGAAAGGAAATCCGGAAACACAAATGAGGCAGGACAGTGGGACGGAAATCCTCACAGGGGATTCCATTTTGCACTGAAACCGCGAGATGTCCCGGTGTGGCGGTGCGGCAAAAACCATCCACCGGCCGTCGTCCGGAATTTCCGGGGCAGACACAGGAGCCCCTCGTATCGGCAGGAGAAAACCCATGACGCGTATTTTTCGCACCCACAGCAACGTACGTTCCGACCACCGTGACACCACCAGCGGCGTCCGTTCCAAGCGCCCGGGCCTCCGGCTCGCGGCATTCGCCGCCTCGGCCGCGGTGATCACCGGGGGCATCATCCTTCCCGCGTCCGCCGCGACGGCCGCCCCGATGCCCGCCGCGCATGTCGTGAGCTTCGTCCAGGGCGGCGGCGCCGGCGGTGACGGAGGCGCCGGAGGCGGCGGCTTCATCGGCGGCGGCGGGGGCTCCGGCGGCTCCGGCGGCGGCAGCGTCCTGGGCGCCGGCGGCGACGGTGGCAAGGGCGGCAACGGAGGCAACGGCGTCCTGTCCGGTGGCGGCGGTGGCGGCGGCGGTGGCGGCGGCGACGGTGTCGTCGGCGGCAACGGAGGCACCGGCGGCAACGGCGGCACCGGCCTGTTCGGCGGGAGCGCAGGCTCCGGCGGTGGCGGCGGCACCGGCATCCTCCAGGGCGGCAACGGCGGCAAGGGCGGTAACGGAGGCTTCGGCGTCTTCCAGGGCGGCAGCGGCGGCAAGGGCGGCGCGGGCGGACTCGGCGTCCTCTTCGGCGGCCTGGGCGGCGCCGGCGGCGCCGGCGGCGGCAGCATCTTCTGACCGTCCGCCCCCGGTCGGGGGCGGAGACCCGCGCGGCCTCCGCCCCCGACCCCCGGCGCCCACGCCCGCCCCCCTGTCGACCAGTGCACGGAGCCGGGCAGCCGGCGCAACGCAACTCCACAGAACCACCATCTCGATCAAGGAAAGACGGAGAACCCCCATGTCCACAACCCGCTGGCAGCGCCCGCTCGTCCTGGCGGTGGCCTCGCTGGCCCTCGCCACCGGCACCGCGGTCGCCGCCCACGCAGCACCGGGTGCCACCACAGGCACCAGCCAGAGCGCACCCGCCCACCCCACCCACTGCAGCCACGGCGGAGAAGGCGGCAAGGGCGGGGAAGGCGGCAAGGGCGGTGCACCCGGCCAGCCGGGAGAACCCGGCAAACCCGGCCGGTCCGGCTGCTTCACGTTCGGCGACCTGCCCGACAAGCCCAGGTCGGATCTGACGGGCGTGGACAAGGCACGGATCGTGCTGATTGTGGAGTCCGGGCAGGCGAAGAAGGCCGACGTCGTCAAGAAGTACAAGATCTCCGAGAAGGAGTTCGGCACCTGGGACAAGCAGTTCCGCGACGGGGACTGGGTTGCGCTGCTGGGTCTGAATTCCCTCCTCGGCGCCTGACGAATTTCCCCCGCGCCCCCGCCCCGCCCCCGCCCGGGGGCGCCCGGCAAACCCCCCACACCCCGGGCGCGACCGCGCGACCCACAAACCGGGTTTTTAGATAC
>NZ_JBSHAF010000048.1:0-18609 GCF_053611365.1 Streptomyces sp. NPDC054813 | reverse complement strand
TTGTGCGGGCGGGGGTTGGGTTTGCGGGGGGGGTGTATCTTCTCCCGCGGGGGGCCTTTCTTATTCCCCCCCCCCCCCCGGCGGTTCGGGGCCGGGGGCGCTCCTGTCAAGCCCCGAACTCCCGGGCCGTGACGGCGAGACCCATTACCGGGTTTATTCGATACAGCGGAAACCGCAGTACGGAAACAATTCTTTGGAAAGAGGAATGTCATGCGTATGCGTTCTTGGAGGGTCCGTCTCGGTCTCACGGTCTCGGCCGCCCTGGCCGCCGGCGTCGCGGCGGGCGCGCTGGCACCGGCCGCGACGGCGGCGCCGATGCCGCAGAGTCATACGGCCGTGGCGGCCGCCCGTCAGCTTCCCGCCGACAGCGCCCGGCCGGGCGGCGGCAGCCTGTTCGGCAGCGGCCGGTTCGGGCCCGTCAAGGCCGGCGACGGCAGTGTGCGGATCGGCGACCGGGTGTGTGCGGGCAACTGCAACGCAACCGTCAACGGGAGCAAGGGCAGCCAGGGCGGGATCTGCGCCGGACTGTGCAACGGCAGCGCAGGCGGCGGCACCGGCACGGCCGGCGCGCCGGGCCGCCAGGGCGGCACCGGCGGCGCGGGCGGGATCTGCGCCGGGATCTGCAGCGGCAGTGCCAACGGCGGCATGGGCGGCACGGGCGGAGCCGCGGTGGGCACCGGCGACGGCGGCCGCGGCGGCACGGGCGGCACGGGCGGTATCTGCCTGGGGCTCGGCTGCGGCACCGGCGGCACCGGCGGCGCAGGCGGCAAGGGCGGCACCGGCTGATGAACCTGCCCCGGCAGACTGATGGATCCGCCCTGGCAGACGGGAAAAGGGCGCAGCCGCCTTCGGGTCCGGCGCAGAAATCCACGCGCTTTCACCAATTCTCATACCCAAAGCGCATAGATCCTTTGGGGTGGCCCCTTTGAAGATGACGCTCGGCGAGCGCGGGCGGGCAGCCACGGCCGCGCTCCTGCCGATCACGGGGGAGTCCCAGGCAGACCTCGCCGCCGCGCTGGGCGTCAGCCAGACACAGATCAGCCGCCGCCGGTCCGGCAGCGCCGCATGGAGGCTGAACGACTGCGAAGCCCCCGCCGCACGCTAGGGATCGACGTCCTGGACCTGCTCGTCGGCCCTACCCGGGCCTGCGACGCCCTGCCCCCCCCGCACAGGCGGCGCACCCCGAGCCGACGGTCGTTGATAGTGGGGCGGTGAGCCTGCCGGGCGAGTCTTCGGGCCGGAGCCGGCACCACTCGACGAACAGGACGAGGGCACCGGAGCGGACGGCGAGTGGGGGAAGGCCGGACTCGGCGGTGAATCTCTCCCACGCCTTCCAGGCGGCGGCGCACCCGTGGCGGGTCTTCGCCGGACGGTCCTCACCGACGTGGACGTTCGCGTCGTGGTCGAGCCGGGCCTCGGTGACGTCGTCGAACCGGTCGGTGCTGGAGGCCGGCTGACGGGCCGTGGTACCCGGCGCGACCGGCAGGTCCGTGGCCGTCAGGGGCTGCGCCGAGGGCACGATGGTGCTGGCGTCCTCGGCGTTCACCGTGCGGGTCCCCTTTTCGCGGCCTGGTGTAAGCGCGAGTTTCCGCCGCCTGGTGAAAGCGCGAGCGATGAGCAGAGCGCTGCGTGCGGCGGTGGGCAGAGTTCCTGGCCGCCACCGGGGGTGACATGACGGTTTTCGGCACCGCCGACCGTCTCGCCGGCTCCGGCAGTGTCGCCCCGGGGCCCCGCGATTCCGGGAAGATCAGCGGCAACCTACGGCGCCCACAACGCTCGAACCGTCGCCTCCAACGCGTCTTCTACACCTCAGCGTTGTTCAGCATCCGTCGCTGCGATGAGTCGCGTCAGTTCTACGACCGCAAACGCGTCGAGGGCAAGCGCCGAACCCAAGCTGTCCTCCCCCTTGCCCGCCGCCGAGTCAACGTCCTCTGGGCCCTCCTACGCGAGGGACGGCGCTACCGGCTCACTCCGCCTAGCGGTGAACGACAGGGGCCCGTGGAAGGGGTGGCCCCCAGTCCGGCGGCAACAGGGCCCACGAACCATGTTCCACCCATTCCTTGAATCGAATGGGTGGGGCGTCACCGAAGTGGTCCAAGGAGAGCGGAACGATCCGGTCACAGGTAGCCCGCCCGTCCCACCACACCGTGCCGGCCAGCGGGCCGGTCAGCGCCAGCAGGGTGGAAAAGCCGCAGCCGTGCTCCTGCAGGAAGATGGCGCCGGCCGTCTTCATGTCCTCGAACCTGTCAGCCTCGTCGGCCCAGGCACGCCAAGCTGCCCGATACACGGCGTCACCCTCGAATGCCTCGGCCTGCGGCTCGCGCGCCATCAGCTCATCGTCGGCCTCGGTATAGGAGTCAGGGTGCGGAAAGGAAATGGGCAGCAGCGCACGCCGCTCCGCATCGTTCCCGGCCCACCACCAGCCGCGCCCAGTCCGCTCAAGACGCGAGAGCGCCCCTCCCGCGCTCACCTCGCGCAGATAGGCCCGGTACTCCTCGGGAAAGGACACGCCGAGTTCCCGTTCCGCCTCGACGATCTCTGCCTCGGTGAGGGGCGACTCCGTCATGGGGCGAGCCTAAGCCACCTTTAGTCTGGTTAACGGCTCCCTGAGATGAGCGAATCGTTGATCACGTGGGCGGCCGTCACCTTGGTGACGAGACGTCCTACCTGCCGCACGACGCGGCCTGCCGGACGGCGCGACGCCAGCCCGTACTACCCTGCGCAAGCCGCCTGACGCAGATGCTCACCCCGGCAGTTCCGCATCAGCGCGCCCCCCCCGGGCGCCGCACTGCCCTGTCCGGGGCTCCCCACCACGCGTCGGGTCACGGATGAAACCGCCACCGGCCTTCAGAAATGACATCCACCTTGCCGTCCCTGACGCGAACGGCCGTCTCGTCGTCGATGAAGTAGATCGGGAAGTCCGCCCGCGCAGCGATGCGATCAGCCCAGGCGTCGTCCCGCTCGGGGAAATCCGGCGAGTACAGGTGGGGCTTGAGATACCAGTCGAAGAGGCCGAACGGCGGCTCCACGGTCGTCGCGCCGAGCACCTGGAGGTCCGTGGTGTCCCCGATGACGTCGGCGGAGTGTCCGGTGAGATTACTGCTGAAGATCATCGATCCGGCGCTGACCCCCACGTAGACCCGGCTCTCCAGCGCCTCCAGGAAGTCGTCGGCCAGGCCGTTGCCGGTGATGCTGCGCGCGAGGTGGTAGTGGCTGCCGCCCTCGACGTAGATGACGTCGGCGTGGAGCAGCCGGTCGATCACCATCTGCCGGGGCAGGCCGTTCAGCTCCAGGACGTCGAACTCCCGCCAGCCGAGGCCGTGCAGCCGGTTCATGTCCGCGACGAACCACCCGTGGTCCCCGGGCTCGGCGACTGAGGCCGTGGGAACGTACACGACGTTCGCCGATCCGAACGGCTTTCCCAGCATGTCCCGCAGCGCGTCCCGCAGTGTCTCGTTGCGCAGGCCACTCGCCGTCAACAGAAAGTTCATCGGGCGAGCCAATCACGGGTGACGGGCGCGCGCAACGAACCCTGGATCCACCAATACCGGCCTTCGCCGTGGTCACGTGCGCCTTGTTCGGAGCGCATGATCAGACGAAGGCCGCCCCCGCGTCCGGCGAATCCCCTTGCGGGCGAATCCGGTCGAGACGCCATTCGAGACCTTGGCACCATGTACCGCATGACGACGAACCGAAAGGTCCATGCCGCGTAAACGGCCAGGACAGGGACCGCGTTCGCGAACCCGCCCGCCGTGCCGTGGGACCGTCCCGAATTCGAGTTTCGCAATCCTTCGGAATGACGCGGTGTGCCGGTTCGCGGGGCACCGGCTTCGCCTGCAAGGGGCAGCGGGTGATCGTGCCAGTCACCAACCGCGGAGACGCCATCGGGCTGCTGGAAATCCTCCTGCCGGCCACCCCCGACAAGGGCGTCCTGGAAGCGGACGGGCAAGCTGCCCACGTGCTGGCCTACGTCGTGATCGCCAATGGGCGCTTCACCGACCTGTACACCTGGGGTAAACCTTCCCGACCGCCCATCCTGGCAGTGGAGATCCAGTACCAGCGGCTGTCCGCGTCACTGTCGTGCGAGGCCGCACAGTTCACTCTGTGCGGGAGCCCGGAGCCCTCCGCACCCCTCCGCGGCGACACCTTCGACTGCGCCCTGGACCGCGACACCCTGCACATATCAGTGACCGATCCCATGGGCAACGACATCGACGGGGACCGCGAGGGCTGCCGCGGCTGCCCCGGGTGTCGAGTCTCGCCGGCCCGGCCCCAGTGCCGGATGGGTGCTCGGAACCGCGGCGCTCGCGTCTCAGCCGCTGCTCTCGGTGCGTTCACGCGTCTCGCTGATCTCGACGTGCCGCGGCTTTGCGACGTCGGCCTCGGGGAGGGTGATGCTGAGCACTCCGTCCTGCATGTCGGCCTTGATCTTGTGGGTGTCCAACTCTCCGGGCAGCCGCCAACGGTACTCGAAGGCTCCGACTCGGCGGGTACTGCGGCGCAGGACGCCCTTGCGTTCCAGCTCCTTGATCTCTCCGGTGACCACGAGTTCGGGACGGTTGGCCTCGACGTCGATGTCCTTGCTCTTCACACCGGGGAGTTCGATCTCTATCCGGAACGCGTCCTCGGACTCCGACACGTCCGCGAGAGGCGTCCACGCGGCCGCGGGTGTCGCGCCCACCGTCGACTCCAGCAGGCAGCTCATCTGGTTGAGCAGTTCGTCGAACTCGACCAGGGGACTGAGAGGGGTGGGTGCCCAGACGGGCTTTTCCTGCAGACCGCACCGCGGTGCGGTCTGCAGGAAAAGCCATCGCCATCGCTTCCTTCTTCCTTCTCGTGATCTCATCGCCCGCCATTCGTCATGCGAGCCATGCGGACTCCTTGTGCCGTATGCGAGGGGAGACGTCCGAGCCGCCCCCGGCAGCGGACGTGCCCGTGGTGCCGGGTGCGGCCGAGTGCCCCAGGTGCCGGTGCACGAAGTGGATGCTCATCGCGCCCTCACCGGCCGCCGAGGCCACCCGCTTCACCGAGCCGCTACGGACGTCCCCTACCGCGAAGACCCCGGGCAGGCTGGTCTCCAGGGTCATGCACGAGCGCCCGCGCTCGTGCCACACCTCGGGGTAGGCGCAGGCTTCCTGGGCCTCCGGGCCGGTGAGGACGAAACCGCGTGAGTCGAGGGCGATGACGCCGGCGAGCCACTCGGTGTGGGGGTCGGCGCCGGTGAAGACGAACAGGCCCCGTACCGTGAGTCGGCGGTGCCCACCCGTGCGGTTGTCGACCACGTCGAGTTCCTCCAGCACCTCCTGGCCGATGACCTCGGTGACCTCGGTGTGCAGCATGACCTCCACCCGCGGGTGGCGCTCGACCTGGTCGACCAGGTAGCGGGACATGCTGGCCTCAAGGCTGGGTCCTCGGACCAGCAGGTGCACCTTCGGCGCGAACCCGGCGAGGAACAGCACCGCCTGGCCCGCCGAGTTGCCGCCGCCGACGACGGCCACCGGGTCGGTGCGGCACTGCTGGGCCTCGTAGACGGACGCCGAGTAGTGGACGCTCGTTCCCTCCAGGCGTTCGATGCCGGGCACCTGGAGCCGGCGGTAGCGGGCACCCGTGGCCAGGACGACGGCGTGGGCGGCGATCTCGCTGCCGTCGGCGAACGCCACCACGTAGTGGTCCTCGTCCTTGGGATGGAGACCGGTCGCCTCCACCGGAATGCTGATCCTGGCGCCGAACTTGTCGGCCTGGAGCACGGCGCGTTCGGTGAGTTCGGCGCCTGAGATGCCGGCCGGGAAGCCGAGCAGGTTCTCGATGCGGGACGACGTGCCGGCCTGGCCGCCGGTGGCCATCGCCTCCACGACCGTGGTGCTCAGGCCCTCGGAGGCGGCGTACACCGCGGCAGCGAGGCCGGCGGGTCCGGAGCCGACGATGAGGACGTCGCCGTGACGGTTTCCGGCGGGCAGTGACGGCAGGCCGATGAGCCGGGCCAGTTCCGCGTTGCTGGGGTTGCGCAACAGCGTGGTGTCCCGCCAGATGACGAGCGGTGTCTCCTCCGGGCCGACGCCGAAGCGGCGCAGCAGCTCCTCGTCCAGACTGCGGGAGGCGGCCGGGACGGCGGACAGGAACTCGGCGGCGGCGTCGACGGACAGCGCCAGCACTTCCGCGATGTTCTTGCCGCGGTAGGTGACTTCCAGCGTTTCGGCGTTGTACCGGGCGCCCTGGCAGGTCGGGCACGGCGCGTAGGTGCCGGGCAGGAACAGCAGTTCCACCGCGACGAATCCTTCGCCCTGGCAGGTCTCGCACCGCCCTTCGGGCACGTTGAAGGAGAACCGTCCGGCCGAGTAGCCGCGCGCCCTGGCCTGGTCCGTCGCCGCGTACAGCTTGCGCACGGCGTCGAACATCCCCGTGTACGTGGCCAGGTTGGACCGGGGAGTTCGGCCGATGGGCCGTTGGTCGACCCGGACCAGCCGGTCGAACGACTCGACCCCCGACGCGTCCTGGACGTCGACCTCCAGCTGCGCCTCGTCGGGCTCCTCGGGTGCGAGTCCGAGGTGGCCGCGGACGACCTCGGCGAGCACCTGCGTCACCAGCGTCGACTTTCCGGAACCGGACACGCCCGTCACCGCCGTCAGTACGCAGAGCGGTACGTCGACGGACACGTCGTACAGATTGTGGCGGGAGACGCCGCTCAGGTGCAGCCAGCCGTGCGGTGTGCGCGGGCGGTGATCGAGCGGCTGGGCGCGCCCGAACAGGTACTGGCTCGTGGCCGATTCCCCGACCCGCTCGAGACCGGCGACCGGGCCGCTGTACAGCACGCGTCCGCCGCCCTCGCCCGCGCCGGGGCCGATGTCGACCACCCAGTCCGCCCGCCGTACGACGTCCATGTCGTGCTCCACGACGAACAGCGAGTTGCCCGCCGCCTTGAGGCGGTCCAGCACGTCCAGCAGCGGTTCCGCGTCAGCCGGGTGCAGGCCCGCGGAGGGTTCGTCGAGGACGTAGACGACGCCGAACAGCCCCGAGCGCAGCTGGGTGGCGATCCGCAGGCGCTGCGCCTCGCCGGGGGACAGGGTCGTCGAGCGGCGCCCGAGGCTGAGATAGCCGAGGCCCAGGTCGAGCAGTACGTCGACCCGTGCGACCAGATCGCCGCAGATCCGGACCGCGACCTCGGTCGTCTCCCCGGATCGGGCGGTCGGCGTGGTGGCGTCGGCCTCGGACCGCCCCGCGACGGGCCGCAGCAGCGCCACGACCTCGGTGAGCGGCATCGCGTTGATCTCGGCGATGGAACGTCCGGCGAAGGTCACGGCGAGCGCCTCGGGCCGCAGTCCGCTGCCGTGACACTCGGGGCAGGGCACACTCCTGACGAACCGGAGCGCCCGTTCGCGCATCTTCTCGCTCTTGGAGTCGGCGAGGACGTGCATGACGTGCTTGCGGGCGCTCCAGAACTTGCCCTGGTAGCCGTAGTCGATGCGGTCCTCCTCCGGCTCGATGTACACGGAGGGCTGATCGTCCGTGTACAGCAGCCAGTCCCGGTCCTTCTTCCTGAGCCTGCGCCACGGTCGGTCGATGTCGATCCCCAGGCCGCTCACGACACTGCGCAGGTTGGCGCCCTGCCAGGCGCCCGGCCAGGCGGCGATCGCCCCCTCGCGAATGCTCAGCGAGGGGTCCGGGACGAGCAGGTCATCGGCGACGTCGTGCACGACGCCCAGTCCGTGGCACTCCGGGCAGGCGCCGGCCGCGGTGTTGGGTGAGAACGACTCGGCCTCCAGCCGTGCGGCCCCGGGCGGATAGGTGCCGGCGCGGGAGTACAGCATGCGCAGCAGATTGGACAGCGTGGTGATGGTGCCGACCGTCGAGCGCGAGCTGGGCGACCCGCGTCGCTGTTGCAGGGCGACGGCCGGTGGCAGTCCGGTGATTTCCTGCACGTGCGGTGCGCCGACCTGTTGCAACAGCCTTCGGGCGTACGGAGCTACGGACTCGAAGTAGCGCCGCTGGGCCTCCGCGTAGAGCGTGCCGAACGCGAGCGAGGACTTGCCCGAACCGGAGACGCCGGTGAAGGCGACCATCGCGTCCCGCGGAACGTCGACATCGATGTTCCGCAGGTTGTTCTCACTGGCGCCCCGGACATGCACGAAGGGATCGGTCGCGTCCTTGTCCACCGTTCCTGATTACCTGATCGCGCCGGGAACCGCGCGACAGGCGCCGTCACCGGGCCCCGCTCACACGAGCATCCGGAGAATCCCGGTATGAGCCGCCTCCAGGGAACATTCGAGGGTGCTTCACCGTTGATACATATGTGGGCGTGAAGGGAACTGTGTCCCCGGGCCTCACCCTTTGCCCATGAGGACGATCGTTCGGCTGAAGCCTTATGGAGCCCCCGCCGCGAGGCGACCGTCCTTCGCGCCCACTCTCGATCGGCCCCGGCTGGGGATCCCCCGAACCAGTCGGGGCCTTCGCCTGCCCCCTGCCGGCGCCCTTCGGCGAACGCGTTGGTTCGCCTCCCGGTGCCGCACTCGCCCCGGCGGCTCAGCCCCAGTTCGCGAGCATGCGCCCCATAGCGGCCGTGACCGGGGGCTCGACCCGGTAGTAGACCCGCGTGCCGCGCCGCTCGGAGGTGAGCAGCCCAACACCGCGTCGCGGAGCGACCCCACGTAGAGGTGACCGGCAAGATGTCGCTGCTGACGAGGCCGAACGCCGCGGTGTCGAACCCGCCCGTACCGCCTGCACCTGCTGGCAGGGGCCAGCGTGTCACGCGGCGTCGGCGATACCTCGGGGGCATCCTGTGGGCACGGGCGATCGCGCGGGCAGCCGACGAGAAGGAGTCATGCGGGTGTCGTCTCAGGGCGTTACGGTCGTGACTCTCCTGGCGGATCCCGACGCGCCCACGGAGATCGCGCAGCGCATGGCCCGGATACTTCCTGCTCGGCTCGCCGACAAGTCTGGCCAGGGGCGACGGTTCGACGTCGAGGTGGTCAGTGAGCCCTTCACCGCGGGGACCGAGGACCCGCCCACCCTGATGCGCCGGATCATGGACCGCGGAAGAGCGGAGAGTTGGGACATCGTCGTGGCCCTCACCGACCTTCCGCTGCACTCACACGGGCACAAGCTCGTTGTGGATCTGAGTCACGAACACGGTTTGGCGCTGCTGTCTCTTCCTCCGCTGGGGGGCTTGCGATTGCAGACGAGAGCCCGGCGCGCCGTGGAAGAAGCCGTGCTCAGCTTGGCGGGCCCGCGGGCCACCGGGGCTGAAGGACCTCCGCAGAGTCAGCCGCTGCTGGGGCCCTTCGTCAGTCGTCTCGCGCCTATTCACCCGGGCCAGGTCGGTGAGGACGAGACCGCTGATCTTCGGTACGTCGTCAGCGGGCCGCGCGGTTACCTGAGGGTGCTCGTCGGTATGGTCCGTGCCAACCGGCCGTGGCGGTTGGTGCCGGGCTTGTCTAAAGCCCTGGCGGCCGCACTCGCCACGGGAGCGGTCGCCACCGTGAACTCCACCATCTGGAACCTGGCCGAGTCCCTGAGCACGCCACGCCTCGTGATCGCCACGGTCGGGTCCGTCGCGCTCATGATCGGCTGGCTGATCGTGGACGCGCAGCTGTGGCATCGATCAGCAGAGGTCTCGCGGGAGGCGAGGCAGAGGGCGAGGCTCTACAACGCCTCGACGGTCATGACGGTGGGTATCGGGGTGCTCGTCTGCTACGTGGGTTTGATCGTCATCAACTTGGTGTGGGCCCTGTTCATCCTCAACGGCCAAGTGTTCGCCTCCACGACACGAACCCCGCTTCACGCCGCGGAATACTGGACGTTGTCCTGGTTCGTCGCTTCGGTCGCCACGGTGGGCGGCGCGCTGGGAACGGGCTTGGAGAGCGACGAGGCGATCCGGGCAGCCGCCTACTCCAAACGGGAACAGGAACGCCGTCACATGCTCCAGGACGACGACGGTGACCAGCTGGCGACCTGAGTCGGTGATCGGTGATCGGTGATCGGTGGTTGGTGGTCGTCCGCGTATGAAGATTCCGCTGATCGATCGGTGCGTGGCTGTTTCGCGTCGGGGGCCGACGGGGACTCGGACGGCACGCCGCCTGAGCGCCGAAGCTCTGCCGGGCAGGCCCACGGCGGCACCGCCGTTCCACCTGAACCGGGTGAACGGCCCACGGAGGCATGCCGGAGCCGTGGACCCCGTCGCACCAACTCCCGGGTGTCAGGCTCGGTACGCCGTCGCCATCGCACCCGTGCTGCGGTCATGCCGCGGCACCGAAGGAAGCGATCATGAAAGCAGCGGTATATGAAGGCCCGCGAACGGTGACCGTGAAGGACGTACCGGACGCGAAGATCGAACACCCCTGCGACATCATCGTCAAGATCACCACTACCAACATCTGCGGTTCGGACCTGCACATGTACGAGGGCCGCACCTCGTTCGAGTCCGGCCGCACCCTGGGACACGAGAACATGGGCCAGGTCGTGGAGGTCGGCTCGGCCGTCCGCAAGGTCCAGGTCGGCGAGTATGTGGTTCTGCCCTTCAACATCGCCTGCGGCTTCTGCAAGCAGTGCGAGCGGGGTCTGACCAACTACTGCCTGACCATGCAGCCGGAACCGGCCCTCGCCGGAGCCGCCTACGGATTCGCCGACATGGGCCCCTACCAGGGCGGCCAGGCGGAACTTCTGCGCGTGCCCTACGGCGACTTCAACGCGTTGCGTCTGGGTGAGGACGCCGCCGAGCGGCAGACCGACTACGTGATGCTCTCCGACATCTTCCCCACCGGCTATCACGCCACCGAGATGGCCCACGTCAAACCGGGTGACCAGACGATCGTCTTCGGGGCCGGCCCCGTCGGGCTGATGGCGGCCTACTCCGCCCTCCTGAAGGGCGCCGGGCGCGTCTGGGTGGCCGACCACCAGCCCGACCGGCTGCGCAAGGCGGAGGAGATCGGGGCCATCCCGATCAACCCCGCCGAGCAGAAGCCGGCGGAGGTCGTCAAGGAGGCCACCCTCGGTCTGGGCGCCGACAACGGCTGTGAGTGCGTCGGCTACCAGGCGCACGACCCCGAGGGACACGAGGACGCCAGCCTCACGCTCAACGGCCTGATCGAGTCGGTCAGGTTCACGGGCGACATCGGCGTGGTGGGCGTGTTCCTGCCCCAGGACCCCGGCGGCGCGGAGGCCCAGGGGGAGCTGGAGGCGCAGGGCAAGGTCCCGATCGACTTCGGCATGATGTGGTTCAAGGGCCAGCACATGGGCACCGGGCAGGCGCCGGTGAAGAGGTACAACCGGGCGCTGCGGGATCTGATCGCCGGCGAGAAGGCGAAGCCGAGCTTCGTCGTCTCCCACGAACTCAGCCTGGACGAGGCCCCCACCGCCTATGAGCACTTCGACGCCCGTGACGAGGGCTGGACCAAGGTGGTCCTGCATCCGAACGGACACGGGAACGGCCACAAGCGGTAGTCGACCCCGGGCCGCGTCCCGCAGTGTCCGCAGTGGCTGAACCCCGTCCAGCGGCTGCGGCCGCCGGCCGGTGCGCGGGGCGTGTGGGAGCTTCCTTGCCCGACGGCTGCCGCACCTCGACCAGGCCGACGCGACCCGGCAGGGTGTTCCGGCTAGGCTCACACCCGTGACGTGGCTGCGGACCTTCGGGGAGGTCGTGCGATCCGGGCTCACGATCGAGGAGACGCGGCTGGAGCCCCTGCTGGCGCTGCGCACGGCCGCTGGGGTGGCGATCGTCGTCGGGCCGGCGCTGTGGCTGGTCTCCCCTGCGTATGCCGCGTCCGCCGCCCTCGGTGCGTACTCCGCGGGTGGGGCCACCTTCCAGCGCACCTGGCGTCCACGCAAGGTGATCGCGCTCGGCGCGGGCGCGGGTCTGGCGCTCAGCACCTTCGTGGGCTACCTGGCCGCGGGGCGACTCGTGACGTTCCTCCCGCTGCTGGCCGTATGGGCCTTTGCCGCGGGGATGGCGTGGGCCGTCGGGTCCACCGCTGGGATCGTCGCAGCGACGACGGTCGGCAGCATGCTGGTGACCATCACCCTGCCCACGAGCGTCGGGCGAGCCCTGGAGCACGCCGGGGTCATCGCACTCGGGGGCGTGACGCAGGCCGTGCTGATCCTGCTGTTCCCGATCCGGCGTTGGGGAGCGCATCGTGACGCGCTCGCCGACGCCCTGGCCGCCGTGGCGGACTACGCCCGCCGGTTGCGGCACGACCCGACCGCCCCGTTCGACCCGGAGCCGTTGATGACGGCCCGGGACGCGGCCGCCGTGACACCGTCACAGGCCCGCACCCGTCCCTCCGTCCTCCACGGCCCCCGGGGACTCGCCGAGCGCATCCGGCCGGTCGTCGCCGCGCTCGCCGACCCGGACGTCGGCGCCCCGGCGGAGGGACCCGGGCGGGACCGCGCTCGGGAGTTGCTCGACGCGGCCGCCGACGTCCTGGACGCGGCCGCCCGTTCGATCCGCCGCGGCACTCCCGCCGAGGTGCCGCCCGGGAGCACGGACGTCCTGCGTGTCGACGAGGAGCACGAGGTACTGGAGGGCCCCGCGCGGCAGGCCGCCGAGCGGCTCGTGGAACTGCTCGGCGAGGCGTTGGAGATCGCCGGGAGCGGCGGCGCGCGCGGGAGGACGCCCACGCCGCCCGGCCCCGCGGGCGCCCAGCTCCTGGTGCGCCCGACAATGTTCCGGCTGGTCCCTGTCGTCGTCCGGGCGGTCCGCCGTGAGCTCCGCCGGGACTCGCCGGTGTTCCGGCACGCCGTCCGCCTGGCGGCGGTGGCCACGCTCGGCTATCTGATCGCCGCCCGGCTACCCCTGGGCCACGGCTACTGGGCGCCCATCGCCTCGGTGATGGTGATGCGGCCGGACTTCCACCGGACGTACGCGCGTGCGGTGGCCCGTCTCGCCGGGACCCTGGCGGGGGTCGCGCTCGCCACCGGGATGGTGCGGGCCCTGGGCCCGGACGCCCATGCGTTCGGCGCCCTGGCGGTGGTCTCGGCGGGCCTGTCGTACACGCTGAACCGTACCGGCTACGCCTACTCCCAGTGCTTCACCGCCGCGTACGTCGTCTTCCTGCTCGGCATGGGCGGCCAGGCATGGGAGCAGACGGTCCCGGAGCGGGTGGTGCTCACCCTGCTCGGCGGGGCCCTGGCCATGCTGGCGTACGTGGTGTTCCCCGCATGGGAGACACCCCGACTGCCGGGCCGGCTTGCGGACTGGCTCGCCGCCAACGGCCGCTACGCGGCCGCGGTGCTCCGCAGCTATGCCGAACCGACCCGGGAGCATCGCGCCGACATGCGCAGGGCACTGCTGGCGAGCAGGGAGGCACGGGCCGCCTGGCAGGAGGCATACGACCGGGCGAGGCAGGAACCGGTCCGCCCCAGGGGTCTGACGTCGCGCGAGGCGGAGGAGGCGCAGGAAGCGCTCAAGGGGTTCGGCCGGGCGGCGATGCTCATGGAGAGCCACGTCCCGCGGGCCGACAGCCGTTTCGTCTCCGAGGCGGAGCGGTTCGCCGAGGCCCTGGAGGCGGACACTTCGCGGGCGGCAGTCGACGTGCGAGAGCACAGGAATCCGGACTGGGGGAGCGTGGAGGAGGCGCTCCACGCGTGGGAGGACGCCACCGCCGGGGACCGGAGCCAGGTCGTGCGGCGCGAGGCGGAACTGCAGAAGCGGGCCTTGGAAGACCTCGCGACGGCCGTGAGCCGCACCCCCCTGGAACGGGACGTCGGCTCTGCTCGCGAGGAGCAGCGGGTGCGGGCGGCCTTGGCGGCGGAAGGTGACGGATCAGGACCCGCGCACCGGCGTGGGTGACGGCTCCGGCGACGGGGAGCGCCGTGCCTCCTGGAGCGGGATGTAGTCTCCCGGCCGCGTCGAGCGCCGCCACACGTACGCCGCTGTCGCCATCACGAGGATCAGCCCCGCCAGGATGAGCAGTTCGCTGCCCTCGACGTTCCACCGGACGGACTTCTCCGCCCGGCCGTCACGTGAGCACCTCGCGGATGCCGGCAATCAGGCCGACGACGAGGAACGGCTAGAGCGGTCACAGCGGGGTGCGCAGCGAGGTACGGCCGTTGCGCCAAGCGGTGAGGAGGTGGCTGCCGAGCCGCTTCTCGGTCCATTCGGTGGCGTCGACGCCGAAGGCGACGTCGCCGTCGAGAGCCGGCTCCGTCTCAAGGAGACCGCCGACGACGTCCCGTCGGACGATCTGCTCGTGGACCGCGTCGGCCTCCACGTGCTCGGCGTAGAAGTGGACCGCTGAAGGGCCCGCACCGACCCGTCGCAGCCCGTGGGCGAGGCGCCGTGAGCCGGGCGACGAGGTGGTCTCCACGGCTGCGAAGTGACCCACCAGCGCCCCGCGCAGCGCACGGTGGAGTCCGAACAGGGACATGAGGTTGACGCTGGCCAGCATCTCCGCACCGGCCGAGTCGACGTAACGTCCGTACGTGGTGTCCAGATCGAGGTCGGCCATCAGGTCGGCGAACAGCCGGGCGTGGATGCGCTCGGCCCGCCCGGCGCCGAACTCGTCGTACTCCACCGCGACCATCGCGGCCTTCGCGCGTCCCGTCAGTCTCGGGATGACCCAGGCGTGCGGATCGGCTTCCTTGAGGTGGTAGAGGGAGCGTTGGGCCGCGTACTCGCGGAACTGCCACAACTCTCCGCGATTCTTGAGGAAGTGGGAGGGCCCGTCGGCGTCGACAGGCTCCACTAGGAGGTCCGCGAGGGCTTCTTCCGCCTTTCTGGGCGGGCCGGCGTCGGCGCGGAGTGCGGACAGGAAGCGGTGTTCCATCTCCGCCCGCAGCCGCAGCAGGCCGGGCTCCCACTCCCACCCGGGGTCGACGCCGGGAAAGCCCCGGTAGTGGAGTTCGTAGCAGAGGTAGAGCGCGAGTTGCAGATCGTCCCCGTACGGGTCCGCGTGCACCGCTGTCACCCGCTGCGACAGCGGCGTCCCGGCGGGACAGGTCAGCGACTGCCATACGGTGCGGGAGAGTTCGCCCCTGCTCCGCGGCGGCGCGGGGCCGGCGGCGCGGTCGTGGACGGCCGGTGCGGTGCTGGTCATGCGATCCGCCTCTTCTGCCGGGCGCGGTGGCTGGTGTCGCACCAGGGATAGGCCCGGCTGCGCCGGCAGACGCAGAGCGCGACGGTGAAACGGTCCGAACGCACCGTGCGCCCGTCGTCGAGGATGACCTCGACCGGTCCTTCGACAAGGATGGGTCCATCGCTCGTCAACGTGACGCGGTGCGATTGTTCAGTGGATTCGTTCGGCACGGATGATCACCAGCTCTTCCTTCTCCTCGCCGGCGTCGACGAGCCCCCGCTCGTGCAACCACGACCGGCGCGAGCGGAGCACCGGACCGAACGGCACCAGACGCCGGTCGGTCACCCGGGCTTCGAGTCCCGACCGCTCCAACGCGGCCAGGGTGGGTGCGATGCCGCACAGCGCGGAGTGCACGAGCAGCAGCACCCCGCCGGGAACCAGTGACGTGTGCGCGCGGCGGCATATCCGGTCCAGCAGGAGGCGTCCGTCGACACCCGCGTCCCACGCCACCGCGGCGCGATGGCGTGGGACGGACCCGGGCGCCGGGACGTAGGGCGGATTGCTCACGACCAGGTCGAACCGGCGGCCGGTGACCGGGCCGAAGAGGTCACCGTGGAGGACTTCGACGGGCAGCCGGGCGAGCCGGGCGTTGAAGCGGGCGGCGAGGACCGCCCGGTAGGTCCTGTCGACGGCGGTGACACGGGCGCCCCGCCGGGCCGCGGCCAGCGCGAGGGCACCGGCACCGGTCCCCATGTCCAGGACAGCTGCTCCCGCGGACACGGGCTCCCGGTCCAGGGCCTGGGTCAACAACTCGGTGTCGTGCTGGGGGGTGTACACCCGCCACGGGGCCGGCACCGAACCGTCCTCGCTGTCGTTCCGGGTCGTCATGTCGATCACACGTACACCTCGCAGCCCGCGCCCCGAGCGTGTCACCGAACTCGCCCGTCGGGTGGCTCAATGCGAGGGGGCGCCTCACGGGCGGACCTCGCAGGGCACACCCGACCAATGCGTCACTGCTCCGGGTGCCCGACGAAATGGACCTCACACGGCATAGCGGACACTTCTGCAAACACCCCGACACCGCAACCGCACCCCGACAGGGTGCGGAGTGACCCGAAGTATGCGATCTCTTGGAGCGGGAGCCGAGTACCGTGACCGACCTTGATCCCATCACCGACCTGCTCGACTGTCCGATGAACGTCGTGACCGCGGAGGCCGATGGGGAAAGAGCCGGCTGCCTCGTCGGATTCGCCTCGCAGTGCTCGATTCGGCCCGCCCGGTTCATGGTCTCGCCGGCCTCCTGCTCGCACCGGAGGCGGCCCGCGTAACCGGGCGGCACCGAACGGGATCAGCCGGCGGCACCTGCCGACGTACGGGGCACTGACGCGGCTGCGGTTCCCCGGTCAGTTCGACCACTCCGCCGCGACCAGGACCAGTGGGTCCGGACTTTCGACGGCGGGAGTGGCGACCACGCCGACGAGTTCAAGTTCACCGACGTCCCCTGACACTTCGGACGGGCAGGTCTCTGGTCCTCCACGCGGCCCCGGCCTGGTAGGTCGGTCGCGTGGAGAGCCTGAGCGGCGGCGGCCATAGGCGATGTGAGTGGTCTCCGTTCCAGATCGTCGCTCATCGCCTGAACTTGCACCCCCGGGCACGCGAGAGCCCCGAGACTCGTCGCAGAGTCCCGGGGCCGTGGTGCTCGGAGCGGGCGTCGGATCAGACCTGCGGGCCGCCGAACGGGGCGCCACCCGGGCCGTAGTAGGTGCCCAGTTCGTCGCGGTAACCCGGGTCGCCGAGGTGCTTCTCCCGGTCGAACTCCGGTGCGTCCTTGATCTGTTGCTTGGCGAGGCCGACGAAGACCTTCTTCTCGTTCGGGTCGATGCTCACGACCGTGCTCGCCGGGAGCATGACCTCCTTGCCGAAGATCCACACACCGGTGTCGACCACCAGGTAGGCGTCACCGACCTCGTCGGAGTGCTTGTCGACCTTGCCGATACTGCCGTCCGTGGCCTCGACCTTGTATCCGGTGAGGTCGGCGTCGGCCAGACGACCCGCGGTCGACTTGTAACTCCATACATTCTCAGTCACGCGAAAACAACTCCTCCGGTAAACGGAGGACGGCAGGGGTTCCCGCCGATCCTCCTTTTCCGTACGTCGAACACAGCGGTTTCTTCGACCGCCTTGGTTGCGAGTGCCCCGCATCCAGGGTTGCACGCCCCGTATTCAAGCCGGATTTCATGACTCTCTCCGGCCCTTTGCGCGGGAAAAACTTTCGCTGGTCAACTACCAGCGATACCAGCGGCCACTCCCACCCTTCGGACGTGCGACGAAGCCGACGAGCCACACGACAAGCACGACGATCGCGACCCACCATAGAATTTTCAGCGCGAAACCCGCACCGAAGAGAATCAGGGCCAGCAGAAGAACGAGAAGCAAGGGAATCATTATTGTCAACCTCCGAACCGCCGTGTGCCCACCAGTTCTCCGTCCACGCCTGCGAGCACGCAACAGGATTTTTTTGAGGCGTCCGATCGGGCGTGGCTGGTGTCACGATTCGGCGGTCCGTGGTGCGTGAGTACGGGCGCTGCACGCGGGCCTGCTCAGGCTTCATCCGGACGGCGGTTCACCGCGCGCCCGCGGGCGGTGCGGGACTCCGCGGCGACGGGCTCGTCCACGCCGAGCGTGACGGCGGCGGAGGCCAGGGCGCGCGGCGGCACGTGGAAGTGCTGGAGCCTCCCGGAGAGGGGCGAAAGCCGCGGCGGGACCCGGCAGGCCGTAGCGGGCGAACCGAGGCCCCAGGGCTCCGCTCCCTGCCCAATGACATAGAGGCCGCCGCGGACAGCGGCGGGAAATTCGCCGCCGCACAGTTGGCTGTGCCGGGCAACCGCCGCACTTTCGGGTGGGTACGGTCGCCATGGCGACCGGCTCTCGTGGTGCGTCGTGTCCCTCCGGGGTACTCGGCCAGTCCGGCAGACAGGGCCGGCAGGTTGACACCCGCATCAACACAACGGACGGAGTGATGACGATGGCGAGCACCACGGAGACCGGAGGCATCACCGGAACTGCCGACAAGGACTACAACCTTCTCTGGTACGTCGAGAGCTGCATGGACAACGCTCTGCGGCTGGACACTTACCTCAAGGACGCCGAGCGGGCGAAGGACGCACAACTTGTCGAGTTGTTCACCAAGGCACAGGCTGACAGCCGCAGGGGCGCGGACCTGGGCAAGGCACTGCTGCGCAGCCGCTTGAGCGGCTGATTCCCGGCCGCGGCGGGGATCCCTCCGGGCCTATTCGGCGCAACCCGCCGACGGTCCGATAACAAAGGCCCCCGAAGTCGAGGCTCCGGGGGAAGCCCGGGCCTGGCTTCTCATCCCCATAGGGCAGGTCACGGCCGGCGGGATCCGCTCTACGTACGACGCCGAAGCCACCTATGGCGGTGGATCTCCTGTCGGGCCCGACGGGTTTCGTTCCGTGCGCGTTGCGACGGAGACGACCAAGGGCCGGCGACGCAATTTGCGCGCAGGTGAGAAAGGGAGTGCGAGCCATGAAAGCAGTGACCTGGCAAGGGCGGCGGGACGTCCGGGTGGAGGATGTACCCGACCCAC
>NZ_JBSHAF010000047.1:9038-34513 GCF_053611365.1 Streptomyces sp. NPDC054813 | reverse complement strand
GGTGAGCTCGATCGAACGTCCAGACGAGAGTGCTATGTGGCTCAGTGACATTCCGACACCCTATGTGCAAGATTCACTTCCGATACACGGCCTAGAGCGCGGATGGAGGGTCCCTGACCCGGGGTGGAGCCCGGGGAGGGGGCCCTTCGTCGTCAAGCTTTATGTGACACCCGCGGGTCGATCGTACCGGGTACCCGGTAAATGGTCGCGGGCCAGCCGCTCACGCTCAGGCGGCGAATCCGATGTTGGTGACGTACTCGTACTGGCCCCACTGGGAGCCGAGATCGACCACCGCGTCATCAACCCAGGCGTTGTCCAGCGCGTCGTCATCGTCGGCGACCCGCGCCGCGACGATCCGATCCCACCGCCGCACGTTCAGCGTCCGGTACGCCACGGCCCGCTGCTGGGGCCGGGAGACCTGCGACTGGTTGAGCGGGTGGAACTCCACGCGGGTGCCGCGCCCGTCGCGGTTGAGGCGGGCAAGCAGATAGCGGGCGACGTTCTCCCGCCGCACCGCGCGGTACGCCTGCTCGATCGCGGCGAGGTTGGCACGGGAGGGCTGGCGGGTGCCGGCGAGCCAGGCCCGGATGGTGCGGGGCGTCGCGGTCAGGCCGGCGGCCGCGGCGGCGGCACGGGCGTGGTCGCTGCGGGTGAGGTAGTGCAGGCGGGCGAGCAGGCCACGGCGGGCGGTGATCGGGGTGGCGACGTATCCGGCGAGGGCGTCGAGCCGGCGGGCGACGGCTTCGTGGCCCTTGATGCCGCGGGCGCCGAACTTGCCGAAGTCGAGGTTGCGCTCGGGCATGTCAGGCCTCTTCCGCAGTCATGGGGCCGGCGTCGCCGACGGTGTAGACGTCCTTGACCTTCACCTCGGTCACACCGCGCCCCTCGGGGAAGACAGCCCGCCAGTCACCGGCCACGTGCAGTTCGTCGGTGCCCATGGCGCGGACGACCATGAGACCTTCGTCGTAGGCGCGGTGGGCCTTCCACCAGAGGTTCGCGAAGGCCAGGCCTGGGAGCGGATCAGGTGCATCCAGTCGGTGCGGTACAGCTCGCGGTTGTAGTTCGACTCCCCCATGGTCGAGACGAACTTGGAGTACATGACCTTGATGTACTCCAGTGTCACCTCGTCATCCTCGGCGATGGCCCGGTCCCGGGCGTCCTTGCGGATGATGCGGAACTTCTCCAGGAGGCCCTCGGTGGCCCCGGACGTCCACGACTCGTGAATCTGCCGGGGGGGCACGGCCCGTGCTTCGGGCTGGAGATCCGCAGCAGCAGACGCAGGGGCGGCTCGGTCACCCACAACGGGCCCGGCTCGTCCCGCTCCCCGATCGGGTTGGGCAGCACCGCGTCGTGGTCCCAGTCGGACGGGGTACAGGGCTGCTCCTCAAGCTCGTAGTGTGCATCTTCCTTTCTCGGCCTCGGCAGGAGCATCAACCGGCAAAAAATCTTGGGCCCAGCTGTCCTTGAGGCCTGGGTCGTGCCCGCATTCCTGCTGCCCGGGATGCCCGGCGGCCTGCGGGCTGTTTGTAAGCGCTTCTTTGGGCGCCGGCGCACCAGCGTTTCGGGGCTCCACTGGCGTACCAAGTTGTCTGGCTCCGCCGGCATGACGAGACAGTTCAGGCCCGGGTCGGGAGGGCCTGTGCATCGCATCTTGCGGCGTGATCGGATAGGGGATGACTTCGTTCCGGACTGGTAAGCGGGTACGTTTGCGCGGTATCGAGCCCGAGGACTGGGCGGCGTTCGGTCGCCGGGCCCTCAACATCGCGCCGAAAATCGCCCCGGTCGGGCACGTCAGAGGAGCTGGAGCACCTCGGCCAGCGCGCCGGGACGCTGGTCAACGGGCAAGGGATCGACTAGGTGGACCCGGCACCCCAGCGTGGCAGCTCCGACGTCCGCAACAGGCTCGTCTCCCACCATGAGTGCATCGCCGGGCGCCACTCCGAGCTTGTCGCACGCCATCTGGAAGATCCGGGGATCGGGCTTCTTCACCCCGCACTCGAAGGAGAGGAAGTAGGCGTCCACGAGGTCATCGACACCGTGGTCGCGGAAGACAGGGCGCATGTCCCAGCCGATGTTGCTGACGACAGCGACCGGGATGCCTCGCCCGCGCAGGGCGCGGAGGGTTTCCTCGGTGTCGGGATAAGGCAGCCATGCCCCGGACACCTGGGAACGTTCATACAGGGCCTCGGCCAGGTCAGCCGCAGGCAGCTTCGCTTCCCGGGTAAGGGCTGTGAAGGCAGCCCGGTGTCGTTCGGCGGTCAGATCGCGCTCCCGCCACAGTGCCTCCAGACGGGGCGGCACTGTGCGCGGAGGAACCCCTCCGGGCTGAGCCCCGAACTCTTCCAGCCGGCTGACGCACGCGTCGAGTTCACCCTCGGGCACGTCCAGACCGGCCTTCGTTGCCACCGCGCGCAGCCACTGCGCGGCCGATTCGATCCGGAAGAGGGTCCCGGAGAAGTCGAACATCACACCCTTGATCATGCAGCCGATCCTGGCGGCGCCGACGAGCCGGCCGCAAGCCCAAGCGGGCCCGACTGTCGTGTCCCAGTGCCGGCCGCACCCTCGTCCGTTCTCGTCCAGTCGCCGCGGTCACCGGGCGGTCCGCGACCTGAGTCAAGCCGGGTCGGCAACCCTCCGCACAGGGCTACCGACGGAATACGTTGACCTGCGAAAACGTAGGGTGCGCCGTGAGGACTTCCCGTGCTGAGAAGTGCAGGTTCCCGGGTGAACTGGCCGGAGGGCGGCGGGGAGTAGCGGACGCGGGCATTGGTTCGGATGGCGATGTGCGCTGGCCGGTTGATCATAACGCCGTACGACGGTGTGTTCGGGGTGCCGCAGCGAATGGATGTGGCTAGATCACCAGGCGGTCTCCTGAATGCGGGGCCGGCACATCGACCGAAGTCCGTGGCGCGCTGTGGTGCCGCGCCCCTGTCGAGGAGTCCCTTTCATGAAATTGATCCCGAGGCCTGCGGTGTCCGGACGGCGCGGTGGCACAACCGTCGGCGGGCGGCCGGGGCGCGTGACCCGCCGCGGCGCTGTCCTGCTCGCCACTGCCGTACTTCCGGCCGCGGCGCTGGTGCTGCCCACGGCGGCGCCCGCCGCGGCGGCGCCCGTCACCACCACCTTCAACGCCGGCGCCAACCAGCCCTTCACCGTCCCCGCCGGTATCACCCAACTGTCCGTCACGGCCACCGGCGCCGCAGGCCAGAACGGACCCAACGGCGGCGCGGGCGGAAGCGGCGCCACCGTCAGCGGCACCCTCAACGTGACGCCCAACAGCACCCTCTACGTCAACGTCGACACCGGCGGCGGCATCAGCAACGGTCCGATCCCGTTCCTTCCAGGCGGTGCCGGCGGCGGTTCGAGTGACATCCGCACGTGCAGTTCGGCCAACGCCGGCTGTGTCCTGACCGGCGTCCCCGGCACCGACCCCCGCCTCATCGTCGGCGGGGGCGGCGGCGGAGGAGGTGCCGGAGTCGCTACGATCCCCGTCCCCGAGGCAACCGGCGGAGCCGCCGGAGACACCGGACAGCCTGGCGGCGAACGACCGGACGGCGGCCAGGGCGGTGGTGGCGGGACCCAGACAGCCGGCGGCGCTGGGGGAGCCCTCTGCCCCGACAGCACCGGTACCGCCGGTGCCACGGGCCAGGCCGGTGCCGGCGGCCGGGCCGGCGGCAACCTCGGCGGTGGTGGCGGTGGAGGCGGCTGGTTCGGCGGCGGCGGAGGAGGAGGCTGCAACTTTCTCTCCGGGGAGGGCACCAGAGGCCCCGGCGGTGGCGGTGGCGGGTCGGACCTCGTCCCGGCGGGCGGTATCTCCGGACCTGCGTCGGGGGCGGCGCAGGTGACCATCACCTACACCCCGGGCAAGCCCGTCACCACCCTCCTGACCGCGATCCCGCAACGCACCCTGACCGGCCTGCCGGTCGTGCTCAGCGACCTGGTCTGCCCCGGCGCCGGCTCCACGACCAGGCCCACCGGCACCGTGACGTTCACCGACACCACCACCCACACCCCCCTCGGCACCCGCCGCCTGCTGCCCGCCCTCGGACACTGCGCCGCCGCAGGCCTCATCACCACCTTCCGCACCACAGGCACCCACACCATCACCGCCGTCTACAGCGGCGACACGGTCTACCAGAGCAATAGCGACAACCCCCAAACCCGCCCGGTGACAGTGCTGTGACCAGCCGACAGACGCACCCGCAGCGGTCCCCGCCGAGCGATCCGGCGGGGGCCGCATTCACAGGTCCATCGCGGCGTCAGCCTGCTGGGGTTAAGAGCCGGCGCGTGCCCGCACTCCGCATATGCGGCCCGGGACCTTCGAAAACGTCCCGTGTTGCCGGCCGGGCGGGCGACCCCTACGGCCCGCCCGCCCACGCTTCGCATTCCGTCACTTCGAATGCCGCATTTCGTCGGTGCCCCTCCGGGAGCGTGAAGTGGTTGCGAAGACACCGCTTGTGTCCAGCCGCCCACCCGCCTGGGGACCTGCTGCCGGGCCCCCGGAGCGTGAGGCGCTGGCCCTGTATGCCCGTGAGGCGCGACCGGCTCTGACGATCGCGCGGCTGCGCACCGCCGCCGAGTGGGCACGGCACGGGTTCGCCTGGAACAGCAGGGCGACACACTGCAGGTGAGCAAGGCTCACACGCGCCAGGCCCTGAACCACGCGTCCGGGCCACGCTCGCCCACCCGGCGCGGACCGGTGAGCTCACCATTCAGCTGCCCTCGAGCGTGGAACGCGGCTGGGCCCGTCCCGGGATACCCGCCAGGCAGTGCTATCGAGAGCCGGCGGTCCAGCCCGCGAACGTGCGTAACAGCCGCCATAGCCCGAACGGGTGTCCCGCGCGGGGTGCGGCGGCAGCCCTCCATCCAGAGTTCTGGTCCGGGAACAGGCCGGCCCGCCGCTACGGGGGAAAGCGGCGGGCCGACTTCTCCACGGTGCCACAGCCGCCCGCGCATCGCGGCCGCTGCCGGAACCTTGCCGGTCACAGCATCAGGGCACGGACGGGACGGCGGAGGGTACCAGGTGCGGGTCGGTGGAGGTAGGGGCGACGGTGGGGCTGGAATGCTGTGCGGGCGGTGCCGGGCGGGGGCGGTCCGGGGTGTTGGAGGACAGCAGGAGGACGACGGCGGCTGCAGCCGCCGCAGTGGCGGCTACGGCAACGGACAGCACCCGCCGCATCCGGCGTGTCCCCCAGGTCCTTCCAGCAGGCGGGCGAGCCGGTGACAGGTCGTGGGCGCTGATGAGCTGCCCGCGTGCTTCAAGCGCAGCGCGCAGCCGTTCCTCGAGCGGCGCCCGGGTACTCATCGGTCCACCTCCAAGAGCTTTTCCAGTGTGGCGAGCGCGCGGCTCGCGGTGGACTTGACGGTGCCACGGGACACGCCGAGGGTCTCGGCGATCTGCGCCTCACTCAGGTCGGACCAGTAACGCAGGACCAGTACCTCGCGCTGGCGCGCGGTGAGGTGCGCCAGCGCGTCGAAGACCTGCCGGTGCTCCTCGGCGAGCAGCAGCAGTTCGTCGACCGGTGCTCCCGGGCCCTGGTACGGCGGGGTGTACGCGCGCGCGGTGCGCCGCCGGCGCAGCACCGAGCGGGCGGCGTTGACCACCGCGGTGTGGAGATAGGCGTATGCGTCCTGGAGGTCGTCCAGCCGTTCGCCGTGCCGGCGGCAGACGGCGGCGAAGGCATCCTGGACGACGTCCTCGGCGGTGTGCAGGTCGTCCACCAGGAAGACCGCCAGCCGGACCATGTCGAGCCGCCGGGTCCGGTACAGATCGGCGAGTGTGGGGGAACCTTCCTCGCCGTCCCGGTCGGCCACCGAACGCAGATGCCGGAATCGCCGGCCGGGGTGCGGCGCGTCCGACGCCGGAGCGGAGGTGGTGGTCCGGGCGCGGCGCAGTAGCCGGGCCCACCAGGGCAGGGCAAGGGTGAGCTGCATCGTCCTCGTTCAGATCAGGGGTGTGGCGGGGCCGGCTCCGGTCCGGCCCGGCCCGGCCACACCCATGGTCGGTGGCTCAGCGGCCGGTGTTACCCGGGTAGGGCTTGCCGTTCGCATCACCCGGCACCGGAACCGGCTCGCTGTCGCCGGAGGTCTGCGTCCCCGGGGTGGACGGCACGGGCTTCGGGTAGGGCTTGCCGCTCGCATCACCCGGCACCGGAGTCGGCTCGCTGTCGGCAGAGGTCTGCGTCCCCGGGGTGGACGGCACGGGCTTCGGGTCGGCCGGTGCCGACTTGGCCGGGTGCGCGTGGCCGGCGGTGGCCGCCTGAGCGGCGATGCCGCCGCCCGCCACCAGGGCGAGACCGGCGGCCGACCCCAGCACCCAGGTGCGCAGGGAACGGTTCGACTTCTTGGCGCGGGAATGCCGCATAGGAAACGACTCCAAAGAGTTCAGAGACAACGCTGACAGTCGGGCAGCGCCGGGACTGGAAATCCCGTCCCGGAAACCGCCTTTCACCCCACCAGACGTGCGGCCCCACCCGAGGTTGTCGCGACCCGCGAAAAAAGCCTGCAGCCTCGTGGGTCCTGCCGGTGAACACCCACCCGCGGACGGCCGTGATGCCCCGGGCGGGTCCCGCCCGCGCAGTGCGCAACCGCTTCACCGACGCCCGCGGCACCCTCGCCCCGCCCGGCTACCCCACCCTCCACCACGCCGAACGGGACACCGGGCGCCATGACGACATCACGTCCCTGACTCAGCGGCCTGGACGGGCATACACCTCCGGCGGCGGCAACGCTCCGGATCAGATTTCGATGCAAGCGACAACGACCACCGTACGCAGGGCGGTGCCGAAGTACAGGATGCGGACGGCTTCGATGTCGTCGGAGTACTGGCGCAGCTGGGGGCCGGCGGTGTCGCCGGGGACCGGGGCGCCGATCCCGGGGTCGACGCAGATGACGACCAGGGCGCGGTCCAGGGCGTGGATGTCTGCTTCGCCGGTGAGGTTCTCCAGCTGTTCGGCGGCCAAGTCGGAGAAAGCGATGCGGGCACGGCGGGGCCCATGTCCTTGGGGCATCAGGCGACGGCCGGCCGCTGCGCGGCAAGGCGGGCGAGGTGCGCCTCGCGCAGGCCTTCCCAGGGGATGCGGTCGTCGGGCGAGGGCAGGCCGTTTTCGGCGATGTCCTCCAGGACGGCGGCGAACTGGTCCGCGCGTTCGCGGGTTCGGGCCGCCTACGCGCGGACCGCGTCGGCGGCCGCGGGCTCCAGCTGCTGCCGGACAGCTCCGTCGGCGGGGGCCGGCTGGTCGTAAGGAGCTCAGGCTCGGTGCGTGGATCGGGGACCAGCGGAGCCGGGCCGCAGCAACGTCGAAGTATGAGCGGTCTCAAGGAAGTTTGACCACAGCGCTCAGCAGCGACCCGAGGCTGGTGGAGCAGTGTCAAAGGGGCGGTTCGGTGGAGTGGGTGGCGGCCCAAGGATCGTCTGCCGGTGCGGGCCGCGGGCGTTGTTGGAGGACTTGCACCGCTTCCTCGATGCGGCCGAGGTCGATGAGGCGCGTGGCCCGGAGCGAGGTGTGGCAGGCCGGGTGCCGTTCGAGAACGCAGAGGGCCTCCTCGGCGCGGCCGGCCGTGGCGAGGAGATCGGACAGAGACCAGGCCGCATACCAGGTGTCTTGTTCGGGGTGCGTCTGGGCCTGCTCGATCGCTTCGTCGAACAGACCCAGACGCACCATGAGAAGGAGCCGGATCCGGAAGAAGTCCCAGTCCTCCTTGCCGCCGCGGCGCGCCTTGAGGGCATCGAGGCAGGCCAGGCCGTCGTGGGCCCGGCCTTGGCCGGCGTACAGGGTGCACAGCGTGCGGACGATCCAGTCCTGCGCGCCGCCCGGCCGGTCGGCGAGGGTGCGCATCACTGCGATCGCCTCGTTGCCCGCCCGTGCCGGACCAGGAGTTCGGACAGCGGGACGGCCACGTGCCACATGCCGTCGGAGTCTTCAGCGAACGTCCGGTAGGCGGTGATCGCTCCTTCCGCGTCGCCGCGCTCCTCAAAGACCTCGGCCAGGCGCTGCGCGGCGTGCCCGTGGTACTCGCAGGCCGCGTACGCGCGCAGTTCCTCGATCCGGTCGTGCCGGGCCAGCAGGTCGGCCAGCGCGTCGCGGCCGTTGACCGAGGTGCTGTCCCGGCGGCGCAGCAGGTCGATCGCTTCCTCGATCCGGCCCTGTCGTTCCCGGATGGCGGCGAGAAGAGGGAAGGCGTTGGACGGTTCGAGGCAAAGCCTGCCGCAGTCGGGGTCGTCGCAGGCCGGGACCGCCGCGGCGATGCGGGCTTCCAACATCGCCGCAGCCTCCTCGTCCATACCCGCGGCCTCGGCGACGTCCACCAGGCCCTCGGCGAGGAACCAGTCATCGATTCCGGGCCGCAGCAGCGCGAACGCATCGGCGCCCTGGCCGTGACGGGACAGCAGGCGAGCGAAAAAATTCAGGACCAGCCGGTCCCCGGCCTCCGCGTACGGGCGGCACAGCGCGATCGCCTCGTCGGGCCGCCCCCACCCCTCCAGCAACTCGGCCTGGGCCTGGGCCGCCGGCCACCAGCCCGTCACGATGTACGGGGCGAGCACCTCCAACGCCCGCGCGTACTGCTGCCGGTCGCCCAGCAACCGCGCCCACCCCAGCGCGCAGAACCACTCCCCGCGGCCGGCCTGCAGCTCCACCTCCCGCTCATGGCCGAGCTCGACAAGCCGGGCCACCCGTGACGAAGGAATGCAGCCCGTCAACGTTCGGGCCCGATAGTCAAGATCAGCAGCGTCCACGGCTCCGCACCCTAGACCCCGGCTCCGACACAGCTCCCGAACCGGCGAGCGGCCAAAGCCCGATGAGACGGAGTCCAACCCCGTCAAACTTCGAGACTGATCAAACTTCCCTACGTTGTTCTGCGGGAGGCGGTGAGCCCTTCGTATGGTTCACCCACCCAGGGGTGCCGGGTGTGGCTTTCAAACTTCTGCCGCTTGAGGCTTCCATCGATTGGCCGCCCGGCGCCCCACGACGACTCGGCTGCCAATTAGGAATTGCGAATGATCGCTCCGTAGGGAATCGACAGCGATGTCGTCCGTGGGAGGAACCAGTAGCACACTGCACGGAGGTACCAACATGGCCGCGATCTGGGCTGGCATCGACGCTGGCAAGACCCACCACCACTGCGTCGCGATCGACGAGAGCGGCCGTCGGCTGCTGTCACGCCGCATCGCCAATGACGAGCCCGAACTGTTTGAGCTCCTTGCCGAGGTCCTTTCTCTGGGCGACCAGGTGACATGGGGTGTCGACCTGGCTGATGGCGGAGCCGCACTGGCCATCGCGATCCTCCTCAACCACGGCCAGCCGGTGCACTACATCTCCGGCCGGGCCATCCACCAGGCCTCCGAGAGCTACCGCGGCGAGGGCAAGACCGACGCCAAGGACGCCGCCGTCATCGCCGACCAGGTTCGCGTCCGCCGCGACTTGCACCCCTTACGCACCGGCGACGACACCATCACCGACCTCAAGATTCTCACCGGCCGTCGCATGGACCTCGTCGCCGACCGGAAGCGCACTGTCAACCGCCTCCACGCCCAACTCACCAGCCTCTTCCCCGGCCTGGAACGGGCGCTGGATCTCACTAATGCCGGCCCGCTCACCTTGCTGACCGGCTACCAGACCCCGGCGGCCACCCGCCGGATCGGCGCCAAGCGGCTCGAGACCTGGCTGCGCAACCGCCACGTCGTCCGCCCCGACAGGCTCGCCGAGATCGCCGTCCAGGCCGCCGAACGGCAGCACACCTGCCTGCCCGGCGAGAAGCTGGCCGCCGAGCTGGTGCACACACTGGCGAAGGAGGTGACGCGCATCAACCAGCAGGTCGCCGAGCTCGACAAGGCGATCGAGGCCCGGTTTCGCGACCACGACGCCTTCGACGTGATCACCAGCATGCCCGGCCTGGGCGTCATCCTCGGTGCCGAGTTCCTGGCCGCCACCGGCGGCGACATGACGGCCTTCGGCACCGCCGACCACCTCGCCGGCTTCGGCGGCGTCGCCCCGGTGCCCCGCGACTCCGGAAAGATCAGCGGCAAACTGCGACGCCCGCAGCGATACAACCGCCGCCTCCAACGCGTCTTCTACATCTCGGCGTTGTTCAGCATCCGACACTGCGACGAGCCCAGGCAGTTCTACGACCGCAAACGTGCCGAGGGCAAGCGCCACACCCAGGCCGTCCTCGCCCTCGCACGCCGCCGCGTCAACGTCCTGTGGGCCCTCCTCCGCGATGGACGGTGCTACCAGACCGCGCCACCGGAACCACTGCCCGCATGACGCCCCGCTGCCGAACCCTGATCCGCGGATACCCCAGTCGCCGGCCTGCAGTGCTTACGGCAGGATCAGGCAGAACGACACCGTGGGGAGAAATACCAATGATCACCGCTACCCAGGGAGTGAAGGTCACCTCGACCTGCGTCGCCTGTGGTGGCGTATTGGTCCGCGATCTCGGTCAGTTCGTCGACCGGGGCCAGCTGCGCTGGGGCATTGAAGGGCGCTGGGGCATTGAAGGGCGATGCCAAGCCTGCCCCAACGCGTGGTGCGAGACGGGCGCAGGCCCAGCTCCCCAAGAGATCAGGCAGGCACTCCTTGCCGAGCACGGGGCAACTCGGCTTCGCCTGGCGACCGAGGACGCCAGTCTCGTCCCCGTGTTGCGAGCCCTGCGCGAGATGCGCCACCTGTCGCTGGGCGAAGCCCGGCTGACAGCCGCCGAGCTGAGTGGAGCCGGCATGGTCGGCACGTCCGTCCGTCCCCACGACTCTCGTTCCGTCGCCCGCCTGACCGCCCACGAAGCTGCTCGAACGAGTTGACAGACGACACCGCAGCCTCGGCTTCGACACGAAGATTGTCGACGACTACAACGGTCCCGGCCGGGTTATGGCCGTCTTCCACCGAGATCTGCCGTTCAACGTCTCACGGCCCCGACCAACCAACCGTTACTGGTAAACGCTCCCCAGGCCGTAAGTTGAGTGTCCGACTGGACCTTGGTCAGTCGACGCCTTCGACGATGCGGAAGTCGCGCTCGACGCCGTCGGAGAGGGCGACCAGCGCTTCCTGGTAGGCCGCACTCTCGTGCGCCGCGACGGCCTGCTCGAAGCTGTCGAACTCGATCAGGACGGTGCGCTCGGCGATTCCAGCGTCGTGTGCGACGACCCTACCGCCACGGGCGAAGGTTCGACCGCCCCCGGCCTTGACGGCCGGAGCGGCCAGCTTGTTGTAAGCAGCCAGCTTCTCAGGGTCTGAAATGGTGCGGTAGACGCTGACCCAGTAGCCCTTGGGCATGGAACCTCCAGTGTCGGGATGAGTGCATCTGACTTACGGGTTGGTCTCGGACGAGCGCCGGCGGGCGAGAGCGAGGCTTGTCAGCGTCGTGATCGCCATGGCGCCGATCCCGACCAGCGCCACGGTGGTGTAGGCGCTGTCGTCGGGGAAGAGGTGGCCGGGGCCGGTGCCCGCGGCGAGGATCAGGCCGCCGATGGCGCTGCCCAGGGAGTACCCGACGCTGCGGACGACGTAGTTGAAGCTCATGGCGCTCGACGTCTCGCTCTTGGGGGTGACGGCCAGGATGACGCCGGGCATCGCGGCCGAGAAGCCGCCGACGCCGAAGCCGAGCACGCCCATCGCCGCGAACAGTTCGGCCAGGTCCGACCGGGCCGCCGCGAACAGGGCGAACCCGCCGCCGACCACGACGGCGCTGCCGGCCAGGAGCAGGGGGTCGGCGATCCGCGTCCGGACCCGCGGCGTGAGCTTGCCGGCGACGAACCCCAGCACCGAGAACGGGATGAGGACCAGCCCGGCGATGAAGGTCGTCAGCCCGAAGCCGTAGCCGGCGCCGTACGGCGTCTGCGCGTACCGGGTGATGAGCGTGAGCAGGAGGTACATGCCGATCCCGCCGACGAACATGGCGAGGTTCGCCCCGGCGACCGCCGGGTGCCGCACCGCCCGCACATCGACCAGGGGCGTCGTGCTGCGCAGCTCGATGACGGCCCAGACGCAGAGCAGCACCACCGCGACGACGGCGAGGCCCGCCGCCACGGCGAGGTGCCGGCTCCACAGATTCCGTTCGCCGGCGAGGAACAGCACCAGGAGCAGCACAGCGGCCAGGACGACCGCGCCTGCCACGTCCACGTGGGCGGAGCGGCCTTCGGGGGCTTCGGGCATGGAGCGCCACGCGGTCAGGAGGGCGGCGGCGGTGACGACCAGGCCGAGGCCGTAGGCGGCCCGTACCCCGCCGAGCTCGGCGAGCAGCGCTGTCAGCCCGAGCCCAACGCCCTGGGCCGCCCTGCCGGCCAGCAGCCACGCGAACGGCAGCGGCAGCACGGTGAGCGCGCTGCCGGCGACGACGACCGCCAGCGTGGCGAGGATCGTGGCCCGCCGGTGCGGGCCGGCTCCGAGCCGGCCCAGGACCGGCGTGGCGACGGCGCCGCTGAGCAGCGCGACGGTCAGCGTCCACTGCACGCTGCCGAGCGAGACGTGGAACGAGGTCGCCACGCTGGTGATGAGCGGCGTCCCGAGGCTGGCGACCGCCGCCACGACCAGAGCGATGAACATCAGCAAGGGGACCAGCAGCCGCGCCTCGGAGCGCTCCCGGGTAGTGCTCACCGGTTGGTCGCGGTCGTGATGGGGAGGAAGTCGGCGAAGCGAGGCGCGCCGGGCTCGTGCGGCATGCGCGTGGCGCGCGCGGCGAAGCTGACGGCGTGGTACCACCCGCACAGCAGAAGCAGATCGAGCAGCTGGAGCTCGTCGAAGACCGACACGAGTCGTGTCCACAGCGCGTCATCGATGTCGGAACGCCCGTGCAGCGCGTCGACGGCGAGGATGAGCAGCCGTTCCCTCTCGGACGTCCAGCACGCGTCAGCGGGGCCGCCGTGCACCAGGGATGCCGCCTGCTCGCGGGTGAGCTCGACCCGCTCGGCGAACGTCATCATGTGCACGCCCCACTCGTACTCGCAGCCGCACAGCGCGCATGTCCGGTCGATCGCGATCTCGCGCTCCCTCATGGTCAGGGTCAGCTGTCGGCCCAGCTCATAGCGCCCCCATCCGTGCATGGCGACGGCCATCGGGAGGTTTCTGGCGAACATCCGGAACAGCCCGATCGGCAGCACGTCCCCGGGCATCATGCGCGCGAGCAGCGCGCCGGCCTCGTCGGTGTACGGCGGTTCCAGCAGGGCTATTCGCGACATCGGCCCTCCCGTTGAGGTTGTTTCGAAATTCGAAACACGCCACGGATGCTAGTGTTTCGAATAACGAAACACAAGGAGGGTCATGCCGACACCGCGCCCAGGAACACCGGTTCGTGGATCGACGACCGGCCGTCCGATCATGGCCGCGATGGACCTCTTCGGCCGTCGGTGGGCGCTGCGCATTCTCTGGGAGCTGCGTGCGGGTCCGCTCGGCGCCCGCACGCTGCTGGCACGGTGCGAAGGACTGTCATCCAGCGTCCTCTACCAGCGGCTTCGCGAACTCACGACAAACGGGATCATCGCCCCCTCAGCCGACGGCTACGAGCTCACTCGCCTGGGGGCAGCACTCAGTCACGCCCTGCAACCGCTCAACGAATGGGCGATCATCTGGGCGCAGGCGCAAGAGCACAACGATCAGAATCCTGCGGAGGCATGAAGGTGGAGCCGGCGGTGGGCGAGGGAAGCGGACGCCGGTCCGGCACAAGGATCACGGCACTGCGATGAGTAGGCACGGTCTGCCCGTCACGATCGTCCGCGCGTGTCTGCGCGACGGCCAAGGCGGTAGTCCAACCGCAGTGCTGGACGAGGCGCCGTTGAGTGACGATGAGCGCCGTCGCGTGCCGGTTCAGATGGGAACGTCGCACGCCGTTTTCGTGTCGGTGCACGACAGCCGACGAGGCGGTCCGGTCGTATCCCTCCGCTTCTTCACCGCCGAGGGAGAACTGCCCGCGTGCGGTCATGGGACGGTTGCCGCTCTGGCCTTCCTGGCCGAGCGCGCCGGGTGCCAGGAATATCGAGCAACCATCCATGCGACAGGGCGCGTCTTCCCTGGTTGGTCCGTACGGGAGAACACACAGGTCAATGCCGCCTTCGCCCCCGGTCCCGTAGACCTCCGCAGGCCCACAGCGACCGAGTGCGACCTTGTCCTGCCCGCACTCGGTGTCACCTCGGGCACACTCGCTCCTGGTATCCGCGTCGCCTCAGTGGGGCGGCCGCGGTTGCTGGTTCCCCTCACTACGCGGTCCGCTCTCACCACACTCAGCCCGGACTTCGAACGGCTCCGTGCCGCCTGTGACCGTCTTGGTTTCCTGGGCTGCTACGCCTACTCGGCGCCGACGCCCACCGGCCGCGTCGCGGCCCGCATGTTCGCCCCGTCGATCGGCGTCGCGGAAGACATCGCCAACGCCAACAGCACCGCCTGCCTCGCTGCACACCTGGCCGGCCAGGGCATCAGCGACATCGCAGTCGACATGGGTGACTCCCTCGGCAGTCCCTCCACGATCACCGCCACCGCACAGCACAACGCGTCGGGGCTGCTGGTCCACCTGGGCGGCGCCGCGGAAGTCACACGCAGCATCCGCATACCATAACCGGTCCGTAGCTCATCAGCGGCCGGCACGACAGGCAATCGTCACCCGCCCTGTCCTCCCGCAGCAACGAGCGACGAAAGCGGCTCCTGCCACCAAGTCCCCTGCTCCGCAGCCCCCTTCGTCGCCCGCCGCTTCCACAGCCCTCCGCGCCCGGCCGCCGACCTGAACGCGAGCCTGGCGCACGCCGGCCAACGTCGTCGGCGTGCCGATCGGCTCGCTCGTCGGTCAGTACACCGGCTGGCACGGCCCGTTTGGGCATTTCTGACTTCCGCAGAAAGAGGTGTCGCCGGGCTGGACAGGCTTGCCCGCCCTGGATGATCTGCGAGAACGGGCCCGGCTTGCCCCGGGGGTGCTGCAACCCTCGGTGCACCCTTCGGTCCCACGGTGGCCCAAACGGTGCAGCCCACCCTCCAGCCCACCAAGGAAGCAACCCGCCGGCCACGGCGGGCCGCGCGCCGCGGACAGCGCCACACGGAACAAGCCCCGGCCGACCGGCGCACCAGCACCGACGGTCAATTGCGCGGTCTGGCGGTCGACGGCAAGAGCCTGCGTGGAGCGGCCAGGTCCAGAGGGCGGAAGATCCACCTGCTCACCGCATGCGACCACGTCCGCGGCCTGGTCCTGGCCCAGCTCGACCTGGGCGAGAAGACCAACGAGATCACGTGCTTCCATCCGCTGCTCGAGACCATCGCCGACCTGGCGGGTGTGGTCGTGACCAGCGACGCGATGCACACCCAGCGCGAGCACGCTCAGTACCTGCTCGGCCGGGACGCGCACTGCATCATGATCGTGAAAGGTAACCAGAAGAAGCTCCAAAAGCAGCTCAAGTCCCTTCCGTGGAAGCAGATTCCGCTGCAGTCACGCACCCGCGACGCCGGACACGGCCGGGGCGAGATCCGTCGGATCAAGGTCTGCACGGTGAACAATCTGCTCTTCCCCGGGGCCCGCCAGGCCGTCCAGCTCAAGCGCCGCCGAGTGGACCGCAAGACCGGCAGGATCAGCATCAAGACCGTCTATGCCGTCACCAGCCTCACCGCCGACCAGGCCACACCCGCCGACCTCGCGAGCTTGATCCACGACCATTGGAAGGTCGAGGCCCTACACCATGTCCGAGACGTGACGTTCGCCGAGGACGCTTCCCAACTGCGGAACGGCACCGCCCCTCGCGCTATGGCCACCTGGCGCAACCTCGCCATCGGCGCCCTCCGCCTCGCAGGGAGCACCAACATCGCCGCCGGCCTGCGATACAACGCCCTTGACGCACGACGCCCCCTCGCCCTGCTGGGACTCACATACCCACAAACCCGACTACGCCGAAGTCCTGGGGCTCACGTGACCACGGAACGGCATCCCACCAAGACTCTGCCCACGGGCCTACTCGCCCGGCGGAACTCGAACGAAGCCCTCGGTCCAATCGTCCTCATCGAGCTCGCAGGGGTCGAAGTAAAAGCACTCCGGTTCATCACGGAAGCCCGATAGCAGTCGAGCCTGACGCACACGCTCTTCAACCCGTTCAAGGGTTGAGTAGATACCGAGCAGCTTCACGTCGTCGCCGTCCGACTCGTCGCAGAACACGCCGCTCTCATCGACGTGCACTGTCGAGCCGTCGTCGCCAGCTTCGTTCTGGTGGCCGACATGCCACAGCGGATACACGATCACGGGCGCGAAGCTATCAGCACTCGAGCTCGTGGACGTTCGGCGCCCCTCACCTCCTGGGACCCCACGATCACAAACCGGGCATCGCGCGACTTACTGACCGTTTCAGAATGAGCTGGACGAGGGATGCGACGTCACTCTTGCTCGTAAGAGCAGTCACAGGACTTCATCCCAGACGCTGCCGCCGTCAGCCCAGGTCCACAGCCATTTCTGTAGTGAGGCGGTCGCATGGCGAAGGCCGCCGTGAGGGCCTTCCCCGGAGGTGTAGCCGTCGGCGTCGTAGAGAAGCACGGGGTTGTCGACTGCGCTCAATGAGACATGCCATTCCATCGTGCAGCCGCCGTAGGTGAGGAACAGCCATGATGGTGGCATGCCCTCTGACAGGTTTCGTTCGTGGACGCTGGCCGTGCACGGCCAGTCGCGCAAGTGCCCTGGAGCCCGGTTGCCGTCGGTCAGGGAGGCAAGCCCGCCATCGGGTCCGAATCCTCCGTTGGCGACCTCGGTGTAGAGGCGTCGAAGCAGTTCGGGTAGACGGCGTCCGATTCTCCGCTCTGCCTTCTCGACCTCTGGCAGGGAGATCGGAGGGAACAGCGGCCCGCGAGGAGCGTCGGCGTAGTAGGCGGTCACTTCCTCGGTCTTGGCCTTGAGCTCAACCGTCCCGTCACTGCCATACGAAACTATGTCGCCTCGTATCCGCTCCAACCGGGGCTTGCCGTAACGCTCGGTGATCCACGCGATAGGGACGTCCGCGTGGTCGAATCGCAGGCCCGGATCCCATGCGCGAGCCTGCAGAGCTTTGATCAAAGCGTCGTTGTCCGCTTCTCGCCTGGCCTCCGGGCTGGGCTCATGACGGAGTGGCGCAGGTACGTCGTGAGGAGAAAAGGTCACGCGTCAGGAGCCTACTGCTGCGCTTTGGCTGCCCTCAGAAGCCGTCGGAGACAGATGATTCCGCAGGCGAGTTCGAGCAGGCCCTGATGGAGGTCGGCGCGTCGCTCGTAGCGGGTGCGGAGTCGTTTGAACTGGTGGAGCCAGGCGAAGGCTCGCTCGACCACCCAGCGGACCTTGCCCAGTCCGGAGTTGTGGGCGACGCCGCGTCGGGCGATCACGGGTTTGATGCCACGCTTCCACAGCAGGCGGCGGTACTTGTCGAAGTCGTAACCCCGGTCCGCGTACAGTCGCCGAGGCTTGCGGCGGGGGCGTCCCCGCAGACCCTGGATGGATGGGACCGCGTCCAACAAGGGCAGGAGTTGAGTGACATCGTGCCTGTTGCCGCCGGTGAGCATGACGGCGAGCGGGGTTCCGTGACGGTCGACGATCAAGTGGTGCTTGGAGCCGGGGCGGGCCCGGTCAACGGGCGAGGGGCCGACGTGATCCCCCCTTTGAGGGCCCGGATGTGCGAGCCGTCCACGGCGCAGTCGTCCAAGTCCAGCAGGTCGGCGCGGCGCAGTTCGCTCAGCAGGAAGGAGTGCAGGCGGGGCCAGACGCCAGCCTCGGTCCAGTCCCTCAGCCGGCGCCAGGCCGTCACCCGGAGCAGCCCACAGTCTCCGCGGGAACGTCACGCCAGGCGACACCGGTCCGCAGCACGTACAGGACGCCGGCGAGTGCAGTTCGGTCGGGAACACGCAACCGCCCCGGATAGCGGAGGCGCCGCTCGGGAGCGGGCGGCAGCAGCGGAGCCACCCGCTCCCACAAGTCGTCAGGAACAAGATCAGCACGCACCCCGGACACCCTGCCGACCAAGATCACTGAGCACAAGAGCCGCAGCTCAACTCATTCTGAAACGATCAGCAAGGCGGTCCCCCCGTGGGCCCGCGCCGCTGTGCATTCTGCGGACCCCGGTGAACAGGGTCCATCACGAACTGATCGTCAACTCACCCTGCCGAGTCCGCTTTTGACGCATGCGAGACGGGTTGGGTTTCAATTTGGGTGATCCTTTGGGTCTTTCACAGGAAATCCTTTGCCTGTGTGGATCGCGTGAGGGCCTAGCGTGATCCACTACGGGGGTGTGTGAGCTTTGTGTGCCCTCCGTTTGACGTGCACTCAGATGCCCGCCGGGTGACCTGCGTGCTCATGCCTCAAGGAGGGGATCGCACACCATGGTGCGGACAACGGGGTGGAGACGGGGGCGGTCGGCCTCACGCACCCGAAGACTTCGACGCACGGCGTTCGTCACGGCCGGCGCCCTGCTGGTGTCGGGCCTGCTGCCCGCCGGTATGGCCGCGGCGGCCTCCGGGACGAAGACGAGACGGCATGTGTCGGCTCCGGCCGTTCCGCACGACAAGCGGATCCCGTTCACGCACGCCACTCCCCGGCACGTCCCCTCGCACAAGGGGTTCAAGCACTTCGATCCCACCGCACACGCCAAGCTCCCGGCGGCGGGCAGTGCCGTGGTGACCCTGCCCGTCGCGCCTGCTTCGGCGAGGCTGAGCGCCAAGGCGACCCAGGTGCGGGCCGGGAGCACGCCCGTCCTGCTCGGTGCCGCCGCGACCGCCCGGCCCCAGGGCGGCGCCGTGACCGGTGCGCAGCGTGTGCGGGTGAGCGTGCTGGGGCAGAAGGCGGCGCGTGCCGCAGGTGTCCACGGTGTGCTGTTCACGCTGCGGCGCACCGGCCCGGGCGGCGGCAAGGTCGCCCTGCGGGTGGACGACTCCTCCTTCCGCTACGCCTTCGGCGGTGACTTCGCCTCGCGTCTGCACCTGGTGCAGTTGCCCGCGTGCGCCCTGACCACGCCGAAGCTGCGCAAGTGCCAGGTCCAGGCGCCGGTGCGCACTGCCCCCGGGTCGCCGCTGTCGGGACAGGTCGGCCTGCCGGGCACCGCCGCCGGCCGTACCCCTCTCACCAGTACGGCGACGGCGTCGTCCGGCGCCATGGTGGTGATGGCGGCGACCTCGGGCACCTCGGGCTCGGCCGGGGACTACTCGGCCACCAGCCTGTCGCCCGCCGGCAGCTGGTCCACGTCCGGGAACACCGGTTCCTTCACCTACGCCTACCCGATCACGGTTCCTCCGGCGATCGGCGGCCCGGCGCCCAAGGTGGACCTCTCGTACGACTCCTCCAGCCAGGACGGCCGTACCGAGGGCACCAACAACCAGTCCTCCTGGCTGGGCGACGGGTGGAGTTCCACCGACAACTACATCGAGCGAACCTACAAGGCGTGCCAGGACGACTCCTCCTCCGGCGCGCCGAAGAACGACGGGGACGAGTGCTGGGCGGGCCAGATCCTGACCCTGTCGTTGAACGGGAAGTCCACCGCCATCGTCTATGACGACAGCACCAAGACCTTCCGCCCGGCCGACGACGACGCCACCACCAAGATCGAGAACCTGACCGGTACGTCCAACGGGACGACGAACGGGGAGTACTTCAAGGTCACCCAGGGCGGCGTGCAGTACTACTTCGGCTACAACCGCCTGCCGGGCTGGTCGTCGGGCAAGGAGGAGACGAAGTCGGCGTGGACCGTGCCGGTCTTCCACGCCCACGGCGGTGTGTCGGCGTGCCCGGACAGCACGGACTTCGCCGCCACCTCCTGCACGCTGGGCTACCGGTTCAACCTGGACTACGCGGTGGACCCTCACGGCAACGCCACCGCCTGGTACTACAAGCCGGAGACGGGCTACTACGGCGCGGACCTGAAGGACACCGCGGTCTCCTACACCCGCGGCGGCACCCTGTCCCGGATCGACTACGGCATGACGTCCTCGACGATCTACTCCGGTACGGCGCCGGAGCAGATCCTCTTCGACACCGCCGAGCGCTGCATCCCGGGCACCCCGTCGGGCAACACCTGTGCGGACAGCCAGTTCACCGCCGCCAACGCCGCGTACTGGCCGGACGTGCCGGTCGACCTGAACTGCACCTCCGGCTCCAGCTGCACCAACCACGGCCCGAGCTTCTGGTCCCGCAAGCGGCTGACCTCCATCACCACGCAGATCCAGACCGGCGGGGCGACCAAGCAGGTCGACAAGTACACCTTCGCCCAGTCCTTCCCGGACGGCGGCGACCACGCGCCCACCCTGTGGCTGGACTCCGTCCAGCGCACCGGCCTGGACACCCTCGGCGGCGCCTCGGGCAGCACCTCGACGCCCACGGTGAGCTTCGACCCGCCGCTGCAGCTGCCCAACCGCGTGGGCACCATCCCGCAGATGCCGCTCGTGTACCACGACCGCATCCAGACGGTCACCAGCGAGACCGGCGCCCAGACCACGGTCAGCTACGAGCACCCCGACTGCTCCAGCGCCCCGGCCAGTGACCCCAACGACCCCACCGACGCGGCCGCGCAGACCTTCGCCTCCACCAACACTCTGCCGTGCTTCCCGGTGTACTGGACCCCGTACGGGCAGCCGTCGCCGATGATGGACTGGTTCTACACCTATCCGGTGACCTCCGTGGTGACCGAGGACCCGCACAACTCCTACCAGGACGGGACCGAACCCAGGCTCGAGACGGACTACGTCTACAAGGGCAACCCCGGCTGGCACTACGACGACAGCGAGGTCGTCAAGGCCAAGAACCGTACCTGGGGCCAGGCCCGCGGCTATCCCGAGGTGGACGTCACCACCGGCGACCCGGCCGTCTTCCACTACACCAACGGCGCCAAGGTCTACGACCGGAAGACGCTGACCAAGACCTACTACTTCCTGGGCATGAACGGCGACACCCTGCCCGGTGGCAAGACCCGCTCGGTGCCCGACCTCACCAGCCAGGACGGCGCCACCTCGGTCGCCGACGACGACGCGCTGGCCGGCCAGACCTTCGAGACCGACACCTACACCGCTTCCGGCGGCAGCCTGGACAAGGCCGTCGTCACCGTCCCGACCATCATCGGCCCTACGGCCGGCCGGTCTCGCAGCGGCCTGCCGGACCTCACCGCGCAGATGGTGCGCACCGCCAAGACGCTCACCAGGCAGGCGGTCTCGTACGGCTGGCGCAAGACCGAGACCGACACCTTCTACACCACCGCCCTGGGCAAGCCCACCACGGGTATGGCCGTCCAGGTGGACGACCGGGGCGAGACCGGCGACAGCGACAACGTCGCGAAGTGCACCTTCACCCGCTATCTGTCCAACACGAGTCCGCTGCTCGTCCTGCCTGCGGAGACCGTCAGCACGGCCCAGGACTGCACCGGCGCCGGCGCCACCCCCGGCGGGACGCTGATCTCGGACATCCGTACCTCCTACGACGGGCACCCGTTCGCCTACGACGGGGACGGCCAGCAGAACCCGGCGCTGCCGGACCACAACGACGCCACTCTGGTCCAGAAGTCGTCGGCCGCCGACGGTGCGACCGCGACGGCGTTCGTCGACCAGGCCACCACCGCGTACGACTCCTACGGGCGTGCCACCAAGGTGACTCGCACTCCCCACTCCACGTCTCCTGACGGCAAGAGCCTGGCGAAGCCCGTCTTCACGTCCTTCTCCCCGGCGAAGGACGAGCTGCCCACCAGCACGACGACCATCACGCAGGTCACCCCTGGCGTGGACTGCTCCACGACCACCACGTCCTCCAAGGACTGCGAGCTGGCCACCACCACCCTGGACCCGGCCCGCAACCTGCCGACCGGCAAGACGGACGTCGCGAACCTGCTGACCTCGCTCACGTTCGACGCGCTCGGCCGTCTCACCGCGGTGTGGCTGCCGAACAAGTCCAAGTCCGCCGGCGCTCCGGCGAACATGACCTACAGCTACAGCCTGTCCCAGACCGGGCCGTCGGTGTCCGCCACCAACACGCTGCTGGACAACGGCAGCTACAAGACCAGCGAGACGCTGTACGACGCGATGCTGCGGCCTCTGCAGACGCAGGCCACAGCGGAGAACTCCAGCACGACGGTGTCGGACGTCCAGTACGACTCGCACGGCTGGCAGGTCGTCGCCAGCAGCGGCTACAACGTCGGAGGCAACCCGGGCGGCAGCTTGGTCTCGGTCTCTCAGGTCTCCATCCCGGACACCACCGTCACCGACCACGACGGTCTGGGCCGCGCCGATCTGGTGACCGAGGAGCACGACGGGGTCAAGACCTGGGCGACGACGACCGCGTTCACGGGGGACAGGACCACCGTGCTGCCGCCCAAGGGCGGCGTGGCCACCACCACGGTCGTCAACGCCCGTGGGCAGACCACCGAACTGGACCAGTACACGGCGGCCCCCACCGTGACCGGCAGCGCGGCCACCGGCTTCACCGCCACCGGCGGCACGCCGTCGCCGACGACGTACTCCTACTACCCGGCGGGCCAGCAACACCAGGTCACAGGGCCGGACAAGTCGGTGTGGACGTTCGGCTACGACCTGCTCGGCCACAAGACCTCCGAGACCGACCCCGACGCGGGCCGGAGCAAGTACGGCTACGACGAGGCCGGCAACCTGATCTCCACCACCGACGCCCGCACCACCGAGCTGGACTACACGTACGACCTGCTGGGCCGGAAGCTGACCGGAACCGACAAGGCCAAGTCCGGCTTCGAGTTCGCCTCCTGGGCCTACGACACCCTGCGGATCGGCCAGCCGACCTCCTCGACGCGCTACGTCCAGGGCGTGAGCGACGGCTACACGGTGGCCACCACCGGCTACACCAGCCTGGGCAAGCCCACCGGAATGAAGATCTCCCTGCCGGCGTCCGAGGCACCGCTGCCGTCGACCTACACCACCACCTACTCGTACACCTCCAACAATCAATTGCTCGCCACGCAGGCCGACCCGCGTACGCAGGGCCTGCTGAACGAGACCATCACCTACGGCCACGACACGCTCGGCAATCCCACCACCACCAGCAGCAGCATCAACACCTATGTCGGCGCCACCGTCTACACCAACTACGGTGAGCCGTCACAACTGACCCTCGGCGCTTCGACCAACCCGGCCTGGGCCACGTACAGCTACGACGATCAGACGCGCCGGCTGACGGGCCGCCAGGTGTCGCGGACACAGGCCCCCGGCCCCACGGTCGACGACACCAAGTACACCTACGACGCCTCCGGCAACCCGACGTCCACCACCGACCAGCAGTCGGAGACCGGCAACACCGTCACCGATCAGCAGTGCTACGGCTACGACACGCTCGACCGGCTCACCGACGCCTGGACCGCCACCGACGACTGTGCGGCCAACCCGCCCACCGGTTCCACCCTGGCCACCACGGCGGGCGCGTACTGGCAGTCGTTCAGCTACGACGCGATCGGCGACCGGCGTCAGACCGTCGATCACGCCGTTGGCGGCTCCGGTACCACCGTGACCACCACCTATACCGACGGTTGCACCTCCAACTGCACTCCCACAGGTGCCCAGCCGCACACCCTCACGGCCACCACCGGCGGCACCAATCCCACCAAGTTCGTCTACGACGCCACCGGCAACCTGCTCACCCGCACACCCACCACCGGCCCGGGCGAGAACCTTGTCTGGGACGACGAGGGCCGCCTGGCCGAGATCGACACCACCGGTTCAAGCCCGACGACGACCACGTACCTGTACGACGCCGAGGGCAACCAGCTGATCCGCCGCGATCCGGGGCAGACCACCCTGTTCGCCGGCGACACCGAGATCGTCGTCAACACCGCGGTGTCCCCCCACGTCCTGCTCGGCGCCGTGCGCAGCTACACGCACGGGGGCGCGGGCACACCCGTCGCGGTGCGCTCCAGCCTGTCGGGCGGGGGCCTGAAGTACCTGTTCAACGACCCGCACGGCACCGCGACGCTGGCCATGGACGCCACCACACAGCAGGTCGCCCGCCAGCAGTACACCCCCTACGGACAGCCGCGCGCCGGCGCCAACACCACCACCTGGCCCGATCCCACCCACTCCTACCTGGGCAAACCACAGGACACGAGCACCGGCTACACCGACATCGGCGCCCGCAAGTACGACCCCGCGCTGGGCCTCTTCATCAGCGCCGACCCGGCCTTCGAGGCCACCAACCCGCAGGAACTGGGCGGATACACCTACGCTGCCGACAACCCGACCGCCTACGCCGACCCGACCGGCCTCGAGATCGGCTCCCGGCCCAACTCCTGCCAGTACGACATCTCGTACTGCACGCCCCAGGAGCTCGGCATGCCGCCGTACCTGCCCGGTAGCGGTGGCGGCGGCTGCTACTTCGTCCTGCTCGACCCGTGCGGTGGCGGCGGTGGCGGTGGTGGCGGTGGCGGTGGCCACTCCGGTGGCGACGACGACCAGACCGTGTCGGTGAGCAAGCACTTCAGCATCTCCAAGAAGGACCACCACCTGGTCGCCATGCTCGCGGCCTGGAAGAACGGGCCCGACGCGGTCGGACTCGATTCACCGTTCGCCTTGAACTGCGTGGGAGACTGCAACCACATCGACGACGCGGTCTTCTCCTACGGCCACGAGGTCGACCGGTGGAACGCGATATGCGGTCAGTCCCCCAAGGTGTGTTCCCCGACATTCGCCAAATTCGTCAAGGCACTCAGCTCCGTGGTGGACAAGTCCGCGAGGAACGTTCAGAACGGCTGGAAGTGCCAGGTCTTCTCCTACTGCCAGTGGGGGCAGGTGGCCAAAGAGGCCTCCACGTTCCTGACCCGCCCGGGTGCGATCGCCCAGGAGCTGGGCTACACGACCCGCCAGGTGAAGGACGCGATTCACGCCGTCAAGGGCAATGGCGGATGGCGCGGCGTGGGAGGCAACCGGAACCCGGACATCGTCGTGGAGTCCGAGACCGGTGAGGTCTATCCCCAGCTCCCGGACGGTGGGATCGGCGAAGACAGCATCGGCAACATCTTCGACTATCTGCCGGAATTGGAGTAGACGATGATGACGTCTGTGGAAACAGATGACCGATGGATTGTGCCGCTGCGAGGACACCGAGTCGCCCGCGTAGGCCGGGACGACACCGTGACACTGGCTTTCGAGCCGGATGCCGAGATCACCGTGGGCGGCGGTGCCTTCTGGACCCAGGGCTCGATCGGGGCCCCGGGCGCAGTGAAGCGGCGGGTGGCCGAGCTCGGGGACGAGGAGGTTCAGGAGCTCGTCGGGGTGCCCGTGCTGTCGGCGGTGTGCTTCAAGTCGGGGTCGCTTCGCGTCGTCTTCGGTAACGGACGGCATCTCAACGCAGAGCCGGCTTCCACCCTTGCCGGCGCCGTCGTCCGCATCGGTGACACGGTCTGGCGGCAGCGGCCGGGAGGGGGCTGGGAGACAGGGCAGCGCTGATCCCGGACACCAGGAGCGGCCGATGTTGGGGGGGGGTGGGGGGCAAGCTGCCACCCCCCCCCCCCCCCCCGCGGGCCCCCCCCCCCCCGGGGGGCCCCCCGACCTCCAGGGGCCGCCCCCCGGCGC
>NZ_JBSHAF010000047.1:0-9028 GCF_053611365.1 Streptomyces sp. NPDC054813 | reverse complement strand
CTCCCGCCGCGCGGGGGGCGGGGGGGGGGGTGTAACACCTACCCCCCCCCCCCCCCCCCTCCGTGTACCTGGGCACCCGGCCGCACGGTCGGTCCGCATCGTCGTCTGCTGCCGGCCCGGTTCCCCGGTACGACGGGGATGTGCCGCGGCGAACGGCGGATCACCGGGGCCGCCAGGACCACCGCCGGGCGCTGGGCCGGGTACGCCCTTGCCGGGCAGCCCTTGACGTCGTCGCTCGGCCGGAAGGGGCGGCGCGGGTCCCAGGGCGTCGATCGCCGGCTTCCAGAGCGTGGACCAGTTGCGAGCGGAGGAGGCCCCGAAGCAGAGGGTGACGCTCAGCACGAACAAGCTGAGCCGATAAGTGGTTGGCTGCATCAGTCGACTGCAGAGCGTGTCGATCCGAGTCAGCGCCCAGTCGATCGGTTCCCCTGCGGAACGCAGACGACGAAGGTGGGCACGCCACTCTGGCTCGTCCTGAGTCTCGAACAGCACCTCCCAGTGGCCTGAGCCAGGAGTGGCACGAGCGGTGGCCCGCCGACTCTCGTCCTGCTGCTGGCGCTTCCTCTTCCGCTGTCCTGGCATGACCGAGCATCGCTGGCCACGTCTCCCCTCAGCAAGGCCATTGCGCCCGGGCGTGATCTACACAGCTGATCGATTTGTCAGACACGGCCTAGCACCACGCCCGCCACGCCACCCCCAATCCCCTCGCCGCCCATTCAGGTGAAGTGCAGAGAAGCCAGCGCAAAACGCACCGGTACGGCAGCGGCGGCAGCCCGCTGTGCCAGTGGTGCATGGCACCGGTGATGGAGCAGTGGGGTACGGCCGTACGGCATATCAGCACCCGCGCCTAATCGGTCCCGGGCGCGCACTCACGGACCGGGCGGACCGGCAACCGGCATCGCTTCCCGCAGCGCCTTGAGAGCCTCTACCCACTGCATCGCATCCCCGGGAAATGCCTAAGCACCCCGAACCGCTTGGGTTTGGGGTGCTTAGGCATTTGGTCAGGCCGGGATGACGTTCTCGGCCTGCGGGCCCTTAGGGCCCTGGGTGACGTCGAAGGTGACCTGCTGGTTCTCCTCCAAGGACCGGAAACCGGCAGCGTTGATGGCGGAATAGTGGACGAAGACGTCGGGACCTCCGCCGTCCTGCTGGATGAAGCCGAAGCCCTTTTCGGCGTTGAACCACTTCACGATGCCGGTTGCCATGTTGTCCCTATTTCCAGGGTTGGGGGGCACTGGCTTGTCAGAGCCCCTGGGTGAGGTGATCGCCCTGGTCCTCGGGGCTGTTGCACAGCACGAAACCCGCAGTGCGAACCGCGGGCGTTTGAGACTTCCGAACCACGACTACCAGTGCAGAAGTTAGCCGATCCGAAGTCACCTAGCTACTAAGCGCTACGAACCAGAGCTCAGAGTCGGAGCGACCCGCCGGACAGGCACGTTCGAGCGGACCTCTCAGTCCTCGACCTCGCAGCATTTGCGCCCCCGCACCCGGGCCATGTCGGTCACGTGGCACTGGTGGAAGCGCACAGGGTGGTCCTCGGTCGCGACCGGAGGTTACGCCTACCTCACCCGCGAACAGCGCGCCCGCACCGCGAAAGTCGCGGTCGAGGCCGCCGACGGCGTTCCCGTCATGGTCTCCATCGGCGCGCCGCGCACCTCTCACGTCCTGGCTCTGGTCGAGGACGCCCAGAAAGCCGGCGCACGGGCGGTGCTGCTCGCACCGGTGACGTACCGACCGCTCACGGACGACGAGGTGTTCGGCCTGTACGAGGACGTCACCCGCGAGCTGTCCGTGCCGCTGTGCGTGTACGACAACCCTCGTACCACCCAGGTGCACTTCACCAACGAACTGCACGGCCGCATCTCCCGGCTGCCGAACGTCCGCTCGATCAAGGTCCCCGCTGTTCCGGACGACTTCGGTCAGGCCAAGGCCCGGGTCGACGCGCTGCGCGCGGCGATCCCGGAGACGGTCACTATCGGTGTGAGCGGCGACTGGGCGGGCGTGCGCGGCCTGAATGCCGGGTGCGACGTCTGGTACTCGGCCGTGGGTGGTCTGTTCCCCCGTCCCGCGCTCGCCCTCGCCCGCGCAGTCCTGGCCGGTGACGCGTGCCTGGCTGCGGAGTCGTCCGAGGCGCTCGAACCGTTGTGGGCCCTGCTCCGTCAGCACGGTGGTCTGCGCGTCCTGTCCGCCGCAGCGTCCCACCTCGGCCTGACGTCGGAGCCGAACCTGCCGCGTCCCTTGCGCGGCCTGGACGAGGCCGCACGCCGGGACGTCACCGCCGTACTGGACGCCCTCCAGCTCACGACCTGATCAGGCTCAGCGCATCCGCATCCGGGCTTCCGCAGGGGTTCGGGTGAGGTGCAGTGGCCACGGCGGTAAGTCCAGTGCCTTCACCACGCTGTAGGTGATCTCCCAGCCCGGGTAGTAGCCCTTGCCGCGCAGGAGTTCCGACAGGCGCGTCTTGGAGTAGCCGGACTCGGCTCCGGCGGGCGCCCACGGCGAGAAGGCGGCTCTCCCCCGGGAGGGTCACTGTCGTCCTGCCCGGGCATCCCGGGCTCTTCGGGTTCGGTCACCGCGGCAGCTCCTCGCTCCCGGCCGGCGCAGCCGGGGGCGCAGCCTGCGCATCGGGCCGCGGGCCCGGACGTCATCGAGACCGGCACCGACTCCTACCGGCTAGCCTCCACCCGGCCCCGAGTCTCATCGCCGAGATCCGTGACCTACGCGCAGCCCTACTCGAGATCGTCACGGCTTCGGGACCCGAGGAACGGCGGCCCGCTGGACGAAGATGACGCGATGGTCGTCCTCGATCACCCTGAGGCAGGTCTTCGCGGCGCCAGGACAGGTGGAGCTGCAGCAGATCGACGGCGATCCCGTGATCGGCGGTATCACGCTCACGGTGGCGGAACTCATCACCGACCGCACCTGGCGGCGCATCCACGCCTGCGCCAACGAAGCCTGCGTCCGCGCCTTCTACGACATAACACGCAGCCGCACCCAGCGTTGGCACTCGTACGAAGCCTGCGGCAACAGGAACAACGCCGCAACGTATGGAGCCAGGAAGAAGGCCCGGTCCACGAGCTGACGCTTGCCCGGCCATGGCGAGGCGGGGAATGACTGGCACCGGACCCGCTCGCCGCACAGCCTGATTGGGCTCGAAGGCCAGGGCTCGCCGCGCCGACCTGCGGCGTCGACGGCGCCGTGCATCTCAACGCCGAGGATCTTCCCAGTGGCCGGCCGGATGGCCGCATCCGCCTGTGGCGGGGCACGCATGGCCCCGCTTGGTCTCAGGCGATAGCGGCAGCCCAAAATAGATGCCGTTGACCAGCTAAGTGGGGAACTAAGATGGCTGTCAGATGGCCCCTCAGCCCTCAGCCCTTGAGGAGAGTGATTCCGTGGGCCGTGTGTCCCGGGCGCCTGCCGAGAGAAACGGGCACCGCGTCGTAGCCACCATCTCCCGGATGTTTCGTGAGGTGAAGCCCGCCGAGCTCGCCCACCGGCCGGGCAGCATCTGCGCCTTCCTGCTTCTGAGCGTTGTGCTGGTCTCCGGTGTGCGACTGGTGCTCGCTGCCCATGATGTGCATGTCATGGGCATCGCGGAGTACGCCGTGCTGATCCCGTTCGTGGCCAGTGCGCTCCTGTCGGTGCGACAAACCTTGATCGTCGGGTTGTTCAACCTGGCCGCCGCCATAACGATCTACGGAGTCCTCCTCCAGGACATGGGCCGCGCCAACCAATTCACGGTCATCACGGCACTGGCCGGCGCGCTGTGCATCAGTCTGGCCGTCTGTCATGTCCGCATCGCGGGAGAGAGACGCCTCAGCCGCCTCATGATCGCTCGCGAGCGCCTCGTGCTGCTCAGTGAGGCCAGCAGCCGCGTCGGAAGTACCCTCGACGCCACAAGAACCGCAGAGGAACTGACCGAGGTTGCGGTAAACGGTTTCGCGGACAACGCCACGGTGGACCTCTTCGAGAGTGTCCTGGAAGGCGAGGAACCCGTCCTGGAGCCTTACACGGGCAACCTTGTCCTGCGCCGGAGCGCCGAATCGGGCTTGTCAGCGCAGCCTCTGGGAGATGTGAGTCCGGGCGAGGCCGTCGTCTACCGGGAGGGTGCGGAGACAACCCTCAGTCTGAGCACGGGCAAGCCGGCGATGCTGGAGATCACCGGAACCGCCGCACCCGCTTCCGAGTCTGCCCGCCCCGGCCACGCCCGCACGAACGCACCCCACTCCGCACTGGCGATCCCCCTCCGCGCGCGCGGCGTGACCCTCGGCACTGCCCTGTTCACCCGCTCCCCGGCCCGGGACCCCTTCGACACCGACGACCTCCTCCTGGCCCAGGAGATCGGGGCACGAGCCGCGGTGTGCGTGGACAACGCCCGCCGCTACACCCGCGAGCGCAACATCTCCCTGGCGCTGCAACGAAGCCTGCTCCCACCGATGGCACCGAAGCACGCGGCACTGGAAGCGGCCACGCGTTACATCCCCACGGGCCAGTACGCGGGGGTGGGCGGCGACTGGTACGACATCATCCCGCTCTCAGGAGCCCGGGTCGCCCTGGTCGTCGGCGACGTCGTCGGTCACGGCGTCAACGCCTCCGCGACGATGGGGCGGCTGCGTGCCGCCGTACGCACGCTCGCCGACATCGACCTGCCTCCCGACGAGCTGCTCACCCACCTCGACGACGTCGTCACCCGCACCCGGGACCGCATCGACATGGGTGAGGTCCGCAAGGGGAGCCGTGATCCCGGACCAGATGCCGGCGAGACCGTGGCGACCTGCCTGTACATGATCTACGACCCGGTCTCACGCCGCTGTTCGGCCGCCCGGGCCGGCCATCCGCCACCCGCTGTCATACGTCCGGGATCGGACGTCGAATACTTCGACATCCCCGCCGGTCCTCCGCTGGGTGTCGGCGGACTCCCCTTCGAGACGGCCGAACTGGAACTGCCCGTGGGCGCCAGGCTCGCCTTGTACACCGACGGTCTCATCGAGGTTCCCGGCCACGACCTGGACGAAGGACTGGAGCACCTCCAGAAGGCCCTGTCCGAGCCGATCGCCTCGCTGGAGGACATGTGCGACCACGTTCTGAGAACGGTGGTCGGTAGCGGCTCCCTGGACGACGTCGCCCTCGTCGTCGCCCGCACCCGGGAACTCGACAGCACGCATACCGCCGCGTGGAATCTGACCGACGGACTCGCCGACGTCGCCCGCGCCCGCGACCTCGTCTCGTCCCGGCTGGCGGCCTGGGATCTGGGGGATCTGGCGTTCAGTGCGGAACTCGTCGTCAGCGAGCTGGTCACCAATGCCATCCGCTACGGGTCCGTTCCGGTACAGCTGCGGCTCATCCGGGAGGACACCTTGACCTGCGAGGTGTCCGACGGCAGCAACACCGCCCCCCACCTGCGCCGGGCCCGGATGTTCGACGAGGGAGGGCGCGGGCTTTTCATCGTCGCGCAGCTCGCCAAGCACTGGGGGACCAGGCAACGGTCGGACGGCAAGACCATCTGGGCCGAACTCGCCCTCCCAGGTGTGCGGCCCACGAGAACCGAAGAAGGCTGCGTCCGGTAGCGCGCCGTATTCCGTTCAGTGGTTCAACGCAGAACGGCCCGTCAGGCTCTCCGCCATCGCTGATGTGCTTTTCTCCCTCGCCAAATTGATCGGTGAGGCACAAGAAGGTGACGATGCCGCGAGCCTCGCCTTCACCGACGTCCGCAGAGCACCAGGTGATCCCAACGCAAGCCGGGCCATCTCCTCAGAGGAGGCACTTCGTGGAATACGACGAGAGGCCACCGCTTCGCCGTTCCAGGGCCAGCCCGCCCGCTGGCAGACGTGCCCTCGGTGCAAGAAGCCGATCAGGCCCAGCGACCCCGTGGCGTCCACCGAGGAAGGGCGCTCGGGTCATTACCGGTGTGTCACGGGGCACGGCTTCGACGGCGCCAAGGCCCTCATCGAGTCGGGTGAGACGTTCCGTGCGCGGCGGTCGTCCGGGGGGCGGCTCGGGGGCCCCGTCCAACACGGGCGAGATCAAGCGGTAGCTGTCATGACGCTGCCCCCACCGTTCACGATCATCCGGACGGTAGGGGCACCGCCATGCGTCAGCCGACGGCGGGACACCCGGATGCTCACAGTGCCCGCAGTAACCTGCGGACCGCCCGCCGACGTCGGGCAACGCCCGGCGCGGCGTAGGCGGCGCCGACCCAGCAGGGCACGAGCAGGGCGGTCCCTGCCAGGAGCAGGGCGGCGAGGGTAAGCGCGAGCGCCTGGTCCGGGTGCCGGTCCTGGTGTGTCGCCGTGCCCGCTGTGTCGGCCGGACACCGACCTGGGTATCGACGTCGCGTGACCGGCCGGAACGCCGGCTCCAGCAGCGCCCGGCGTCCTCGCGGCGGCCGTCACACTTCGTCCAGGGCGCCGCTGGTCCCGACGAACGTCTCGATACCGTCGGGAGGCGGGTCACGTGCCCGGTGCCCCTTGCGCGGCGGTGGCTCGCAGACGTCGTCGACAATTGTTCTGTCGCAGGTCCTGTCAACGATCGAGCGGCCCTATACGCTCCCGGGGCATGAGGCTGCGGAGCACCCGCCCGGTGGATGTCGGTTCGGCACATGTGATCGTGACGGGCGGGTCGAGCGGCATCGGCCTGGCCACGGCCCGGCTGTTGGCGGGGTGCGGGGCGAAGGTGTCTTTGATCGCGCGGGGGCGGGAGCGCCTGGCGGAGGCCGGGAAGGAGCTGTCGGCTGCCGTGAGGGCGGCCGACGTTTCCGACCAGGAGGCCATCACTCGCGCCATCGGCGAACTGGAGACCGAGCAGGGGTTCCCCTGCGACATCCTGATCACCTCGGCAGGGCTCGCCCGCCCCGGACACTTCCTGGAACTGCCGGACGAAATCTTCCGGCAGATGATGGAGGTCGACTACTTCGGCACGCTGTACGCGATCCGGACCGTGGCTCCCGGCATGGTGGAACGCGGGCACGGCAGCGTGGTGGCGGTCTCATCCGCCGCAGGACTGCTCGGGATATACGGCTACAGCGCTTACGGTCCGGCCAAGTTCGCCGTACGCGGGCTGATGGAGTCGATACGGGCCGAACTCACCCCCCACAACGTTCACGTCGGTGTCGTATTTCCCCCGGACGTCGACACGCCTCAGCTCCACGACGAAAACCGGTGGAAGCCGGAGGAGACCCGCGTGGTCGGCGGCACGATCAAACCGCTCACGGCCGAAAGGGTCGCGGCGGCCATCGTGGACGGCATCGAGCGCCAGCGCTTCGTCACCTGCCCAGACGCGGGCACCTGGGCCCTGGCCCGGTTCGGCAGTGTGCTCTCGCCGTTACTCAATCACGAGTTCGACCGGAGGATCAGAGCGGTTCGCAGGTCACGCTCGGCGGGACCTCCGCGAGCCGCCGGCAGGTGATCGCGGAGTCCCGCTTCCCGGCACCCGGCACCCGGCGGGACCGCTCCTCCGTCCCTCCTCACGGACCACACCACGACGACGCACCCCCACGACGGCGACTGCTCCTCCACGACCGGGCCCACGATCGCCGAATGGACCAGCCACGCCACTCGCCGGAGACCGGCCGGTCAGCACCCCTGACGGCATGCCCCCGCGCGTTGACGCCACCAAGGAAGCCGTACAAGAGGCGACCTTGGCGGATGTCGAGTGGGCAACGGCGTACGCGTTCGGAACGCCGACCCGCTTCGGAAACGTGGCGGCGCAGCTGAAGGAATTCATCGACCGGACCGGTCGTCTGTGGCAGGCCGGGGTCGTGCGCGGACCGGCTCTCCACGCATGTCCGCGACTTCGACGACACGCGCGCCCGGCTGCTTCGGAAGCTGCGCTCGCTGCCCCGTACCGACGAGGCGGTCGTCCACGGTGTCGTCTTCCCGGAGACCGTGCTGGTGGACGACGACCTGCGGCCGCTCGCCCTCGTGGACTACGGCTTCCTGTCCACGGGCGGGGACCCCCGGTTCGACGCCGCCGTGGCCGCGGCCATCTTCCCGGCGGGCACCGAGCACGCCCCGGAGATCACCCGGCAGCTCACCACGCGGTTCGCCGACGAGTTCGGCTACGCGGTCGACGACCTCCTGCTGTACCAAGCCGCCTGTGCGATGGCCACGAGCGACGCCTTCGCGCCGGGCGGCGGTGACGAGCACTTCGCCTGGTGCGTCACCGTGCTCGAGGACCCGGCCGTCGCCGAGTCCCTGCACCGGTGACGCACCGCGGGCAGCCGGGAAGTTCCGGTGACGGTGTGTGCGGTGCCCTACGATCCCGAGCGGATCCAGGGGCACATGGCCCTGGGGGTCGAGCTGCCGTTCTCTCTGCCGACGACGCCCGAGGCGGCCACGAAGACAGCAGGTGGACGGTCGAGCGGAAGGTCGGGGTTCCAAGCAGTCAGGCCCTGCGCGCTTGGTACAAACAGCGGCTGGGGTACAGGTCGCCCTCCAGCATGTCAAGCACTGCGAGGACGGCCGACGCGAAGCGGCGCAGGTGACCGCAGGCTTCCTGAGGCAGGGGTTCTTCGCCGCTGAGCCTCATCTCCTCGACCGGATACGGTGCGACACGGTGAGGAACGATCTCTATGAGGTGCCGCAGGACATCGCGGAGCCGTTCCGTCAGAGCCACCGCCTCCTCCGATGTAGGGGCAGAGCCTTCACCGAAGACGGCTTCGAGATCCTCGTACTCAGTGTCGTCGACCAGGGCCTGCCGAAACGCAAGCAGCAGCCTCGTGAGGTCGGTGCGACCGGTGGCCCACCGGGAAAGACCCTCGGCCGGGCCGGGAGTTGCGGGCAGCACGAGCCCTCTCCCATGCTTGCCGGCGGCCGCCGTTGGCCGGTGCCGGGCAGGCACCGGCATTCGACCGCGGCCCGGCGCTCGGAACGTCCTTAACAACGGATTAGGCAGCCACCATGGGGCGAGCCTCGAAGATCGGGGCCCACATCGGGCTAGTACTCCAGCAGCGTTTCGCTATCTGGCCTGGTCAGAGGCATCGTCCGGAGTGTAGTGGGCTGATGGTGCGTCGGGGGCGGTCTTGGCGGAC
>NZ_JBSHAF010000046.1:8706-36565 GCF_053611365.1 Streptomyces sp. NPDC054813 | reverse complement strand
CCCCTAAAGGGGCGTTCCACACGCGCCCCGAAGGGGCGCGGGGAACTGCGCGACCAGCCCCCACGCAGCCGCATCCGACCGACGTGGCCTGCCCCGGCACTAAGGCGCTTCCCGCCCCCGGAACGCCTCCGCGTCCCAGCCTCCGTCCAGCCGCGCGGAGAGCCAACCCGGCGCCGCCGCACGGAAGTCGACGGGCGCCAGCGCCCCGGCCCCGGCGGGCAGCGCACCGAGCAGCGGCGCCCCGGCCACCTCCGGAAGATCGGCCACATTGCAACGCGACGCCAGATCCGGGGAGCCGGGCCAGCTGCCGATCACCACACCCAGCAACTCCAGCTCACGGGCCCGCAGTTCACGAGCCGTCAGCTCGGTGGTGTTGAGGGTGCCGAGTCCGGCCGACGCCACCAACAGCACCGGGGCGTTCAGCAGCCGGGCCGCGTCCGCCAGTGTGCCGCCCGCCGCGTCGAACCGTACGAGCAGCCCGCCCGCCCCCTCGACCAGCACCAGTTCGTGCTCGGTGGCCAGCTTGGCGGCGGCCTCCGCCACCTCGTGCGGACGCACGGGGGCCATCCCGGCCCGCCGGGCCGCCGTACCGGGCGCCAACGGCTCGGGGAACCGGGCGAGTTCGGCCGTCGTCACCGGGCCCGCGAGCCGCGCGACCTCGTCGGCGTCCCCGCGCTCGTCCGGTCGTACCCCGGTCTGCGCGGCCTTGAGGACCGCCACCGAGCGGCCCGCCGCGAGTGCCGCGGCGGCGACCGCGGCCGTGGTGACCGTCTTGCCGACCTCGGTGCCCGTCCCCGTGATGATCAGGATCGGCATGTTCATCCCTCCCGCGCGGCGGCACACACCGCGCGCGCGATCCGTGCCACGTCCGCGTCGCCCGTGACGTACGGGGGCATCGTGTAGACCAGGTCGCGGAACGGCCGCAGCCACACACCCTCGCGTACGGCGGCCGCGGTGGCGGTCTTCATGTCCACCTCGTGGTCGAGCTGTACGACCCCGATGGCTCCGAGCACCCGGACGTCCCGTACGCCGGGGATCTCCCGGGCCGGCGCCAGGCCGTCCCGCAGGCCCGTCTCGATCCGCTTGACCTCCGCCTGCCAGTCCTGGCCCAGCAGCAGCCCGAGCGAGGCACAGGCCACGGAGGCGGCCAGCGGATTGCCCATGAACGTCGGTCCGTGGGCCAGCACCGGCACCTCGCCCCGCGAGATGCCCTCGGCCACCCGGGGCGTGCACAGGGTCGCCGCCATCGTGAGATAGCCGCCGGTCAGCGCCTTGCCCACGCACATCACATCGGGGGTGACGGCCGCGTGGTCCGCGGCGAACAGCGCACCCGTACGGCCGAAGCCGGTCGCGATCTCGTCGAACACCAGCAGCACGTCGTGCGCGTCGCAGGCCTCGCGCAGCACCCGCAGATAGCCGGGGGAGTGGAACCGCATCCCGCCCGCGCCCTGCACCACCGGCTCCACGATCACCGCGGCCAGTTCGTGCGCGTGCCGCTCGATCAGCGACCGCAGCCGGTCGGCGTACGACTCCTCGTACTCGGCCGGCGGCGCGTCCGCGAAGACCTGGCGGGGCAGCACCCCGGACCACAGCTCGTGCATCCCGCCCTCGGGGTCGCACACCGACATCGGCTGCCAGGTGTCGCCGTGATAGCCGCCCCGCCAGGTCAGCAGGCGCTGTTTCGCGGGGCGGCCGAGGGAACGCCAGTACTGCAGGCACATCTTGACCGCGACCTCGACCGAGACCGAGCCGGAGTCGGCGAGGAAGACATGCTCGAGACCGGCGGGCGACATGTCGACAAGGAGCTTCGCCAGGCGTACCGCGGGCTCGTGGGTGAGCCCGCCGAACATCACATGGCTCATGCGGCCGAGCTGGTCGCGCGCGGCCTCGTTGAGCACCGGGTGGTTGTAGCCGTGGATCGCCGACCACCAGGACGACATCCCGTCGATCAGTTCGCCCGAGTCGTCCGCGAGCCGCAGCCGGACCCCGCTCGCCGACTCCACGACGAGCGGTTCGGCCCGGCCCGGCATCGGTCCGTACGGATGCCAGACGTGCCGCCGGTCCAGCTCCAGCAGCTCGGGGACGCTCAGGTCAGGCATTGGGCGCGAGATCCGTTCCGGCGCCCCGGCGGCGGACGGCGACCAGGTCGGTGCGTGGCTCGTTGGCCTGGGCAGCGGCCGTACCGCAGAGGTCCGCGCCGTCGTGCCCGCCGCAGCCCGATCCGCACCCGGCCTCGGCATGCGACCCGCACCCGGCCTCGGCATGCGACCCGCAGCCCCCGGCGACCTCCGCCCGGTGCTGCGGCAGGGTCACCTCGTCGGCGCCCTCGACCACGAACCCGGCGTCCGCGATCATCTGCAGGTCGGCCTGGCCGGCCTGGCCCTCGGTGGTGAGGTAGTCGCCGAGGAAGATCGAGTTGGCCAGGTGCAGCGCGAGCGGCTGCATGGTGCGCAGATGGACCTCGCGGCCGCCCGCGATACGGACCTCGACGTCCGGGCAGACGAACCGCACCATGGCCAGGATCCGCAGACAGCGCTGCGGGGTGAGGTTCCACTCCTTGGCCAGCGGGGTGCCCTCGACCGGGATCAGGAAGTTGACCGGCACCGAGTCCGGGTCCAGCTCGCGCAGCGAGAAGACCACGTCGACCAGGTCCTCGTCGGTCTCGCCCATACCGGCGATCAGACCGGAGCAGGCGGACAGGCCGGCCGCGTGCGCCTTGTTGACGGTGTCCACCCGATCGGCGTACGTGTGGGTGGTCGTGATGTCCCCGTACGTCCCCTCGGACGTGTTGAGGTTGTGGTTGTAGGCGTCCGCGCCCGCCTCGCGCAGCCGCTCGGCCTGGCCGTCGGAGAGCAGACCGAGGCAGGCGCACACCTCGACGCCCTCGTTCTGCTCCTTGATCGCCTTGATGGTGCCGGCCACCCGGTCGACGTCCCGGTCGGTCGGGCCGCGTCCGCTCGCCACCAGGCAGACCCGCTTGGCGCCCCCGGCCAGACCGGCGGCGGCCGCCTTCGAGGCCTCGTCGGGTTTCAGCCAGCTGTACTTGAGGATCCCGGTCGAGGAGCCGAGGCGCTGCGAGCAGTAGGAGCAGTCCTCAGGACACAGGCCCGACTTGAGGTTGACCAGGTAGTTGAGTTTCACGCGTCGGCCGAACCAGTGCCGGCGCACCTTGCCGGCCGCGGCCACCACATCGAGCACGTCGTCGTCGGAGGTCGCCAGCACGGCGAGCGCTTCCTCGCGGGTCGGCAGCTCGCGCCGAAGCCCCTTGTCCACCAGCGTGTTCAGCAGGTCCATGAGAGCCGATCCTGTACTACGAGGCTGCTCCGGGCCAAGGAGAGTTTGCACAACCCTGTCAGTTCGACGTGTGGGTATTGCCACACAGTGGGTGGCTGGTGGTCCCGCTAGGGTCTGTCCACTGCCTACAAATTCACCGGAGGAGCCATGGCGTTCGGCTGGATCGACGAACAGGCGGAACTCCGCCGCCGCGCCGGACTGGTACGGACCCTGCGCCCCCGCACTGCCGACTCCCCGCTGCTGGACCTGGCGAGCAACGACTACCTGGGCCTCGCCCACCACCCGGAGGTGGCCGAGGGCGCGGCCGGGGCGGCCCGGACCTGGGGCGGCGGCTCCACCGGCTCCCGGCTGGTCACCGGCACCACCGAACTCCACACCGAGCTGGAGCTCGAGCTGGCCGAATTCTGCGGGTTCGAGGCGGCCCTGGTCTTCTCCTCCGGCTACGCCGCCAACCTCGCCGCCGTCACCACTCTCGGCCCGCACGGCTCCCTGATCGTCTCCGACGCCCTCAACCACGCCTCGCTGATCGACGGCTGCCGGCTGGCCCGGGGCACCACCCAGGTCGTCGGACACGCCGACCCGGACGCCGTACGCAAGGCGCTCGGCACCCATGAGGGGCCCGCGGTCGTCGTCTCCGACACGGTGTTCTCGGTGGACGGCGACGCGGCACCGCTGGCCGCCCTGGCCGGGGCCTGCCGGGAGCGCGGCGCCGGGCTGCTCGTGGACGACGCCCACGGGCTCGGGGTGCTCGGGGACGGCGGGCGGGGCGCGCCCTACGCGGCCGGGCTCTCCGGCGCCGACGACGTGGTGGTCACGGTGACCCTGTCCAAGTCGCTGGGCAGCCAGGGCGGGGCCGTGCTCGGCCCGGCCCGGGTGATCGACCATCTGGTGAACGCGGCCCGGACCTTCATCTTCGACACCGGCCTGGCCCCGGCCGCGGCGGGGGCGGCCCTGGCGGCGCTACGGCTGCTGCGCCGCGAGCCCGAACGCGCGGAGCGGGCCCGTGAGGTCGCAGCGGAGCTGCACGCACGGCTGACCGCCGCAGGTCTGGAAGCGGTGCGTCCGGACGCCGCGGTGGTCTCCGTGCGGGCCCCGTCCCCGGAGGGGGCCGTGCGGTGGGCGGCCGACTGCCGTACGGCAGGCCTGGCCGTGGGCTGTTTCCGTCCGCCGTCCGTGCCGGACGGCGTCTCACGGCTCAGGCTCACCGCCCGTGCGGACCTCTCCGGGGCCGAGATCGAACGCGCTGTACAGGTGATCGGTGAGACACGACCATGAGTCGGCGTGACAGGGCCGGGTCTTGACCGAATGCGGATACGGAGTCGGTTACGGGCTGATCAGCCGGTGAGCGCCGACACGAAACCCGCCCAGCTCCCGGGGGAGAAGAGCAGCGCGGGTCCGGCCGGATCCTTGGAGTCGCGCACGGCGAGCAGTCCGGTCAGCCGACCGGAGCGCGGCCGCGCCGTCTCCACACAGTTGTTCGCTCCGGTGCTGTAGCTGCTGCGCAGCCACCTCAGTCCGTGCAGATCAGCACTTGAAGGTACGTTCCGAGGCAGTGCAGTCATGGTGCCTCCTTACGCGCCGTCACCTATCCCGGCGATGTAATCCAACGAGTCCTCGGGCGAAAGGGCGTGGATCTGAAGGGTGTTGAAGGCCTCCGTGTAGGCCTGGAGGTCTTCTTTCCGTTCGAGGTAGAGGCTACTCGTCAACTGGTCGAGAACAACCACGTCCAGATCAGAAGTGCTCGGAAATGAGAAGATTACGAAAGGCCCGGTGATGCCGATATGCGCTCCGGCCGAGAACGGCAGCACCTGGAGCCGTACCTGGGGCAGCCGGGCCGACTCCACCAGCCGCTCCAGCTGTCTGGCCATCACGCCCGGGCCGCCGACCTCCCGGCGCAGCACCGCCTCGTCCAGCACCGCGCTCAGCTCCAGCGGCGGACGGTTGCGCAGTACGTCCTGCCTGGCCATACGTACCTGTACAAGAGCGTCCAGCGCCTCGTCGTCGAGCCCGTCGGCGGCCGCCCGGGTCACCGCACGCGCGTACTCGGGGGTCTGCAGCAGCCCCGGTACGACCGAGGTCTCCAGCGTGCGCATCGCACTGGCCTGCGACTCCAGGCTGATGAAATCCCGGTAGGTGGGCGGCAGCACCCCACGATAGGCGTGCCACCAGTGGTGCCGCCCGGCGGTGTCCTCCGACCCCGCCAACACCAGCAGCAACTCGCGCAGTTGCCCCTCGACCACACCGTAGGCGTCGAGAAGTAACCGCACATCGGCCGGTTTCACACCGCTGGCGCCGGTCTCGATCCGGCTCACTTTCGACTGGTGCCAGCCCACCAGACGGGCGGCTTCACCGCTCGTGAGGCCGGCGCCGGTGCGCAGTGTGCGCAGTTCGGCGCCCAGTTTCCGGCGGCGTACCGCGGGACCGTTCTGCATGGGCTACTCCTTACTCCTTCCGACCCGCCCAAATACGCTCTGGGGTCGCAGAGTTCACCGCATCGAGCGACAGATATATGCATATCTTGGTGGATCGCTCCCCTGACCGTCCTGGTAATGGCAGTCTGACGAAGAAGCACCAGTCCGGGACCGTACTCGAACCATCCGCACCGTGTCGGACTCCGGTCCCGTGGGAAAGGGACGACGTCGCCATGGCAGACCACCTGGAAGCATCCGTCACTCTGCCGAGCGATCCCGCCTCGGTCTACGCGGCCCGCTCCTACGTGCTGAGCACCCTCGCGGAATGGGGGCTGCCACCGGAGACGGAGACCGCGGACACCATCCGTCTCATCGTCTCCGAACTCGCCACCAACGCGGTGCAGCACACCTTCGGGCAGTCACCCACCTTCACGGTGGCCCTCGTCCTGGTCCGTGACGAACAGCTGCGCATCGGCGTCACGGACAGCCATCCGCGGTTCCCCAAGAGACTCCCAGCCGCGGTGCAGCAGGACAACGGGCGCGGCATGGTCATCATCCGCTGGCTCACCGCGGAGTGCGGCGGCAAGCTCCGGGTGCGCCCCACCCGGGAGGGCGGCAAGACCGTCTTCATCGAACTGCCCTGGGCAGTCCCGGCCGGCACGGTCACCGCCGCCGGCCAGCAGGAACCGTAGCCCCGAGTTCCCGCCGGCCGGCCGCTGGGTGCTGCTGAGCGGGTCAGCTGACCCGGCCGTACCAGACGCTTCGCGTCCAGATCTTCTGGAGCTTCACCACGTCCCCGGTCCTCGGGGCGTGCCAGATCCTTCCCTTCCCGGCGTAGATGCCGACGTGGTACACGCTGGAACCCGAGTGGAAGAAGACCAGGTCCCCGGCCTTGCGGTTGCCGGCCGAGATGTGACGGGTCTTGTTGTACTGCTGGGCCGCCGTACGCGGGAGCTTCTTGCCCGCCTTCTTGAACGAGTACAGCGTGAGCCCGGAGCAGTCGAACCGGTTCGGTCCGGTGGCACCCCAGCTGTAGGGCGAGCCCTTCTTCGAGGCCGCGATCCGAAGTGCTTTCGTCCCTATCGTGGCGGCCGAGGCGTCGGAGGCGACACCCGGGATCACGATGGAACCGCCCACGGCGGCGATGGTGAGCGCCGAGGCCGTGCCGGCCCGCGCCATCAGCGACGGGACACGATTGAGCGCAGTCATGCGCAACCCTTCGTCAGCCGCCTGTGAAGGATGACCTGTCGGATTCGGGCTGGCGAAGTTGCCCGGCCGCGTTGCCACGGCTTCACCCCAAGGGCTGCACGGCCCGGTCATGCTGCGACCGTTCCGGCGACCCGTCGTGCTTGGGTCCTCCACTCCTGCCGATGCACTTCCGTCGACCGGGCATCCGGGCGGCGGCAGGACTCGGCGTCCGCCCGGATCGCCCCGCCGCTGTGGCGGGGGCTTGTCGTCAGACAGGGATCTTCACGCAACCGTGTCCGAAAATCCCAACGCAACCGTGGATTTGTGGGGTTACTCACCACCCACCCGTTCGGGTGGACAGCACTGTGTTCGATTATTCGTCAACTGCCCGACGTAGCCCCGGACCTGCAACGAAGCCTTCCGCGGGCACCTGTGAGCACGCACCTTGAGCGGGCCCGGCGGTCAGGTAAAACCACGCCATCCTCCGCCGAACGGCGGTAACCCCTTTGGGTCGTTTCAACTCCGGTCCGGCCGACCGGTGGACGCGTCGCTGCGGACTTCGCCGGGCGTCACCGTACGCAGTCGGGCGGGAGTGCGACGCGCGCGGTCCGGCGCTCGCCGTCGAGTACCCGCAACGCCCGTGCCAACGTGTCCTCGTGAAGCTCCGTCTCGCCCCGTCGATGCATCAGGGCTAGCGCGTCGCGCAGCTCCGCCGCCGCGCGCACCAGCGCCTGCGCGGCGCGCAGCCCACGATAGGTGTCCTCGTTCTGCGCCGGGTTGATTCGGCCCAGCAGGTCGACCACGTCCAGATAACGGTCGATCAACTCGCCCTCGGCGCGGGTCAGCGCGGGCAGCGGCGGCAGCTCCGGTGGCAGCATCGGCCGCTCACCCCGCGTCCGGCAGACCGAGCGAGGTCCGGCGGCTGGGCACGATCCGGTCCACCAGTCCGTACGCCAGCGCCGCCTGCGCGTCCAGCACCAGATCCCGCTCCAGGTCCTGGTGTACCTGGGCCGGTGTGCGCCCGGTGTGCCGGACGAGCATCTCTTCGAGCAGCGCGCGGGTCCGGTCCAACTCCGCCGCCCGGATGACCAGATCACTCGGCTGGCCCTGTACCGGTTCCGGCAGCGAGGGCTGCTGGAGCACCACGCGCGCACCCGGCAGCATGGAGCGCTTGCCCGGGGTGCCCGCCGCGAGCAGCACCGCGGCCGACGCCCCGGCCTGCCCCAGGCAGATCGTCTCCACGTCACAGGTGACGTACTGGACGGTGTCGTAGATCGCGGCCATCGCGTTGAACGAGCCGCCCGGAGAGTTGATGTACAGCGAGATGTCCCGCTCCGGCGCCGCGTGCTCCAGGTACATGAACTGCGCCATCACGTCGTTGGCCGAGGTCTCGTCGACGGGCGCGCCGAGGAAGACGATCCGCTCCTCCAGCAGCTTCGAGTACGGATCCAGGGTGCGCTGCCCGGCGCTGGTGCGTTCGGTGAACTCGGGCAGGACATAGCGGGCGGACGGTCGGGTCATGGCGTACCCCTCCTCGCGGCTGAGCTGTCTCAGCGGCCTGACTCTCCGTAAGAAATGTACAGGACGTACAGAACTTCGGGTGGGTGCGGTGAGGGGATTCCGCTGTCGCCGAACAAGATGTGTTGTCCGGGGTGCCCCGTAAGCTGGGGGCATGGCCTACGAGATTCCGGTGACGCAAGCCAGGGCTGAGCTCGCCGAACTGATCAACCGGGTGGTGTACGGCGGTGAGCGCGTTGTCGTGACGCGGCACGGCAAGCCTCTCGTCGCCCTCGTCTCCGCCGCCGACCTCGAGCGCCTCGAAGAGCTTTCCGAAGCCGCCGAGGGCCAGGTGGTCAGCGCGGTCTCCGCGGTCCGCGAGACCGCCGCCGTACGCCCGGAGCGCGGCCGCTTCGGCATCACGGCCGAGCACCGGGGCGCCGCGGGCTCCTGACCCGACCCCTGCCGTGACATCGGCCCTCCCCCGGAACGTCGGGGGAGGGCCGACGCGTGTGCCGACGGCCTCCGGCGACCCGGTGTTCACCCGTCCGGGCGTGCGGGCGGCGGTGGAGTGGCAGCCGACGGCGCGGGTGGTGCGCGCCGGGACGCGGCCCATGCACCGGTCATCAGACGATCAAGGTCCGGTTAACGTCGTCGAAACTCCGGCGAACTAGCCTGCCGATCCACGCCACCAGGGGTTTTCGTATCCGGGTCGGGTTCCTGAGCCCGATCTGTCGCGGTGGCTGCGGCAATCGGACCCCGCACGGTCCGGAGCGAGGACTGTGAGGTGGGACGTGCAACTGACCCCGCACGAGCAAGAGAGGCTGCTGATCCACGTGGCGGCCGACGTCGCCGAGAAGCGCCGGGCCCGCGGACTGCGGCTGAACCACCCCGAGGCGGTCGCCCTCATCACGTCGCACATCCTCGAAGGCGCCCGTGACGGCCGTACCGTCGCCGAGCTCATGGCCTCCGGGCGCAAGCTCCTCACCAGGGACGACGTCATGGAGGGCATCCCCGAGATGATCCACGACGTCCAGGTCGAGGCGACCTTCCCGGACGGCACCAAGCTCGTCACCGTCCACGACCCGATCGTCTGAGGGGGCCGCCGATGATTCCCGGAGAGATCCTCTTCGCCGACGAGCCCATCGTGTACAACGAGGGCCGCGACGTCACCCGGATGACCGTCCTCAACGCCGCCGACCGGCCCGTCCAGGTCGGCTCCCACTACCACTTCGCCGAGGCCAACCCCGGATTGGAGTTCGACCGGGGCGCCGCGCGTGGAAAGCGGCTGAACGTCGCCGCCGGCACCGCTGTCCGCTTCGAGCCCGGCATCCCCGTCGACGTCGAACTCGTCCCCCTCGCCGGGGCCCGGGTCGTTCCCGGGCTGCGTGGGGAGACCGGAGGTGCCCTCGATGCCTGAGATCTCCCGCGCCGCCTACGCCGACCTGTTCGGACCGACGACCGGCGACCGGATCCGGCTCGCCGACACCGACCTGATCGTGGAGATCGAGGAGGATCGTTCCGGCGGGCCCGGGCTCGCCGGGGACGAGGCCGTCTTCGGCGGCGGCAAGGTCATCCGCGAATCCATGGGCCAGTCGCGCGCTACGCGCGCAGAAGGCACCCCCGACACGATCATCACCGGCGCGGTGATCATCGACCACTGGGGCATCGTCAAGGCCGACGTCGGCATCCGCGACGGCCGGATCACCGGCATCGGCAAGGCGGGCAACCCCGACACCATGGACGGGGTCCACCCGGAGCTGGTGATAGGGCCCGAGACCGAGGTCATCGCCGGCAACGGGCAGATCCTGACCGCCGGCGGTGTCGACGCGCACGTCCACTTCATCTGCCCGCAGATCGCCGACGAGGCACTGGCCGCGGGGATCACCACGCTGGTCGGCGGTGGTACGGGCCCCGCCGAGGGCTCCAAGGCCACCACCGTGACCCCGGGGCCGTGGCACCTCGCCCGGATGCTGGAGGCGATGGAGCAGTACCCGCTCAACATCGGCTTCCTCGGCAAGGGCAACACCGTCTCGCACGAGGCGATGGTCTCCCAGATCCGGGGCGGGGCGCTGGGGCTGAAGCTGCACGAGGACTGGGGGTCCACCCCCGCGGTCATCGACGCGGCCCTCACCGTCGCCGACCGCACCGGCATCCAAGTGGCCATCCACACCGACACGTTGAACGAGGCCGGGTTCGTCGGTGACACCCTCGCGGCGATCGGCGGGCGCGGGATCCACGCCTACCACACCGAGGGTGCGGGTGGCGGGCACGCGCCGGACATCATGACGGTCGTCTCCGAGCCGCACGTACTGCCGAGTTCGACGAATCCGACGCGGCCGTACACCGTGAACACCGCCGAGGAACACCTCGACATGCTGATGGTGTGCCACCACCTGAACCCGGCGGTGCCGGAGGACCTGGCCTTCGCCGAGTCACGGATCCGGCCGTCGACCATCGGGGCGGAGGACATCCTGCACGACCTGGGTGCGATCTCCATCATCTCCTCGGACGCGCAGGCCATGGGGCGCGTGGGCGAGGTGATACTGCGGACCTGGCAGACCGCGCATGTGATGAAGCGGCGGCGCGGCGCGCTGCCGGGCGACGGACGGGCCGACAACCACCGGGTACGGCGCTATGTCGCCAAGTACACGATCAACCCGGCGCTCGCCCAGGGGCTCGCCCGTGAGATCGGGTCCGTCGAGAGCGGTAAGCTTGCCGACCTCGTGCTGTGGGAGCCCGCGTTCTTCGGGGTCAAGCCGCACCTCGTCGTCAAGGGCGGCCAGATCGCCTATGCGCAGATGGGCGACGCCAACGCGTCGATCCCCACCCCCCAGCCGATTCTGCCGCGCCCCATGTACGGGGCGATCGGGCGGGCGCCGGCCGCCAACTCCTTCAACTTCGTCGCCCCGCTGGCCATCGAGGACGGGCTGCCGGAGCGGTTGCAGCTCGGGAAGCGGTTCGTCGCCATCGAGTCGACCCGTGGGGTGACCAAGGCGGACATGCGTGAGAACGACGCGCGTCCGAGGGTGCGGGTCGACCCCGACAGCTTCGCCGTGTACATCGACGGAGAGCTGGTCGAGGCGGCACCGGCCGCCGAACTGCCCATGGCCCAGCGCTACTTCCTGTTCTGAGAGCCGGTGTCTGTGATGTCTCGGGCAGCGTTGCTGGTACTGGCCGACGGTCGCTTTCCCGCCGGGGGGCATGCGCACTCCGGCGGTGCGGAGGCGGCCGTCAAGGCCGGGCGGATCACCGGGGCGGCGGGTCTGGAGGAGTTCTGCCGGGGGCGGTTGCACACGGCGGGGCTGGTGGCGGGTGCGTTCGCCGCGGCCGCGGTACTCGGTTTCGAAGTACGGGAGTTGGACGCGGCGGCGGACGCACGGACGCCGTCGCCCGCGCTCCGGGGCACGGCTCGCAGGCTCGGGCGACAGCTGCTGCGGGCCGCGCGGGTCACCTGGCCGGGGGCCGAGCTCGACGCCCTGGCACAGGAGTTCCCCAAGGGTGCTCATCAGCCGGTGGTGTTGGGAGTGGTCGCCCGGGCGGCGGGGCTCTCGGCCGAGGACGCGGCCTACTGCGCCGCGTACGAGTGCGTGAGCGGGCCGGCCACGGCGGTCGTGCGGTTGCTGAGTCTGGACCCGTTCGAGGCGACGGGCGTGCTGGCTCGGTTGGCGCCCGAGGTGGACCGGGTGGTGGAACGGGCCGTGGAGGCGGCGCGGCGGGGGGCCGCGGGGGGTGGGGTGGACGAACTGCCCGCGGGTTCCGCGCCGTTGCTGGAGATCGGGGCGGAGTGGCATGCCGGGTGGGCGGTGCGGCTTTTCGCGTCCTAGCTGGTACGCCCCCCTGCCGTCCCCAGACCCCGCCTCGGCCTGAACGGCCTCGTCCGCAAAGGCCGGACGGGCTGCGAAGCGGGCCAATCCCATGAAGGAGCCGTACATGCATCTCGACCACAACCACCACCACGGCCCTGCCGCCGTCAGCGCCGACGCCCGGCGTCCCGACGGATCACGGCGTGCCCTTCGTATCGGGCTCGGTGGGCCCGTCGGATCCGGGAAGACGGCTACCGTCGCCGCTCTCTGCCGGGCCCTGCGCGACGAGTTGTCCCTGGCCGTCGTCACCAATGACATCTACACGCGTGAGGACGCCGAGTTCCTGCTGCGGGAGGCCGTGCTGCCGCCCGAGCGGATCACCGCCGTCGAGACGGGAGCCTGTCCGCACACCGCGATCCGGGACGACATCTCGGCCAACCTCGAAGCCGTGGAGGACCTGGAGGACGAGGTCGGGCCACTGGATCTCATCCTCGTCGAGTCGGGCGGGGACAACCTCACGGCCACCTTCTCCAAGGGGCTCGTGGACGCGCAGATCTTCGTGATCGACGTGGCCGGTGGCGACGACATCCCGCGGAAGGGCGGCCCCGGTGTCACCACCGCCGACCTTCTCATCGTCAACAAGACCGACCTCGCTCCCTACGTGGGGTCGGACCTCGCGCGGATGGCCGCCGACGCGAAGGCGCAGCGGGCCGAACTGCCGGTCGTCTTCCAGTCGTTGCGTGGCGACGCCGGTGTCGCGGACGTGGCCCGGTGGGTGCGGGAGCGGCTCGGCGCGTGGACGGCATGACCCTCACCGGGGTGCGCGCCGGAGCGCGGATCGTCGCCCGGGGCGATGGCCGGGGCGGTACCTCGCTTCCCGTGCTCGAGGGGGAGGGGCCGCTCGCGCTGCGGCGCACCCGGGGGAGCGGGGCCGAGGCCCGGGTGATGGTCGTCGGGGCGATGAGCGGGCCGCTCGGCGGGGACCGGTTCGGGATCGAGGCCCGGGTGGAGGACGGGGCCCGGCTGTGTGTGGGCTCGGCCGCGGCGACCATCGCGCTGCCGGGCCAGCTCAAGGGCGAGGCCCGGTACGACGTGCGCCTCGACGTCGCCGACGGTGGTGAACTGCGCTGGCTGCCCGAGCAGTTGATCTCCGCGCAGGCGAGCGACCTGTACGTCTCCACCCGTGTCGACGTCGGGCCGGCCGGCCGGCTGGTGCTGCGGGAGGAGCAGGTGCTCGGGCGGGTGGGGGAGGAGCCCGGGCGCCTCACCAGCCGGCTCACGGTGCGCGTTGCCGGAAGAGCGCTCCTCGACCAGGAGTTGGCCTGTGGACCCGGGGCGCCCGGCGGCTGGGACGGGCCGGCTGTACTGGCGGGACGGCGCGCGGTGGGCCAGCTCGTCGTCGTGCGACCGGAGTTCGCGGCGGAGCCGGTGGTGGCCCGGATGCTGGGGGAGTGCGCGGCGCTCACTCCGCTCGCCGGGCCCGCCGTGCTCGTGAGTGCGGTGGCGGCCGACGCGCTGCTGCTCCGGCGGGTGCTGGACGAAGCGTTGGACCACCTCGGTGGCTGATCCGCTCAGCGGGACGTGATCGTCCGGTTATCGGATTGGTAAAGACGGCTGTCACACCCTGTTCTCAGGAGGTTCACAGCCGGAAGGATCCCCCCTGACTATTCGTAACCAAGTACGGGGAGGGGCCCACTTGAGGGACAACTTCAGATCGAGGAGCCGGGTACTCGCGTTCGGTACGGCCGGGGCGCTCGTCACCGCGAGCCTGATCACCGGTGCGCTCGCGGCGCCCGCGTCCGGCGCCGAGGCCCGGCACGGGCAGGACCGTGAGCAGTGGGGCGCGGCCGTCGCCGCCGCGCATGCCGCCAAGGCCGGGATCGACTGGGCCGACTGCCCGGCCGACTGGGCCCTGACGAAGCCCGTCCAGTGCGGCTGGGTCAGCGTGCCGCTCGACTACGCGAAGCCCTACGGCAAGCAGATCAGGCTCGCCGTCGACCGCATAGGCAACACGGGGACGAAGGCGGAGCGCCAGGGCGCGCTCGTCTACAACCCCGGCGGCCCGGGCGGCTCGGGAATGCGCTTCCCGCTCCGCGTCACCACCAAGAACCCCCTGTGGGTCAACACCTCGAAGGCGTACGACTTCGTGGGCTTCGACCCGCGCGGTGTCGGCCACTCGGCACCCATCTCCTGCGAGGACCCGCAGGAGTTCGTGAAGGCCCCCAAGGCCGATCCGGTGCCGGACACCGAGGCGGACAAGACCGCGCAGCGCAAGCTCGCCAAGGAGTACGCGAAGGGCTGTGCCGAGCGCACCGGCCGGGCGATGCTCCAGCAGATGACCACCGCGAACACCGCCCGCGACCTGGACGTCATCCGGGCCGCGCTCGGCGAGAAGAAGCTCAACTACCTCGGTGTCTCCTACGGCACCTACCTCGGTGCGGTGTACGGGACGCTGTTCCCGGGGCACGTGCGCCGGATGATCGTCGACAGTGTCGTGGGCCCGTCGCGGGAGAACATCTGGTACCAGGCCAACCTGGGCCAGGACGTCGCCTTCGAGGGCCGCTGGAAGGACTGGGAGGACTGGGTCGCCGCGCACGACTCCGCCTTCCACCTGGGGACCACGCGGGACGCCGTCCAGGCCAAGTGGCTCCAGCTGCGTGCCACCGCCAAGGCGAACCCGATCGGCGGGGTCGTCGGACCGGCCGAGCTGATCGGCTTCTTCCAGAGCGCGCCGTACTACGACTCCTCCTGGGTCCCGGTCGCCACGGTGTTCGGCAAGTACTTTGCCGGTGACACCCAGGCCCTGGTCGACGCGGCCGCCCCGGACCTCTCCGACACCGCGGGCAACATCACGTCGGAGAACGGCAACGCCGTCTACACCGCTGTCGAGTGCACCGACGCCAAGTGGCCCACCAGTTGGAAGAAGTGGGACCGCGACAACACCGAGCTCAACAAGCAGTACCCCTTCATGACCTGGGCCAACGCATGGCTGAACCTCCCCTGCGCCACCTGGCCGGTCAAGCAGCAGACCCCGGTGCACGTCACCACCCACAAGGGCCTGCCGCCGGTGCTGATCGTGCAGTCCACCCGTGACGCCGCCACCCCGTACCCGGGCGCCGTCGACCTGCACAAGCGCTTCGAGGGCTCCCGCCTCATCACCGAACAGGGCGCCGGCTCGCACGGTGTGACCGGCCTGGTCAACCCGTGCATCAACAGCCGTGTCGACACCTACCTGCTCACCGGGAAGCTGGACGGCGCGGACGTCACCTGCACGCCGCACGCGACACCGCAGCCGTAATCCGTCCGCAACGGCGTCGAGGGGCGGCGGGAACACTCCTGCCGCCCCTCGTTGTACGAGGTCAACTCAACGGTGCGCGCGGGAACTTGCGCTCCCTGATGCCCTTCGTCGCCGCCTGCCCGGCCTTGACGACGGCCGCGTACTCGTCGACGTACTCCTGCTCGGAGAGGGTCAGGATGGCGTACATGATCTCGTCGGTGATCGCGCGCAGGACGGCCTTCTCGTTCTCCATCCCGGCGTAGCGGGAGAATTCGAGAGGCTTGCCGAAGCGGATCACCACGGGGTGGATGTTCGGGATGACCTTGCCCGGCGGCTGCGCCTCGAAGGTGCCGATCATCGCGCAGGGGATCACCGGGACACCGGCCCGCAGCGCCATCACGGCCACGCCGACCTTGCCCTTGTACAGCCGGCCGTCGTGCGAGCGGGTGCCCTCCGGATAGATGCCCAGCAGCTCGCCCCTGCTCAGCACCCCGAGCCCCTCCCGGATCGCGGCCTGGCCGGCCTCCTTGCCGGAGCGGTCCACCGGGATCTGTCCGGCGCTGCGGAAGAAGAACGCGGTCAGCCGGCCCCGTACGCCCGGCCCCGTGAAGTACTCGGCCTTGGCGAGGAAGGTGATCCGCCGCTTGAGGACGGCCGGCATCAGGAAGTGGTCGGCGAAGGAGAGATGGTTGCCGGCCACGATGGCCGGGCCCGACGCGGGCACATGTTCCAGACCTTCGATCCGGGGCCGGAACGCCAGCCGCAGCAGCGGCCCCAGCAGCACGTACTTGAGCAGGTGGTAGAACACGGCTCGCCCCTCACTTTGCCAGCTCCCCTGCGAGCTGGTGTTACCCCAGGTCAGTATTGGTTACACGGCAGTTGGTTCAGGTGCGCCCGTCGTCGTCCGGTGCGATGTTCGGTCGGCCTCATGCTGACCCTCTACCGGCTGGCCTGACGGCTGGTCAGGCGCCTGGTCGGTGTGGCGCAGGTCGACAGAGCACCGCTCCGCCTTGTTGTGCACGTGACTCCCTCATCCTTGCGATGTGGCTGGGCAATGGGCGGGGCTCTGGCGACGGCTGTCGTCGTCGGTGCCCGACATCGGGTGTGGGCCTGTCCGAGGGATCTTCAATCTACCTGGGACATGCGCGGAGGAGTACCGTCGAGTGTCTGATTCGCTGGCTCAGCGGCCGACCCGGCGCTCGGCCGACGCGGCGCTCGGCCGACGCGGTACGACGGTCAGGATGCGTTCAGGTGGTCCGTGGCACGGTCGGGCCTCATGGCACACGAGACATCACATACCCCGGTGCCTTCAGCGGCCGGCGCCGAGGCACCATCGGGCCGCCTGTTCGCCCTGGTCATCGCCGCCGTTGCGCCGGCCCACTTCGCGCTCGGGCTCGACGCCGTGTGGAGCTTCTGGATCGCCTACATCCTGACCCGCCCGCTCGGGGCCTCCATCGGTGACTACCTCTCCCAGCCGACCGGAGACGGCGGCCTGGGCCTGGGCACCGTTGTCACCAGCGCACTCTTCCTCGCGGTCATCCTCGGCCTGGTGGTGTATCCGGCGGTGACCCGGAAGGACGTGGCGCAGCCTCGGCAGACGGCACGACACGCGGTCTGACCAGGCATGTGACAGGCATTCAGGAAGTGTTCGGGCCGACCCTGTCAGGGTCGGTGGTTGCGATCGCGCCGTCGCGGTCGTCCATCCGGCAGGGCGCTCGCCCCCATCGCGGGGCGCGCCCCGCTGTCCGACCACACAAGGAGCCCCCCACCTTGCAGCAGCCGGAAGCCCTCACCGACCTCGACGTCGCGAGCACGACGAAATCGGTGATGAAGAAACTGCCCGAAGTCACCCTCGCCTTCTGGATCATGAAGATCGCGGCGACGACGCTGGGCGAGACCGCCGGGGACCTCTTCGCGCAGACCCTGAAGCTCGGTTACTTCCTCACCACGATCGCGCTGTTCCTGATCTTCGTGGTGACGCTCGTCGTCCAGCTCCGCTCCCACCGCTACAACCCGTTCTTCTACTGGACGGTCATCCTGTCGACCAGCATGGCCGGCACCACCATGTCCGACTTCATGAACCGCGACGCCAGCACCAAGTACCTCTCCGGCGGCGCCACTTCACTCGGCTGGGGACCGCAGGGCCTCGGCCTCGGCTACCCGGTCGGCGCGGCGATCCTCATCTCGATCCTGCTGGTCATCTTCGCGGTCTGGTGGCTGAGCGGGATGACCTTCCAGATCCGCGACATCGTCACCTTCCGCGGCGAGGCCCTGTTCTGGTCGGCGATCCTCGTCTCCAACACCCTCGGCACCTCCATGGGCGACTTCCTGTCCGACAGTTCCGGGCTCGGCTACGCCGGTGGCGCGCTGCTGGTGACCGGGGCGCTCGCCCTCCTGGCCGTACTGATGAAGGTGCCGGCGGTGCCGAACGTCCTGCTGTTCTGGATCGCGTTCGTCCTCACCCGCCCGCTCGGCGCGACCGCGGGCGACTTCCTGACCAAGCCGGTCGCCAAGGGCGGACTGAACCTCGGTACCGCCGGCTCCTCGGCCGTCCTGCTGGCCGTTCTGCTCGGCCTCATGACCTACGCGCAGGTCCGGGAGCGCAGGGCTGCCACCTCGTAGCCGACGGAGCGGAAAGGCCGGCCGATCCGCAGCCGGGCGTGCGTCGTCGTCCAGCAGGGTGCCGCAGATGGTGCGCATGGACCGGGCGGCCTCGGCTGTCACCTGCCTGGTCGGTCACGGTGCCCCCGGACGCAGGGCAGGTGTCCGCCGAGTGGTGCCCGTTGAGCAGGCCGGAAGGTGGAGCCTGATTCCTGTGGCGTTCTCACCGTACGCCTACCTCTACATGATGTAGTACTCGCTTGGTCGATCGCCCGGAGTGCCGCACGCGCCCGGGTGGTCGGAGGACGCGTCTGTCCCGCTTCGCCGGCCAGCGTGCCAAGACCGCTCTGGCCACGGCGCTCCTCGCGCCGGTCCTGCCGTGCGTCGTGGTCGCCGCCGCCAGTTCACCGCCACTGCGCATGACCCTGGCGGTGCGCTTCGCCACCCACCACGCACGCGTCGGGATCACCGCCATCGACGTGCGCGCCGTCAACACCACGGGGACGCGACTCGTCCCGCACTTTGCCAGCCGCACCGGCCAGGGTGCCTCCAACTGGTGGACCGTCGCCGCCGGCCCCGGCGCCCTGGCCCCGCACTCCTCCGCCGACTACGTCGTCAGACCTCCGGGCGGTTTCCGCGCGGTGCAGCCACGGACCTGTCTCATCGCGGTCACCGGCACCCCTATGACGATCACGACAGCCCGAGTGCCGGCGGACGCGCCCTCGGATCGGTGAGCGGACGGACGGCGAAACGCCCTCACCGAGCAGGCGAAAGCGCCCTCCTATCATCGCTCCGGCCATCCTGACCAGGGGCTCTGTCGAGGCGTTCAGGTTGCTGTCAGGTTGGCGGTGGCGTTGTGAAACTCATGCACCAGAAGCCTCAAAACAATGGCAAAGGCATCTGTGGCACCGGGAGTTGATCGTGCCATCGTGCGGGCCATGACCACAGAGCGTCTCCTCGACGACCGCCCCCTCGACCCCCTGCGCACCATGGCGAACAAGGTGCCGGAAGTGACTGTCTACTTCTGGATCATCAAGGTGCTCACCACCGGGATGGGCGAAACCGCATCCGACCTTCTGGCCCGGGTGCTGGGCCCGGTGCCGGCGGTCGGGCTCGGTGGTCTCGCCCTGGCGGTCTCCCTGACCGTGCAGTTCGCGGTCCGCCGGTACATCGCCTGGGTGTACTGGACCGCTGTTGTCATGGTCAGCGTGTTCGGCACGATGGCCGCCGACGTGCTGCACATCGGTCTCGGTGTGCCCTACACCGTGTCGACGCCGCTCTTCCTCATCACGCTGGCCGCGGTCTTCGTCCTCTGGTACGCCGTCGAGCGCACCCTGTCCATCCACAGCATCAACACCCGAAGCCGCGAGTTCTTCTACTGGGCAACCGTCCTGGCCACCTTCGCCCTCGGCACGGCCGCCGGCGATCTCACCGCGACCATCGGATTCGGCTATCTCGGCTCGGTCGTCCTCTTCGCCGTGGCGATCTGTCTTCCCGGGCTTGCCCACCGCTTCGGCGCCTTGAACGCCGTCCCCGCGTTCTGGACGGCGTACGTCATCACCCGCCCCCTCGGCGCTTCCCTCGCCGACTGGATGGCGCTCGGCCACACGCGGGGCGGCCTGGGGCTCGGACTGGCACCGGTCACCCTCGCCTGGACCACCGCCATCGTCTGCTTCGTCGGCTACCTCGCCGTCTCCCGCCGGGACGCGTCCGGCGCGAAGGCGGCCTGAGATACGCCGACCCCCAGGTGAAGGCCGCGACCAGGAGTGGCAGTGGCTCCGGCGGCCGCCGCTCCGCGTCCGTCGGATCGCCGCCGTCGACGGCCGCTCGGCCCGTGCGTGGCGCCGCGAGGAGAGTTGGAGAGCAATGTGCTCGCCGCGCTCTGGGCCGCCGCAGGCCCGCAGACCGCGCGGGAGGTCCGCGAACGGTTGCCGGGCGATCTTGCCTACACGACCGTCCTGACCATCCTGTCCCGGTTGTACGAAAAGGGCATGCTCGTGCGGCACCGCGAGGGCCGTGGCTACGCCTACGAACCGGCCCGCGACGAGGCGTCCCACACCGCCCAGCGCATGCACTCCCTGCTGGCGGGCGGTTCCGACCGTGAGGCGGTGCTGGCCCGCTTCGTCTCGGAATTGTCCGAGCAGGACGAGCACCTGCTGCACCAGATCCTGTCCGGGCACGGCACCACACCCGCCGAGAGCAAGCGCCCCCGCGGGAAGCGGTGAACCAGTGCTGATCAGCGTCTACATCCCGTTCCTCGTCACCGCCGCACTCGCGGTCCTCGCCGCCCCCGTGGCGCGTCGGCTTCCTCCGCGCCGGGCGGCCTGGGCCCTGGCCTGCGCCGCGCTGGTGACGGCGGTCGGCTGGGCGGGATCGCTCGCTCTGCTGGCCTTCTCCGGCGTGGCGCAGGTCCCGGAGATCGCCGAGGAGGGCCGCTGGTCGGTGGCGGCGCTGCGCGCCGAGGACCCGGTGTACCTGGTCGTCGCGGCCGGCAGCGCCCTGGTGCTGGTCACCTGCGTGGTCTCGCTGGTCGTGGCCGCCGTACGACAGGCGCGCCAGTTGGTCCGGGCGCGGCGGGAGTGCGCCCATCTGCCGGGGCGGACGGAGCTGGCGGTGGTCGACGACGACGTCCCGCTGGCCTTCGCGCTGCCCGGGGCGCCGGGGCGGATCGTGGTCTCACGGGGGATGCTGTGCTGCCTCGGCGACGACGAGCGTGAGGCGCTGCTCGCGCACGAGCGGGCGCATCTGCGCGGGCGCCACCACGTCTTCCAGAGCCTGTGGCGGCTCACGGCCGCGCTGAATCCGCTGCTGCGGCCGGTGACCGTCGCGGGTGAGTTCGTCCTGGAGCGCTGGGCCGACGAGGAGGCCGCTGAGTGCGTCGGTGACCGCAGGGCCGTCGCCCACGCTGTGCCCACCGAGTCCAATCCCGCCTGCCCATCTGCGCCGCCGCACCCGCATGCCGTCGGCAGTGCCCGGGCCGGTCCGCCTCGGCGGCAGGCGCGCGGGGGATCCTGCCCTTTGTGAGCGGGCCCTGTCTTCCCTGGCTGGGCGCGCCGCCGCGGCACGTGTCACCGGGCGTGGCCGTTACGGGCCGCCCATCGAAGTCACAGGGCGGACTGCGTGGCCACGGCGGGTGTGGCCGTAAGGAACGGGCGTAGTGCCCCATGGCTCAGGGAGTCGATCAGCGGGGTGGCCCAGCGGCGCGACGCCAGGCTGATCAGGAAGGCGACGGGCAGGGCGAGGACCGCGGACCCGAGGACGTCGTGGGGGTAGTGGGCACCGACGTAGACCCGGCTGAAGCCCTCCACCACGGCGAACACGGCGGCGATCGCGCTCAGCCGGCGGTCCAGCAGGAACAACGCGGCCACCGAGGCGGCGGCCACTGTGCTGTGCCCGCTGGGGAAGGCGTAGTCCGAGGGGGCGGGGCAGGTGTCGACGAGATAGGCGTGCGGCATCGACCGGCAGGGCCGCACCTCGGCCACGATCCTCTTGACGATCTCGGCGGCGGCGAAGGCGATCACGACGGCCACCGGCGCGGCCAGCGCGAGGGTCATCGCCTGTGCGCCGCGGCGCCGGGCAGTCCACCAGCCCGCGATCATGAGGATCGCGAAGACGCCCAGTCCGAAGTTGGTCCACACTTCCATCGGCGCGTTGAGCCAGGTCGTGGCGCGGGCGAAGTCGGTGACTGAGGTGAACAACGATCCGTCGATGCCGGATCCGTCGAATGCCAGTCGCGCGGTGGCGGCCGCGGCCATAACGGGACGTCCCTCCGTATGAGTACGCCGACAGAGGACGGGACGAGCACGAGACGACGTGGCTCGGGGCCGCGCAGCCGAACGGCTCCCGCCTGCGCGATGGCGCCTTGGTGACATTGCGCTGATGCGAAGATGGCTGCCCGGTAAATCTACTACATCTTGTAGATGGGTGGCCGGTCGAGGCGTGCCGCGGATGGCGGCCCGTCGGGCGGCGGACGCGACGCGTGGTGGCCGGACTCCGCCGGTCGACGGCGCCTCGCGCGTCCGGGGCTCGGTGCGGACCGGGTCCGTGCTTCCGCCGCGGGAGCGTCACGGCCGGATACGGCCGTGGTCCTGCCGGTTCGACGGGTGCGGAGCCGCTCGATGGTGGCGGGCAGCGGTCCGGCGGCCATGACCGCGGCGACGACGGGGGCCAACCTCTACGTCTTGTAGTAGGTTCACTTGCGCCCACCCCTGGGGCGTTGAGCCCGGGGGTGCTCGAACTTCTCGGGCCTGGTGGCCGTTCCCTAAGTTCTACATCATGTAGTAGCTTCGGTGTTCGGCGCCACCGCGATCGAGTCGTGGCCCTGGATCGCGCGCAGGCGCGGCCTCGGCCTGCCGCGGTGCCGTCCGGCCCGGAGCATGCCCGGCCGCGCCCCGTATCCCGTCAGGAGGCTGATCGACCGTGCCCCACCGCGACGACCTGGTGCCGGAGCCGGTGCCTTCGCCGTCCGCCGCACCGCCGCAGGACCCGGGCACCGGGCGGATCGCGATCATCTCCGCCGGCGTCGGCGCGGGACACGACGGCGCGGCCGCGGGGCTGGCCCAGAGGCTCACCGAGCACGGATTCCGGGTGGACCGGCATGACTTCCTCGACCTGCTGCCCGCTCAGGCCGGCCGCCTGCTCTGCGGTACCTACCACCGCATGCTGACCTGGATGCCGGAGGGCTATCAGCGCCTGTACGCGGCCACCGACCGGGCTTCACGCCCCGGTGTGGTGTGGCGGACACTGTTCCGTGCTGCCGAGCAGCGCACACTGCGGGCGCTCGCGCCGGATACCTGCGCGGTCGTCTCCACCTACCCGGGAGCCAGCCAGGTCCTCGGCGCGCTCCGCCGGCGCGGCCTGCTGACCGTTCCGGCCTTCACCTACCTGACCGACTTCTCCGTCCACGCCCTGTGGGTGGCCCCCGGCATCGACGCCCATCTGGCCGTGCACCCCGTACCGGCGGCCCAGGCCCACGCGCAGGGCGCGGCCGCCGTCACCGTCGCCGGCCCCGTCACCGATCGGCGATTCACCCCCGCCAACGCCGGACAACGGGCCGCCGCCCGCGACCGGTTCGCCCTGCCCGAGCACGGGCCCCTCGCCCTGCTCGTCGCCGGATCGTGGGGAGTGGGCCCGGTGCGACGGGCCGCCGCCGAGATACAGGAGACCGGAGTCGCGGTACCCGTGGTGGTGTGCGGGCGCAATCAGGCCCTCGCGGACCAGTTGCGCCGGGACGGTATCGAGCACGCCTTCGGCTGGGTGGACGACATGCCGGGCCTGATGCACGCCTGCGACGTCCTGGTGCAGAACGCCGGCGGGCTGACGTCACTGGAGGCGTTCGCCGCAGGGCTGCCCGTGGTCAGTTACCGCTGCATCCCCGGTCACGGCCACACCAACGCCGCCGCCCTCGACGAGGCGGGCCTGGCGGCCTGGATCCGCGATCCGGCAGCCCTCGGCCCGATGCTGGCCGAACTCCTGCACGGACCGCGCGGCGAGGACCAGCGCGCGGCAGGACTTGCCCTGCACCGCTCGGCCCTCGGACCGATATCCGCCATCGCCGCCAGAACCGGGCCACAGTCCACGCCGGGCACACCGACTCCACCGAAGCGCTTCCCCGCGAGACGACGGATCGCCCTGACGGCCGTCACCGTGGCGGCCACGGCCTTCCTGGGCGTCGCCGCCCCACTCGCCTACGCCTACAACGAAACGCCCGCCCGCTTCAACGCCGTCGCCCACTACCTGGACGGAGACGGACGATGACCCCGGCCCGCCTGGCCCGTGCCACCGCGCTCGCCTCGGCCGTGGCATTGCCCGCGCTCGCCGCCCTGAACGCCGCACCCGGGATCTCCACGCTCGGCCCGCTGCGGAACACGGCCATGCCCCGCCTGGCCGGCCAGGGCCGGCCCGACCACGTGGCCCTCACCTTCGACGACGGCCCCGACCACCTCTCCACCCCGCACTTTCTCAGAATTCTCGACGCGCGCGGGGTGCGGGCCACCTTCTTCCTGCTCGGCTCGATGCTGGTCCGCTCACCCGGGTTGGCGAAGGAAATGGCAGCCGCCGGGCACGAGATCGCCGTACACGGCTGGCACCACCGCCCCCTGCTGCTCCGCGGTCCCCGCACCACGTACGACGACCTCGCCCGGGCCCGCGATGCCGTGGGCGACGTCACCGGCAGGCCACCGACGCTCTTCCGGCCGCCGTACGGGGTGATGACCACGGTCACCCATCTGGCCTGCCGCCGCCTCGGCCTGACCCCGGTGCTGTGGACCTGTTGGGGCGAAGACTGGCGCAGGCGGGCCACCCCACAGTCCGTCGAGCACACCGTCCTGACAGACCTGCGCGGTGGCGGCACCATCCTGCTGCACGACTCCGACTGCACCTCCGCCACCGGCTCCTGGCGCACCACCCTCGGCGCGCTGCCCCGCATCCTCGACGCCTGCCAGGCTCGCGGCTGGCAGGTCGGCCCCCTCCACGAACACGGCATCCCGGCCGTTCGCGTCCGTCGGAACTCCGGGTCCTGACGCCGACGGCTCCCGTCCCGAGAACCAGGGAGGGAGCCGTTCAGGTGGTGCAGGCGGGTGGCTTCAGCGGGTCATGCGTGTCGGTGCGAGCGCCGGTTTCCGGTGACGAGGCGGTAGAGGAGGAGCAGGATGAGGGAGCCGACGATTGCGGCGATCCAGGTGGACAGGTCGAAGAACCCGTCGATGGAGTCGACGCCGAAGATCACCTTGCCGAGCCAGCCGCCCAGCAGACCGCCGACGATGCCGATGAGCATGGTGACGATGATGCCGCCAGGGTCTTTGCCCGGCATCAGGGCCTTGGCGATGGCGCCGGCGAGCAGGCCGATGATGATCCACGCGATGATGCCCATGGTGCGTCTCCGCTTCCTCGGATAAAGGCTGTGTCAGCTCATCGTGTGCACCGATCGCGCCCGAACAAACGTCTCATCCGGGTCGAGGTCATAACGGTTCCTGATCCGAGGGGGGGAGTGGGCGACGTCACGCGGTCCGGGACCGGTTCGCCCTCTTCGCGGATGATCCGGCCTCGCGCCCGAACGAGCTTGCGGCGCTCAGCGGGGGCCTGACGGTGAGTCGGCCCGACGCGCATCGCCGACCGGGCCGTCGGTCAGAGCGATCCGGGCTATGACACTCTTGCCGGAGGGTTCGGGGCGGACGTGGAACCCCTGGACGACGGCCATGACGATCTCCAGCCCGTGCTGACCGACCCTTCCGGGATCTCCCGGCCGGGCGGCGGGCTGTGCACGGGCACTGTCCCGTACGGTCACCTCCACGGCCTCGTCCGCGATGCGCAGTTCCATCCACAGCGGCCCGGGGGCGTACTTGCGGGCGTTGGTGACCAGTTCGCTGACCACCAGCCGGGTGAGGTCCACGGCCCGCGCCGACACGGCCACACCGTGGTCCGTCCGGGCACGGCCGAGGAAGTCCGTGGCGAGATGACGTGCTTCGCCTATACAGGCGTCGTCGCCGTCCAACGGGACGGCGGTGGCTATCGGACGAGGACTCGGCTCTCCTGCGCCTTCACTGCCGGCAGACTCCACGCTTCGTCACCTTCGTTCCCATCGTCCGTCGGCACCTGATCCGCGCGCCGCGCCTCCTGCTCGTTCCTACTCCAAGTGCCCGGTCCTACGGGCGCTGTTCCCCGTAGTATCAGCGCTGACTCCTCGCACAGGAGTTGGCGGTCCAGCCGCTCCAGCGAACGCAGTCGAGGACTCCGTGACAGACGCCCAGCCGGACCAGCGTGGCCAACTGACAGTCAGCGAATCCGTCCTCGACGGCGTCAGGGTCGTCGCCCTGCGCGGCGAACTGGACCACACCACACGCGATCTCGCCAGGCAGGCGCTGAACCCGCCCGCCACCGACGCGTTCCCGCGGACCGTCGCCGATCTCACCCGGCTGACCTTCATGGACTCGGCCGGCATCAACGCGCTCATCGCCGCTCACCGCGCGGCCACGGACGCCCAGGGCTGGCTGCGGGTGGCCGGTGCGCAACCGACCGTCCAGCGGGTACTGGAACTCGTCGGCATCGACGCTCTCATCCCCTGCCGTCCGACGGTGCGCGAAGCGCTGGAAGGCTGACCTCGGAACGCGCGCCGTAAGCTGCGCACGCCATGCCGTTGGCACGCATATGCGAATACCGAAGGGGCATCCGCATGGCGAAGCCGGACACCACCGTTGATCTGGTGAGGCTCCTTTCGGACGGCGACCGGGACCTGGCGGCGGTGTAGGTCGCCGAGGTGTCGGCGTCGCTGGGCAGTCGCGTGAGCGCGGCCGAGGCCGACCGCGAACTTCGCGAACGCTACGGAGCCTTGGTGGCGGCGTGGCGTGCCGGGGGAGCCGTTCGCCGGGGTCACGACAGGGCGGACTCCCCGAGCCGCCGATCCGGTTCGGCGGGCAGCTCGGTCCGTGCCCTTACGACGGCCGACGCGAGCCGGGTTGCGGGCGGCGGCGAAGGCGACCGCGGCGGGTCGGGGACGTGTCCGTCCCGGTCCGCGCTCAGACCGTGCATAGGATGACCCCGATGTGCCCCACCGAGCAGCCCACCCCGCCCCCGCCGCACCGGCGGTGGCGAGCCCTGCTCGTGCTCGGCCTGCTGGCCGGACTGCTCGCCATGCATGCGCTGGCACCCGGCGGTGCCATGGGTTCCGGCGGGCACCGCGGTCAGGAGCGGGTCTCGCCCATGACCGCCATGGTCACCGCGTACGACGGCTGCTCCGGCGACGACGGCCAGTGCGGCGGCAACCACGCGCACCACGCCGACGCGACCTGCGCCTCGGGCGCGGTGAGCGGCGGACCGGCGCTGCCGGCCCTGGTCCCGGACCCGGTACCCGTCCCCGCGGCCGCCCGCCCGGCCGGCTCCCGCCCGGCCACACCACCGGACGGCGCCCGCGCACCCCCCGACCTGGCCGAACTCCAGCTCCTGCGGATCTAGAGGCACCCGAGCCGGCCGTGCGCGTACCGCGCCGCGGTCATGCTCCCGCGTGCCCCCTCACATCCACCGCAGGAGATTCAGCATGAGCACCAGCCGTACCCGTACCCGTGCCGTCCTCGTCGCGCTGACCGCGACCGCCGCCCTCGCCCTCACCGCGTGCGGCAGCGGCGACGGCACCGCCCACAGCGGCACACCCGCCACCGCACACGCCGGCGCGTCCGCGTCGGGCAGCTCCGCCGGCGCGCACAACGCCCAGGACGTGACCTTCGCGCAGCGCATGATCCCCCACCACCGGCAGGCCCTGGAGATGGCGGAGCTCGCCGCCGGCCGGGCCTCCTCGACCCGGGTGAAGGACCTCGCCGCCCGGATCGAGAAGGCCCAGGACCCGGAGATCAAAACCATGTCCGGGTGGCTCAAGGCCTGGGGCGAGGACGTGCCCATGGCGGGCATGGACCACAGCGGCCACACCGGCATGGCCGGGATGATGGACGACACGGACATGACCGCGCTGAAGAAGGCCGAGGGGACGGACTTCGACACGATGTTCCTGACCATGATGGTCGAACACCACCGGGGCGCCGTCGAGATGGCCACCACCGAGCGGTCCCAGGGCGCCTACGCCCCGGCCACCGGCCTGGCCGGTGACATCGTCACCGCCCAGAACGCCGAGATCAAGGAGATGAAGCAGCTCCTCGGCAAGGGCTGACCAGGGGAGGGGGGGGGGGGGGCGCCGGCGCGCGCGCGCCCCCCCCCCCCCCCCCCCCCCCCCCCCCCCCCCCCCCCCCCCCCCGCCCGCCCACCACCACCCCCACCACCCCCCCCCCCCCCCCCCCCCC
>NZ_JBSHAF010000046.1:0-8696 GCF_053611365.1 Streptomyces sp. NPDC054813 | reverse complement strand
GCGGTTCAAATCGACCCCCCCCATACCCCAGATAACATGGACTTTCCCCAGCTCTTCGGAATGGGTTGCCCGGGGGGGGGGGGCCGCCCCCCGGGGGCGCGGCCGCATCCTCGCTCAGGCCGCCAGCACCTTCTCCAACGCCCCCAGCGCCGACCGCAGTTCCTCCGCCGTGACGGTCAGCGGCGGGGCCAGCCGGATCGTCGAGCCGTGCGTGTCCTTGACGAGGACGCCCTCGCGCATCAGGCGTTCGCTGATCTCGCGCCCGGTGCCGATCGCCGGGTCCACGTCGACGCCCGCCCACAGCCCGCGCGAGCGGAAGCCGACCACGCCCCTGCCCACCAGCTCCGCCAGACCGTCCCGCAGGACCACGCCCGACTCGGCCGCCCGGCGCTGGAACTCGCCGCTCTCCAGCAGCTCGACCACGGCCGTGCCGACCGCGGCGGCGAGCGGATTGCCGCCGAACGTCGAGCCGTGCTCGCCCGGCCGCAGCACACTCATCACCTCGCGCCGGGCCACCACCGCCGACACCGGCACGATCCCGCCGCCCAGCGCCTTGCCGAGCAGCAGCACGTCCGGGACGACGTCCTCGTGGTCGACGGCGAGGGTACGGCCGGTGCGGCCGAGGCCGGACTGGATCTCGTCGGCCACGAAGAGGCAGCCGGCCCGCCGGGTCAGTTCGCGGACCCCGGTCAGATAGCCGTCGTCGGGGATCATGACCCCGGCCTCGCCCTGGATCGGCTCGATCAGCACGGCCGCCGTCGTCTCGTCGACCGCCGCCTCCAGGGCCGCCAGGTCGTTGTACGGCACGATCCGGAAGCCCGGTGTGAACGGTCCGAAGCCCGCGCGGGCGGTCTCGTCCGTGGAGAAGCTGACGATCGTGGTCGTACGGCCGTGGAAGTTGTCCGCCGCGACGACGATCGTGGCCCGGTCGGCCGGGACGCCCTTCACGTCGTAGGCCCACTTGCGGGCCACCTTGATGCCGCTCTCCACCGCCTCGGCGCCGGTGTTCATCGGCAGCACCATGTCCAGGCCGGTCAGCGCGGCCAGCCGTTCGGCGAACTCGGCGAGCCGGTCGTTGTGGAAGGCCCGGGAGGTGAGGGTCAGCCGGTCCAGCTGGCGGTGTGCGGCCTCGATCAGGGCCGGGTGGCGGTGGCCGAAGTTGAGGGCCGAGTAGCCGGCCAGCATGTCGAGATAGCGGCGGCCCTCGACGTCCTCCACCCAGGCGCCCTCGGCACCGGCGACGACCACGGGCAATGGATGGTAGTTGTGCGCGAGGACCGGCTCCTCGGCCTCGATCAGCTCGGCGGAGGTACGGGTGTGCGCGGGTGCGGTCATCGATGACTCTCCTCGGACCTCAGCGGATTTCCTGGGTGCAGCACTTGATGCCGCCGCCGGCCTTGTGGAACTCCGACAGGTCGACGGGGACCGGTTCGTAGCCCTGGTCGGCGAGCCGGGCGGCGAGCGCCTCGGCCTGCGGCGCGATGAAGACCCGGCGGCCGTCGGAGACGGAGTTCAGCCCCCATGCCATGGCGTCGTCGCGGGTGGCGAGCACCGCCTCCGGGTAGAGCCGGCGCAGCACCTCGCGGCTGCCGCTGGAGAAGGCCTCCGGGTAGTACACGATGTTCTCGTCGTCGAGGACGAACAGCGCGGTGTCCAGGTGGTAGAAGTACGGGTCCACCAGGGTCAGGCTGATCACCGGATGGCCGAAGAACTCCTGTGCCTCCCGGTGCGCCTCCCGGGTGGTGCGGAAGCCGGTGCCGGCGAGCAGGTACCGGCCCGTCCAGACCAGGTCGCCCTCGCCCTCGACCACCGAGCCAGGGCGGTACACGTCGTAGCCGGCGGTCTTGAACCAGAGGTCGTAGTGGGAGGACTCGGGGCGTCGCTCCGGCGCGTGGAACAGGGAGCCGAAGACACGGCCGCCGACGACGACCGCCGAGTTCGCGGCGAAGACCATGTCGGGCAGGCCGGGGACCGGCTCCAGGTGGTCGACGCTGTGGCCGTGGGCACGGTAGGCGCTGATGAGCGCGGTCCACTGCTCACGGGCCAGGTCGACGTCGACCCTGGTGTCGGGGTTCATCCAGGGATTGATCGCGTACTGCACGGCGAAGTGTCTGGGTTCGCAGACGAGGAAGCGCCGGACACGCGGCACACGGCTTTCGGGCACAGAGGTGTTCCTCCGCTTTCCTGCGGTGTCGACGAGGGGTGACACCAAGGTAGAAAGCGTCGGATACGGGCGACAAGCAATGGATGTTGCGTGTCTGCGCAGGATTGCTGCGTCTCCGATCACACAAACGCAGCATCGGTGCGTTTGCTTCCTGCCTGCCTCCGCTCTACTGCGGTGCCGCGTGTGTCGCACCGGCCTCCGGGCTCTCCGGGAGCAGATGCGACAGCACCATCACACTGATCGTCTTCCGGATGAAGGGTTCCACCCGGATCCGCTCCAGCACCTCCTCGAAGTGGTCCACGTCCCGGGCGCGGACATGCAGCAGGGCGTCCGCGCCGCCGGTCACCGTCATGGCCGCGGTGATCTCCGGATGGTTGCGGACCACCTCCGCGAGCCGCCTGGGCGGGGCCGCGCCCTCGCAGTACACCTCGACGTACGCCTCGGTACGCCAGCCGAGGGCCGACGGCTTCACTGTGGCCGTGAACCCGGTGATCACTCCGGTCTCGCGCAGTCGGTCGACCCGCCGCTTCACGGCCGTCGCGGAGAGCCCGACGGCCGCGCCGATCTCGGCGAAACTGGTCCGCGCGTTCGCCATCAGCGCGGTGGTGATCTTCCGGTCGAGATCGTCGAAGGGGGCGGTGCCGCTGTTCATGTCCGCACTGTATCCACGGGGAAAGACACTTCAGGCCGCGCCACTTCACACGGTTCGTCCGGCGCGGACGTCCACGTCCGGTACATGTCCAGCGCCCCGGTCCGCCGCCTACACTCCGTTCATGCTGCGCGCCCTCGCCGTCGACGACGAACGCCCCTCGCTGGAAGAGCTCCGCTACCTGCTGAACGCCGATCCGCGCATCGGCAGCGTCGAGGGCGCCGGGGACGCCACCGAGGCGCTGCGCCGCATCACCCGCGCCCTGGAGTCCGGACCCCACGGCCCCGAGGCCGTCGACGTCGTCTTCCTGGACGTCCAGATGCCCGGCCTGGACGGACTGGAGATGGCCCGGCTGCTCACCGGCTTCGCCCGGCCCCCGCTGGTCGTGTTCGTCACCGCCCACGAGGACTTCGCCGTAAGGGCCTTCGATCTCAAGGCGGTCGACTACGTCCTCAAGCCGGTACGGAAGGAGCGCCTGGCGGAGGCGGTACGACGGGTCGCCGAACTGCGCGGCACCGCACCGCACATACCCGTGCACGAACCCGACCCGGACCACCTGCCGGTCGAACTCGGCGGTGTCACACGGTTCGTGGCCGTCGAGGACATCACCCATGTCGAGGCCCAGGGCGACTACGCCCGCCTGCACACCGAGCGCGGCAGCCACCTGGTGCGCATCCCGCTCTCCACCCTGGAGGACCGCTGGCGCTCCCGCGGCTTCGTCCGCATCCACCGCCGCCACCTGGTCGCCCTGCGCCACATCGGCGAACTCCGCCTGGACGCGGGCACGGTGAGCGTCCTGGTCGGCGGCGAGGAACTCCAGGTCAGCCGGCGCCACGCGCGCGAGCTGCGGGACCTGCTGATGAGGAGGGTCTGACGGTGCCCACCGACCCCGCCGAACGCCGGGTCACGGTCACCGGGCCGCCGCGCCGCAGCCGCCGTAGCTCCGGCTACTACCGGCCGCGTACCGAGATCGACGAGCAGACCACCCTCGGCCACACCTACGTCCGCTCCCTCATGCGCTCCCAACTCCGCGTCGCCGTCGTCGTGTTCGCCGTGCTCGTGCTGCTCGTCGGCCCGCTCCCGCTGGTCTTCGCGGCCGCCCCGCAGGCCCGCCGCCTGGAGTGGCTGGTGCTCGGCTTCTGCCTGTACGCCCCGCTGATCCTGCTGGCCCGCTGGTACGTGCGCCGCGCCGAACGCAACGAGGAGGACTTCGTCCGCCTCGTCGAGGACCATGAACTCCCTTCGTGACGAGGCCCGATGAACTCCGGTTACGCCGTCCCGGCCGTCGCCCTCGTCGTCGTCACGACCGTTCTCGTCGGCGCCTTCGGCCTGCGGATATCCCGTACCACGTCCGACTTCTACGTCGCCTCGCGCACCGTGGGCCCACGCCTCAACGCGGCCGCGATCAGCGGCGAGTACCTCTCCGCCGCCTCCTTCCTGGGCATCGCCGGACTGGTCCTGGTGCAGGGCCCGGACATGCTCTGGTACCCGGTCGGCTACACCGCCGGCTATCTGGTCCTCCTCCTGTTCGTCGCCGCCCCGCTGCGCCGATCCGGCGCCTACACCCTCCCCGACTTCGCCGAGGCGCGGCTCGCCTCGCAGCCGGTACGACGGCTGGCCGGGGCGTTCGTCGTCGGCGTCGGCTGGCTCTACCTGCTGCCCCAACTCCAGGGAGCCGGGCTGACGTTGGCGGTTCTCACCGGCGCCCCGGACGCGCTGGGCGGGCTGATCGTGGCGGTGGTCGTGGTGGCCACCGTCGCCGCCGGCGGCATGCGCAGCATCACCTTCGTACAGGCCTTCCAGTACTGGCTGAAACTCACCGCCCTGCTGGTCCCCGCCCTCTTCCTGATCCTCGCCTGGCAGGGCGCCGGCGCCCCCACCCACGCCTTCGACGAACCGGCCGCCTTCCGCGACCAGCGCACCGTCGCCGTCCAGGACACCCTCGACCTCAGGCTGGACCGCCCCCTCACGGTCACCGTCACCGGCACCGTCGACGGCCGCCCGCACCAGGACACCAGGGTCACCCTCCCCGAGGGGACCCACCGCATCGCCGCCGGCACCCGTCTGACCTTCGCCAAGGGCACCCGGGTGCCCGCCACCGACCGGGGCACCAACGGCGGTATGTCCACCTCGCTCGCCGAGAGCCGCGAGGAGCGCCCGCTGTACGCCACGTACGGGCTGATCCTCGCCACCTTCCTCGGCACCATGGGCCTGCCGCACGTCGTCGTCCGCTTCTACACCAGCCCGCACGGCGTCGCCGCCCGCCGCACCACGGTCGCCGTCCTCGCCCTGATCGGCCTCTTCTACCTGCTGCCGCCCGTCTACGGCGCCCTCGGCCGGCTCTACACCCCCGAACTCACCCTCACCGGCAACGCGGACGCGGCCGTCCTGCTGCTGCCCGACCGGGTCATCGGCGGCCTCGGCGGCGATCTCCTCGGCGCCCTGGTGGCGGGCGGCGCCTTCGCCGCGTTCCTGTCCACCGCCTCCGGACTCACCATGGCGGTCGCCGGCGTCCTCACCCAGGACGTCCTCCCGTCACGCGGGGTACGGCACTTCAGACTCGGGACCGTACTGGCCATGGCCGTACCGCTCGCCGCCAGCGTGGTCGTCGGCGGGCTGCCGGCCGCGGACGCCGTGGGGCTCGCCTTCGCGGTGTCCGCCTCCTCCTTCTGCCCGCTGCTGGTCCTCGGCATCTGGTGGCGGCGGCTGACCCCGCCCGGCGCGGCCGCCGGGATGCTGGTCGGGGGCGGCTCGGCGTTCTGCGCGGTGGCCGCGACGATGGCCGACTTCCCGGGCACCGGGAACCTGCACGCCCTGCTCGCCTGGCCCGCCCTCTGGTCGGTGCCGCTGGGCTTCCTCACCATGATCCTGGTGTCCCTGGCGACGCCGGGCCGGGTTCCGCCGGGGACGGCCGCGATCCTGGCCCGCTTCCACCTCCCCGAGGAACTGCGTGCGGAGGTGAAGGCGTGACCGGATTCCTGGCCGGCCTCCTGGTGGCCGTACTCCCACTGCTGGCCGCCGGCTTCTGGCTGGGCCGCCGCACCGCACGCCCCGAGAGTCTCGACGGTCTCGGCACCGCCGTCGAACACGCCACCTTCGAGACCCTGCACACCGCCTCCCTCGCCGCACCCCCGCTGCGCGCGGGCCTGACCGAGGAGACCGCCCGCCGGTCGGCCCGCCGGCTGCGCGCCCTGCTCGGCACCGACGCACTCTGCCTCACCGACCACGAGAACCTGCTGGTCTGGGACGGCGTCGGCGACCACCACCGCACCGAGATCATGGAACGCCTCGCCGGACCGCTGGAGTCCGGCCGCGGCGAGGCCTTCCGCCTGCACTGCGAGCATCCCGACTGTCCGGTCCGCTGGGCGGTGGTCGCGCCCCTCACCGTCGACGACCGCGTCCACGGCGCCCTGGTCGCCTGCGCCCCGCGAGAGTCCGCCGTCCTGGTCCGGGCGGCCGGCGAGGTCGCCCGCTGGGTGAGCGTCCAGCTGGAACTGGCCGACCTGGACCGCTCCCGCACCCGGCTCATCGAGGCCGAGATCCGTGCCCTGCGCGCCCAGATCTCCCCGCACTTCATCTTCAACTCGCTCGCGGTGATCGCCTCCTTCGTGCGCACCGACCCCGAGCGGGCCCGTGAACTCCTCCTGGAGTTCGCCGACTTCACCCGCTACTCGTTCCGCAGGCACGGTGACTTCACCACCCTCGCGGACGAACTCCACGCCATCGACCACTACCTGGCGCTCGTCCGGGCCCGCTTCGGCGACCGCCTCACGGTCACCCTCCAGATAGCCCCGGAGGTACTGCCGGTCACCCTGCCCTTCCTCTGCCTCCAGCCCCTGGTCGAGAACGCCGTCAAACACGGCCTGGAGGGCAAGACCGGCACCTGTCACATCCAGATCACCGCGCAGGACGAGGGCGCCGAGGCCCTGGTCGTCATCGAGGACGACGGCACCGGCATGGACCCCGGCCTGCTGCGCCGCATCCTCGCCGGCGAGACCAGCCCGTCCGGCGGCATCGGCCTGTCCAACGTCGACGACCGGCTCCGCCAGGTCTACGGCGACGACCACGGCCTCGTCATCGAGACCGCCCCCGGCGCGGGCATGAAGATCACCGCCCGGCTGCCCAAGTACCAGCCCGGGGTGCACTAGCGCTCCGCGGTGTGCCGTCGTCGTCTGCGGCGCCATGGCGGCTGGTCGCGTCCACGCGGCGGTAGCCGCACGTTCAATACAGCCCCGCGCCCCTTCGGGGCGCTGCGTCAGTTGTTCTGGGTGGCCACCATCGCGAGGGTCAGCAGCCCCAGCACCACCCACCCGAACCAGAGCCAGCCGTTGCTGCCGAGCGCCACCGTGTAGGCCGTCACCACCACGAGTCCGCCTACCGTGAGGACCCCCATCGCCTTGGTGGAACCGTTCGTAGAACCGGGCATCGTGGCACCCTCCTCATGGTCCGACTCCCTCCATGGTGCCCCCGTTCTGCCTCCGTACGGTGCACACGACGAAATGAGCCCCGGTCTTCCACGTCCCCTCACCGGTCCAGGAGGCCGCCCGGTACCGAAAAGGATCGAATCCGTACTGCCGGGGCGGCACGTCCCGGGCACAGGCGGCGCACGGGCGGATCTGGTGCGTCACCACCGACGGCCACTGAGAGGGAAGCCCTTCAGCCCCTGCGTGCGTTCAGTGAGGCCAGATAGGCGTTGTACGCCTCGAGCTCCTTGTCGCCGTCCCGGTCCGCGGCCCGGTCGGTGCGCCGGGCCTGCCGCTGTTCGGAGCCGTACCACTGGAACAGCAGGGCGATCAGCACCAGCACGGAGGGGACTTCACTGAACGCCCAGGCGATACCGCCGGCCGCGGTCTGGTCGGAGAGCGCGTCGATGCCGAGCGAGGCGGGCGGGTTCTTGAACGTCTCGACCATCGGCTCCGACGCCATCATCAACGCGATACCGAAGAACGCGTGGAACGGCATGCCCGCGAACAGCTCCAGCATCCGCATCAGGTACCCCGGCCGGTGCGGTCCCGGATCGACACCGATGATCGGCCAGAAGAAGACGACACCGACGGCCAGGAAGTGCACCATCATCGCGATGTGCCCGGCCTTCGACCCCATCAGGAAGTCGAACAGCGGGGTGAAGTAGAGCGCGTAGAGGCTCGCGATGAACAGCGGGATCGTGAAGGCGGGATGGGTGATGATCCGCATGTACCGGCTGTGCAGCAGCGCCAGCAACAGCTCGCGGGGTCCCTTCCGGCCCTTCCCGGCGACGGGCAGCGCACGCAGCGCGAGCGTGACCGGGGCGCCCAGCAGGATGAAGATGGGCGACAGCATGCTGATGACCATGTGCTGCACCATGTGCACGCTGAACATGACCATCCCGTAGTCGTTCAGCCGGGTGCACATCACCAGCATGATGGTCAGGACCCCGGCGACGAACGACACCGTACGTCCGACGGACCACGCGTCCCCGCGCCGCCGCAGCCGCACCACACCCCACCCGTACAGCGCGAGCCCCGCGACACAGGCCACGAGAAAGAAGGGATCCGCCGACCACTCCAGCCCCCGCCCCAGCGTGAACGGCGGCAAGTCCATGGTCATGCCGTGCCCGCTGTGATCCATCCGGCGGCTCCTGATTCGTGGGGGGTTGTACGTTTACTGCCGACCCCAGAGTAGAACCGCCCCCGACCGCACTTGCGACCGGGGGCGAGTGTTCCTGCCCAAAGGGGCGCGGGGAACTGCGCGAGCAACCACACACGACCCGCACCCGGCAACGAGTCAGAACCTCCTACGGCGGTGACCCCTTAGAGGTCCTAACAGAAGTCGTTGATCATGTGACTTTCGGCTTGGATGGTCGTTGGTCTGGTCGTGGGGAAACATCAGTCGCGTCCATGGATC
>NZ_JBSHAF010000045.1:35169-37165 GCF_053611365.1 Streptomyces sp. NPDC054813 | reverse complement strand
GAAAGCAGCCCGCCGCCCCGCGCTGTCATCCTCGACTGAGGCAGCTACGGCCAGTTACGAGCCAGGCGTTGACAACCACATTGGGAATCAGTAGCGCGCCCAGTCGCACGAGGAAGCGCCCGGCGTGCGGTCGTGCTGCGCCACGGAGGGGCCCCCGACGGCTCGCCGATTCCCCCACGGGACGGCGGGCCGCGTGCTGCTCAGTGCGGCACAGGCACTCACGCCGCGGTCGTGAGTCCCGCGAGCAGAAGACACCAGCCGCGCCGTGAGGGCCGCTTCGTCCCCAGTTACGTGTGGGCTCCCCACCAGATGTGGGTGGAAAGGGGGATGCCGATGTCCGGGTCGGTCGCGGAATTGGAGTTGAAGACCGCTACCGTCCCCGGAGAAGTTCGCAGGGACCAGGGACTCTGGTCGGCATCGAGCCAGTTCGGACTGTCGTTGTCCCAATACTGGCCAAGCTTGCCGGTGCACGGGCTCGTCCACACGGAGTTACGGGCGGTCTTGAAGTCGGTCATCAGACAGTCACCATTGGCAACATTCTTCAGCATGTGCTGTCCGTCCCCGTCCGGATCGACCGGACCGATCCAGTCCCACAATTTTGAGGAGCTCGATTCGCAGGTGGCCATCCATACGTTGCTGGTTTGCGTGGAGGCTGTCAGGCACAGGCCGTTGTTCTCGTTCGAAAATTGCCAGTACGTGGTCGCGGCCGACGCGGTCGACAGGGCGCCGGAACCCGCGAAGAGGAGGGCGGTCAACGCCGCGACGGGTGCGGAGCGGTTCCATCGTGCACGAGATGTCATGTCCTTGACGCTAGGAGCGGTGCCGAAAGACGAACCGACGCGATCATGTATCGGAGGTGTCTATCACCCGAACGCGGCATGGCGGACTTGTGGCCTACCTAAGACCGTGTCCTACGTGGTGAGGCGGACGAGTCGCTTGTAGCAGCACAGGGCGGCGGCAAGTCCGAGAAAGGCCAGGTAGTTTCGGGGGTGGCGTTCGTAGCGGGGGCTGAGTCGGCGGTAGCCCGAGAGCCACGACATGGTGCGTTCGATGACCCATCGGCGTCGTCCTAATCGTTCGCCGGACTCGATGCCTCTGCGGGCGATGCGCACGCCGATTCGTTTCCAGCGAAGCCATCTGCGCAGGTCGGCGCGGTCGTAGGCTTTGTCGGCGTGCAGGCGCTGGGGCTTGAAGTGCCGGCCGCTGTGAGGGCCTTGTCTCGTTTGGTGACCCTCGACCATGGGCTTCAGACCTTCGCTGTCGTGGGTGTTGCCGGCCGAGATGCCGACGAGGAGGGGCAGTCCGTTCGCGTCCGACAGGATGTGCATCTTGGAACCCGGCTTGCCGCGGTCCACGGGGCTGGGACCTGTGTGTTCGCCCCTTTTTTTAGCCCTGACGTGGGCGGTGCCGAGGACGACGCGGGTGACGTCGATGAGGCCGGCGTCGTCGAGGCGGTGCAGCACGGCTTCGTTGAGGCGGCCCCAGACGCCGGCTCTGGACCAGATCAGGACCCGGCGATGGGCGGTGGACTTCGATATCCCGAAGCAGGGCGGTGCAGTGCCCGCCAGGCACAGCCGCTGACCAGGACGTAGATGATGGCCGCGAACAGCGTCTCATCAGGCACGTTGGCAGTCCCGCCGCCCTGCGGCCGTGCTCGTTGCCCGGGAATCAGCGGCTCGGTGATCTCCCCCAGGCCCGTCCGGCACGATCCAGCCGCGGGAGTGCAGGACTGTGACCTGGCCACCACGGATCAGTAGGGACGGCGGATGATCACAGTTGAGCATCTCAGCCTGGGGGGCATGTAGGCGATAGCGCGCTATGACCAGCAGGTTCAGCCGTTCGGGCAGTGCTCGCTTTCGTCCGGCGCTGTCGGCAGACTCCCGCCGTGGTCCGGGGCGCCAGAGCAGAGCGGGCGGGGGGGGTGGTGTATTCTTTTTGAGCAGCGGGGACGGGGGGGGGGTTGTTTGGTGGGGCGTAGAAGAACACCACCGCCCCG
>NZ_JBSHAF010000045.1:13976-35159 GCF_053611365.1 Streptomyces sp. NPDC054813 | reverse complement strand
CGCGTGGGGCCGCGAGCGTCTCGCGCGCGGGGGGCGGCGCTCGCGCGCCGCTGGCCTGTGCGGGGGTGGGGGGCCCCCCCCCCCCCCCCCCCCGCCGCTGTGTCGGGTTTCAGGTCGCCTCGATTACGAACGAGCCCGGCCTGGCGACCTGGTCCATGTCGGCGGGGATGGCGTCAGGTGCCGGAACCCGTCCAGTTGTGGTCGGTGTGGTCCGGCTGGCAGGTCCACTGCACGGTGTTGGCGCCGTTGGACGTGCTCCGTCCGTAGATGGTGAGGCAGAGGTTGCTGCCGCCGTTGACGAGCACGGATCCGCCGGCCGTTCCGGTGGCCCGTGACCAGTTCTGGGTTGCGTCGCCGTTGCAGCGCCACTGGGTGATCTGGGCGCCGTCGGAGGTGCTCCTGCCGTACACGGAAAGGCAGCGGTTGCTCTGGAAGTTGCGGATGCGGGATCCGTCCCAGTACCAGTTCTGCGCGCTCGTACCGTTGCAGTCCCACTGGACCACGTTCGCCCCGTCATTGAGGCTGGAGCCGTACGGCAGGAGGCACTTGCCACTGTTGACGTTCCGGAACCTGACGGTCTCGATGGAACGAGCGGTGGGCGAGAAGTTGAAGACCAGACGCTGGGGGAGGACCTGGTCGGACTGGGCCACCTCGTTGATCCCGCGCACACGCCCGCTGGAGCCGTCCCAGTCGAGGTTCTGCGTCATGTCGGGAACCGCCGTCAGGACGTGCGGGGCCTCGCCGCGCCCGGCCTTGTGGACGCAGGCGCTTTCGCGGTACCCGGTGTCGAAGGACGACGGGCACAGACCACTGAGGAAGAAGGAGCCCTGCGCGTAGACCGCGCCCTGCATGCCCCAGACCGGTGAGGTCCAGGCGGCGGAGGCGGTGACCGAGTTGCCGTTCCCCGTCCTCGGCAGGCCGGCGGTCAGGTCGAGTGGCCATTCGACGAGACGGCCGCCCGCCGCCTTCTGGACGTACTCGCTGGACAGCAAGGCTCCGGTGGACCGGTCGAAGCTGAGGGAGGTGAGGCAGGGAGCGTCGCCAGTGACCGCTTGGCAGGATGAATTGCTGTCCGGGGGCGTCCGGTAGAGGTACGACCTGGGCAGGACGTAGTCGAAGCCGGAGGGTCGGTTGGTGGCGCGCATCAGGTCGGTGAGGCGGAAGACGTGCAGATACCGACCGTTGCCGACCAAGAGGTTGTCCTTGTACCAGACGACGCTGTCGGCGTGGGAGGCGAGCGGGGTCAGCTTGCCGTCCGCGGACAGGGTCGTCAGGAGCACGTCGGTGTACCGGGGGGTGGCCTCGGCGTGGCTCACGAAGCGCAGCTTCGCCAGCGTGTTGTCCCCGTTGTGCCAGGAAACGACGTCCCAGAGGTGGCCTTCCCACGAGCCGTCGGCCACGTCGTTGTGCGGCACGGAGAGCCCCTGCGGGCTCCAGCCGTTCGTGCCGTTGTCGTCAGCGTCGTTCTTCCAGCAGTAGCCGTCGGCGTCGACACCCGGGTTGAACGGAGCCGGGTAGCACAGACCGTCCTGCCCTGACGTGCCGCTGCCGGCGAGGGTCGTCAGTCCTACCTTGCCGAGTTGGGGGTTGGCTGCCTCCCCCTGGTTGACGGCCGAGGTCGAGTCGCTGTCAAGCGACAGCTTGAACCCGCCGGCAGGGATCGGGGCGATCTCGCTGGCCGCCTGCGCCGGGCCGGCCATTACGTACATGCTTCCCAGCAGCAGCGAGCAGACCGCCGTCAGGCGGGCCAGCAGCGCGACTTTCGTAGGCATGCGGGAAGGAGGAAGTGAAAAGTGCATCACATGATCATGACATGACCGGCCAGGCCGTGAAGCGACTCGAGGCACACGATGCTCGTGACCGAAGTCCGATAACTCCCTGTGCCGCCGGGACCTCCATGGGCGCCAGCGTGGCCGGGCGGCGCCCGCCTCAAGCCGACGCCGTCCCTCGTCTCGCAGAGATCAAATACCGTCGATCACGAGCGAGCATCTGACATACAATCATTTCCTTCTGTTGACCAGCAGGAATCGGATCGGTTCCGACAAGGGGGGACCCATGAACAAAACCCGCGCGACGCTCGTCGTGGCCGCCACCGCACTGACTCCGGTCCTGCTGCTCGCCGGCCCGTCCTTCGCGGCCGCTCCGGCCGCCCCGCACACGTCCACGGTGGTCGACTCCGACGAGGACAACGCCGTCGCCATTGCCCGGATCCTGGCCGACCCGGCCAGCGGCAAGGCCGTCGTTCGGGAGGCCAACAAGGCTCTCGACGGCACTCCGGCCGACCGGGCCGCGTTTCTGAAAGGCGGCTTGCGGCTCGCCCGGGCCGAGGACGACCGCGTCGCCGTCGCCCGGATCCTGGCCCGCCCCGGCATCAGCAAGGCCCTGCGCGCCGCGGCCGAGAAGGCCATGGACGGAACGCCGGAGGAGCTGCGCTACTTCATCACCATCGGTCAGTACAAGGTCTGACCGATCTCACTGATGTCGGTGGCCGGGCTACCCCGCCCGCCGTAAAGACGATCCAGTGGGGGGTAGCGAACAGGGGAGAGCCAGCGCGGCTGCCGAGTCAGCCAAGGCGCCCTGGATCGCCCTGCGGACGCGGTGGTGTCGACCACGGCCCTGCACTACCTCGGCGCGGAAACCCTGCGGTGCGTCTACCGGGAACTTGCCGGGCTGCTGCGCCCCGGCGGCATCCTGATCAACGGCGACCACATCAGCCCGGACTCGACGAAGGTGTCCGAGCTCGCGACCGACATCGGACGCCGCCGAACCGAACGCACCGCCGCATCCCCCGGCGAGGACTGGGAATCCTGGTGGTCGAGCGCAGCCACCGACCCGGAACTGGCCCCGCTCGTCTCCCGTAGCGACGACGGGCGCCCCCGGTGCGAGGGCAACGACCTGACCCTGTCCGGTCATGTCGCCCTCTTGCGCGATGCGGGATTCGAGCACGTCGGAGCCGTCTGGCAGGTGGGCCCCAGCCACGTCCTGGCCGCCGTCCGCTGAATTGCGGAACGGCGGACGCGTCCGCGATTCAAGCCGGGATCAGGGCGTCACCGGACGGCACGGCTCGGCTCGGCTGGATCCCGGGCCTGGTCACGCAGCACGCCCGCTCGCCGGCTCAATGCCGTCGGCATCCGCCCCCGGCTCGGCCGGAACACCGCCCTGACGGACACTCCGAGATGCCGGCCGTCGTCGAACCGTCGGCGTGTTCCCTCCTGAGTCACAGATGCAGCCCCACCGGCGAGCGTGGCCGCCGCGTACCGGCGAGGCCGACGCAGGAGAGGACCGGTGCCGCCGTGCTCTGCGGCCACGGCACCGGTCCGTCGTCGACCAGGTGACGGCCCTGGTTCCCAGTACCGTCGCCGCGACCGCGGACACCGCCGCCCGGAGGACGGATCCCTAAAGAGACGGTTAGTTCAGATTCTCATCATTCATCTGCGGCGGCGTGTGGGCGCCGTGCGGGGCGGCTTCCTCGCTATCTTCGGCCTCGACATCCGACATCCGGAGTAAAAATGCCAAAAGCGGATGAAATGCTCGATGTGAGGGGCGGAGTGGCGACCGCGCCCGCCGCACTACCCGGGCGACGTACCGTCCCATGGCCGTGGGCCGTAGGCGTTGTCATGGTCACCGGACTGGCGTTCGCCCTCGTGCTCGCCGGCACCCAGTGGCTCAACAGCCCCGCTGTCTCGGCCTGGCGCACCGTCTTTCTGGCCATCACCGTCCAGGCGCTGCCGTTCCTCCTGCTCGGCACGGTCCTGTCCGGGGCGATCAACGCCTTTGTACCGGCGGACCTGTTCACCAGGATCCTGCCCAGACGCCCGGCGCTCGCCGTCCCGGTGGCCGGTGCCGCCGGGGTCGTCCTGCCGGGCTGCGAGTGCGCCTCGGTCCCCGTCGCGAACAGCCTGATCCGCCGCGGCGTCACCCCGGCCGCGGCCTTCGCCTTCCTCCTCTCGGCGCCCGCGATCAACCCCGTCGTGCTCACCGCCACGGCAGTCGCCTTTCCCGGCAGCCCAGCCATGGTCGTGGCCCGCCTGCTCGCCTCGCTCGCCACCGCCGCAGCCATGGGCTGGCTGTGGCTCTGGCTGGGGCGGGAGGAGTGGCTGCGGCCCACCGTCCGCCACACCGGCCACCAGCCGGGTCACCACCGCTGGACGGAGTTCCGCCGCGGCTTCCAGCACGACTTCCTGCACGCGGGCGGCTTCCTGGTGCTCGGTGCGATGGCGGCGGCCACCTTCAACGTGACCGTGCCACGTACCGTCCTCGACACCTTCTCCGGCTCACCCTGGCTGTCCGTCCTCTTCCTGACGGCGCTCGCCGTGCTGCTCGCGGTCTGCTCGGAGGCCGACGCCTTCGTCGCTGCCTCCCTCAGCGGCTTCTCGCCCACCGCCCGGCTGGCCTTCCTGGTGGTCGGCCCGATGGTCGACCTGAAACTGATCGCCCTCCAGGCCGGCACCTTCGGCCGGGCGTTCGCACTCCGCTTCTCCACCGCGACCACGGTCGTGGCCGTGGCCATCAGCGTCCTGATCGGAGGCGCACTGCTGTGAAGCGCCCGGTCCAAGTCGTGCTGCTGGCCCTGACCGGCCTGGGTCTGCTGCACGCCGCCCTCTTCACCGACCTCTACCTGCGCTATGTCAAAGAGGGCCTGCGCCCGCTGCTGATCGCGTCCGGCGTACTCCTGCTGCTGCTCGCCCTGGCGGGCGCGGCCCTGGACCGGAACGATCACGACCACGATCACGGCCATGAAAGCGCGCACGGCCACGACCACTCCACCGCCCCGCGCATCGCCTGGCTGCTGTTCCTCCCCGCGCTCAGCCTCCTCCTCTACGCCCCGCCCGCCCTCGGCGCCTACTCGGCCTCGCGCGCCACGGACAAGGTGGTGAAGAAGCAGAAGGAGTTCGACCCACTGCCCGCTGCGACCTCGCCCCTGCCCATGACGCTCAGTGAATTCACCGCCCGGGTCCAGCAGGACCGGGAGCTGAGCATCAAGGGCCGTACCGTCCGGATGACCGGCTTCGTCACCCCGGCCGGCCAGGACGGCGGCTGGTACCTGACCCGGATCATCTTCACCTGCTGCGCCGCGGACGCCCAGTCGGTCAAGGTCCGGATGTACGGCACCGACGCCCTCCCCGCCAACACCTGGGTAGCCGTCACTGGAACCTGGCATCCCCAGGGCAGACTCGGTACGAAGTCCGCGGCAGCAGCCCTCGACGTGGGGCGCACCGAGCAGGTCTCTCAACCGGTCAACGCCTTTACGGACGACCTGCCGCTCACGCCTTCCTAGACGGTATGTCCATGCCGATGGAGCGCAGTGCCACTTCTGCTCCGTAACCTGGACCGTGAAGCAACTGCTGGCTGACATCTGGCGCGATCCCGACCTCAAGGCAGCCCCGGCACGGACTGTCCATCGTGACACGCCTTCGCGCTTCTCGACTGCGCCGTATTCTTCGATCCATCGAATAACAGCGCAATGTACTGCTTCGCCTGCACCAAGGACTTCGACAACCTCGGCCTGTGTAAGGGCTGCGGCTGCTTCTGGCCAAGGACGACGAGAATTTCAAGATCACCGGTCAACTGCTGCGCGACGACTGCCAGGATCGGATCCGGCGAGAAGGAGACGAGAAATACTCGCAGTAGAATGGACGGTCATCCGGTCCCCGCTCGACGCCCAATTTCCGCTCTACTTCGGCGGGTGTAGCTGGGCCCAGTGCTTCGGCAACGTCAACCGCCTTCGGAGGGCGTCGGCCGTACTGTCTCTTCGAGGTTGCGTGGACCGCGACTCGCCAGGCGCCGTCGGACACGGCGCGATTGTGATTGCCTGGGATCCGCAGCGCAGCATGGTCCCAGCGCCGGCGCGAGGTGCTGGGGCGCGGAGTGGTATGGGCGGGGCCCGTGCGGGGACTGTTTCCGAGCGGCACCTAAAGGAAAACGGTGGCCCTGCCCGTTGACGTCCCTGCTCAGCAAGTGTCGATCCCGTGCTCGCAGGGATCCTCCGAGGCTGGAGCAGGGCACCGACGGGTCGGGCGAGTCGATCCCGCGCCCGCGATAGTGCTCTGCAGGGCCACAAGCCGTTCGTCAATGCCGGTCACAAATCGGCGAGTAGCCAACACAGTGAGCTCTTTCAGCATTGCCTCTCCCGGGTGAGACAACGCCGAAACGAGCTCCGTGCGTGCGGCTGGGCATCGTCGGCGAGATCCTCAGCAGCAGCCCGGCCGGGTCGGTCACCACCTGCACGTTCACCCGGTGCCGGCGGCGCTTTTGGGAGAAGTCGGCCCGGCTGTCGCCGACCCGGTCGCACTCCGCGAGAGTGCCCGTCGAGCAGGACGTAGTCCGGATCCGCCTGTGCAGGGCGCGCAGTAGGCCGAGTGCGGCAGAACACGGAACCAACACGGCTCCTGTGCCTGTGGGTTGAGACTTCGAACGCCTCTCCCAACGACATGGGAGCCTCGTGCGCCGCGAGGATCGATCCCGCCTGCTCTGGTGTTGGCGTGTGGCATGCTCCAGGAGTGGACACACTGGGGTGGATTTTGGTCGGACTGGTCGTCTTCCCAATACCTTTTATCTTTTGGTTCGGCTTGGTCCCGTTGTGGGTCGAGCGACGGCTGAGACACGTGGGTAAGGAAGTCGTCGGCCGCTGTAGAAACGTTTCGGTCTCCGAGGGCAGCTACTCGACCAGCTTTGAATTCGTGACGGATTCAGGCCGGCAGGTGATGTACATATCTCCGCTCCGCAGAAGGATTCTGGGCACGCCCGGCGAGGAAACCCTTCTCGTGTACGACCCTGCCTCGCCGTGGCGACGGGTCCGCACTCGGGAGGAACTCGATTCGCGTTCTGAAGCGTGGCATCCTCTGTGGTGGCTGCTGGGCGTGGAAGCGATGATCGTGCCACTTCTTCTGCTGTATGTGCTGACGTACGTGATGTGATCGCTTCGGTTCAACCGTCGAAGTTGAGCGGTAGTGCCTGTGGACCTGGTCATGCCCATCGAAGGTGGTGGGGGGTGCAGCCCCGCCATCCTCGTTGAGCTATTTCAGCGTGGACATCGGGTGGGTGACGCAGACGGGATGCGCAACGCACGAGGCTCCCGCGCCGTTGAGAGAGGTGTTCGACGTCTCAACTCAGCAACAGAGGAGCCTTGTTGGCTCCGTATCCTGCCGCACTCGACCTGCCTCACGCCCTGGTCGAGTGGGTCACGATGCTCATCGTCACCCGGGAGGGTGACCGACGGTGCAAACTCCCGCCGCACCAGCGTGCCCTCGTCGCACTCGTGTACTTGCGCCGCCACTACACCCTCGTAAGGATCGCGGCCTCCTTCGGCATATCTGTCGGCACCGCCCACGCCTACGTCACCGCGGTGACCGACCTGCTCGCCGACCGCGCCCCGGGTCTGCTGAAGACGTTGCGCGAGCACGACCCGGACTTCGTGCTCCTGGACCGCACCCTCGCCGAGTGCGACCGCGTCGGCGACAGCCGCGCTGACTACTCCGCGAAGCACCGCCGGCACGGCGTGAACGTCCAGGTCGTCACGGACCCCACCGGCGACGTGCTGTGGATGTCACCCGCCCTGCCGGGCCGTACCCATGACCTGACCGCCGCCCGCAGCCACAAGATTGTCCGGGTCTGCGAGCGACAAGGTGTCCCGATCCTGGCTGACCGGGCCTACACGGGTACCGGCCCCTGGGTCACCACCGGCCTCAGACGGCCACCCGGCGGAGAACTCACCCCCACCCAGCGCACCGTCAACCGTGCTCTCGCCCAGGCCCGGTCGCCTGTCGAACGCGGCATCGCACGACTGAAGTCCTGGCAGATCCTCCGTGGATCCCGCATCAGCCCCAACCGCATGACCGTCATCGCCAAAGCCGTCCTCACCCTGGAGAGGCAACGCTGAAAGAGCTCAGTGTCAGCGCGTCAAAGCCAGGTTGAGCGCCGGTTCACTCGCTGGTTCAGTGCACGTTCGCTCTCTTCGATGGCCGGCCCGGTAAAGCCAGCTTCGGGTGCACCGAGCCGCGCTCGGGAGGCAGGACGGGTGTCCTGGAGCGGGGCGGTATCAGAGCCATCCGCCGCGGACTGCCCGGGGGCAGGGCGAAGGGGAGCGGCGCGGTACAGGCAGGGCAACGCGAATGTTCACGGCTACGGCCTGGCCCCAGTCTCTCGTGCGGACGCGATCTTCACGACATACTCACCGACATGAGTTCTTCGAGCGGTGAGGACAGGCCGCCGGATCCGACCACAGCGCATGCGGCGTCGCTGCCCCGCCTCGTGCAGCGCGAGCAGGGTGACGCGTGGGTGGTGGCCGTCTTCGGCGCCTTCGATCTGAACTCGACGCCCGCCCTGGCGGCGGCGCTGGAGACCGGAGCCCGGAGGCACGCCAGGGTAGTGGTGGATGCCGCCGGCCTCACCTTCGCGGATTCGACCGTCCTGAACCTGCTGCTGAACTTCAACCGGACGGCCGTGCTGCGGGTGGCCAGGCCCGCGCCGGCGCTTGCGAGGGTCCTGGAACTGACGGGAGCGGACACCGTCCTGGACGTCCGGCCGACAGTGGAGGACGCAGTCGCCTGGTGAAGGGCATGCCGGGCTGTGGGGGAGACGAGACCGTGGGCTGAGGGGGCTCCGGGCCTGTCATGGAGGTCCGCGATGCCGCGGAGCATCTGGTTCGGCGCGATCAGCTTCGGCCTGGTCGCTTCTCTGAACCAGTGCCGCATCAGGCAACGTTCGCCCTGTCGACGACCGGAGCAGTTGTCCTGTCTGAGCAAGCTACTTCGGGGCAGCGGCCAGTCGAACGGCCAGCCCTGCGAAGACTGTGCCGCTGAAGATGTTGAGTCCGCGAGCTACGCGGTGGCTGCGCCGGAGCACCGCGGACAACCGCCCTGAGAGCAGACCGATCGAGCCGTCGACGGCGAACCCCATGACCACGATCGTCACGCCGAGGATCAGGAATTGCACTGCCACGTGGCCGAGTTCGGGGTCTACGAACTGCGGCAGGAACGACACGTTGAAAAGGATGACCTTGGGGTTGAGCAGGTTGGTGACGGCCCCCTGCCAGAAGGCGCGCCGCCACACTGGCCCTGACTTCCCGTCCGCCTCGTCCTCGCCCGGCACCGATCGATCGCGGAACGCCTTGACCGCCAGGTAGAACAGATAGGCCGCGCCCACCCAGCGCAGCACGTGGTACAGCGTCGGGAGCGCCAGGAACAGCGCCGACAGTCCGAGCGCCGCGGCGACCGCGTGTACGAGCATCGCGCAGGCCACCCCTAGTGCGGCCATCACGCCCGTGGACGGCCCACCACGCCCGCCCATAGACACGATGAACATCATGTCGGGACCCGGAGCGATGCACAGTGCGAAGGCGGCAACCAAGAAGGCCGCGTACAGAGATGTGTCCACCATGGCCGCCATGCTGATCACGGGGGAGAAGCAAGTCGACCCAATTCCACGGACTGAGACGACAGTTGCCCCATTCTTCCCCTACGTCTGACGCGCAGTCTCCGACAGGGCGAACGTTACCCGACGGGGCACTATTGCCCATCGACGTAGGCCACGAGCGTTGTTCAAAGGCTGACGGGATGGTGCGCACCCTTCTGGTTCCGAGCGTGTACGGAGCGGTCTGTCACGCCTACGCGTCGGCGGGCTGGGCGAGGATCTCGCCGCACAGGACGACGCAGTCGGAGCAGATCCACACCTCGGGCCCAGCCACGAGGCGGCGCTCCTCGCTGCGGGGGTGGCCGCAGAACGAGCAGCGGTCGGGCTGTTTCTTGCCCCCACGCGCGCGCCGGGAGCGTCGGCCGAAGGGTGTGCGCGGGAGCCGGGGTTGGTGGCGATGACGGCCAGCAGTTGGGGGGTGTTGACGACGATGGGGGCGCAGTCAGGAGTGCGTTCGGCCGCCAGGTGTTCGGCGGCTGCCAGTGCGGCCGCGGCCTCGTCGGAGAACACGGGCTGTCCCGCTCCGGCCTGGCCGGTGGGGTAGTCGAAGAGGCGGCGGCTCGTTTCGCCGAGGCGGCCCGCGCGGCCAGGGTGCGCAGGGCGGTCCGGGTCGTGCGCAGCTCGGCCATGTGTCGCTCGATGTCAGCCAGATGGTCCTCGATCAGGTCCCTGACGTGCGCACACGGTGCCTGGCCCGAGTCGCGCAGGGTGAGGACCGAGCGGATCTCGGCGAGGGTGAGGCCGGCCGACTGGGCGTCGCGGACGAACGCCAGCCGGGTGCTTGCCTGCGGCGGGTAGTCGCGGTAGCCGCCAGACGTGCGCGGCGGGGCGGGCAGCAGCCCGGGCTGTTCGTAGAAGCGGACCGGCGAGATCCGCCGTCGTCAGGCGGTGCCCAACCGGCGCCGAGCGGGTTGGGGAGCGCGGGGCGCGTCATGCGTGAACCATCACAGGTCTCCGGCGCCCCCGCGCCGTTGATCGGTTCGGTGGCCGGCCCAATCGGGCCGTACCTCACGAGTCGGACGCGAACGGTTGCATACGTGCGATGAGCACGGCGACATCATCCGGGTCAGCGGGGCGCCGGAGTTCGCGAAGGAGTCGGTCGCAGGTTTCCTCCGGGGTGGGGTCGGGTGCGTCAAGCAGGTGCAGGAGGGTGTCGAGGCGTTCGTCGATGGGGTGATGACGGACCTCGACGAGTCCGTCGGTGTACAGGACCAGCCGATCGCCGGAGCCGACGGGAAAGGTCGTGGTCACGAAAGGGACGCCGCCGACCCCGAGCGGGGTGCCGGTCGGCAGGTCGAGCAGTTCCGGGTGCTTGCCGCTGCGCACCAGGACGGGGGGCAGGTGGCCGGCGACGGAGATGTGGCACTCCGCGCGGTGCGGATCGTAGACGGCGTAGACGCAGGTGGCTATGTATTGCTCAAGTCCGGAGGTGATCTTGTCGAGGTGGTGGAGGACCTGGGCAGGCTCGAGGTCGAGATCGGCGAAGTCGCTGGTGCCGGTGCGCAGGCGCCCCATGGTGACGGCGGCGTCGATACCGCTGCCCATGACGTCGCCCACCACGAGTGCGGTCTTGTCGCCGTCGAGTGGGAGGACGTCATACCAGTCGCCGCCGACCTCGTAGGCGGCCTGTGCCGGCCGGTAGCGGGAGGCGACCTCCAGGCCGGGGAGGTGGGGCGGGTGGTCCGGGAGCAGGCTGCGCTGAAGGGTCTCGGCGGCGTTGCGTACCGTCTGGTGTGAGCGGGCGTTGTCGATGCACACGGCTGCGCGGGACGCCAGTTCACCGGCGAGGGCGAGATCGTCCTCGCTGAAGGGCTGCGGGTTGCGGGCGCGGCTCAGCCCCAGGAAGCCGAGGATCTGGCCGCGGGCAGTGAGCGGGACCAGCATGTACGAGTGCACGCCGGCGCGGGCCAGCAGCGTGGCGGCGCGGTCGTCGCGGGCGATGCGGGCCAGGGCGGCGTCATCCACATGGGAGACCAGGATCGGCCGACCGGTGCGTACGCATTCGGTGGGCAGGCGGTCGGCGTCGTAGACAGCAATCTTGCCGGGCGGGTCGGCGGCCTGGACGGCCTCGGTGTCATAGGCGGCCTGCACCGCGAGGGCGCGGAAGCGCGCGGGGCCCTCACCCAGGGGCGGACGGTGCTCGTCGAGGACGGAGTCGAGGACGTCGACCGTCGCCATGTCGGCAAGTTCGGGAACGGCGACTCCCGCCAACTCGCGGGCGGTCTGCTCCACTTCCAAGGTGGTGCCGATGCGAGCCGAGCCGTCGGCGATCAGCGCCAGTCGCCGGCGGGCCTCAGCGGCCTCCGTGGCCGCCTGATAACGATCCGTGACATCCACCACAAGGTCGGCCACCCCGAGAACACGCCCCTGCGGGTCCTCCAGCCGGTACAGCGAGATCGACCAGGCGTGCAGGTGCGGATCGGCGGGGGTGTGGCCGACGATGGTGTACTCGTCGACCAGGGGAGTGCCGGTCCTGAGGACCTGCCGCATCCCGGCCTCCGGCGCCTCGAACTTCGCCGACGTCATGATCTCGCGGTAGTGCCGGCCCAGATGGTCCTCCGCGGGAATGCCGTGCATCCGCTCCAGGGCGGGGTTCACGGCCACGTATCGCAGATCGGTATCGAGGGTCGCCAGCCCGATGGGCGACTGGGAGATCAGCCGGGTGGACAGGGCGAGGTCCCGTTCGACCTCCCGAAGCCGTGACCTGTCGGTGGCCAGGCCCAGGGCGTAGAAGTCGCCGCGGTCGTCCAGGAGCCGCATGTTGCGGAACTCCACCAAACGGGTGCGGCCGTCCTTGTGCCGAATGGGGAACGCCCCGGCCCACCTCTCCCCGGTGCTCATGACCTCGGAGAACAGCTTGGTGATCAGCTCCCAGTGCTGTTCGTGGACGAGCAGCGGCGCCGCGTACTGCCCGAGCGCCTCCTCGGCGCTGTAGCCGAACAGGTCCTCGGCTTCCGGGCTCCACAAGACGATCCGCCCGTCGGCATCCAGCGTCACCGCGGCAACCCTGAGAAGGTCCATCAGCCCACTCGGCTGCGGCGATCGCTCCTCCGGCCGGCCGGTGTCGGCCGACTGCCCATCGGCTGCACTCACACGGCACTCCTTCCATGCGCCGGCCCACAGCTCACGCCAGCCCGTGGTCTGCCCCGTATCCGTGGCCTGCCCGTACCTACGGAGTGCATCGGCTTCCATGGTCCTCCTGGAACGGCCTTCCGCGCACGCACGGGATATGGAGGGCCGCGCAGTCGCCTGCCGGCCCGGCCACAGCCCGTCGCCACCGACCTGCGAACCGTGGTCACCTACCTGCTGAAATAGGACGACGACCGCATGGACGCGCCACACCGTGTGATCTTCCGGCACCTGATGGACGACCGGCGGACGTACGGAGCGGACGTACGGAGTGGAAACGCGTCGACGTCACACTGGTCGGCCGCTACTACGAACGCTCCGCCGACCACGCCGTGTCCGTCGCCCAACGTGTCGTCTACCTGGTCACCGCGGCACGCGGATGAGCGCGCCGCCGACACGCCCGTCGGCCTCCGGCTGTCCAGCGTGAATGTGTTGTGGCGCCGAAGTCGCCGTGTTCGCGGTGTCGGGGTACACCGGAAGGAAACGCATCGGCATCTCGCGTGGGGTTCTGCCACCAGGCGGCACCGGAGGTGACTTGCATGGCAGACCGTGGTCGGGCCAGCGTTGCGGGTGATACCGAGGCGGCACTGCTGGATGCCTTGTTCACCCAGTCACCCGTCGGCCTGGCGGTGCTGGACGTCGAGCTGCGGGTGGTGTGCGTCAACATCGCCACGCCCGCCATGCAGGGCACACGGGAAGCAGACGTCGTCGGGCGCAGGTTCCCCGGCTCGCATCATGTGGTCGAGGCCGAGGCGGTCGAGGCACTCGTACGCGGAGTACTGGAGAGCGGTGATCCGCTGCGGGAACGGGTCGTACGGGCGCGACCGCCCGTCCACCGTGGTCAGGAACGTCTGTATGAGCTCTCGGCGTTTCGTCTTGAGGACCCTCGTGGCGGGGTCCTCGGCGTGACCATCACAGTGGTGGACGTCACCGACCGGGAGAGGGCACGGATCCGGCTGGGCATTCTCGGTACAGTGCGTGATCACGTGGGCCCCACCCTGGACGTCGTGGTGACCTGCCAAGAGCTGGCAGGGACACTGGTACCGGCATTCGCCGACATCGCGGTCGTGGAGCTGCTGGATGCTGTGATCCGAGGCGATGATCCCCCGCTCTCGCCCCTTCCCCGCGGTGTGACGCTGCGGCGTGCCGCCTCTCGCAGCAGTGACGGGGAGAACTGGCCACAGGCACAGCCCCCAGGAGCTGCGGGGATCCTGCCCGCTCCGACTCCCTACAGCCAGGCCCTGACCGATCTGCTTCCCCGGGCTGTAGCCCTGGACTCGAGCCTGCCCTGGCTGGCGGCCGATCCCGCGCGGGCCCAGGCCATCCGGGAATCGGGGGCGCATAGCCTCCTTGCCATCCCCCTGGCCCTGCGCGGCACGGTGATCGGGCTGGTAAGCCTCTACCGCACCGGGTCGGCGAACCCGTACGACGACGAGGACGTCGCACTCGCCCGCGACGTCGCACGGCACACCGCCCTGTGCATAGACAACGCCCGCCGCTACACGCGGGACCACTCGATCGCGGCCATCGTCCTCCAGCACATACTCCCGCTGCGAGCCACCTCCCACACCGCACTGGAAGCGGCCGGCATCGCCCGTCCCGGTGACGGTGGGAACGCTTGGTACGAGACCATCGCGTTGTCCGGCGCCCGTGTCGCGCTGGTCGCCGGAACAGTGTCCGGTGGGGGCATCCACGCCACAGCCGCCACGGGGCAGCTGCGCACCGTGGTCCACCCCCTGGCCGCCCTCGACCTGGACCCCGAGGATCTCCTTGCGCGTCTCAACGACACCGCCACGCTTCTGGTTGCCGAGCGAGCGTCACTTCCGTCCGCCAACCCGCTGCATCGCAAGCCGGTGACAGCCAGCTGCCTGTACGCCGTGTACGACCCTCTGACCCGGATCTGCACCGTCGCCTGGGCCGGTCACCCGGCGCCCGTCATCGTCCACCCCGACGGCACCCTCGACCACCCCGACACACCGCCCGGACCACGGCTGGGCAGCACCGATCAGGCACCCTTCGCCGCCGCCCGCATCCAGATCCCACATGGCAGCGTGATGGCCTTTCCCGCCGCCCCAGCACTGGCCTCGCACCTGACGGCAGCCACCAGCCCGCTCCACACGGCCCCGGCCCAGGCGGATCGCCCGCTGCAGGAGCTGTGCGACGACATCCTGTACACCCTCCCAGCCGACATCCAGGCCGACGATGCCGTCCTCCTGCTGGCCCGCACCCATCCCTTTCCCCGCCACCGCGTCGCCGCATGGCAGCTCGAGGACCATCCCACGACCGCCGCCACGGCCCGCAAGCATGCCCGTGACCAGCTCGACGCCTGGAGCGTCGACATGGAGACCGCGTTCAACACCGAACTCATCGTCAGTGAACTGGTCACCAACGCCCTTCGCTACGGCAGCCCGCCACTGGAGTTGCGCCTGGTCCTGGACCGCACGCTGACCTGCGAAGTCAGTGACGCCAGCCCTACGGCACCGCACCTGCGGCACGCCCGCACCACCGACGAAGGCGGCCGTGGACTCTTCATCGCCGCGCAACTCGCCCGAGCCTGGGGAGCCCGCTACACGGCCGACAGCAAGACGATCTGGACCGAGCAAACGCTTGCCCCGACGTGACCGGGATGCCCGGACGGCCGGGAAGTCGTGGGGCACGAGGGCAGCGAGCATCTCGCGTTGGAACGGCGAACGTCCCGGTCAGCGTGTGTCGTCTGGTACTGCGGGACGGCTTCGCCGACCGCTGAGCACGGTGGCGATCGGGAGGGCTGCTGCCAGGCCGCTGAGCAGAACGGCGGCGAGCGCACCCAGGACGGCGGGCTGGTCGCCGAAGGCTATCCCGATCGCGGCCAGGGCGGGCCCCGCGTTGCGTACCGCGGCGACGCCGTCCATGGTCGTACGGCGCACCGGCGGCCCCGTGGCCAGCAGGCTCCCGACGGCGAAGGCGGCGTCCGCGAGCAGGAAGCCGGCGAAAGGGGTGTGCGAACCGAGGAGGGAGACGACGTCACGCCAACTGCCGATCAGCATGCCTGCCAGCACGATCAGGAAGGTCCCGTTCGACACCGCGGCCGCCGTGGGGTGCCACAACCGTGCAGTGGGCGCGGCGTAGCGGCGCAGCAACAGGCCGATGGCGAACGGTACGAGTTGGAGCAGGGCCCCGGTCCGCACCAGCGTCGCGACTTGGAGGGAGATGCCCTTACCGACGTCGGCGGCGGTGAGTATGCCGTTGACGGTGCGCGATGCCGCGACGGTGGCCCCCAGGCCGGCGGCGAACATGGTGGCCGCGATGAAGATCACCGTGACGGCGTTGAACAGCATATGCGGGGTGTCCATGAGGCATCCCCTCGGGCGGCGGGGCCCCTCGGGGCGGTGCCGGGCACGCGTCGCCGCCCGGTCAGTTCTGGAGGTCGCCGAGCCAGCGCAGGGCACGCAGACCCGGCAGGAAGCAGTACTCGCCGCCCCGCGTGACGACGAACCCCGGCAGGGCCGCAAGGCGTCGTCGCACCGGCCGCCGGGGAATCGTGAAACCGGCGACGCCGTCGTGGGATCCGGTGACGGGGTCCTTGGCGTCGCCCGAGCCGAAGAAGACACCGTCGTTCATCCATTGCGACTGCACGAACTCGAACTGCCGCCCGAGGTGGGCTCCGACGAACGCGAACATCAGGCCGCGGTCGGCCCCGTCGTCCTCCAGGACTCCCTCGGGCAGCGGCGGACCGTAGACGGCTCCGCGTCTGATCATGCGGTGCAGGCGCACCTCTCCCGCCACCGAGGCGTCGCGGGGGTTGGCTCGGCGGATGTGGCAGCCGCCAGGCGTGATGAATCCCGTCGGATCGTCCCGCTCGTAGAGGAAGGTGTTGCGGCGGTGCGGGTCGACACCGAGTGCGGGGTCGTCGTGCTGCGGACTCAGCGCCAGGGGAGCTCCGCTGCGCCAGCGGCCCATGATCTTGGCGGCGAGCAGTTCCTCGTCCTCGGGACCGGTGGCGTTGTCCCGCAGGTAGCGCCGGAACGCGGCGACATCCTGGTGGAGTTTACGGAAGACCGCGTAGCTGCCGTTGCGCCCGAGCACCTCCGGCTGTGGGGTCTGGATGCCGCCGATCTCGTCCCGGTAGCCGAGCACGAACTCCCCGGCCTTCAGCGGTACCTCCAGCTGGTTGGACCCGGGGATGCCGCTTCCTTCGACGGCCGGATGGCTGACCCCGTCGCGATAACCGAAGTGCTCGGTCTCGGTGGGCAGCGCATAACAGTCCTGCCGCCAGATCGCGGTCACACCGGCGAGGCGGTCGTAGGCCGGTCGGGCCCGGTCGACGGCCGTCTTCAACCGCGGGACGTCGGGCGCGAGCGCCGTGAGTACCACATGGACATCGGGTGTGCCCAGCGGCGCTTCCCAGTTCTCGGGGTTGCTCTCGCCGACGTCGCTCAGCGCCCTGGCCCTGGCGGCCATCCCCTGCCGGAACTCCCAGGCGAACGTGTCGAGTGAGGCACGCGGCACGCCCAGGGCCTCCAGACCGTGACAGGTGACCGCGACACTGACCCAGGTGTCCCCCAGGGGACTGACCGGGTCGGCGGCAGAGGTCACCACCGCGCTCGCGCGCCGCATCAATTCCCGCCCGGCGGCCCGGTCATCGACGCGGAACACCAGGTACGTCGCCGCGTAGGGGGTCGGCCGCGGGCTGAGAACCCCGCGCTGAATGTCGTCGAGTTCCAACGCGTCTTGTGCAGACTCGCTCACGATCGCCTCCCTGCGGCACTACTTCGTGACGAGGTTCCGCCAGAAGTTCCTGAGGCTCTCGTCGCCGCCGAACAGTGAACTGAAGATCGTGGAGTCCGCCAGCAGCACGTCGCCGGCCCGTTCACCGCTGGGTGGCATCCACAGGAACATGTTGAACTCGGTATTGCCGGCGTCGGTGAAAGGGTGCGGTCTGGAGGTGTCGATCGGCTGCCTGGCCAGAACCTTGATAATGCCCGGCTCGTCGGTGGTCACGGCGTAGTGCGGCAGATGCTGGTGGAAGTTGAAGCTCGTCACCCCTTCCAGCCACCCTTTCGTGTCCAGGTCCCTGACCGTGGCCAGCGGAGCGATCCTGTTCTTCTCCCGCACCGCGGGGCGCAGTCCGTAGCGGTTCTCGACCGGCACTCCGAGGCCGTGCATGAGGCCCCGGACGTACGTGGCAAACCGCTGCTGGCGGGGGACCAGGGGGTCGCCGTGATGGCGGTACTCCACGTCCCGCACGGCCAGGTCGTCCGATGCGCCGACGTCATGGTGGGGTCCCAGAACCAGACAGGCATCCTCTCGGCCCAGAAAAGCTCGCAGTGCCTCGACCTCCTCGGGCTGGGCCTCCTGCCCGGTGGCCATGTGGTCGAGGCCGAACACGAAGAGGGTGTCGGTGTCGGCCAGTACGCGCTCGTCGAGCGGGGTCCGGAAACCGGCCTGGTCGATGCGCTGATACACCGGGACGGGGTGCCCGGTGACCTCCTCGACGAACTCCTGGAACGGCACCCAGGCCCAGAAGAACAGTTCCAGTGCACCGGCGATGCCCTGCTGGAACTGAAACGGGTCCGACCACTTCGGGTCCTCGTAGGCCGGCCACGCCACCCGCCTGACCTCCGTCAGCGTGGAGAACCGGTTGTCCAGCTCGGCCGGATTCCTGCCCGCCTCGGCCGGGTAGCTCCACGAGACGTAGATGCTCACCCGGCGCCGGCCGGGGGTGTACTCGCGCGGGATGTGGTTCTGGTTGTAGGTGCGCGCGGTCCTGGCCTCGCTCATCTCGTCTCCGATCCGCAGGGGGACAAGTGCGCGGCAGGCCCGCGCTCACTGCAGCTGGTCGAGCATCTCCGACAGGGCACTCTTGATCCGCAGAGCCTTCTTGATCTCGTCGGCGGAGACATACGGGTACTCGCCGTACTCGATGAAGCTCGGGCAATGATGTTCACGCACGAACCTGACGAACGCCTCGGGGTTGGTCCGCCAGTCCTCGGGAAACCCTTCGAGGTTCTCGAAGGCCGTGTTCACGCCAGCCTTGCTGAACAGCGCGATGGCGTCCTCGGTGTACTTGTCGAAGTCGGTGTCGAAGATCCCCTGGTACATGAAGCGCGTGTCGTCGTCGAAAAGCACCCAGCGGAGATAGTGCAACTTCAGTGGCGCGAGAAGGTGGGGGTCTCCCTCCAAAGCCTTGGCCAAGGTGTAGCCGTACTCGCGCATCGCGTCGGCGCGGCCGGGCTTGACCTTCGCGACGATGGTGAATCCGTAGCACGCCGGTGTCTTCGGAAAAACGGGGCCGTATTTCCCCTGCTCGAGTTGGGCCGTGTCCTTGGGGATGATCGCCGCCTGCGGCCTGAGATCCATGTCCGCTCCTCCCGCCGCCCACTGGCCGGGAACAATCCCCCACATCGTCCCACGCGGCACATTCACCTGCCTGGTGAGCAGCAGGGGGCCGGCACAGGTGGGCCTTCAGCCCGGATCTTGGACACTTGAGACGTGGATCTTGAGGATCTGAGAACGGACATCTCGTGGTCATGAAGCACTACCCGCCGGAGTTCACAAGGCGGACGCGGTCGCGCTGTACCAGTCGCGCCCCGGAGCGACGGTCAAGCAGGTCGCCGCCGATCTGGGAGTCAACCCGGAGACACTCCGCAACTGGGTACGGGCGGCCGGAGCGAACCGGCCCCGGGGGCGCCGGGCGGAGGCAACCGCCGAGCTACCCACGCCGTTGGAGGCGGAGAACGCAGCACTGCGCAAGAAGGTCCGTGAGTTGGAGGAGGAGCGCGAGATCCTGAAGAAGGCGGCGAAGTATTTCGCCGGGGAGACTCGCTGGTGAACCGCTTCCAGTTCGTCACCGACCACCAGCGCCGCTGCGGCGTGAAGCGGCTGTGCAGCATTCTCGGCATCGCCCGCTCCAGCTTCTACTACTGGCGCCGCACCGCAGCCGACCGGGCCGTGCGCCGGGCGGCCGACGCGAGGCTCGCCGCCCGGATACGCAAGGTTCACCAGGACTCGGACGGCACCTACGGCGTCCCCAGGATCACCGCCGAACTACGCGCCGGCGGCGAGCGGGTCAACCACAAGAAGATCGCCCGAATCATGCGCCAGACCGGCCTGGCCGGTCTGCGACTGCGCCCCAAACACCGCACCACCGTCGCGGACCCGGCCGCCGCGAAGGCCCTGACCTCATCAGGCGCGATTTCACCGCACAGGCCGTGAACACCAAGTACGTCGGCGACATCACCTACTTGAGCACCGTCGGCGGCAAGTTCTGCTACCTGGCGACCATGATCGATCTCGCGTCCCGGCGTCTGGCGGGCTGGGCGATCGCCGATCACATGCGTGCCGAGCTCGTCATCGATGCCCTGGCCGCGGCCGAGCGGACCCGAGGCAGCCTCGCCGGGGCCTTGATCCACACCGGTCACGGAGCCCAACACAGCTCCGCGGCCTTGGGCGCCGCCTGCCAAAGGGCCGGCATCCGGCAGTCCATGAGCGCAGTGGGCAGCAGTGCGGACAACGCACTCGCGGAGTCGTTCAACGCAACGTTCAAACACGAAACGCTGCAGGGCGCCAAAGGCTGGACCAGCGAGCGCGAGGCCCGACTGGCGGCGTTCCGACGGCTGCACCGCTACAACACCCAGCGCCGTCACTCCCGGCTCGGACAACGCAGTCCCATCGCCTAGGAGAAGGCACTCGCCGCAACACCAACTACCCTGACCCCAGCCGCATAGCCCGTGTCCAGGATTCCGGTGAAGACCCGGAGTACTAGGTGGACGAACTTTCGTAGATTCATTTCAACTCGTCTGGCCTCTGATGTGCGTCCCCTGATTGGAGGAGCAACAGGTTGATGTGTTCGTCGGCCGAGGAAAGAGGCTTGGCTGATGCTGCAGGCAGTAGGTCTTGATGGACGCGTTGCCGTCTTCGTTGACCCGCAATGGAGCGGTCATCGACAGACCGCTGATGGGGGTTTGGGCGTCGGCTCTACTCAGCGGAGCGGTATGGGTTGGATGTCGATGAGGCCCTACTGGGGCGGCTCTGTCCGCGGGCGTCGGGGCACCATCGGGATGATCTCCGTGTGACTGGTGCGATCCCGGTGCCCCAGCCGACTTGAGACAGCTCCGTTGAGTGGGCCGAACCCGGCTTGCTTCTGCAGGCAGATTACGGCGGCAGCTGCCTGCAGAAGGCGTGGATGACTGCAGCGGGACAGGCCACCACGGAGCCTGCCTCTGGCAGGTCGGACACTGGCTGCGGGTGGCAGCTTGCACCGTCGGTCGTGCTGACGGGTGACGATGAGCATCGTCACCTCACTCCTCCAGTACGTGGAGAAACCAACGAGGCCCCCGGGGCTGTGGTGCGGAGACGTCGGACATCTCGTTCAACAGTGTTCGGGGGCCTCGCCGTCACGACAGTGGCCTCGCCCGATCAGTGATCAACTTCAGAAGACTCGTTGTGAACGCCATGGGTGAAGCAGAAGGAGATGGGAGCGGCGCGGTGATGATGCGCCCTGCTGCCGAATTACGGACACCCTGCGTGCCGCCTTGGGTGTTTCCGGTCCCGCCCTGCGTGCCGCCCTGGGTGTTTCCGGTCCCGCCCTGCGTGCCGCCCTGGGTGTTTCCGGTCCCGCCCTGCGTGCCGCCCTGGGTGTTTCCGGTCCCGCCCTGCGTGCCT
>NZ_JBSHAF010000045.1:0-13879 GCF_053611365.1 Streptomyces sp. NPDC054813 | reverse complement strand
CCGCCCTGGGTGTTCCCGGTCCCGCCCTGCGTGCCGCCCTGGGTGTTCCCGGTCCCGCCCTGCGTGCCGCCCTGGGTGTTCCCGGTCCCGCCCTGCGTGCTATTGCTGTTGCCCTTCACCTCATTAAAAACATTTCCGTAAGACCCGCCGTTGTTGAAAACAACGGTAACTCCTGCGGGGATTTCAGGATCGTTGCGGAGTTCCGCGGAGGAAGCCTGGCCCGCTGTTGCGCCCGTCAGTGCCATGGCAGCGACAAAAGGCAGGGTTGCGTAGATGCCAAACCTTTTCACAGCACCCCTTTCTTGTTGTAGATAGAGATAGGAATCTTTGTGGACTAAACTGTCGCAACACATCACTCCATAACTACAGCGACACGGCAATGTCACCCATACAGAGTGTTAAGCAGACTGCACCGTGATTGTGGGATTTTCTGCGTGCGGGACCCCCATGGCCCACCGGGGCCAGACCGACGCTCCTGCGGTGGACCGGCCGGACTCATCGGGCTCGGCGACGTATTCGAGCTTGTCGCGCACAGCCGCCACCACGGGGCCGGGAGGTCCGAATAGCGCGTCGAGCATGTTCTGCTCGACCGGTCGACTTTTCTCCAGTCGCTCCAACTACTGCTGGGCTAGCCCTGCTTGGCAGCTCGGTCGACCTGCTCGCGAACGCCGCCTGCCCCGCTCCAGAACGGTGAGGCCGTCGCGATCAACGACGTGCCGACAAGCAAAAAAAGGGGGGCTAGAACTCGAAGAACTCTTCCCACGGCCGGAGCCTCGGTTGGCTCTCCGGATTACATGCAGCACGTCGATGCGTTGCGTTCAAAAGACATTCATCCATGACCGCCCGTGCATGCCGCATTACCGATGCACTCCCGCCGCCAGACCGTCGACCAGAAGATTCAGAAGCATTATTCGACTGACGCCCGCGACAGGTTCGGCAGGGAGGTTCTTCGCCCCCGGCAGTGAACGTCCACGTGTTCGGCATCCTGGGCGAGGCCGGGATGCTGGATGGCGCGTGGAGCATCACGGTCCTCAGCCCTCGGTATCGCCGTGGCCCTCTGGGAATTCGGCCTGTTCATCGACTTCGGCCTGCAAGCCACAGCCTGAGCAGCGCGACTTTCGCGGTCACCGCGATCCCAAGAACCCCACTGGGCCAACCACTGACCCAGCACCGTCAGGCTGCCACGCCGCCGGCAGGCTGCTTGCCCCCGCCCGTTTCCGCCCAGGAACGGCTGGCCAGCGAGCAGCGAACCGTGTGCGGAACCTGCCACACCACCTCTGTCCCCGTCGTCAGCGACCAGGAGCTGGGTGCTGTTACAGACAGTGTGCGGCCAGCATCCTGTCGCCGTCGCGGAAGCCTTCGTTTTTATGCTCGCGCCGGCCACCCAGGTGGCACACCGAGGTGGCACACCCGCATGTGCTGGAGATTCCGGCCGGTGTCCGTGGCCCCGACGGACCGATAGACCGCTGGAGCACGGACGAAGGACAAGACAGAGCGCCGCCGGGTGGGGAGGTACCCGCCCCCGCCCTAGTCCAGCATGGTCGGCGGCCAAGTCACCGGGCTGGAGCCGAGCCGGGACGTGCGTGTAGCTAATTCCAGCTACAGGGCCGCCCGAGTCTATATGTGGATTGCGGCGATCGTTTGCCGTCGAAGTAAATTGACGGTAACGGGCTCAACGGAGGCCCTGGGGTCGTTCGGATCTAAAGTGTGGGTCTTTCTAGTGACATGCGGTGTGGTTAGGCCCCTTATAGCCCACGATTCGAGTTGACTCAGCCGACGCGTGAGACCAGTATCGGGATTGTAACTTCGCCGCTGTGCAGGTATCCAGGCGCTCGGGATTACAACGCGCGGTGCTTCTCTTCCCGCACACCGGCCTCCAGGGGCTGCACTTGCACTCAGCCCGGCAGCGGAACTGAAGCACCCGGCGGAGCCAGCACCTTTCAGGTGCGGGATGAAGGAAATCACGGCTAATGCGCTGGGCCCTCAATTGGCCGGACGTGTCTTCTGAGTGGCCGACAACACCAAATCGGATCGGACCACGCTCTGCGCATCGCATGACCAGACGCCGAAGCGAATAGTGCTTAATACGGAAGAGAGGAGCACGCGCGTGCGGCACACTCGGAAGCAGAAGATGGCGACAGCAATAGTGTCGGCGGCAATGGCTGGAGGAATGGCCACCATGGGGGCCCCCGCCTCAGCGGCGCCGGCGGTGACCGGCGCAGTTTCCCACGTCCAGACACTAGCCAGTAAAGGTACATCGCAGGCTCAGACCCTGCTGCCGGAAAAGCCGTGCAAGCAGAAACACTGCAATACCGGCAACAATCAGGGATCGCGGAGCGGCAGGGGTGGCAACACCCAGGGCGGCACGCAAGGCGGCGGGGGCGGCAATACTCAGGGCGGTACCCAGGGCAACGGCCGCGGCAACACCCAGGGTGGCACGCAGGGTGGTGGCAACGGCAACACCCAGGGTGGCACGCAGGGTGGTGGCAACGGCAACACCCAGGGCGGCACCCAGGGCGGCGGGGGCGGCAACACTCAGGGCGGTACCCAGGGCAACGGCCGCGGCAACACCCAGGGCGGTACGCAGGGTGGTGGCAACGGCAACACCCAGGGCGGTACCCAGGGCGGCGGGGGCGGCAACACCCAGGGCGGTACGCAGGGTGGTGGCAACGGCAACACCCAGGGTGGCACCCAGGGCGGCGGGGGCGGCAACACTCAGGGCGGTACCCAGGGCAACGGCCGCGGCAACACCCAGGGCGGTACGCAGGGTGGTGGCAATGGCAACACCCAGGGCGGTACCCAGGGCGGCGGGGGCGGCAACACCCAGGGCGGTACGCAGGGTGGTGGCAATGGCAACACCCAGGGTGGCACCCAGGGCGGCGGGGGCGGCAACACCCAGGGCGGTACGCAGGGTGGTGGCAACGGCAACACTCAGGGCGGTACGCAGGGTGGTGGCAACGGCAACACCCAGGGTGGCACCCAGGGCGGCGGGGGCGGCAACACCCAGGGCGGCACCCAAGGTTGATCATTTGACTGGGCGGAGCCCCGGGCCTCGCTCAGTCAGATCGGCCTCGTCGGTTGACGAAGGGCGATCAAATGAATCAGCACCTCGCAGAGGTTCCCTCTGCGAGGTGCTGGGGTTGGATGGCCAATGGTGAAGGCTAATGGGATGGGCCGTGCTTGCCGTCTAGCAGTCGCAGCTTCCGCTTGCTTGGCGGTTTGGGTATGGGGCGCACCAGTGAGTGAGGCAGCTGTCCCGTCGCATGCCCCGCAGGCCGCACCCGCGAAGTCGGTGCTTCGGTGCTATGCGACGCGAAGCAACTCGGCGGTGATTGTGTGCTATCGGCTCTCGAAGAAAGCCGAGTACAGGCACGGCGTGATTGTTTACGTCCCCATTCTCATTCAAGTGCCCACGCCTTCAAATCCACCGTCCGTGACCGTCGTCGACAGTCTGGACGATGTTCACCCGAACAGATAACACATCTGGCAGCAGCGAGCAGCGGTGTGCCCAGTTCGGATGCTGAGATCATCCGACAGCATGCTCGATCATCATCGATTCGACATGACAACAGGTTGGGGCACGCGAGGATAAGCTCCTCATTGGTTACTCTTTGAAGTTCTCCAATACACCACATTTTAGGGCCAAGCGAGTAAGGTCGGCCCTACGGCGAGAGCCATACTTTCTGCGCAGTCGCTCCAGGTGTGTGTGAACCGTGTTTTCGGTGATATTCAACTTGTTGGCGATCTCGCGATCTGTCGCACCGTTGGCGACGAGCTGCAAGATTTGTTTCTCGCGGCTGGTGATACGGGGAGGAGGCGCAGGCAGACTCTGACCAGCGAGGCTGGCGCCGAAGTAACTTCTTCCTGAAGCAACGGCGCGGATGGCCGTCACCAACTCCGAATCGTCGGTTTGCCGACTCAGATATCCGCGAGCGCCGGCTTTAATGCACGGGACGGCATCGGACTGCAGCTCCGATGTCGATATCACAATGACCGCGTACCCTTGTCGATGCAACTGAGCGACCTGGTCGGATGCCGCCTGGTCGGACAGCTGCAGGTTGGTCAGTACAATAATTTTTACGCCATTCGCCTTGCGGAGCAGGTCATTCACGCTTTTAACGAAGGTGGTGATCCGCAAGTCCGGTTGGGCATTGATCGCCTGCGCGAGACCGAGCTGAAGCAACGACCAGTCGCAAATAACGGCTATAGACGTCACAGACGGGCTCATTAGAAGCTCCAGCGTAGGTGGTGCCATCGGCCACATGACGTAGCGGAGTAGACGGCCGGTGCTTCCCGCCGCCTGACCCCAGACTCAGCTCTTCCGCAAGAAGTAGCACCCCGGATGGCCCATACGGGGATGCCGGGACGAGAGGGTCCGTGATCTTTGACCTCTGGCAACGTACGAGGCTTCGCGCAGTGGCCGCTCTGATACGTGGCCGGGTCAATCGCTTCAGCTGGGACGAAGGCGAGCATGTCGATCAGCTTCTTGGTCGGCGGCTGCAGCTCGTCAATGTTGGCTCGGCGAGCACTGCGATGTGCCCCGCCGGCGTCCGTGAGGGTACCTGGGCAGACGGCGTTGAGCACGGCAGCAGTTGCTTGTTCTGACTGCTGGGCAGTTCAGGAGCTGCGGCCGTGTCGTGTAGTGGCTGCTGCAGGCCTGGTACCGGCGTCGGCGGCGCCAGTTCGACCAGTGCAGGATATCGCTAACTGTCCCGCCGAGGCGATTTCATCCCCGTCGCCGGCATCCGGTGGCCGCGGAGGCATGCTTCCGGCAGCAACCGCTCACCGATCCCCACCGTGACCGACAGCTTGCCGGGAAGACCAAGAGATGGCTTCGCAGGGATTGCAGAATCAGCACGTCGTCCTGGCAATGGCGAGGAAGGTGGTACGTCGGCGGGGGCACGGAACCTGATGGTGGAGGGCTGTTCCCGATATGGAAACAACACCCCGCGCTTGACGCGAGTTGACCTCGGGTCACAGCAGTGACGCGCATACAGATCGACGAGCCGATACGGGAGCAACACGTTGACCCCAAAGCCCTTATTAGCCCTTAGCCCTCAGTACTCCAGTCAGATTTCGTGTCCTGAGCTGGCGGTTGTCGTTGTCCGGGTATGGACGCCCTGTGCCGGATCGTCGAGCGACCGGAGGAGTGGGGCTCCTGGCTTCTCGGCGACCTCCGCGGCGCCGCCCTGCGCGGACTCGCCCGCATCGACGACCCTGCGGCCGCCCGCGCCGTCCTGAAGTACTACATGTCGGACGCCGGCCACCTCGCACACGACGCAGCCCGTGAAGCGGTCAATACCCTCGCTGGCCGCACCGGCTCCGCCTAATCTGACCGAAGGCCACGTCCGCGGCCTTCGGTCAGATCGAGCGGACGGCCCCGGCTCATCATGAACTCGCGGCTCATCGAACCTCGCCAATCGCTTGAGGGCCGGATCAAGTGGGGCGAGGAGTACGGATGGTCGTTATCAGGGCGCTGGCCGCAGTTCCGTGAGGGCCTACGTCGTCATGCCGAGTGCTGATGCTTGTGCAGGGCTGTGCTGGCCCGGAACCGGAGTCGTCCGCAGCGGTCCTTGTCTTCGTCCGTCGCGTCGTCGGCGCAACAGCAGTGCTGCGCCAGCCAGCGCATGTCCTCCGGGTCGAGCCATAGAGCGATACGGCCTTGTGCGGCCTCGGCTTGCGGATCCGTGGGCTGTGGCGACTTCATGGATCCTGACTGTATGCCCAGGGCTTGGCGTCTCATGGCTGGGTGAGGATGTGGGTGCGGAGGAGTTCGAAGGAGGCCCGGCCATACCTCGCTCGCTTGAGTGTTTTCACCCGTTCACGTGCCCCTCGACGACTCCAGAACTCCATTCCAGGGTGAGGTCGGCGGTGACGGCGTCGAGTTCCTGGCGGAGGAAGCCGGCGAAGCCCTGCATCGGTTTTCGGGCGTCCTGTTCGGCCTGTCGGATCCACTCCAGCACTGGGTATCCGCGCCGGTGACGGACGAGATCGGCGAAGGCACGGGCGAGGTCGCAGCCCGGGCGATGTCCGGACAGGCGAGCGGGACCTCCGGCAGGTTCTGGTCCTGGCGGTCGGTGAGGGTCTCGCGGGGCCGCATGATCCAGGAGGTGATATTGCGGGGGCTGGGTATGTCAGCCCGGTCCGGTTCGGCCGTGCCCGCCCGCAGAGCGGCGAGGTGTTTGCGGACCACCTGATGGCTGCCGCGGTAGCCGCGTTCGTGGATGTCCTGGAACAGGCGGGTGCCGCTGACCTGGTCCTGTGTCTCGGTGAACGGGGTGTTGAGGTATGCCTTGAACGGCTCCAGGACGCTGTTGGGGCGGCGGTCGCGGGCGGAGGCCGGCAGTTCATCGAGGTCGGTGTCACGGAAGCGGCGTACGGTTTTGCGGTCGAGGTTGAGGCGGCGGCCGGAGTTTGATTGGGTCACATAGGCTCGACGTTCGGAAAGTCTCTAGAAGGACCGAAAGACTCCTGCAGGATCGAGCCGGGCGGCATCGGCGACGTCCGCGAAGTCGAGGTTCGCGATCGACAGGTTCGCGTGGATGTCGTGGATGCCGGTGGGAATAACGCGGACCGATCCGCTGTACGCCTCGAACTCCTCGTCACTCTCGCACTCGTCCCTGGTCAGGACAGCCACCGCCAGCAGCAAGTGGTCGTGGTCCCGCATCGTGGTGCGGTCGGCGAGAAAGACGACGCTCAGATCCTCGTCCGCGGATACGGCAGCGACCACGTCGTGAGCCATGGCGCCGGCCCAGGCCGGGTCATTGACGAGGTGGACGACAGGTTCGTAGTCGCCGTCGCCCCACGGCCTCGACAGCTCAGTGCACACGGACTGCCAGGCTGGCTCGTCGCCGAAGTCGGTTCTGATGATCAGCGCGGCGAACTCATCGCGGCCGGTAACAGCAGGTAGCACCGCCAGGCTCCGGTCTCTCTGCGGGTGTATGTACTGCGTACAAGATGCCACCTCCTGCCGACATCCTGTCGAGCACCAAGTAGATCGGTCAGAGTTTGGGAGGGGGGCTGATCGGGCGGTTCGGAACCTCGATGAACTCGTTCGGCTGCGTGGTTCGGTTTCTCCCTCTCAGCCCAGTTGCTCGGCCAGTCCGACGATGATGCCCTCCGGGCCGCGGAGGTAGCAGAGCAGATAGCTGTCCTCGAACCGGGCGATCTCGCCGACGAGTTCGGCGCCGTGAGGGCGCAGGCGGGCAACGGTTTCCTCGATGTCGTCGACGGCGAACATGACGCGATGCGTGCCCGCAATGTTGTGCGGCCGGTTGCGCGGCCCGGCGCTGATCACCGCGGGGCTGCGGTACTTCGCCAGCTCGAGCCGGCTGTGACCGTCCGGGGTCCGGACCATCGCGATGTCACAGCGGACGCCGTCGAGTCCGGTGCACTGGTCGGCGACGAGGCCCTCGACCTCCGCCCTGCCCTCCAGCTCCATACCGAGTTCCACGAAGAACGCGATGGCGGCATCCAGGTCCTCGACGACGATGCCGACGTTGTCCATGCGCTGAATCGCCATGCTGGTTTCTCCTTCTTCCTCGTGCGGCCGAGGCCGGCCGCTGATGCACCTGGGACGGAGCCGGTGGCACGTTCTCGACATACTCAGACCGCCGAACTCCGAAAAATCTGGATCGCTCCTCAGCACCGCTACAGCAGACCCGCGAGCCAGGCGCCACCACCGAGGGTGAGTGCGGCGCAGGTGGCCGCTCCCATGAAGACGATCAGTCGCAGCGTGCCGTCCCCGGACAGCAGCGTGCCGGTGCCGATTCCCGGTACGACTGCGTTGGTGAGGGTGCCGCGGCGCTGGTCGACGTCTAGCAACGCCCAGCGCGCCGCCGGTGGACGGGCCTTGGAGAACCCGTCCCAGGAGCAGTGTGTCCAGGCCTCCCGCGGTGTTGAGCATCGTCGTTGCGGCGGTCTGCAGGGCGAGTGCGGCCTGAATCGGCATCACATTCTTCCGGCCGAGCGGAGAACTCGACGTTGCGCTGTTCCACTCTGGTGACCCTGCGCTGGACTTCGTCGATGTCGCCGGGGGCTTCGAGACCCGACTCGCGCTCGCCACCGCGCGAGCCGCCAACCGGGGACCGACCAAAGCTCTGAACCAGCGTCCTGATAGTCGGCTCGGGGCGACGCGCTGGTCGCCGGTGACAGGCCTGCAACCGGATGCGAGGCCCCAGGACCAGAACGCACTCTCAGCAGATATACACTCAGTATATATCTGCGGTGTATGGTCCTCGCATGAGTGTTCCTCTCACCCTGTTGGGGCTGCTGGAGCGGGAGCCGAGCCACGGCTACGACCTCAAGCGCGACTACGACGCCTTCTTCAACCGCGGCAAACCGCTGCCGTACGGGCAGGTCTACACAACTCTTGGCCGGTTGGCGCGGGACGGGAAGGTCATTGCCGGCGAGGCGGAGCCCGGGGTCGGCCCCGAGCGCAAGCGCTACGTGATCACCGAGGCGGGGGCGACGGAGTTCGAGACCTGGCTCACCGAGCCGGTGGCGCCCGAGCCCAACCTGCAGACCGTGCTGTTCACCAAAGTCGTGCTGGCCCTGATGCTCGGCCGCGACGCCCAGCAGTATCTCGACACCCAGCGGGCCGCCCACCTGCAGCGGATGCACGAGCTGACGAAGCTGCGCCGCACCGGCCCGATCATCGACGCCCTGCTCGCCGACCACGGCCTGTTCCACCTGGAGGCCGACCTGCGATGGATCGAGCTGACCACGGCCCGGATGGACACACTCGCAGCGGCGGTGCGCACATGACCGCCCTCATCGAGGCCCGCGACCTCACTCTCTCCTTCGGCGAGACCCCCGCCCTGCGCGGCGCCAGCCTGGCCATCGAGGCCGGCGAGGTGTTCGCCGTGATGGGCCCGAGCGGCTCGGGCAAGTCCACCCTGCTGCACTGCCTGGCAGGCATCCTCACCCCCGACTCGGGCGAGGTCCGCTTCGACGGACACCGCATCGACACCATGAACGAGGCCGAGCGCAGCGCCCTGCGCCGCGACACCTTTGGCTTCGTCTTCCAGTTCGGCCAGCTCGTCCCCGAGTTGACCGCCGAGGAGAACGTCGCCCTGCCGCTGCTGTTCTCCGGCGTGCGCCGGGCAGCCGCGCTCGCCGAGGCCCGGCCCTGGTTCGCCCGGCTTGGCCTGGACGGCCTGGAGCGGCGCCGCTCCGGGGAGTTGTCGGGCGGTCAGGCGCAGCGAGTGGCGCTGGCCCGCGGTCTGGTGGCCCGACCCAGGGTGCTGTTCGCCGACGAGCCGACCGGGGCGCTGGACTCGCTGACCGGCGAGCAGGTGATGGACCTGATGGTGGACGCGGCCCACGAGGAGGGCACCACCGTCGTCCTGGTGACCCACGAGCCCCGGGTCGCCGCGCACGCCGACCGGGAGGCCATCGTCCGGGACGGCAAGGCCAGCCTGCTCACGACCGGACGGATCGCCTCGTGATCGCCTTCGCCTTCCGCCTCGCGGTCAGCGGCGGCCGGGAGGCCCTCGCCCGGCTGGCCATGATCACCACCGCGGTCGCCATCGGTGTCGGGCTGCTGCTGTCGACCTTCGCCAGCATGAACGCCGTCGAGCGGACGAACCAGCGGCAGGTCTGGCTCGACACCGGCGCCGCAAGCCGTAGTGAGCAGGCGTTGGTGGACCCGCTGTGGTGGTGGCCGCACGGCGACTACTACGACGGCAAGTCCCTCACCGAGATCGACGTCGCCGCGACCGGCCCGACCTCGCCCGTCCCGCCCGGCCTGGCGCACCTGCCGGCGCCCGGCGAGTACTACGCCTCTCCCGCGCTGGCCAAGCTGATCCGCGACACCCCGGCCGGCCAGCTGGGCGACCGCTTCCCCGGGCGGCTCACCGGCACGATCGGCGACGCCGCTCTGGCCTCCCCGGACTCGCTGATCGCTGTCATTGGCCGTGCCCCCGCCCAGATCAAGGGCGCACCAGGGGCGAGATCGGTCACCACCATCGCCAGCACCCGGCCATCCGCCTGCGACAACGAGTGCTGGGACAACGCCGTGCGCGGCGACGCGATGACGCTCATCTCCTCCGTGGTGGCCGGGGCACTGATCTTCCCGGTGCTGATCTTCATCGCCACCGCGACCCGTCTGTCCGCCGCCACCCGCGAACAGCGGTACGCGGCGATGCGGCTGGCCGGCGCCACTCCCCGGCAGGTTTCGCTGATATCGGCGGTCGAGTCCGCGCTGGCGGCGGCCGCAGGGACGGTGATCGGGTTCGGTCTCTACGCCGCGCTGCGCCCGATGGTCGCCACCATTCCGCTCACCGGGCAGCAGCGGTTCTTCCTTTCGGATCTGACGCTCAGCGCCCCGCAGATCCTCGGCGTCGTCGTCGGCGTGCCGGTGGCGGCGGCGATCGCTGCGCGCCTCGCGCTGCGCCGGGTCACCATCTCCCCGCTCGGCGTGACCCGCCGGGTGACCCCGCGCCCGCCGCGCGCCTGGCGGCTGATCCCGCTGCTGGCGGGCCTGGCCGAGCTGGCGTACTTCGTCTTCGCCGGCCACCGCCCGGCAACCGGGAACGGCCAGACGGCGGCCTACCTCCCGGGCTTCCTGGTGGTAATGCTGGGCCTGGTGATCGCCGGGCCGTGGCTGACCATGGCCGCCGCCCGGGCAGTCGCCCGGCGCACCCGCCACCCGGCCGCCCTGATCGCGGTGCGCCGGCTCGCCGACGACCCGAAGGCCGGCTTCCGCGCGGTCAGTGGCCTCGTCCTGGCCCTCTTCGTGACCACCGCGACAGTCAGCATCATCGGCACCATCAACCACAACCGCGGCACGCTCGACGGCGACCGGCAGACCCGGACGGTGGTGGAGGCCGGCGCCCTCGGCGAGGCGCCCCTGGCCGGGACCGTCCCGACACGGCTGCTCACCGAGGTGCGGGCGATCCCGGGCGTGCGGGGCCTGGCCGTCGTCCACGCCAACCCCGACGGCGTCGGCAAGGTGGTACACCGGCGAGTCCACCCGGGCGATCCTCCTCCAGACGCGCCGGCACTGGTGACCTGCTCCGACCTGGCGCAGACTCCCATGGTCGGCCGCTGCCCGGCCGGCGCGAGCGTCACGGCCGTCGACTTCTACGCCTTCGTCAGCCTGCAGTCGCACCCGAGCTTGCCGTGGCCCGCCGCCGCGATCAGCACCGCAGCCGTCGCCAAGCTGCCCGTACAACTGGTCTACGTGGCCACCGACGGGTCGACAGCCGCCATGGAACGCGTACGGACCCTGCTCACCACCGCCTACCCGCACCAACAGGCCCAAACAGTGGGCGACTGGGGCACCGATCTGCAGCAAGAGCTGGCCGGTTGGCGGCAACTGGCCGACGTGGTGCTGCTGACCACCCTGCCGATCGCCGGCTGCAGCCTGGCCGTGAGCGTGGTTGCGGGCCTGTCGGATCGCCGGCGCCCGTTCGCGTTGCTGCGGCTCACCGGCGCACCGCTGCGATTGCTGCAACGGGTGATCGGCCTGGAGAGCACACTGCCGCTGCTGGCGGTGGCCGCGATCTCGATCGGTACGGCCTTCGCCGCCTCCGCCCTGTTCCTGAAATCGCAGATGCACTACGACCTGGTGTGGCCGGGCGGGGCGTACTACGCGCTCGTCGCCCTCGGCCTCGTCGCCTCGCTGGGCATCATCGCCTCGACTCTCCCCCTGCTCAAACGCATCACCGGCCCAGAGGCCGCCCGCAACGGCTGACGCGCCAACTCCCCGCTACGGCACCGGACACCCCTCCAAACGGCGTCCGGGGCTGATGGAGCTCTTCGTAACTCGACAAAGGTTGTCTCTGAACCCACAGCCAGGAGCCTTGATGATGTACGTCCCTTCAGACCATCCGTCTGGTCGGCGTCGGGAACCTCGGCCCGATCAAGGCACTGTCCTGCGGTGAACATCCTCGAAGAGGTCTTCCTTCCGAGCGCCCGCCACGTTCAGGAGGAGCGACAGCGTCTGGAGTGGATGCGCGACGACGAGGGCGAGGGCGACCCCTACCGCGGGCCGATCGACCTCGACAGCGGCATGGTCCACATCCGGATCAGCCCGAAAGCTGCCACCTCGGCGGAGCGACGTCGAGGACCTGACGCGAGGCGATGACGATGCCACGCCACACCCAGCGCAACGGGCTGCGAGCCCGGTTCCGACCAAGAAACCCAGACTCGGGAGGATTCATGACCGTCACGGCGTCCAACAGCCGAAAACCAATGACGCGCCGTCGCATGCTCGGGGCAGCGCTGACCGCTGGAATCGGGACTGCCGTGCCGCTCGGCGTCGCATCCCGCGCGTGGGCGGCTCCGACCGCCTCCAGCCCGGCGCAACTCACACTGCCTCCGCCCACCGGACCGCACCCGGTGGGCACGGTGCCGCTCCACCTCGTCGACACCTCACGCCCGGATCCCGTGGCCGGCCCGGGGCGTCACCGCGAGTTGATGGCCAGCGTCTGGTACCCCGCCCGCAGGGCGGAGAACCTGCCGCGCGCCCCCTGGATGACCGAGGGCGCGTTACGGGCGCTCCTAACGGACGCCGGCTTCCCCCTCGACCCCGCCGTAGGCCCGCTCACCACCGGGCGCGTGGGCGCACCCGTGCAGCATGCGGGCCGTCGCCTGCCCGTTATCGTGTACTCGCACGGCTCGGGCAGCCATCGCGGCGACCACACCATCATCGTCCAGGAACTCGCCAGCCACGGCTACGCCGTGGTCACCGTCGACCACACCCACGACGCGTTCACCGAGTTCCCCGACGGCCGGGTGGTCACCCCGGACGACGTTCCGATGTACCCGAGGGACTTCGCCGCCGACCTCCGGTTCCTGCTCGACTGCGTGGAGGGGCTCGCCGCCGGGCACAACCCCGACGTCGACGGCAGGACACTGCCCCCGGGCCTGCTCGGCGCCCTCAACCCGCAGTGCATCGGCGCGTTCGGCTGGTCGAAGGGCGGCACCGCCACCGCCCTCACCATGCTCGCCGACCAGCGCGTCAGGGCCGGGCTCAGCATCGACGGCCCGATGCAGCCGACCATCACCGCCGACCTGGACCGGCCGTTCATGATGATGACCGCCGTGTTCACCCGGGCCGCCATGCCGGACGTCGCCGAGTTCTGGACACACCTTCGCGGCTGGCGGCTCGACATCCAGGCCGACGGGGCCATCCACAACTCTTACGGCGACAACGCGATGCTCATCCCACAGGCAGGCAAGATCCTCGGGATGACCGACCAGCAGATCCAGGACTGGATCGGCACCCTCGACCCGGCCCGGTCGGTACGGATCCAACAGGCCTACCCACTCGCCTTCTTCGACCTGCACCTGCGGCACCGCCGAGGGCATCTGCTCGATGGCCCGAGCGCGGCCTTCCCAGAGGTGAAGTTCCTTCCATGAAGCCGTGGACCGCGGCGCTCACGTCCCGCGCCGCGGTCCGAGCGCCCCGGCCGCGACGAAGAGCCTGCGGTGAGAACCTCTGGTGCCGTCCCGCCGAGTAGAACCCCGCCAGGGGGCCTTCCCTCTGGTCAGGCGCCCACAGCACCAGCCTCGGCACGTGGGCATCGGAACCCGTCCCAGACCCGTCCGTCGAGCAGCTGGCTGTGCCACTTTCACGGGACTCTGGTCCACTTCTTGTGGTCTGGTGACGTTCAGTCATGCCAGCAGAACCAGTTTCCGGAGGGGTTCCGGCGCTTGGATCAGTCCGTGGCAGTGATCCACAGTTGGATCGCCAAACCGATGCCGATCAAGGCGACTAGTACTCCAGCAGCGTTTCGCTATCTGGCCTGGTCAGAGGCATCGTCCGGAGTGTAGTGGGCTGATGGTGCGTCGGGGGGGGGGGTGGGGGGCCCCCCCCCCCACCAAAGGGCTCGCCCCCGGGAGTGGGAGTGGCGGGCCCCCGCCGCTCGCC
>NZ_JBSHAF010000044.1:0-51757 GCF_053611365.1 Streptomyces sp. NPDC054813 | reverse complement strand
GGGAGCGACGCGACGACATCCACGAGGCCTTCCTCGGCCTCGCCACCTGCCTCATCACCCACCGCCACGTACAGCGCCTTTGTTAGGACCTCTTACAGCAACGGCCCACCGAAGGCGTCAACACCAAGACCAAGCGGATCGCACGCCGGATGCACGGACGAGCCGGCTTCGCCTTCCTCCGCCACCGCATCCTCCTCGGACAACAGCACGCTCTGTCACCACCGAGAGTGAGACAAGGCCCTCGTTTGACAGACCCTCCCCTTCGCTGTGGTCCCTCGGGAGGCGGTGAGCCTGGTGCCGCCCTGTCAGGCGAGGTGTTCCCGGAACCATTCGACGGCGGCGCCGCTCGCCTTGTCGAACTGCTTGACGTACGGGTCGAAGTGGCCGCCGGGGATGGTCGCGAGCCGCTTCGGCTCCAGCGCACGCTCGTAGGCGGCGAGGGCCAGGTCGGTCACGGTGACGGTGTCGTTGAGCGCGACGACCATGAGCAGCGGTGTGGGCGAGACCCTGGCGACCCAGACTCCGGGCTCGTACATGCGTGCGGCACGGGTGGAGCGGACGGTGACCTTGTTGTCCCACACCCCGTTGGGCTTGGGCTGGAGGTAGAAGTCGATGGCCTCCTGTGTCCGGTAGGACGCGGGAACCGCCGGGTCGCTGCCGACGATGGCCTGGCTGCGGGGAGCCTCGCCGCGCAGTTGGGCGCGCTCGTCCTCGTCGAAGGCCGCTTCCAGACCGGCGATCGCCTCCGGTGCCATGCGGCGCAGTCCCTGCTCGAAGCCGCTGATGGTCGGAACCTGGGCGATCACGGCCCGCAGCCGGCGGTCGGTGGCACCCAGGACGATCGCGTGACCGCCGGCGTAGCTGGTGCCCCACAGCCCGATCCGGGCCGGGTCGACCTCGGGCCGGCTCTCCAGATAGGAGATGGCGCGCCGCCAGTCGGCGATCTGCCGCCAGGGGTCGACGTCCTGGCGGGGCGTACCGTCACTGGCCCCGAAGCCGCGGTGGTCGTGCACCAGGACGGCGAAGCCGTTCTCCGCGAAGGTCTGTGCGAACGGCTCGAGGCCGTGTTCCTTCACCCCGGCGTAGCCGTGGGCCATGGTGATGGCAGGGTGCGGGCCCGGTCCGTCCGGCAGGAAGAGCCAGCCGCGCAGGCGTACTCCGCCGTCGGCCTCGAACTCGACATTTTCGCGCTGGGACATGGGACAACCTTTCTGTGGCGGAGGGGACTTCAGCCCTGGTGGAAGTGGTCGGAGTCGATCTCATCGGCCAGCCGGTCACGCAGTTCGGCGGAGAAGCGCAGCAGGGCGCCGAGCGGGCGGTGGTGGATGGCGGCCCGGAGGATCTGGCCGTCCGCGTTCTTGGTCAGGATGGTGACGCCTTCGATGGGCAGCCCGCCGAACGCGGTGGCTTCCCACTCCAGGTAGCTACGCGGACCGTCGACGGCCTCTCGGGTGAAGCGGAGCGATTCGTAGATGGCGCTCGCCGCGCCCATCACCTTCTTCACCTGGTCGCGGCCTTCCACCGGGTGGGTCATGATGCTCGCCTCCAGTACCACGTCCTCGGTGAACGCCGCGCCGAACGCCGTGGCGGACTTCCGCGCGAAGGCGTTCGTCCAGCCCTGGGGAGCCGTGCTGTCCGCGGCGGGAGCGGCTTCGGGGCCGAGGACCCGGGCGAGCAGGCGGTCGAGGAGGCCGGCGACCTCGGCCGCCTGCTCGATGTGGGCCCAGTGGCCGGCCTCGGCCACCGACACCGCCGTGACGTCGGTGAAGCGGGGGGTGATCGCGTCGACCATGGTCTCGGTGACGAATCCGTCGCCCTCGCCGCGGACGATGAGCACCGGGCCGGAGAAGGTGCTCGGCTTCTCGCCGTGGGGGTGTCCGGTGTTCCAGCATTCGGCGAGGGCCCGGATGACCTCCGGATGCAGCCGCGTCCCGGTGGCGAGCAGCCGGTCCAGCTCCGCCGGCGGGAGTGCGACGGACAGGTTCTCGCGTACGCCTCGCTGCCCGGCCTCGTCGCCGCCCAGCGAGCGGAACTGCTGGATCATCTCGTCGGGCAGGTGCACGCCCGCGAGCGGGACTGGGGTCACGAGCATGAGTCCGCGGGCCCGGTCGGGCCTTTGGGCCGCGACCAGTTCGGCCACGGCGGCGCCCATGCTGTGGCCGACGATCACGAACGGCTTGCCGAGGGCGTCGACCACCGCGCCCGCCTCGGCGGCGAACCGGTCGTAGTCGTGGGGCCCGTCGGCCGCATCGCGGTCCCCGCAGCCGGCCAGGTCCAGCGTGACGCATTCGATGCCGGGTGCGGTGAGCTGAGGGATCAGGCGGTCCCAGGCGTACTGGTCGTCGAGGAAGCCGTGGACGAACACCACGGCCAGCTCCCCGTCGCCGGTGCGGCGGTAGCGTACGTCGGTGTCGGCGACCCGTTCCGTCTTCATGTGTGTGTCCTCACTGTCCGGGTGCGTGCGGACGTCGCCCCGGATGGGGACCGGTCCTGGCTTTCGTTTCCTGGCTTTCGATGGGGAAGTGCATCGGACGGGCGTCCGGGTGTGTGACAGGGCGCGTCTCCGGGCGAAGTCTTCGATGTGCGCGGTGTCTTCGGTGTCGTCGGCCTCCGCGTGCTCGGCCGTCAGAGGCGGGCCGCTCCGTCGCGCCGGGCGGCCTCGGCGACCGCGGGGGCCACCCGCGGGTCGAAGGGGGACGGGATGACGAGGTCGGGGTGCAGTTCGTCGGCGACCAGGCCGGCCAGGGCGTGCCCTGCGGCGATCTTCATGCCTGGCGTGATGCGCGAGGCGCGGACACGGAGGGCTCCGGAGAAGATGCCGGGGAAGGCGCGGACGTTGTTGATCTGGTTCGGGAAGTCGCTGCGGCCGGTCGCCACGACGGACGTGTACTTGCTGGCGACGTCGGGGTGGATCTCGGGGGTCGTTCGCCCGGCGGGACGCTCAGGCTCTTTGGTGTGGCCGTCTGCCCTGCTTCCGTGGCGACGGGTGCCGCCGGGCCCCGGACCGCTCCGGTCCGCTGGCAGGCTCCGGGTCCGGTCGGTTGGCGGGAGCGCGGGGTTCACCAGCGCGGAGCCCCTTCGGCGAGCTGGAGTTCGCCCCTTCCGAACGAGAAGCCCTCGTTCGGGACCGGGATCAGGGCGATGAAGATGTCGTCGGGAGAGACATCGAGTGCCTCCACGACGAGCCGGTTGATGGCGGCGGACACCGCGCGCTTGTCCTCCAGGGGCCGGTGGGCGCCGAGGAGAACCGTGATGATCATGGCGTCGGCGGTTCGCCGCATGCCCATGAAGGTCGGGTCGAGGAAGAGTTCGTCCTCGCCGTGCTCGCTGATCATGATGAAGCGGTCGCCCTCGGGGATGCCGAGCCCCTGCACCAGCGACTGGTTGAGGGCGTCGGCGAGCGCGCGCTTCTGCTGCGAGGCGAAGCGACCGGCGGGGATGTGGGCGTTGAAGACCGGCATGGGGAGCTCCTCTTCGGGGGGAAAGTGTCGGTTGTCGAACCGTTCAGGGGGCCTGGTCAGGCCCTGTGTGCGGCGCTGCCGTTCCGGGCGTCCCTGACATACCGTGCGGGGGTGAGCGGCGGGTGTGCGGGCGGCCGGGAGTCGCCGCCGTCACGCCTTCGTGGCTCCGGAGGGGGACCAGTCGGCGCTGTCCACCGGCGACCATCCGTCCGGGCGCCCGTCGAGGCGGTGGCTGCGCCGGCCCAGACGCGCGCTCAATACGTCGTCCGGCAGTGGCGTGACGAACGCGTTGTCGGCGAGGGTGTACTCGGCGGCGAGACGGCCGACCGCGGGAATCGCTCCGGTGTCGATCCGTCCGTTCTGGGCGTAGACGTCGTCCCGGACGTGGAAGCGCACGACCCTGCCCCAGACGACGTGGTCGTTCACGTCACCGATCTGGATAACGCGGTCGACGACGCACTCCATCGCTATCGGGGAGTCCTTCACCCGCGGCACCTTGACCACCTCGCAGTCCGCCTTCTCGAGGCCGACCTCGTCGAACTCGTCCTGGGAGCTGTCGAATTCGACGGCGCTGCGGTGCATCTCGTGTGCCTGCGGCAGCGTGACCAGATTGGTGACGAACTCGCCCCTGTCCCGGATGTTGATGAGCGTGTCCTTCAGTGTCCCGTCCGACCGTGGCTGAACGGTCAGGGACACGATCGGAGGCATCCGGCTCACCACGGTGAAGAACGAGATCGGCGCCAGGTTGGCGACGCCGGATTCCGACTGGGTGCTCACCCAGCCGATCGCGCGCGGAGTGACCGCCCCGATGAGGAGTTTGTACGCGGAGGTCGCGTCCAGTTCGTCACTGTTGATGATCACGTTCATTTCCTCTCTGACATGTGCGGCGGCATGCCGCCGGTGAAGGTGCGGCTGTGGCGGGGCTCCGGGCGGGCCGGGGAGATCGCTGCCGGCCGTGGTGCGCTCCGCCCGTGCACCGGTGAGCGAGGCGGGACGACCGCGCCCTCGGGGCCCGGCCGGTGCGTCGCCGCTTCGGGCAAGGCCCGGGTCCGGATCGCCAAGAGGCCTTCATGCCATGCCGGTTAGGGGGATCAGGCGGACGGATCAGCCGGCCGCGGAGAGGAAGAGCTCAAGGCCCTCGAGCACGTCACGGCCCTTGGCGGTGTCGGCGTACAAGCGCGCCTCGGTGATCAGTCCGCCGGTGACGGCGAACAGGAGGAGGTGCTCGTTCTCCATGGTGCGGCCGTTCTTCGCCTTCGCCCGGGCCCGGACGGGGACCACCACGTGCGACCCGGCGTCGAGGACCGTGTGAAGGTCGTAGTTGAAGTACTCGTAGTAGTGGTCGAAGAGGTCCTTGTAGAAGGCCACGAAGCCCTCACGGCCGTGGAAGGTCCCGCCGTAGGGCAGCGAGGTGGGGAAGTGGAAGACGACGTCCGGCGACATCAGGGCCACCAGGTCGGACGAGTCGTTCTTCTCGAACCCGGTGTATGCGCGGTGGCAGGCATCGACGATCGCCTGGTTGCTCGACATGGTTCCTCCAAGCTCATGGCTGGGTGCGGTGCTGGGTCAACGCCGGTCCACTCGCCCCGGTCGTCGGCACGGTGGCGCGCGGAGCGGACTGGGGATCAAGGGGACGGGCCGGTCGGCTCGCGAGTGTGCGGCGTCCGGGGCCGAAAGGGGCTGCGGCGATGTCTCTCGACGGCCCCGTTGCCGCTAAGTTCCCATTTGGAACCCAGGAAGTCAAGGGCTGGGTTCCAAATGGCAACCCTGGAGCTACCCTAGGCGTATGGACTGGCGAGAACTCGATCTGAGCAACTGCAGCGTCGCCGCGACCCTGAGTCTGATCGGCGACCGGTGGACCCTGTTGGTCCTGCGCGAGATCTTCGCCGGACTCCATCGCTTCGACGAGATCGCGCAGCACCTCGGGGTCTCCCGCCGTGTCCTGACCGAGCGCCTCGGGCAGCTTGTCGCGGCGGGGCTACTGGAACGCCGCAGTTACCAGGAGGCCGGGCAGCGCGTACGCCAGGAGTACCACCTGACGCAGGCCGCGCACGACCTCCACTGGGTCCTGGCCGCCCTCCTGCAGTACGGAGACACGCACCTCGGCGGCCTCGAGGGCCCGCCGGCTCTCCTGAACCACACCGGCTGCGGTGGCCGCGTACACCTGGAACTGCACTGCTCCTGCGGGCACGAGGTCACCACCTCCGAGGTGAAGCCCATCACCGGCCCCGGCGCCCGAAGCACTTCCGCCTGACGGCGCCCCTCCTCCGCGCCCCCTCCCGCCCGGCCCGGCTGCCCGCGGCGGGGGCGCGCGGCGATCAGGGGCGAGGAGGCGCCGGGTACGGCGCCCGCCCAGCGGCGACGAGACTGCCTTCCTGGCACCCTCTTGCCGACATAAGTGAACATGCTACGGTTATTACATCCGAAGACAGCTTGCCGGCCACCGCTCGGGCGAACACGACCGGGATCGACGGGACTGCCTTCGACGGAGCGCCACGCCGCTCAACCGCGGTGCGGACACACGCCCACCGGAACGGGTCCTCACGCCCGCCCGCCTTGGCAAGCGCCCGGCCCGCCGTCTGGCCGCGAGCAGACGGCGCCGCGCGAGCCGCGTTTCCCCATTTCGCCCCGCGAAGGAGCGCGTCACCATGACCTCATCCTCCCCCGCCCCCTTGGCCTACGAAGTTCTCGTCCAGGAGGGCACCCCTCGAGCCGGCGGCGAGCAGTTGCCCAACGGTCAAGGGCTCGTCTCCTCGCCCCTGAGCTCGACGCTGATCTTCGGCGAGGAGGACGCCGTACTGGTCGACCCGCCCCTGACCATCGAGCAGACCGAGCGGGTAGGCGACTGGATCGAGCGCTCCGGAAAGCGTCTGGCCTACATCTACGCCACCCACGGGCACGGCGATCACTGGTTCGGCACCGCCGGTCTCGTCAAGCGGTTCCCCGGCGTCACCGTCTACGCGACCCCCGGCACCATCGAGGTCATGCACCAGCAGGCCACCGTGGGCCGCGAGGAACTGTGGGACAAGCAATTCCCCGGTCTGATCCCCGATACCCCCGTGCTGGCCCAGCCCGTGCCGGCGGAGGGCTTCGAACTGGAGGGCAACCTCGTCGAGGCCATCGAGGTCGGTCACACCGACACCGACAAGACCACGGTGCTGCACGTGCCTACGATCGGTCTCGTGGTGGCCGGCGACGTCGTCTACAACGGCGTACACCAGTACATCCTCGAAGGCGGCGAGGGCGGCCTGGAGGAATGGCTCGGGGCCCTGGACCGTGTGGCCGCGCTCCAGCCGCGCGCAGTGGTGGCCGGTCACAAGAACAAGGACCTGCCCGACGATCCGGCCACCATCGAGGAGACCCGCCAGTACCTGCTGGACGCGATCCGGCTGCTGGGCCAGAAGCCCACCGCCCGCGAGTACTTCGACCGGATGACGGCCCTCTACCCGGACCGCCTCAACCCCGGCCCGGTCTGGTACGGAGCGGTCGGCCTGCTGGGAGCCTGACGCCAAGAAGCAACCGGCCCGCCGGAACGCCGGAACCCCTGAGGTCCGCCGAGCACCACGCGGCCGGGAGACTACATGTCCAGTCGTCTCCCGGCCGCGTGCGTTCAGCCGAGCGTACGGTCGCGGAGGCCGTCAGCCACCGGCGGTCACCGTCACGGTGACATGCCCGCCGACGCGGCGTCAGGGTCGCGGACTCCAGGTCCTGTACGGCCAGCGTGTGCTGTCCGTGTGCGGCGGACGTCGCCTCGGACGCCGAACCCGCACGACGACGCCGCAGACCGAATGGGGTCCGCCCGTCGCCGAACGGGGCCGCGTCCACGATCCGAGGGGGATGTTGAGCGCGCCGGGGATGCGGGGACTGTTCACCGAGCGGATGTGCTCGCCTGCGGGCCGGCCCCGGCGGGACACCGCCTGTTGCATTGGCATGAGCGGCGGCGCCCACACCGTCCACCGGCAAGCAGTTGACCACTACCAGCATCTCAGCCTGCTTGGCCCGCGACCGGCACTGACCGCCAGCACGTCGCCGCATTCGGTTCCGACACCGGCGGCTTCGTCGGCTTCCTCGGTGGGCCCGCCATCTGCCGAGGGTGTTACTGGCGCTCAGCGTGAGAGAGGCCATGTCAGCCCCTTGGGATCGCTGGCAAGCCGCCGATTCGCCCCTGCGAATCGCTTATATGTCTGTATGTCGCAGACCTGTCGATCGAGTCACCGGACGGCTACGGTGAGCAGCTCTCGGGGGAGGCTGAAATGGCCCAATATCGGTGTAGGCGATGTTCGCGAATCTATGAGGGATACAAGTGTCCGAGCTGCCCTGAGCAGTTCGAGACCTGGAAGTACTGCAGCGTCTGCGACGGCGCAGGTTGCCACGCCTGCGGGCGCCCCAGGGACCAGAAGGTGGGCCTGCCGGGATGCGTCTCGCTGTTCGGCTACATCCTCGCGATCATGGTTGTGTGCGTCCTCTTGACGTCGGTCGGCTGGCCCGCCAGTCATCAGATCAACGAGCTCTATCACTGGCTGACACACCTGCGAGCGCCCGGAAGCGCCCCCGTACACTGACCAGCCACAGGGTCGGGCCCTTGCCGGTATTCCACGTCGCCCACTACGGGGCCTGCTCCAGGTCGCGCCGTGGCATGGCCACGCCCTCGCGGCCTATGCACTCGGATACAACTGCGTCGAAGACGTCGGCCGCCTTACGCCACTGCGCCGATGCTTGCCCTGTGACGCGCACGAGCCCCCGGACCTTGAGCAGTTGATCGGGCAGGTGGTCGACCGGGCCCGCACGAGTGGCCCGCAGTTGACCGGTGAGGGCGGGCTGCTGCAGCAACTGACCAAGCGCGTGCTGGAATCCGCTCTCGAAGGCGAGATCACCGACCACCTCGGCTATGAGAAGCATGACCCGGCCGGTGCCGGCAGCGGCAACAGCCGTAATGGGGCCCGGTCCAAGACTGTGCTGACCGACGTCGGCCCGTGGAGATCACGGTGCCGCGTGACCGCGACGGCAGCTTTGAGCCGCAGATCGTGACGGCCTTACCTAACCCCGGCCTGGGCTGTCGGTGGCCTGCAAGTGCCCATCTCCTCGGGCCGCCCGCCGTCAGAGGGCCCCGGATCCCATGACGGGGGAGCCGGACCAAACCTTGCAGGACTTCGTTGAGTGGCCCGTGCCCTGACCTTGCGTTCCGACCTCTGCAAGCGGTTCGGAGCCGCACTTTGCCACGTGGTTCTCCTCAGACGCGGGCGAAGTCGCGGGGGCGGAACTTCCCGCTCTTCAGGTGCCTCTCGATGTCTTCGAGGCTGTGCCCGGTGAGCTCCGGCATTCGCCGCCACACGAACAGCCACGCCGCGACGTTGAACATCCCGTAAATCCAGAACACCTGGCCCACACCGAAGATGCTGATCATCGTCAGCAGGGTCAGCGTGATCAGCAGGTTCGTGCTCCAGAGCGTGGCCGACTGCACGCTTGTGGCGGCGGCACGCACCGACAGCGGGTAGATCTCGGAGCCGGTCAGCCAGCCCATCAGCTGGAGCCCGCCAGCGTTGAAGAACATGAAGGCCAGCAGGCAGGCGACGATGGCTGGCACGTAGTCACGGGTGGCGTGGCCGGTGATGAAGAAGGCTCCGAGGGCGAACAGGCTGAACGCCGCGCCGGGCACCATCACCAGGGTCAGCCGACGGCGCCCGACCTTGTCGACGATCACCAGGCCGACCACCATCATCACCAGGTAGGTCATGCCCAGCGCCACGCTGACCCATAGCGCGGTCGTTTTGGAGAAGCCGTTGTCGGTCAGGATGGTCGGGGCGTAGTAGATGATCATTTCGATGCCGGACAGCTGGGTGAAGACGGCGATGCCGCAGCCGACCACCAAAGCCGGGCGCACCCATGGCTGCCACAGCCCGCTCCACCCGCGGTTGCATCTGCTGGTTCGCTGTTGGCGTCCCTCCAAGGCGACGAACTCCTCGAGCTCTGAGGAGATGTCGTAGCCGTCGGGCCGTATGTCTTCAAGCACCCGTGCGGCTTCGTCCACGCCGACGCGGCCGTGTCTGAGGACCAACCACCGCGGGCTCTCGGGCAGGCGCAGCTGCAGGAGAAGCATCACCAATGCCGGTGCGGCGGCGGCGCCGATCGCCGCCCGCCACGACACAGCCTGGCTCGCGCCCACGAGCGTCGCGATGACGATGCCAACGCCGATGGCGAGCTGGAAGCAGAGCACGAGCCCTCCGCGGATCGCCTTGGGGGCCAGCTCGGCGATGTACATGGGCACGGTCTGGGTGGCGCCGCCGACGGCCAAGCCGAGCACCACCCGGGCCAGGGCCAGGCTGACCGCAGTGGGGGCGAGTGAGCTGCTCACGCTGCCGAGCATGAACACCACGCAGATCAGCAGGATCGTGCGGTGCCGGCCGATGCGCGCGGACAGCAGGCTGCAGGCGAGGGCGCCGATCACGGCGCCGAGCAGGATCGCGGCGGCGATCACCTGCTTCATGTCGTTTCCGATGTGGAATTCCCTGGATATCTGCAGCAGTCCGCCGGAGATGATGCCCGTGTCGTAGCCGTACAGCAGTCCGCTGATGGCAGATACCACGGCCGCCATCAGCATCCGCCCGTTCAGGGCCTTGGTCGGTGGCGCCTTGTCTGCGATATGGGTCATGGTTCCTCCAGGGCGGTGAACGGACCCTCATCCATCCTCGAACCGGGGGCTGGGCCCTCATCGCTCGGCTGTCCTGCCACGGCGAGGCCCAGTACGTGACGGCCTGTCGCTGTTGGCATTCACTTGAGCAGCACCACACGACGGTGACGGCGCGGAAGGCTTCAGCGGTGCCCAAGGTGGCATTCGCCTTATCCTCGGCAGCAGCGGAGACGACACAGAATCGAACCTCCCGGTGACAGCCTGCGCGTAGCGGGTGACTGGCGACATGGCCCAGGGAGACAAATTGGTCTCTTCATCTCACCCCAAGGGGCCTAAGGGCCGTCCCGTAAATGATCTTCAGGCCCTCCTGGCATGATCACGGCGTGACCAGTGAGCGTGTGCAGCCCGGCCCCAGGAAGTGCGTCCTCTTCGACGTCGACGGCACGTTGATCGACGCTGTGGACAACCAGCGTCGGGTCTGGGCAAGTTGGGCGGGGCGATACGGAGTGGACGCGATTGAGGTCTATCGGGTGGCCCTGCGGACACGGCCGATGGAGACCTTCGCAAAGGTGGCTCCGGACCAGGACCCAAGGGAGTGCCTGGCTGCGCTGCACGAACTGGAGGACGAGGACGTCCGGTCTGGCGTCTATGCGGCGTTCGACGGCGCGTCGCAGCTGCTGGGCACCCTGCCGTCGGGGGAGTGGGCGCTCGTGACCTCCAACTACGAGCACCGGGTGCGCGGGCGATTTGCTCGTACGGGCCTGCCGGTCCCGCGCGTCATCGTGGACGCCGCCGCCGTGGAAGAAGGCAAACCCTCGCCCGTGCCCTACCTGTTGGCCGCCGAGCAACTCGGTGTCCGGCCCGAGAACTGCCTGGTTATTGAGGACGCCCCGTCCGGAGTCGAAGCAGGGCTGCGGGCCGGTATGACGGTGTGGGGCGTCAACACCGCGGCTGCGGTGGCCGGCGTACACCGTCACTTCGCGAGCCTGCGCGAAGCGGTCCCCGATATCCTCGCCTTCGCCCGGCTGGAGGGATCAGCCGGAGTGGGATGATCACGGTGTGGCTGGTGTGATCACGGCGTCGGAGTCGTCCTGGATAGCCCCGTTCACCGGGATCAACCCGCGCCAGTTCGCCAAGCTGGTGACCGTGCTGCGGCGTGCGGGCGCAGTCGCGGTTCGCAGGGGCGGCCGTGGAGCCTGTCTCTGGAAGATCGGGCGCTGCTGGTCGCGACGTACTGGCGAACCAACTTGGCGATGCGCCAGCTCGCCCTGTTGTTCGGGGTGTCGAAGTCGGCCGCCGACCGCATCATCGACGACCTGGGGCCGAAGCTCGCGCTGCAGCCGCGCACGCGGTTTGCAAGGGACGCCGTGCTGATCGTGGACGGCACTCTGGTGCCGACCCGCGACCACACGGTGGCCGAGCAGTCCAAGAACTATCGGTACTCCACCAACCATCAGGTCGTCATCGACGCCGATACCCGACTCGTCGTCCTGGTCGGTCGGCCCGTGCCCGGCAACCGCAACGACTGCAAGGCGTGGGAGGAATCCGGTGCAAAGGCTGCTGTCGGCGCCACGACGACGATTGCCGACGGCGGCTACCCCGGTACCGGCCTGGTGATGCCACACCGTCGCCGCAAGGGCGAGGAGTTGACCGCCTGGAAAGAGGAGCACAACAAGTCTCACAAACAAGTCCGCGCCCGCGTCGAGCACGTCTTCACGCGCATGAAGGGCTGGAAAATACTGCGAGACGGCCGTCTCAAAGGTGACGGTGTCTACCACGCCATGTGCGGCATCGCCCGCCTGCACAACCTCGCCCTCGCCGGATAGAGAGCGGTCCGCCAGTCGGCCGATCTCACTCTCCCGCGCTAAAGATCATTTACGGGACGGCCCTTAGCGTCGCCCTTTCACGAGGCGGGCTGTCCATCTAGTGATCATGAATGCAGAAAGTGCCTCTGACCAGGGAGAATGAGGATTTCTGAGGTCCATGTTTCTCGCCACCGGTCGGAGGCAGTTTCCAGGTGAAGAAGCGTATTGGGTCCTATCCGCGTGTCCGCGTCGGCGGGGGTCGCGGAGTGGTTTCGCAGGCCGGTGCGGTCGCGGGTCGGAAAGATCCTGCTGGATGTGGCGCTTGCCGTCGCACTGGGCGGAGACTGCCTGGCCGATGTGGCCCCGTTGCGTGCTGAGCCGGCCGTGCTCGGGCCGGTGGCCTCCGACCCGGGCGGCCTCCCGCCTGGTCGGACAGCTGGCGTCGGGCGGCAAGCGGGTCCTGACCGCGCTGCACACCGCCCGTGCCGAAAGTGACAGCGATCCGGGCAGTCTCCCGGCGTGTTCGACGAGCGTGCAGTTGAAGTCTGGAACGACGAACTCGAGGAACTGTTCCTGCGTACCGGCCACCGCTTCAGGCGCGTCGAGCCGCGTCGCAGGATGCGTGACTACATCCGTGGGCTACTGGGCCCGGTCGGCCGCAAAGACGGCTGGCAGCTGGCTGAACACGCCGGACACCGTACACCGACCGCCTCCAGCGGCTCCTCAACGGCGCCTGCTGGAACGCCGATGAGCTCCGCGACGACCTCCAGCACTACGTAGTCGAACGACTCGGCGCGCCCGACGGGTCCTCATCCCCGTCTCCTCCTTGCACTCGTCCACCTGTCGCTGTGGGCCCTGGCCACAACCCTCACTGCACAGGGCCATCCGGTCAGCGCTTCAACCGGCGGACACCTGCTGCACACCCTGGGCTACAGCCTGGCCCAGTTCTCCCACCTGAATGCCACCGCCACCGCAGAGGGGCGAACCGCTCGCCGTCGTCGGCCGGTCCGAGTCCGGCAAGTCCACCCTTCTCAACAGCATGGGTACCCTCGACCGCCCGACCGGCGGCGTTGTCGAGATCGACGGCAAGGACGTGACCTCGCTCTCCGACCGGGCGCTGTCCGTACTGCGTGGACGTCGACTGGGTTTCGTCTTCCAGCAGTTCCACCTCACCGACGGCCTCAGGGCATGGGAGAACGTCGCCACCGGACTGATGTACGCCGGACTGCCCCGCCAACAGCGCCGTACCCTTGCATCCGCCGCGCTGGCTCGGGTGGGTCTGGCACACCGCGTCACCCATCTGCCCCGCCAGCTCTCCGGTGGTGAGAAGCAGCGTGTCGCCAGCGCCCGTGCCCTGGTCAACGGTCCCGCCCTGGTGTTCGCCGACGAACCGACCGGAGCCCTGGACACCGCGAAAGGCGCGGCCGTCCTCGAACTGCTCACCGCACTCAACAAGGAGGGCACGACGATCGTGATCATCACGCATGAACGGGGCCTCGCCACCCGGCTGCCGCGCCAGGTGACGATCCGGGACGGCCGCGTCATGTCCGACACCAACGGCGGCGTCACACCAGTGGCAACGGGCAGTCGACATGTCCGACTTCCCAGCTTCTGCCACCACAGGCACAGCGCATTCCGCTCCCGTCCGGGTGCGGCTGCCCCGCTCGACCTGCTGGGCCTGGGCCCGCTCGGCATCCGTACGAGAAAGCTGCGGGCGGCACTTGTCGTTTCTGGTTCGGGGGCGGGGTGGCGTGGAGCATGTTGGTGCCCAGGGCGGAGAACTGGTTCAGCAGGGCCTTCTGACTCGATGCGGGAATGCCGGTCACGATGGGGCCACTGCCTCGCGGCTCGGCTCACCGAACTGCTCCCTGTCGATGCATGACCTGGGGTAGTTCGCTGTGCCCGAGGGGCGCCCGTCGCATAGGCTGAAAAGGGACGTCGGCCGGCGCAACGCGGCACGCAGGGAGATTCCTTACCTCCGTGTCGGCAGCGGAGCTTGACCCGCTGATCGAGGCCGCAGCAGTCGGTGGCCACCGCCGCTGAGGTCGGCCAGGCGCAGGCGGGCCCGAGCTCAGCACTACAGAGGCTGACGACCCCCACGCCTTGGGTGCGAGAGGGCAATAGGAGAGGTGACATGCCTGCATACGGATTCTTCGTGCAGTTCGAAGCCAAGCCGGGCAAGGAAGACGACGTGGCTCGGTTCCTCGTCGACGCCAAGGCCCTGGTCGAGGCGGAGCCGGGAACCCTGGCCTGGTTCGCCTTCCGGCTCGGACCCAGCACCTTCCGGATCTTCGACGCCTTCGAGACCGAAGACGACCGCGAAGCGCACTTCCAGGGAAAGGTGAAGGAGCAGATCCAGGCCCGTGGCGATGAGCTGTTCAGCACGCCCCCCACGATCACCCCGGTGAACGTGCTCGCCTCCAAACTCCCGGATTAGCCGTCGGCTAGTGGAGGCGTTGCCGTGGACGTTCCGCTGCAGTGTATGAACCCAGCACCTCGCCGAGACCGACCCGGGGACATGAGACTTCTGCGGTGAATGCGGCTCGCGACGCCTTCGGGCAGGTCGTGTTCTCGCCGTGCATGCGGCGCACGGACAAGTCGATGCGCAGAGGCCGGCCTGCGAGAGTGACATCGGCGAGGCTCCGTACATAGCGGCTGTGGCATCACGCACTGAGCTGTCCACATCCCGTACATCCCGCTGGTTCATCGGATCTCGTGCGAGCGCGGACCGCCACCACAGCGCCGGATTCCTCGACCGAGATCACCAGCACCTCAGACAACTGCGGTAGCAGACTCGCCAGTTCAACAGGACACAGCCATAGACTGCATCCCCTGCGGACCGACTGACCGTGTCACCGAGATGATCTCCGGCTACGAAAATCCAGCCAGAGCGACGTTCAGGTGTACGCCGACACCTGTCCCGCTGACCACTCCACAGCCCGTCTGCTGGCGCAGCCCATTTAAGCCAAACCCGCATCAGATGCTGAAGGGTTTCCCGCTACGCAGGGTCGCGTTTGATGAATGCTTGCCGACTGTGCACGAGCAACTCGCGCACCGCAGGGCTGTGCGTGCTCTTCCAGATCAGAGCTAGCACGGCGGGTGCCTCGACATCGTCGATGATGCGGGTGGTGAGCAGGTCGCGATAGCTCGCGGCCATTGAGTCGCTGAGGATAGCGACGGCGAGTCCGCGGGCGGCGAGGTGGGCAATGGCCTCCGCTGCGCTGGCTTGCAGCGCGATTGCAGGTTGGAGGCTCTGTGCGGCGCAGGCACGGTCGAATACTGTGCGCAGACCCGTGCCAGGTGGCATGCACACGATCGGGTGGGTGGCAACGTCACGCAGGGTGACCCGCCGCAGTTTCACCAAGGGGTGCCCAGCGGGAACTCCTACGACGAGTCGCTCGCTGATGATCGTCATCGCGTCCAGCCCATCGGGCGTGGCCGTTGTGGTCCCGACGAGAGCCAGGTCGATGGTGCCGGCCCGCGCCCCTTCGACAAGCCGGTCGGAGCTGTCCTCCAGCAGCGAGATCTCCACACCAGGATGCGCCCGGTGGAATGCGGCGAGAGCGTCGAACAACGGTGTGACGGTGCAGCCGATGACCATCCCGACCGCGAGCCGACCCTTGATCAGGTCGGTCACCTCACTTACTGCCTGGCCGACCGCCCCAGCCGCGGCGAGCGTGGCGCGGGCATGTTCGAGCGCGGCTCTTCCCGCAGCAGTAAGGGTGACGGTGCGCGCTGACCGGTCAAACAGCTCGGTACCCAGTTCACGTTCCAGCTGGCGGATCTGGGCGCTGACGCCGGACTGGCTGATGTGAACCCGCTCGGCTGCCCGAGTGAAGTTCCGCTCTTCCGCGACTGCGACGAAATATTCCAACTGCCTCAGATCCATGACCGCAGATTCTAGTTGTCAGTAGATCTATCTGTTGGACTTCTGATCAGTGGGCGACCACGCTGGGAAGGCACCGAAGTCAGACGTCAGGAGGAACCCATGCCGGGATACGAGAAGGCCATGCGGCCCGAAGACATCACCCGCTTGTTCATCGAACGATCCAATGCCGGTGACGCGGCCGGGGTCGCCGCCCTCTACGAAGAGAATGCGGTGATGGCCTACCCGCCCGGCGACCGGACGGTGGGCCGAGAGGCGATCCGTGTGCTCTGGGAGAAGGTGCTGGCCAATCGCCCCCGCTTCGAACCGGAACAACCGCTGCCCACGCTGATCAGCGGCGATATCGCCCTCACCTCGACCCCGCCGAAGGACGGGGCCGGCGCCCGGGCGCAGGTCGTCCGGCGCCAGCCTGACGGAAGCTGGTTGCGCCTGCTCGACCAGCCTGAATTCGTCCCACCCACCCACTGAACCCCGTCCACCGTCCCGGCGGAGGAGTCGTCCCACGAGACCACCCGGACGAGCTACCACAGGGGCTCCAACACACCGTCACGGACATGTAGCTATGAATCGTCGCAGTTCAGAGCGGTTTCCAAGCTCCTGCGGTCGGTAAAGTCGAGTACAAGCGTATTGTCGACGCCGGTGTCATCAACCAGTCCCGGAGGCCGGCGGCACGGGCTGGCGTGGTGCTTCACGGATCTCTGTACGGCCGGATCCGAGGTGGGCTACGAGGCGATGCGCCACCGGATCGAGGACTTCGCGGTCTGGGCCTCCCAGCTAGCGGTGCGCCTGGGCCGCAGGCATGAGGTCGTCCCCGACGACCCGCACGGGGCGCTCGGGGTGGCGCGCTTCCGGCGCACGCTGGCCTGGCATATCGCCCGCAGACCGGGCGGGCTGGTGGCGCTGGCCATCCAGTACGGGCACATGCGCACCGCGATGAGCGCCGGGTACGCTGCCCGTGGCCGCGGGGGCATCCACGAGCTGCTCGACATCGAGACCGCCCGGGCCACCGCCGACACCCTCACCACCCTCCACGACGCTCTCGCCGTTGGGACCGGAATCTCCGGCCCTGCCGCCCGGCGAGCGATCCACGCCGCCGCCCAAGCCCCGGCCTTCGCCGGGTCCATCCGCACCCACTGCCAGGCCCGGGACATCCTCGGCAACCCGGCCCTGACTGTCTACGACAACCCGCGAGCGTTCCTGATGTGCGTCTACGACCGCGACCGAGCGCTCTGCCACCGCCTAGATGTCTCCGACACCCCGCGGCTGGACCGCCGCCAGCCGTCGTGCGCAAACGTCGCGCGCACCGACCACCACGCTGATCAACTCCTACGACAGGCCATGAGCTTGGAGAAACAGGCCCCCGCCGAGGCGCTCCCCATGAGCCCCGCCCTCGATGAGCGCCAGCGCATCCGCGCCGCCATGGACCGCATCCTCAACGGCACACCCGAACACTCCAACGGCGCCCTCACGATCGTCGCCCTCGCCGTCGAAGCCGGTGTCCCGCGCAACGCGCTCACCCAGCGGCACATTGACCTGAAGAACGAGTTCTACGAGAAGGTCCGCGCGCGCGGCGCCACCCCGGACAGCGAGCAGCGCCTGCGCAAACAGGTCCGCCGACTCAAGGAGTTACGGGCCGCCGACGCGGAGGAAATCGCCAAGCTCAAGGCCGACGTCGAGGCACTGGTGGGCGCTCTGCACCGAACCACCGTGGAGAGCGGTCGCCTGCGCCATCAACTGGCGGATCGTGCTTCGGTGGTCCGCGCGCTCCCGGCGCAGGCGCCTTTCCGCCAGTAGCGGCCAGATGTAAGCCGGTGTACAAGGCGCCTTCCGCTCGTCAGCCGTTTCACCAAGGTGAGGGACGCACTGAATCCGAGGCGTTCGCGGCGCCGGGGGCCATCCCGTACGCGCGAACCCCTCGGATTCTGCTTCTGAGCTAGAAGGCCGCTGTCCGGTCTTCGCTGCGCGGGTCGATCACCTGGTGCTCGGTGTAGATGCCCGCGCGCGCCTCACGACGCCAGGGACGCCCGTAGGTCACTGCGTCGGCGGCGGCCTCGGAACTGTCGTCGAGGTTCACGACGGCTACCGATGGCGAGTCGTCCGTGGGGCACCGCGCAAGCCAGTGGCCATTGGGAGCGACGATTCCGGACGGTGCGGTGGCGCTGTGCTGTGCCGGCCCTGACAAGCTGACCCAGTAGCTGTTGGCCGCGGCGTGGCCTTGGGCTTGGGCGGCGGTGTTACCCGGGGTGCCGCTGGTAGAGAACAAGACGCAGTCGACATCCAGCTTCTCGTATTCTGCGAACAACTCCGGGTAGTGGATCTCCATGCCGAGCAGGCAGCCGAAGCGCACACCGTCGACCTCAAAGGTCACCGGTGAGACGCCCGGCGAGTACATGTACGAGACCTTCGTCTTCGACAGGAGACGCTCGTCGTAGCGCGTGACGACGGCGCCGCGATCGGAGATGACGTAGAGACTGTTGTGCGGGCGGTTCGGCTCGGTCAGGCGATGCACCGATGCAATCACCGTCCACAGCCGCAACTCGCGGGCCAGCTCGGCGATCGCGGCCAACTCCGATTGGACCACGGGCCACTGGCACCGGTCCCAGTCCGCCGGGCCGACCGCGTCCGGGCCGTCGACGGACATGACGAACTTGCTGGGAAAGCAGATCGCGCCTTCCGGAAAGTGCACGATCCTCGCTCCCTGAGCACTGGCCTCGCGCATCAGACACGGACCTCACGCCCGCTTTCGCGCAGCGCTTCAACGCCTCGGGGGTCTTCGCGTACGAGCGTCTGCGCTACGGCGAGCCGCACGCTCTTGGGATTCCTTGCTTCCGACATGACGTCTCCTGATGGAGTCGGACGGAAGTGCCGGAGGGCGGACGTGTAGGACTCACCGGTCTTGGCGGCGCGGGCACGCACCTGGCGCTTGAAGTTCCTACGGGCTGTCATCGCGGCCTTCCACGCCTTGAGCGGGCTCCCCAGCAACGTCGCCCGAGGCGATCGGGCTGCAACAACGACCTGAGACGCTGGTCCCTTTGCCTCCGACGGGAGACCGCGCTGGGGACGGTCGCGGGAGGTTCGGCGTAGGCCACGCAGTCGATCATCATGCCGTCGCTCGCGAGCTCCGTCAACATCCTTCAACACGTCCAGCGCACCGTCGAATTGCCGGCGGCTGAAAAGAAACACCTCAGCTCAACACGCTGAACTTGACAGGGAAGTCGACGGTCAGCTGGTAGCGGGTCTTGTCGGCGGCCCAGTCGGCGACGTACTGGCACCAGTAGCCGGTGTACGGCGCATCCACTGGGCTGGGGCCTCGTCGATCTTCGACCGGTTGGAGGTTCTCGAGGCACAGGTGGAGATGCCTGCCGGTCCGCGGCTGTCCGTGAGCTTCGCGTACGGCACCCCGTCCTTCACGACGGGGGGCTGCGCGCCCTGTACGCGATCGTGCGTCCCTGCCCTGAACTCGCCGTCCTGTCACCGCAGGTGGAGTTCCAGCACGTTGTGGTGCGCGATGAGTACGAAGCCCGGCAGCTGGCCCGCGTGATGTCGCCGCGGGCCTGATCGCGCACCTGGGCCTGTCCCGCGGCGCGGGCAGCCTGGAACTCTGACGCCGTCTGCCCGGGACGGGACAGACAGCCCGTACTTTTTCGGGTACGGGCCGGGCTCAGAACGCTAGGTCTTCGGCGCAGCCGCCGGCCCAGCGTTCTGCTCGCAGCCGGGCCCAGTGTTCCCGGACTGCGATGTCGTCCGCGTTTTCCAGGCCACTGATCTCGTGACCCCACTCCTTCAGCGCTTCCGGCACACGGTCGCGCCGGTAGCGGTGGGTGCTGGTGGCCAGCAGAGAGCGGGTGTGGTCGGCCAGTTCACCCCGGCGTGCGGTGAGAAGCGGGTGCTCGGCCAGAGGGAGGGCGGCGACGAGCGCCGCGTGGCGTACCTCCTCGTGATCGTCCCCGAGGAGTGGGTGTATGGCGCGGTAGAACAGGGGGCGCAGTTCGCGGACGGCCCGCATTTTGGGGACCTCCGTCACCACTCAAGCTGTGATCCCACGCTGTCGCCTGCCAACTGCTGGGAAGCCGCGGCCGGATCTCCTCCTGCTCTGTACGGTGCCGTCTGCGGTCAGGAGGCCTGGTCCGTGGACGTCACCTGGACCGACGTCCAGCAGATCACCAGCGTCTTTCGTTCTCCGATCAACCGCCTGCTGCCCGTTGAGTGACGACCCTCCACGCCCGGGCAGTGCGCTGCACGTCCCGCTGTCCGTCGCAGCACCGCCACCCCCTCGTGCTAGAAATGGATCTGGAATGACTCGGATGACACTTCGCCCGCACCAGGTAGAGGCCGTGGATGCGGTGCTGCGGAATCTCTCGGAGCAGCCCGGGATGGGCATTCCGCCCGAGGGCCTGCGCACTCAGGTCATTGCCGCCACCGGGTCCGGGAAGACCCTGATCGGTGTGGGAGCGGCGAACCGCCTCTCCGCGCGCCGGGTGCTGGTCCTGGTGCCGACACTGGATCTGCTGTTGCAGATGGCCGCCGCCTGGCGCCAGGGTGGCCGCCACGGCGCGATGATCGGCGTGTGCTCCCTGCGGGGCGCGGACAGCCAGGGCCTGCCGTGCACCACCGACCCGGACGAACTGATCGCCTGGACCGAGGGCCAAGAGACGGTCACGGTGTTCGCGACCTACGCATCGGTCGGCATGGGCACCCTCCAGCGCGCGCACGCCGCCGGCCTGCCGGTGTGGAGCCTGATGGTGGTGGATGAAGCCCACAGGGTCAGTGGCGATGGTCTGAAGCCGTGGGCGGCCGTCCACGACCAGGCCCGGGTCCCGGCCGTACGGCGTCTGTACATGACCGCGACGGCCCGTGTGTGGGAGGCCGACGGGGAACGCCCGCGGCTGGTCGCGTCCATGGATGAGGATTCCGAGATCTTCGGCCCGGTCGCCTACAAGCTGAAGCTCTCGGAGGCGATCAGGCTCGGCCTGGTCGCGCCGTATCAGGTGCTGTGCCTGGACATCCGCGACCCGCACCTGCACACGGCGATGACGACCGAGGCGACCGGCTCCGACGCCGTACGCGGGGCGCGCCTGGCGGCCGTGCAGACCGGCCTCATGCGCGCGGCGGTCGAGGAGCGGTTCAGGCGGGTGCTGTCCTTCCACGGCAGGGTCGGAGAGGCGGAGGCGATGGCGGCCGCGGTCCCGGCGACGGCGGCCCGCCTCGCCGAAGATGACCCGGCCACGTTCCCGCCGGCGGAACAGGTGTGGGCGCAGTGGCTGTACGGCGAGCACGCGCCCGCCCACCGCCGCCAGGTCCTCGAGGAGTTCGCCTCCGACTTCCTCGGTGCACCCGGAGGGGAGGGCCGGGACGTGCGCGCGGAACTGCGTGTTCTGTCCTCGGTCCGGGTGCTGGGTGAAGGCGTCGACACTGCCGAGTGCGACGCGGTTCTGTTCGCGGACGCCCGCGGCTCGATGGTGGACATCGTGCAGATGGTCGGCCGCGCCCTGCGCATGCGGCCGGGCGTCGGGAAACTCGCCACCCTGATCGTCCCGGTGTTCCTCGGCGAGGACGAGGACGCCAACGAACTGCTCACCTCGGACGCGTACGGCAACCTCAGCAAGATCCTCGGCGCGCTCCGGGCCCATGACTCGGACACGATCGAAGCCCTCGCCGACCCACGCGTCCGCAACGCCCGTCCGGCAGACGACATCGACGACACCGACGAGGAGGACGTCGACGCCGACGACGCCCAGGGCGACGCCCGTATCGGGGCAGCGGCGGCCGGGGTCCTCCGGTTCAGCGAGGAACGCGACCCGTCCGCCCTCGCGCGGTTTGTGCAGCTCCGGGTGATCGATCCGGAGGGGGCGTACTGGCTGCGCGGGATCGAGGCGGCCACGCGGTGGCTGCGCGAGACCGGCAGCACCGAGCTGCGCGTGCCCTACACGTTCGTGTCCCCTGAGGACTGGGGCGCAGCCGGCGGGCATCCGCTGGGGGTGTGGGTGGCGGATCAGCGCCGTTACTACGCGGCCGGGACATTGGAAGCCTCGCGCGTGCAGCAGCTCGAGACGCTCGGCATGGTCTGGTCGGTGCAGGCATCCGCGTGGGACGCCGGCCTCGCCGTCGCCCGCGCCTACGCCGAAGCACACGGGCATCTGCTCCCGCCCACCACGGCCGTCTTCGGCGGAGGCAACTTCCCCATCGGAGTATGGCTCAAGAACCAACGCCAGGCGGCCCGCAAGGCGGCGGAGAACGCCCGGCGACGGCAGGCCGGGAAAACGGGCATCTCCTACGCCGGGGAACTCTCAGTAGCCCGTACGGAGGCCCTGGCCGACCTGGACCCAGGCTGGTGTCCGGTGTGGGAGATCAGCTGGCAGCGGGCCTACCGGCTCATCCTCGCCCACCACAAGGCGGATGGCAGCCTCCCGGCCGGGCCGGGCGAACTCATCGTGCAGGGTGAGGACTTGGGTGCGTGGGCTGCTGGGCAGCGCACCGCATGGGACAAGCTCATGCCCGCACAGCAGTGGCTGCTGGAGTCGGTCGGGATCGAGCCCGCAGACGACGGCGCACCGGCACCGGGCGCGCCCCGGTCGCAGGACGCCCGGTGGACGGCGAACCTTGCTGCCGCCCGCCAGTTCCACGCCCGCGAGGGCCACCTCCAAGTACCCCGCCAGCATGTCGAGATCACCGCAGGCAGCCACAGCGACGGGGACCAGACGGCCGTGAAGCTGGGGGCCTGGCTCGACAACACCCGCCGCCGGGCCGCCAAACTGAGCCACGAACGACGCAGCGCACTCGATGCCCTCGGCATGCGCTGGTAGGAGCCCGGACAGGTGAGGGCAGGCGTCCAGCCCGCTGAGCCGAAGCACGATAGCTGTCACCGCGGCAGCCTTGTTGTCACCAGAACTCCGGGATGGGGATCGCGGGGACCACAGCCCAGGTGAGCGTGGCGGCCCCCGGTTTTCGGACCGAGGGCCGTCGGACGGATTCAGTTGGGCGGGTCGAGGGAGAACACCGAACGGACCCCCGGCGCCGGGGCTATGCGTTCATTGATGCCCCACAGGCGGCCGGAGGAGGGGGCCCAGGAGAGGTTCTGGATGAGCGGAGGGCCGTACGTGAGCACGTGCGGCGCACTGCCGGGCTTCGCCCAGTGGATGCAGTACGGAAGGTCGGCGGTCGCCGGGTCCTTGGGGTCACGGTCCGCGTATTCAGGGCAGGTGCCGCTGAAGTAGAAGTATGTGCCGTCGGTCGCCGCTCCCTGCACCCCCCAGACCGGGGTCCGGTAGCCGGCTGTGGCGTGGACGGTGCCTTCGTGATTGGTCGTGCCGTCCGTGTCGAGCAGCGTGTCCGCGGCGTTCAGTGGCCAGCGCACGATCGGGGCGCCGCCCGTCGAACGGCGGAACTCGGACGTGATGAGCCCGTCGGTACCGGTACGGTCGAGGCTGAGGGAGGTCATGCACGGGTTGAGGTCCGTGCAGGGATCGCCCTTGGTTCCGTTGTCGTAGAAACCGATCATGGGCAGGGCCCAGTTGTGCCAGCGAGCGGAGGACTTGCCGTCGCTGATCCCGACGGACTCGCGCGTGTTGTCCGACATCCGCCACAGGTGGCGCAGGTCGTAGACCTGGATCTGGTGTCCGCTCGCCACGAACAGTCTGTTGCCGTACCAGGCGATACCGTCGGCGTGACCGGCGAACGGGCTGCCGGCGGCGCCCACGGCCTGGAAGTTCCCCGTGGTCTGGGTCTCCATATAGGGATCGACCAGCATGATGTGGTTATAGATCGTGTGGTCTCCGCCGTCGTTGTCCACGACGGAGATCCGGGCGAACTCGTTGCTGCCGGTGTTCCTGCTGTGCCAGGACGCGATGTAGACGTACTTGTCGAGCCACTTGCCGTCGGGCTGGGCGTCATGCGATCCGGTGATGCCCTGGGGCACCCAGTTGCCGGTGGTGTCGTCCGCTTGTTCCCAGCAGAAGCCGTCGACGCGGTAGGACGTGTTGAGGTTCTGGTTGCCGTGGCACAGGTACGGGCGGCCACTGTGCCCGCTCCCGCTGAGCAGGGGCGCCAGCGAGCTGTACGCAGTCACCATGCCGCTCGCCTCGACGGCGTCGATGGCGCGCCAGCGAGACGCGAAGTCCCCGGCTGTGAGGGTCATCTTGCCGGGGTCGGACATCGGGTCCAGGGTGCTGGCCGCCGCGGCCGGCTGTGCTCTCGCCAGCATGAGCAGGAGTAATCCCAGGGTGAGCCCGACCGCCAGGTGAACCCTGAGCATCCGCTGTGTGATTGGTATGTGCATGGCAGTGAAGAGTAGCCAGGCCGTGCGGCAGGTAATACTGCGGGTCCGGGTGTTCCCTGAGACCGAGCGGCCGTTCGCCTGCGCGACGCAGGCGGGTCTGGGCCGGGACTCGGAGCGCCTGGATGCCACGCCGCGCCGGAGACTTCGGACTTACTGGCTCTAACAAAAGCTGTTGATCATGTGACTGTGGGCTTGTCTGTTCGTTGGTCTGGTCGTGGGGAAACGTCAGTCGCGGCCGTGGATCGTGTCGGATGAACTGTGGTCGTTCATCGAACCGTTGCTACTCGTGCCGGCGCCGACGTTGGTAGAGGGCAGACCTCGGGTGCACCGCCGGGGAGACCGATCCAATCGGGGTCGGGATGCAGATCTCACGGAGGCACTGCATCTTCGACTGCGCTGCTGGTCATCACAGGACAGCTCCCTCAATGGCGTGTATAGATTCGGGGCCCGTCCCGATCACTTCCTCGCTGACGAATCCTGAATCGGTGACACGGGGCGTGTGCCCCGGTTTTCCGGCCTTCCGACCTGTCTGGGGTGGGGGCAGCTGGGTCAGGGAACGACCTGTCCCCAGACCCAGCAACCCTATGGCGCAGGCGACCGGGCCGGTAGGCCAGTGCTGAGGCTGCCGGTGCTGCGGCAGAGCGCGCAGTGGCTCAGCGCGCGGTCGCTCCTTGCGGACCTGGCACAGGTAGTCAGAACCGTCTTCTGGCGTCCACGGGGTCCAAGTTGGGAGTGTTTGGCCTGGTCAGGTCCTTGTAGCGCAGCTGCATCGACCCTGTTGGTGACACGTATGTGACCGCTGGGACTGATGCGGACCCCTGCCGGCTCGTTCCGGCGGGGGTGTCTGCGTTCAGGGATGGGCCCGGCGTTAGCGCCCTCGCACAACGAGGTGGAGCAGTGTCACCACGGCAACACCGGCGACGAGGGCGGGGCCAACGACGGGTGCTCGAAGGCGACGTACACGGTGCCGCAACCAACGAGCATGAGCAGTGCGGTCCGTTGATCTATCGACCCGTTCATCCGCGAGGCCCTCCCTGCATCTACGCCGTCATGGCTGTCCAGGGGGAGCGGTCCGTCGCCGAGCGCATGGGCGCCAAGATCCCTCCCGTGGACAGCAGTTGCATTCCGATGCTCTCGCATCCTGACTTCGTCCTCGATGTGATCCGTGAGGCCGCGAAGTCCCCCGACGCCTAGGCCAAGCCGACAACGACCGGCCGCAGCGCAGCATGCAAGGAGGCGGCCCCGGACGGACCGGGCCGCCTTCTTGCAACGACATCACGCTTTCAATCTCAGTAGTAGGTGCTTTGTTGGCTGGTCAGGCATTCTCCGCGAGGCAGGGCTTCAGCAACGTCGAGTTCAGCGAGGCTGCTCCCCGATCAGCTCGGCAGCCTTTTCGGCGATCATGATCGTGGGTGCGTTGGTGTTTCCACTGGTGACAGTCGGCATGACCGAGGCGTCGACGACGCGGAGTCGCTCGACTCCGTAGACCTCCAGATCCGAATTGACGACGGAGTCGTGTCCGGTTCCCATGGCACAGGTGCCCACTGGGTGATAGGCCGTGGCACTCCATCTGCGGACGTGCTCTTCGAAAGCCGCGTCGCCCAAGCCGTCCAGACAGTCCAGGTCGTCACTGGCCGGCAGGTACGACCGCGCCAGGTATTCGGCGAACGGTGCGCAGTGGGCGATGCCCATGACCGCTCTGAGTCCGGCGACCATGACCGCCGCATCCGCGGGCACGTCGAAGTATCGGGGATCGATCAGCGGTGGGGCCTGAGGATCAGCCGACGCGAGACGGACGGTGCCGCGAGTCTGCGGGTGCAGGGGGACGCAGTTCATCGTGAACACCGGCCGGTCGGGTCCTTCCTCACCGCTGAGAATGAGTGCCGTGGCCCCTCCCACCAGCTGGACGTCAGGACGGCTTTGGCCGTCCGTGACGTTGAGGAACGCGCCGACCTCGCCGTAGTTGGAGGCGAAGGGCCCGTCGCCGTGTGTGCGCCACCGTTCGAGGTTGTCCGGGGTGAGCAGGTCTCGGACGATGTCAGTGGAGTTCCGGGTCTCCCACACGACGGGAGTCATCAAATGGTCCTGCAGGTTACGCCCGACCCCGGGCAGGGGTACTCGGACGTTTATGCCCACATCGTGCAGTTCGCCGGGATCGCCTATGCCCGACAGGAGCAGCAGCTGGGGCGAGTTGATGGATCCGCCGCAGAGCAGAATCTCGCTGTCGGCGTGGGCCGTCCGTTCTCGTCCGTCCCGGAGACAGGTGACGCCGGCCGCGCGTGATCCGTCGAGTGTGATCTTTGTTGCAAGGACGCCGGTGCGTACCGTGAGATTGGGTCGGCCGAGGGCCGGGCGCAGGTAGGCGTCGGCTGTGGACCACCGTCGCCCGTGATGGCATGTCACCTGGTACAGGCCGGCGCCGGCAGGGGACGCACCCGCGAAGTCGTCGTTGCGGTCCAGTCCCCATTCCACGGCGGCGTCCAGCCAGGATTGTGAGAGTTCGTGGGTGTAGACGCGGTCCTCGACGTGCAGGGGGCCGTTCGAACCGTGGTAGGGCTCGCCGAGGCGGCGGTTCGACTCGGACTTCATGAAATAGGGCAGGACGTCGTTGTAGCCCCAGCCTTTCGCACCGTGCTCGTCACGCCAGCTGTCGTAGTCGTGCCGGTTGCCCCGGGTATAGATCATGATGTTGGTGGACGACGAGCCGCCCAGTGTCTTGCCCCGGGGCCAGGAGAAGGTGCGCCCTGGCTGGGGCTGCTCGACCGTCCGGTAGCTCCAGTCGGTATGCGATCCGAAGAGCATTCCGAGCGCGGCTGGGATGTGGATGAGTTCGTCGGTGTCGGGGCCGCCCGCTTCGAGGAGTAGCACGCGGACGCGGTCGTCGCGGCTCAGGCGGTCTGCGAGTACGCAACCGGCGCTGCCGGCCCCCACGATGACGTAGTCGAATCCTTCGGTTCCGGTGGAATTCATGTTGACTTCCTCGCCTGGCGGACGGCCGCAGCCCGGACTCGCCCGAGCCGGGCGACGGATGCCGGCTGTCGCATCAGGGGTGGTAGATCGACTGGAGTTGCTGGTATGCGTGAAGCCCCTCGGGCCCCAGTTCGCTGCCGAGCCCGCTGGCCTTCCTGCCTCCGTAGGGGGAGGTGAGGTCGGGCAGATAGCCGTTGAGCCCGACGGTGCCGGTCCGCAGACGGCGGGCCACCTGGGCACCGTGGTCCAGGTCCGTGGTCCAGACGGTGCCGGCGAGGCCGTAGGCCGACTCGTTCGCCAGGCGCACTGCCTCGTCCTCGCCGTCGTAGGGCGTGATCGTGAGGACCGGGCCGAAGATCTCTTCCTGCGCGATGGTCGATGAGTTCTCGACGTCGGCGAATACGGTGGGTTCAACGAACCAGCCTCGGTCCAGGCCGGGTGGCCGGCCTCCTCCGGTGGTGAGCCGCGCCCCTTCGTTGAGGCCGGTCTTGATGTAACCCAGGACCCGTTCGCGCTGGCGCTGGCTGACGAGGGGGCCGATCTGGGTGGCGGGGTCGAGCGCGTCACCGACGACGGCGTCATGGGCCATCGCCGTACAGAACTCGACCACTTCCCGATACCTGCTGCGGGAGGCCAGGATCCTGGTACTCGCGTAACAGGTCTGACCGTTGTTCAGCAGACTGGCCGTGAAGAACTGCTCTGCGTTCGCGGCGAGGTCGGCGTCGTCGAGAACGACGGCGGCGGACTTGCCTCCCAGTTCCAGGGTCACCGGTCGCAGCAACTCGGCGCACGCTGCGGCCACTTGGCGCCCCGCTCTGGTGGATCCGGTGAACGACACCTTGTCGATGTCAGGATGGGAGACCAGATAGGCGCCGGTGTCGCGGCCGCCCGGAACGATGTTGATCACGCCGTCGGGGATGCCCGCTTCTTCGACGGCCTCCGCCAGCAGCACCGAGTCGAGGACCGTCTCCGGAGCCGGCTTGACGACGAGCGCGCAACCGGCCGCCAGAGCCGGGGCCACCTTGAAGAAGGCGATGGTCTGAGGGAAGTTCCAGGTCATGATGGCGGCTACGACGCCTGCGGGTTCCCGGCGGACCAGGGTGGTGCCACGGGGCAGTCCGGTACGCAGTTCCTCGGACGTCATGCTGTCGGCCAGACCCGCGTAGTAGCGCAGCAGGGCTGACGGCACCACACCTTCGAAGGACCGGGCGACAGTGATCGGCATGCCGTTCTGCGCGCTGACGGCGGCGGCGGTCGCCCCCTTCCTGGCATCGAGCGCATCCGCGAGACGGATCATGGCGGCCGCGCGATGTTCAGGGCCCCAGGAGGCCCAGCCGGTCGGTGCGTCGAATGCGGCACGAGCGGCTCCGACCGCCCGGTCGATGTCGTCCTGGGAACCGTCCGGCACGGCACCGAGATGATCGCCGGTACTCGCGGATGCGACGTCGATGACACGGTCACCGGACGTGGGCACCCAGCGTCCGCCGATGAACAGATGGTTGGGATCCATGGTGAACTCTCCCCACGGCATGGCCTTGGGACCACGACATTCCGTGGTGTTCGATACGTGGATGACCGGCGGGCACGAGGGTGCTCAGCGCGGTACGCAGGCCGCTGCCGGTCATGACTTTCCTGCGCAGTGGCCCGGCGCGTGGAGCCTGCGGGTGGGCCACATCTGCGACGCCCCTTGCGGCTGGGTACCGCCCCTGGGGAGCGCTTTCATGGTTCACGACTGAATAAAGTCGACGCTACACCCATCTGGGGTAATCTGTCACCAGATGGGTGAAACGTGGTGAAAATGCCTTGGCCGCCCCAGATGAGGGCCAGACCGACGGCTCAAAACCTCCCACGAGGCCACTGAGCAACCCGGTCGGGAGGCCGGGCCCCGGTGCGTGACCTCGCACCATGAGCTGGACGCCTCAAGGAGAGTTGGCACATCGTGAGGACATATGGCGGGGCCACGGCGGATGAGCGCGCTTCGCTCCGTCGTCGGCGCCTCATGGAAAGCGGTCTCGAACTTTTCTCCAGCCAGGGATACGCCCACACCTCCATCCGTGCGGTACTCCGCCACGCCGGAGTGAAGGACAGGTACTTTGCGGAGAGCTTCACGTCCCTCGACGATCTCATGGCAGCGCTCATGAGAGACATCTACGAGGAACAGATCACCCGGTGCACCGAGGCGATCGCCACAGACCAGCCGCTACGCGACCGGGCTCGAAACATGATCGACGTCATCACCGGGCTCCCTCTGGAAGACCCGAGAAAAGGGCGCGTCAAACTGACGGAATCCCTGGGGGCCGGTCCCCTCACAGCACGCGAACGGCGTCTGGGCCTGCAGCGCATGAGCGGCCTCGTGGACTCCCTCCTCAGGGAAGGGCTCCATGATCCCCGGATCGACCCCACCACCCTGTCCGTGGCCGTCGTGGGCGCGGTCAGCGAGATGCTGCTGAGCTGGTTCAACGGAGTTCTGGGCATCTCAAGGGAGGAACTGGTGGATCAGGGCCTCCTCCTCTTCGAGGCCATCACCGAGCATGCCTCGGCAACATCACGAGAATGACAGAGCAGCCACCGTCAGCGGCTCCCAGAGGCCATCCGCAACCATGCATTCCCCAAGCTCGGCCGACCGCATCCACCGGCATTCCGCCACACCTCCCCGCCGCTTTCCCGCCGGTGGCGACCCAGGCGTTCACGACCGGGTCGTCGAGCCTCGTCATCCCCACGCGAGCGGGGGTTGCTCGTCAGCTCATCAGCGATCGAGGCCGTGAGGCCAGGATTGCCTCGGCCTCGTCACCGATCGTGCGGACCACTTCTTCGGCGGGACGGACGGCATCGACGAAGATCGCCGACTGGCCATAGAGAATCGCGCTCGTGTCAGGGTCGGGCGGGCCCTCAACGGGACTGACGTCCCTCGGGGGCGCGTATTCCTCCTTGCGGTCCCGCAGCGTCGCCTCGCGCTCTGACCACTCATCGGTGAACCGATTGCGGCGGACTCGTTCACCGATGGTCTCCGGCCACGGCAGCCCCGACACAATGTCGTAGGCCCGCGTCCATACGGTGTCGCCGCCATCACTCTCGACGATCAGACGTTTGTGGACATCGTGTACCTCGATCGCTTCGGGCGTGGCGAGAAACGCCGTGCCCAGCCAGGCGCCGTCCGCCCCGGCGGTGAGGACGGCCGCGAGTGTTCGGCCATCGCCAATGCCTCCTGCGGCCAGCACCGGAACATCGGGGTAGCGCCTCACGATCCCGGCCAGGAACGGCAGGAGGCCCATCGTCCCGGTATGGCCACCGGCCTCGCTGCCCTGCGCCACGAGGACATCGGCACCCGCGGCGACGGCCGTCTGTGCGTCATCGTAGTTCTGTACCTGGCACATCACCCGGGCTCCTGCGGCCTTGGCGCGAGCAAGCCACGGCTTCGGGTCGGCGAACGACAGTGCGATGACCTCTGGTCGCTCTTCCAGGGCGGCCTCGAAATGCGGTTCGGTGAAGGGGAGGAACGGCGTGATGAAGCCGACTCCGAACGGGCGGTGAGTCGTGGCACGGATGGTCGCGATCTCCGCATGGATCCAGTCAGGCCCTTTCCAGGGATGTGTGCCCCCGAAGGAGCCGAGCCCGCCGGCCGCGGAGACCGCGGCGGCGAGTGTTCCGCCGCTGTGCAATCCCATCGGGGCCGCCATCACCGGGTAGGTGATACCGAACATTTCGGTGAATCTCGTATGCAACATGGTTAGACGCTAGCGAACACGGCGAGCCCGGCGCACCAGAAGCACCCCGTCTCGCCCGCGCGAAGCTACTCGATCGCAAAGCGGAACCGCGGAGCGCCTGATTCGGCAGCCGCAGTGCTCGGTGGTGTCGCAGAGCTTGTGACACGATCTTGCAGAAGTGCTCCGGGTGGGCGTGAACGATGTGATGATTCGGCCGTTCGGGAGGCTGCGAGTACTCGGCCGTGGATCGTGGACGACGATTTTATTGTTCGACTGAATCGCAACACACGGTAGGGGAATGCACGCGCTATTCTTCGCGGACGGTGCGGTGGGCAAGTAAGAGCCTGCGCAACTGATGAAGCCTGTGAGTCGTGCAGGGGCCCGAGCCTGGTTGGAAGGGGCTTGGGCCGTGTGCGCGCATGCTGATGTTATGAGGCTGATCAGGAGCCAGCGCCGGGCAGCTTCTGCGACAGTTCGATCATGTTGCCCCACGGGTCACGGAAGAACGCCAGTCGCCGGCTGATGTCCTCGATCTCGAAAGGTTCACCGATAAGGTCGACACCACGGTTAGCGAGCTCCGCACGTGCTTCGTCGACATCGTCGACAGAGACGCACATGTGCTGGTAGCCGCCGTGCTGCAGGCTGACTCCGAGGTCGTCGAGAACCTCGTTCGGGAAGGGTACCGGTCCGGCCAGCAGTTCGACATGGAAGTTGTCATCGTTGGGCGGGCAGAGGTACGCGAGCTTCAGCTCACCGTAGGGCCACTCCTGGAGTACTCGGAAGTCCAGCTTCTCCGTGTACCAAGCCTTCGCCGCGTCGTAGTCGGGAACGCGGATACCAACATGGTGACCACTGAACGACGAAAAGGGGCTTGATGGGTTTTTCGGCGGGTGGGCCGGCATGGGCATCGCAATCACTCCTATCCTGCTAAACCATCAGGGGATGGCGCGATGAGGTAGACGGTTCAGCCTATCGTGCGGTTCGGTGCGGAATAATCAAGGTCCGGATATTCGTGATCAGGTTCGATGGCTCGCCGTTTATAGCTGGTAACACGATTATGATCGGTGCTTCTTCAGTCGCATCCAGCAGATGAGGCTGCATGCCAACGAGACCAAGGCGTCACGTCGTTCTCCAGCTCCTCCGCATAGGTTCGGGCGTCCAGTTGCTGCCGGCGGGCGGTCGATGCGGCGGCAGTGACGTGGCCGATCGGGGCCTGGGCGAGCGGTTCCCGGGAGCGGTGCGGGAACGCCTGCCCGAGCAGCCGACCCGCCGTACGAAGGCACTCCCCGGTGCGAAATACTCTCCCGATGGGTTCACGCACTTCCCCGGTCAGCCAGCCGATCACGATACGGAGGGCCGTCGCGCGGGATGCCAAACGGCTCACGCGGCTCGTGCGTCGCTCAGGCGCCTACGAGGGTAGGTACGCAGCCGCAGTCGCGGGCTACCGGGTCGGTCCTGATTACATCGAGGCCCACCGCGTCTTTGTGGCCGTCGGCGCCGACGAGAACGGAGGCCGGGTCCTCGGGTTCTACTCGCTCGTCCTCGCTCCACCGGAGCTCGACCTGCTGTTCGTCGCCGACGAAGCGCAAGGACGGGGTATCGGACGGCTGCTCGTCGCCCACATGCAGTCCGAGGCCCGTGCCGCCGGGCTCGACCGTCTCAAGGTCGTGTCGCATCCTCCCGCCGAGGACTTCTATCACCGCGTCGGTGCGGTGCGGACCGGGACCGCGTTCGCGAAACCGCCCGCCGTGCCGTGGGACCGTCCCGAATTCGAGTTTCGCGTTCCTTCGGAATGACGCGGAGTGCCGGTTGGCGGGGCACCCGGCTTCGCCTGGATGGTGGCCGGCATGCAGGAGCCGCTGGACGCCGCGCGCTCCGTGTGTGCCGTCGACGCCACCGTGGCGGGGTGATCGCCTGCGGCCAGCGGCCGTCCCCGGCGACTTCCTCGCCTCCGACACACCCAGAGCGTTGAGCTCGTCCATCAGCCTCTCCCGCTCAGGTGGCCGAAAACGAGAATGCGATGAGTTCACCGTCCTCGAACGCTCTACCCAGCGACACGACCGTTCTCGACAGGAGTGCCATGTCCACGATCCAGCCAGTGGTCATCACTGCCGACCAGGACGTCCTGCTCGGCTTCTGTACGAAATTGTTCGGCGCCGGTTCAGGCTGCGGATCATGGACCGTCGTGTCGCGCTGGTCGCACTGATCGGAGGACGCTACGACAAGATTGCCGTCGTCCATCAGTCGGGTCTGCTCGATGCGATTCTCGAGTTGTTCGACGTCTACTGGCAGCGGGCACAACCCATCGTCTCGATGGTCCCGGAGACCCCCGACCGGCCGAGCACGGACGATCTCTTGCTGTTGAGAATGTTGCAAGCGGGCTACAAGGACCAGGCGATCGCCTGGCAACTGGGGACGAGCGCGCGTGACCCGCCGCATCGCCGCGATCGCGTCCCGGCTCGGCCTCGATACCCGCTTTCAGCTGGGCACCGAAGCCGCCAAGCGAGGCTGGATCTGAGAGGGCGTATGAAGTAGGCAGATTGCCCTTTACGCCCTAGCAAGTTCCTCGCCAGGTGGGGGTGGTGTCCACCGACAGCACCGTCACGTCCGCGACGGACGGGAACAACAGAGCTTCCAGCCGGAGCAATGTCTCTTCCGCGACGTCGAACTGTCGGCCACCCCGAGATCGGCACTGATCATTTTCAGGCAACTTCCCGGAGGCCGCCGCGGACCACAGCCGTCACTCAACGTATGTGCTCCACGGAAAGCGTTCCAGAACCCAATCTCGTGGACAAAGCCAGCACCGCAGTCGGCCACACCTCAGACAGTCGGCTGAAGGTCGCCGGCACCGAGGCGGCGGGATCAGGCACCATGAGCGCCTGACGGTGCCGTGCGATCTCGTCGATTGTTGCTGTGGTGTGGGGCAGGAGCGTTGCTTCTCGCCGCGGCTCTTGCTGCCATTGAAGTGCCGGGGATCGGCGCGTGGATCGCTGCGGCGGCTCTCGCAGGACTCGCTTCCGCTGTTAGCGGACTCGTGGTGCGCGGCACGGACATCGCCGTAAGACGTGGCCAAGAGGCCGTAGTTGAACCTGCGCCGCTCACTCCTATCGTCGTCACAGCTCAGCAAAGCAGAGTCACCAACAGCTACGGCCTCATTCTCCCGCTGCCCGAAGGGCACGCTGCCTGCCCCGAGTGCCCAAGGGCTGGCGTACGGACCCTGAACGTCCGCCTAACCGTTGAGGCTGCCGTTGATCGCGCTGTAGTCCTGACAGGCCTGACTGTGCAGGTGGAGTCACGGTCGTCTACTCCGCCCGACCTTCAGATCCTCCCCAGTCCCAAGCCAAGACCCAAACCCAGACGCACATTCGACGTTCTCTACCGCGGTCCGGAACTCGGTGTGGACCTCGGAGCCCCGGAGCCCATACCGAAACCGGCTGAGGGCGTGCCGGACTTCCCGTACACGGTTTCGCCGGACGACCCTGAGTACTTCGTCCTTCAGGCCGAGCTGGAAGCGCCAGGGGAAATCACTTGGCGTGTCGGGATTCACTGGGTCTATGGCGGAAAGTCCGGTGTCGTGCTTGCCGGTGACGGGGGCGAGCCTTTCCGCCTCGTCACTCCTCGCCCACTACACGCTGATCGCGAAGATGCGGGCGACTCTTGAGCGCCAATGTGGCCAACCGAAGCACTCGAGATCGCCTTGGCCTGCGACCTCGCGCGGGAGTTCACCGACATGCTTCGCGACCGTCGCGGCCACCTACTCCGGGATTGGATCCAGAAGGCCGAGCTGGGCGGCCCCGACGCCATTGGCATCTTCGCCGACTCCATCCGCCAAGACCTCCACGCCGTCACCGCCGGCCTCACCCTGCCCTACAGCTCCGGCATCGTGGAAGGACACGTCAACAGAATCAAAACGATCAAGCGGCAAATGTACGGTCGAGCCTCATTCGCTCTGCTCAGAGCCCGCGTCCTTCAGCCGTGGCCATCACGGAAGAGCGGTCAGAACCGCACAGTTGGCCGTTGTCTTCGGGTGGCAATGTTCCCCAACCCGCTTCTCTTCGCTGCCAAGGGGCGGCCACCCCGCGCACGCGCCGCGACCAGAGCCTCGGCGTCATACGCCCAGGTGGTTTGACCAATGCACCCCCTGGATCGGCCTCCTGTCCACCCTATCTTCAGAGCGTAGTCAAACGGCTACGTTGAGTGAGAGGAGACAGGGATGCGTCCGATGTCCATGGGCCGACTGGTGGCCCTCGCCTCGACGGCCCTGCTGCTGGCCGGCGTGGTGAGTGCCGGATCGGCTCAGGCGCAGTCCGCTGCTCAGGCACGGTATCCCGGGGGGCTCGTCACCTACTCGATCGAGTTCTCCAACCCCCAGGAGAAGGACGACAACGACCTGCCTGAGCCCTACGGCAAGGTCTACGTGACCGACGGCGGCCTCCGGCAGACCCCTCTGTGGGAGCACCCGGACCTGGACATCAACACCCCCACCGTCCCGCGCTACCCCGAGGCCGACTTCACGCACCGGTACGCCGACCACCTCATCACCGAAGTCTGTGCCTTCGTGGGTGAGGACGACACGGGCATCAACGCCGACGACGTCCTCGCGGAAGGCTGCGAGCCCTTCCACGGCCCCGGCGCGTACAACATCCCCGGTGCAGACGGTGAGGTGACCATCACCGTCTACCACATCGGCTGATCCCCTCGCCGCATGGTGCCCTGCTCCTTTCGGGAGCAGGGCACCATGCATTGGCACTCAGTTGCCAGAGCAGCCAACTGAACCGCTCAACTCCCGCGTCGTGAACCTGGTGAAGGTCGTGGGTGGGCAGGGAACGGGAGAGCGGAGGGTGAGGGGAGCGGGCGTCCGGTGTTTGTTCCGCGCGGCGCCGGCCGCGCGGCCCGCCGTGGTCGGCGGGTCGCTCCCTTGGTGGGCTGGAGGGTTGGTCCCACCCCCGAGACCGTAGGGTGCACCGAGAGTTGCAGACCTCCGGGAAGACTGTCCCGTCCTCGCGGATCATCCCGGCCGGGCAAGCCTGTCCAGCCCGGCGATGACGTACAGCGGCCGGGGCCGGCCACCCAAGTACTGCACACCTGCACACCTGCGCGCGGCACCCGGGCGTGGGAGGTGCATACCGTGCAGGCCCGGGCGGAGTGGCCCGTCAGGGCCGCAGGCCGTACGGCTGCCCCGGTCCGTGAAGTGGTGGAGCGGACGATGACCCGCACCCTGACCGTCGCGGTTCCCGCGCCGCCTCGTCCGGCGGTCAGGGTGACCGGCCAGCCCTACACACTTCCCGGGGATGCGGTGGAGTGGGTGGAGGTCCTCAAGGCCCTGCGGGACGTAGCGGGGGCCGGGCAGATCTACCCGTTCCGCGAGCAGCTGGCGAAGATCTGCGACCGGACTGCGCAGGTGCTGCGGGAAGCCGTGCCAGTCTGACGGGTCGGCAAGCCTGACGACTACCGCGGTTATGCCGTCCGGGACGTCGCCCGCCGCCGGGAGGCGGAAGCCCGTGAGTGCGCGTAGCAGTCGCGCAGGCGCACGAGGGGACCGCCCGCACCGGCCGGTGCGAAACCCCTCGTCGTGGCGTACCGGCAGCGCCTCGGGGCGGTGGTGATCGTAGGCTGATGTGGGGTCTCGCGCTTCGCTGCATACACCGAAGCTGTGACCTGCGACTTCTCGCGGTGCCTCACGCTGCTTCATCTGCGGTTGTCTCGGCTCGCGGTGCATCCCCGCCAGGTTTGGCGACACGGGTGTGGTTCCTCCCGTGCCGCGCGGCACCCTCGTGACGTCAGGCGGCGCGCTTCACGTGGCGGACCAGCCACATGAGCAGGGCGTCCAGGTCGGCGGCGGCCGAGAGGACCCGATCGACTGCCTCGGGGGTGTGCAGCCACTCCTCGCAGCCGAGGGGGCGGGCGGCGATCAGCGAACGGTGGCGCAGCAGGTTCGTACGGGAGTGGTTCGTCGGGTAGCCGCGTGGGGGGCGTTTCATCACGTCCCCGGAGATGTCGTAGCCCTTCTTCTGCACGTCCTCGACGATGGCGGACAGTTCGCGGCCGCTCCCCTCGGAGGCCACGGCTTTGCGGAACATGTCCACCTGGCCGGGATCGGGGTACCACCAGGCGCCCTGGATCCGCAGGCCGTCCAGGGCGAACCGGAGACCGATCTCGATCTTGCGGCCGAGCCGGATCACCGCGCTCTGGTGCTGCCACCACCAGGAGTCGGTGCGGTAGTGCCAGACGGAGAAGTCCTCGTATCGGGGGTCGGTGTCCGCGACCTCGTTGAGCAGGGCGATCATCGGCTGCCGGACAAGGCGTTCGCGGTCCGCGCGGTAGCGCTCGCGGGTCGCGTGGGTCGGTTCGCCCTGGAGCTGCCACAACACGTCCATGGCCTGATCCGGCCAGCCGGTGAACTGTCCGCGCATGCCTGCAGGTTAGCTCACGCAGGGTCCGCGCTCCGAGAGGACGAGCGCCTCGTCGGAGGTGAGCTTGATCGTGATCTCGGATGTGTCCACGGCCTGAACCTATCCCGTTGTCGCCTTGGGGAAGTCTCGTTCGCCGCTCAGCGCGTGACGCGATGAGAATCCGACAGCTCGAACGAGAACGAGTGAGAATTCGGCAGCTTCACTGCCACAGGACAGCGGCGGGGTTCGTCGGCGAGTCGAGAGTGCAGTCGATATGAAGCGGGCGGTGAGATTGTGCAGCCGAACTTGAGATCCGACAATTTGCTGTAGGTTCTCGGTTTCGCTGTCAGGTGACGGCGCTGTGAGGAGGAGTACCACTGGAGTGCCGTCCTAGGGGACTTCACGGACGACTTCTACCACCTGGGCCTGCCCCCACTGTGCCGTGGAAGTGACCATCGCCATCGGGGATCACGGGCGCTCTGCAGCGATCCGGGACTGGCGCCTGGGCGATGTGGACCGTCGCGGCCTGCGGCCGGCAACTTCCGAGGAACTCTCCGGCACCGGCCGGAGGATGCACGAGGCTGCCGTCCGTGACGGGCACGAGGCCCTCGCCGACGGAATCGCCTACCTCTTCGGCAAGGCCGAATGCCCACACTGCTCAAGCGTGTTCAACATCGCGGACGAGTACACATCCGCCAACTTCCCCTTCCTGCGGTAAGCCAAGGTGAATCGGAAGTATGCGGGAAGGGCTCAGGAGCGGAGCCACAGCCGGATCGCGGATACGGTCACCGTGCCGTGGAAGACGTAACTGGCTCTAACAAAAGCTGCTGATCATGTGACTGCGGGCTTGTCTGCTCGTTGGTCTGGTCGTGGGGAAACGTCAGTCGCGGCCGTGGATCGTGTCGGATGAACTGTGGTCGCTCATCGAACCGTTGCGGCCCGTGCCGGCGCCGAAGCTGGTCGAGGGCAGACCTCGGGTGCCGGACCGGCAGGCACTGTGCGGGATCCTCTTCGTCCTGCACACAGGCATCCAATGGGAGTACCTGCAGTCAGCCGCCCGAAGAACGTGCCTGGATTCGTCGTTTTGCCCCGGCGCTGGGTCGTCGAACGCTCTCACGCCTGGGTCATGCACGCCCGCCGGCACGCGCGCGACTACGAACGGCTCATCCAGCACTCCGAATCGCTCATCACCTGGGCCGCGATCACCCTTATGACCAGGCGAATCACCCGCCGAAGCTCCCGCAGGAGCGGACAGCCGGCCTCCCGCGAGGCCCAACGCGACTGATCGTCTTGCCACTGACGGTCAGCAGCCCCGCCAAGAGGTCACCGAGCCCTCAAGCTAGCTCGATTGTCGCACCACCACGACTCAGAGCACCCGTAACAGGCACTGACCAATACGGCGTCGCTCCCCCCCACCACCGCCACCGGGAGATCCCGAATCCGCTGGACCGCACCTATCCTCCCACCGCCGTCACGAGCCCGTCAGCCCGCCCGAACAGCGGAGCGAGCACACGAGATACCTCAGTTCACCTCGGCGGATCCTCGCCCGCAAGGCCGTCGACGGATTCGCGGATGAGGTCGGCGTGACCGACGTGGCGGGCGTACTCCTCAATGAGGTCCAGGAGAATGCGGCGGAGGTTGGGGTGTTCGCCGCTGCGGGTGGCATAGGCACCGAACTGATCCAGGCCGCCCGCGCTGAGTGCCTTGTCAACGATGGCACGGGAACGGGCGACTGATTCCTGCCAGAGAGTGAGCAGCTGCTCGGGAGTGTCCTTGGCGGCGGAGTGGTAGTCCCAGTCGGGGAAGCTGTCCCAGTCGACGGTATTCCAGGGGGCGCCGACGGAAGAGCCGAGCCACAGCCGTGCAAAGTGGCTGTCTTCTACGTGCGCCAGGTGCTTGAGTAGGCCGCCCAGCGTAATGGTGGATGCGCCGACTGTGGCTTGCATGCCAGCTGCGTCCAGGCCGGAGCACTTCCAGGCCAGCGTTGCCCGCTGGCGTTCGAGGGCACCGATGACGGCTGCTGCCTCGGTACCGGCGAGTGGAGGTTCGGGCCACGCTTCCGCAGTGATCTCAGTCATGGCCGCAGACCTTAGCGAACGGCTCCGACAGTCCGGCCCTGCGGACTCCACCCTGGCCAAGTCCGCGAACTGCAACGAACCGATCTCTCGAAAACACAAGATCCGCCGACCACGCTCCAGCTAGGCCCTGTTCGAATTCTGAGCTGGGCGAACGCTCGCCAGGGATCGAAAACAGGCACTCAGCACCCGCCCCTGACGGCGGGTTTCGACCCCGGCGACGGTAGAAGCTGACACAACCGAGAACGGCGCGTTCCCGACACCGGTCGGGTCAGGTGCGAGGGCTGGTCGGCAGCATGGCCCAGACGGTCTTGCCCATAGGAAGGGTCCTGCCCGCTCGGTAGCGCCAGGTCCAGCCCCAGTGTTCGGAAAGGGCGTCGACGATGCGCAGGCCACGGCCGTGCTCGTCCAGGGGGTCGCTCGTGCGCCGAACCACGGGCGGGATGTCGCTCGAGTCGATGACGGCGCACACCAGGTGGTTCGGTCGCTGGGTGAGCTTCAGCCATACCTCGGCCTCGCCGCCCGGGGCGTGCGGCACTGCGTGGACCACGGCGTTGGCGGCCAGTTCGGCGACGACGGTGAGGGCGTCAGCGCTGCAGTGGTCCAACGCCCAGTCGCCAAGCGTGCGATGGGTGAAGTCGCGGGCCCGGGCGCATCCCTGTGTGGTGCAGATGAGGCGCAGTACGGCGGTCCTGGATGAGCCGGGCGATGGCTCCTGGCGCGTGAACTCTCCGGGGCGCGAGGCGCCGGGGAGGGCTAGCCGCCCGAGGTCGTCGGGCGCGGTCCCGTCCGGCAATGGCGCAGCCGTGCCGGGCAGCCGGAGCGCTTGGTGCGCAGGTAACGACACAGCGCCTCCCTGATGGGACGTCACCTTGTGGGCGCCAACACGCCGGTTGACGCCACGGGCTATTATCCACAACCGAAGGCGCTTCCGTGCAATTTCACGGGGAATTACACGCACGATGCTGGAAGCGCGCGGCACGCGGTGCGATCCGATCCAGTAGGTGGCGAGGTTGCGGGCGTGGCGGAACGTGAACAAGGAGAGCGCGGTGTCATCAGTTCCGAACGGAGTGCGGGCTAGCTCACTGGGCGTCCGCTGGATCAAGAGCCGGCACAGTAATGCCGAAGGCAACTGCGTTGAGGTGGCTGCCCTCGGCGAGGGGGGTGTTGCGCTGCGCAACTCCCGCGACCCCGACGGCCCGGCGCTCGTCTACACGCCGGAAGAGGTTGCCGCCTTCGTGGCCGGCGCGAAGGACGGCGAGTTCGACCACCTGCTGTGAAGCGGAGCCGGTCGTCCCCACTTCGGTAGACGCCTGCAGCGGGAGAGGGCTGGGTGCGATACTGCGGGTTGTCGTCTGCCGGTCTACGGGGGTCAGGATGTCCGCCGAGTCACCTCGTATCTCGCACCTCGAACCGTATCTGAGCCGGACCGAGCCCGCTCCGACCTTGCTGAAGATGCTGGTCGGTGTCCAGTTGGCGGGCATCCGCGAAGACTTCGGTCTCTCCCAGGACCAGGCAGCGCGTGCCGTGGGATTCAGTGCGCCGAAGCTGTCGCGTATCGAGTCGGGCAAGGGTCGGCGACCGCCCGCGGAAGCCGACGTCCGCGCACTGCTGGAGCTGTACAAGACCGACGAGCACGAGGCGCAGGTACTGCTGCAACTGCTCCGGCGCGCCGGTGAGCCGGGCTGGTGGCAGCGCTTCGACAAGCGCCTGATGCCCGAGTGGTTCGACCGGCTGGTCGGCCTGCAGGAGGCGGCCACCACCATCCGTACCTTCGAAATCCAGCACGTTCCAGGCCTGTTGCAGACTGCGGCCTACACCCGGGCGGTCGTGGAACGCGGTCTGCCGACAGCGCCGGCCCGCGAGGTGCAGCGCCGCATCGAGCTGCGCATGCGCCGCCGGGAACTGCTGGAACGCGCGGATCCCCCGCAACTGTGGGCGATCATCGACGAGTCCGTCCTGCTGCGCGTCCTGGGCGGTCCCGAGGTGATGCGCGAGCAGCTCCAGCACCTCGTCGACATGGCGCAGCGCCCCCATGTAACCGTGCAGATCGTGCCCCTGGACGTGACGAACGCCTCCTCGCCCGCCATCCCCGTCACCTACCTGCGCTTCGGCGGCCTCGATCTGCCCGACATCGTGTACCTGGAGCACATCAAGAGCGCCGCGTTCCTGGAAGACCGCGACGAGACCGAGGAGTACCGGCTGGCCTTGGACCGGCTGGGCGACGAGGCACTCAACCCACGCGAGTCCCTGGAGCGGCTGCGCGACACCGTGGAACAGCGGTACCCCGCTCCGTAACCCGGCGCCCTGCAAGCGTATGAGCCCCGGGTGCGGCCGTACGCTCTAGCGGATGCGGCCCACGCCCCCGAACTCGATCCACTCCTGCGTGGCCTGACGGGGAACCACCTCACTGTCCGGCCGCCATGTGGACACCTCCACCAGCCCCGGATCGAGGATGTCCAGGCCCTCGAACCACTGCGCGACGTCCTTCTCCTGTCGTACGCGGCCCCAGTGCCCCTGCGTCGCCTGGTTCATGAAGTCGGTCACGAAGTCGCGGACCTCGGGATCCTCGCTGACCAGCTGACACATCACCATGCAGCTGCCGGGAACCAGTTGTTCGGCGACACGGCGGACCACCGCCGGCGGGCCGTCGCTGTCACTGTCCGGGATGCAGTGGAAGACCGAGTTGAACAGCAGAGCCACCGGCTGCGAGAAGTCGATCAGGCGCTCGGTGTCGGGGTGGGAGAAGATTCCGTCAGTATCGCGCAGGTCGGCCTGGATGACGGCCGTGCGCTCGTTCTGGTCCAGCAGCGCCCGTCCGTGTACCAGGACCATCGGGTCGCTGTCGACATAGACGACGCGGCTGGCCGGGTCGATCCGCTGCGCGACCTGGTGCACGTTGTCCTGGGTAGGCAGACCTGAGCCGTGGTCCAGGAACTGCCTGATGCCGTAGTCGGTAGCCAGCGTCGCAACCACCCGCTGCAGGAAGCGCCGGTTGTTCACCGCCAGGGCACGCGTGCTGGGTACGACCTTGTCCAGTTCCTCGCAGGCCGCCCGGTCGGACGCGTAGTTGTCCTTGCCGCCCAGGTAATAGTCGTACATGCGCGCGGCCGTCGGAACCTCGGCATCGATCTTCGTGGACACCTGCTTGCCAGGCTGCATCATTCCCCCAGATCCAAGCCGCACCAAGGCTGACTCGACAGACAATACATCCTAGATATGGGGCAGTTGGCGAGACCAGCCCCGACCGACGTGGCAGCCAAGCTCCGCCGCGTGATCACCACCGCCAGATTTTCACCAGCGGCCATGCCCAGGCCCGGACGAAATCCGCGCCGTCCGGCACACCTGGGCGATGACCGGCGGTCCAAACGGGCTATGTGCCGCCAGCCGGCTCGGCACCCGCCTGCGTCAGGATCTGCAGCAGGGACCAGCCCGGCGCTTGTTCACGGGGGCGGACGGAGACAGTGAAGACTCCGGGGTCGGCGCGGGCACGCCCTGGAACTGCCGGAGGACACAGCGCCGCTGACCGACCCGACCGCCACGCAGCGCTGAGAGCCGCCTCGCCTCTCCTGCTCCTCCTGGATCCTCCGGCCATCCCTCGCCCGCCTCACGGGACCAGGGAAGGCGGGCCTGGTGGGCGTGGAGCGCGGCGTACAGCTCGGCAAGCTTGAGCTGCGCGGCCAGCAGGTCCTTCGGGAAAGCCTTCGGGTGGAACGGCTAGTTGTCGGCAGTGGGGGCAGGAGTACTCATGCCCTGGACGCTAGTTCGAGTCGCTGACAGCGCTCCGCACCCAGGCCTCCGTGCGGGCCCGTGGCAGAGGGTCCGCGCCCGGTCCCAGGGGGCGTTCCACTGGGCCCACCTCTCCTCATTCGCACAAAGGCGCATACGAGGGGGCCGGCCCGCCGGTAAAGGTGTGACGCGCGACGGTAGATGGCCACTCGCAGCGATAGTCGGCCACGTCGAAACGATCGCAGCCGTGGAGCCGCGGCCCAGCAACTACACCCACCACCACGGAGACAGGAACATGGCGGCGACGAAGATGGGCGCACCGATCGAGATCATGATCCACCCTCTACGCCTCGTCATGGCCCCCACGTCAGCGGAGACGCCGTTGTATGCGTCCCGGACAATGACGAGGCCGAGAACCACGGCAATCCCGGCGGGACTCACAATCGCCATCCAGATCAGTGTCAGCAACAAGAGCACACCATCCGACATTGCGGTCCCCCCTCGTCCATTTCTCGACACCGCAGCATAGATGCAAAACATCACCGACGGCCCATACGGCCTCATCTCTACCGCCGGTGACACAGATCCGCTGCGTTGGCCGAGCGGAACCCAAGAAGGCCACACGGTGAGGCACGGCAGCGCGGGTACGGGATCCTGGAATGGCTTCCCGATGGAGAAGCCAAGCCATGAGACCTGGGCATTAAACCCCTTTGAGAGAGCTCGTGATCTCTCCTAGGTTGGCCCGTGTGACGATCGAGGTGCCCTACCAGCCGCTGCCGGTCGACCAGTCGGAGGTCCGCTACGCCCACGGCCCCGACTCGGCTGTCCAGCCCGGCGTGCCTGTCGGCGAGACAATCGAGTTCGACCGGAACGACAGCGCGATCTACCCGGGCACCTTCCGGAAGTTCTGGGTTCACGTGCCCGCCCAGTACGACCCCGCACAGCCGGCGTCGCTGATGGTGTTCCAGGACGGATGGTGGTACCTGGACCCCGAAGGAGAGGTCCGCGGCGCGATCGTCCTGGACAACCTCGTCCACCGCGGTGACATCCCGGTCACCATTGGCGTGTTCGTCGACCCCGGTGTCTTGCCCGACGCTGCGGACCCGAAGAACCGCAACGCCGAGTACGACGCATTCGACGACCGGTACGTCAGTTTCCTCCTGGCCGAGATAATCCCCGAGGTCACGCAGCGGTACACGATCACCGAGGACCCTGATAGGTGGGGCATCTGCGGTGGCAGCAGCGGCGGCAACTGCGCCTTTACCGCAGCGTGGCTGCGCCCGGACAAGTTCCGCCGCGTCATCGGGTACCTGTCCAGCTTCACGCAGATGCCAGGCGGCAACCCCTACCCCGAACTGATCCCTTGCGTTCCCCGCAAGCCACTGCGCATCTTCTTGCAAGCGGGCCATCGTGACCTGCGCTGGAACGAGCCCGAAGCGAACTGGCTCGCCAACAACTTGCGTGTCGCGGCCGCACTCGCGGAAGCCGGATACGACTTCCGCCTCGTCCTGGGCGACGGCGGTCACAGCCCCAACCACGGTGGAGTCCTGCTCCCTGATGCCTTGCGCTGGTTGTGGCGGTCGGATGATCGCCCGGACTAGCCGGTCGGCTGGGGCGGGACCACTTCGTAGGGGCGCCGGTCTCGGATCAGGGCCCACAGGACGTTGACTCTGCGGCGGGCGAGGGCGATCACGGCCTGGGTATGGCGTTTCCCCAGCGCGCTTGCGGTCGTAGAACGTCCGGGAGTTGGGGTCGTAAGGAACACTCGTCAGGGCTGACATATAGAAGATGCGCTGGAGGCCCCGGTGGTAGTGGCGGGGGCGGTGCAGGTTGCCATTGCGCTTCCCGGAATCGTTCGGTGCCGGCGCCAGGCCGGCGAATGCTGCCAGCCCGTCCGGGCTGGCGAAGCCCGCAAGGTCAGGGCCGATCGCGGCAAGGAACTCGGCGCCCAGCAGCGGGCCGATGCCGGGCATGCTGGCCACGATCTCGGCCAGCTCGTGCGCGCGGAATCGGGCCTCGATGAGCCGGTCGATCTCGGCGACTTTCTCGTTCAGAGCCCGGACCTCCGGGGCAAGTGTCCGAACGAGTTGGGCGATCACAGCCTCGCCAGGAACGGCGGTGCGCTGCTGCTCTGCGGCCTCCACCACCTTCCTTGCGAGCTCCTCGGAGCTGCGGACACCGCGGGCGCGCAGCGATCGGGTGAGCCGAACGGTGCCGAGGCGGCGGAGGGCTGTCGGAGTCTGGTAGCCGCCCAGCAAAACGAGCGGTCCGGCGCCGGTCAGGATGAGCGAACGTTCCAGCACGGGGAACATGCCGGTCAGGGCGGAGCACATCCGGTTGATGGACCGGGTGCGGTCGCGGACGAGGTCGGCGCGGCGGTTGGTCAGCAGCCGAAGTTCGATGGTTGTCTCGTCGCTGGGCCACAGCGTGTGGAGATCGCGGCGGATACGGGCCTGGTCGGCGATGACGAGTACGTCGCGGGCATCGGTCTTGCCCTCAGCGCGGTAGCCGTGACTGGCCCGATTGACCACACGGCCAGGAATGTAAAGGACTTCCTGCTCGTGGTTGACGAGCAGGGCGAGTAATAGGGCGGGCTCACCGCCAGCCATGTCCACCGCCCAGGTGACCTGATCGCCGAGAGCGAGTACGGCGTCAAGGAGCTTCAGGAGCTCCGGCTCGTCGTTGGCAACGCGGCGGGACAAGAGCGTCTCGCCGCCTTCGTTGAGGACAAGGCAGTGATGATGGGTCTTGCCGCTGTCTATGCCTGCCCAGATCCGGTTCATGACGCTCCAGATGTCGTGCGGGCAGTTGGTGCCACGGACGACCTCGCCGGCATGGCCTTACACCGCGATCTTGTTCGCACTTCCCAATCTGGCGGCCGGGTCGTCGTGGGGCGCCAGGCGGCCAAGCCATTGCAGCCACGGTCGGCAGCCAACTAAAAGCCACACCGGGCGCCCCTGGGTGGCCCAACCATACGAAGGGCTCGGCTCATCCCGTCCCTGGAACGTAAGGCCGACTATCTCTGAGCAAACGGGCCAACCGCCCTTGAGCGCAGGTCCCTCACCAGCGGCCTACCCACCGCCGCGGGCCAACTATCGCTGATGGTCACACCAGCACGGTGAACGTGCTGTGGCTGAGCGTCCCGGTTGGTTGTGACCGCATTTCCGTGATGACTACGACCTCTGACGGAGCACAGCCGGGTTTCGGACGTCCGATGATCGATGCCGGAAGCCTGTACCTGATCCTGGCCGCCGTTGATCAGGTATGGGTTAGCGTCAGGACCTGCCGTGTTGTTGTCGCGGAGTTTTGCCAAACTCTGCGCGTATCCAGTGCCTCGGCTTCTAGATGCTGCCGAGGTTCGGGAGGGTGCACGGGTCCTCGATGTGGGGACAGGCACGGGCAGTATCGCCGTTGCTGCGTGTGAGCGGGGTGCGAGAGTGGCGGCGGTGGATGCCGAACCGGGCATGGTCGCCTGTGCCGCGCGGGCAGCCCCGGAAGCTGACGTGCGGCTTGCTGCTCTGCCCCGCCTGCCTTTCGCTGACCACGAGTTCGATGCTGTGGTCGGCAACTTCGTTCTCAACCACGTCGGACGGCCCCGGGCAGCCCTGAGGGAACTGCGCCGCGTGACGCGTCCCGGCGGACGGATAGCCGTCACCATTTGGGCGGTACCCGCGGCCGCCGGACAGGCCCTGCTGGGCAGGGCTGTCCAGGCAGCTGGCGCCAGTCGTCCGGCTCACCTGCCGGCTCTTGCTCCAGAAGAGGACTTTCCGCGCACTGAACAGGGCATGGCCGCGTTGCTGGGCGACGCGGGCCTGTTGGGTGTCGTCTGCGACACCTTGGTCTGGGACCATCGGACGACTCTGGAGGAGTGGTGGAGCGGACCAGCCGCCGGAGTGGCGACGATCGGGCAGATCGTGACAAGTCAGAATCCGATGGTCATCGCCGAGATCAAAGACCACTTCGAGTCGCTGTGCGCCGATTTCACCGGTCCGGGCGGCGTATTGGTGTTGCCGCATGCGGCCCTGATGGCACACGGCCAGGCATGACGTTGCCCTGCCCGGAACAGGCTGGCGTGACAGGGATGTACGTCCGTGCTGCTCAGGGCACGCATCCTCCTCCAGCCGTAGCCATCACGGAAGCGCGGTCACAACCTCCCAGTTGGCCATCTGTGTACTCGGGCCGCGGCATAGGCAGACCTCCGCTCCCAGGTGGGCTGGGGTGGGACCTGTGGTCTGTACGGACGGCACCGCTCGCGTGGGGGCGTCCCCGGCCCAAGGGCGGGGGTGACGGATTCCCGTCCCGCCCTGCTACCCGAAGGAATGCCGCATGCCCGCTCTTCCCCCGATCGGCGCCGAGCTCCCGTGCAGCGCCCTAGCCATCAACACCCCCCTCAGACGAGCTGGGCCGGGACTTCCACCGGCGCAAGGCCCTGAGCAAGGCGTCTCTCAATAACGCGCGCCGACAGGACGTCACTCCCACCGGCCGCGAGCTTCGTGAACTGACGCTCCGCGTTACCTCCTGAGTCCGGTGTTTCGAGACCGGCCTCGGGACTGGTGAGGTCGCGCGTTCAGGTGTCGCGTATTCCGGCATCGCCTTCGACCGCGACGGCTTGCTCGTCCCGCGCGGCGCCCTCGCCCTCGAGCTCCGCGACCGCGTAGGCGAGGTGCCCGTTCGGCTCGTGGTCACCGACCGGACCTCGGGCCGGGACCGCTCCGTCGACAGCAAGGACGGCTTTCCGCGGCGTCGTCGCCCTGGACGGCGCTGAGCGCCGCCCCGGCTCGTTGACCGATCACCCGGCCCTGACCGTACCTCTGCGAGAGACTGGGCCGATACTTCCTCCACCACCTCGTGTCGGATCGTCCGGTCGGGTGAATGGGTGACCGGGGGTGTCCCGGCCGGTGCTGTGTCCACCCCCGCTGGCGCTGGTTCGTACGGGTGGGGTTCCGGGGTCGGCTGTGTGTCGGTGCGGCGCGGGCGTGGCTGTGGCGGGTTACCAGATGAGGCACCAGTAGTTGTCGTAGTGGCCGATGCTGATGTGCGGGCGCTGCGGTACGAGGTTCGGGTTCGGTTGTCCTACGGCTGACAGTGAGCAGGCCGGGTCGCCGACCGTCTTGGCGGCCGCCATCCGCTTGGCGGCGGCCACCGCCTCCGGCGAAGTGACCCAGGTGGTCGTTCCCGGTCCATTGCCGGTGGTCGTCGGGGCCGGTGTCATGGGCGCCGGTGTCTGCGGAGGCTGCGAGGTGGCTGGGGGCGGGCTCGGCGTCGTCGTGGGGGACGGTGAGGGCCAGGGCGGGGTCGGCCGGGGCGGGGTCACGGACGGTCTGGGTACCGGTGTCTGCAGAGGCTGCGAGGTGACCGGGGGCGGGGTCGGCCGCGTTGTCGTGGGGGGCGGGGTCGGCCGGGGTGGGGTCAGGGACGGTATGGGTGTCGGTGTGTGGTGAGGTGCCGGCTTTGTGGTCGGTGTGTGGACCGGGGGCGGGGGAGGCGGGGTTGTCCGGTGGGGTGCCGGCCGGGTGGCGGTCGGTACCGGCGGTACGGTCCGGGTCGGTCTGGGCATGGGGGGGTGTGTCGGCCTCGGTGTCGCCGGGGCCGGTGATCTCGGGGCCGACGGCCGCGGCGAAGGGGACAGGGACGGAGTCGGCGTGGACGGCGACACCGTCACCGACGCCGTCACCGAGGGTGATGGCGTCGGGTGGGGGGCGCTGCCGCCGTTGTCGGACGACACCAGCGCCCAGGCCGCCAGACCGGCCCCCAGGGCGATCACGGCCGCTCCGCCCGCTATCCACGGGGTCCGCCGTGATGGCTGCCGGTGCCGGTTCATGGTTCTCACTGTCTATCCGATCGCCGACGGCCTCAAGCCGGGGCCCGGGCCGACGCCCGGTCCCCGGCAGCGTCCGCCGGTGCTGTGCTCCCGACGCTGACGCCCGGCTCGCTTGAGCGCCGAGCGCAACTGCGCGAGCGACAGCCTGGCCGCCTGGGCCGGGGTCGGCGCGAGTTCCAGCAGGATGCGGGCCTCGGAGCGGCAAAGGCCGTTCTGCCAGTGCAGATAGGCGTCGAGTGCGGCGGGGAAGTACTCACGCAGGAGCGAACGGAGCTGGTTGGACATCTGCTGGCGGTTCCAGACGGCGTCCTGCTGGGCTCGGGCGAGGACCGCGATCGCGTGGGCCAGGTCGCTGTCCTGGGGCAGCGGCCGGTGCGCGTGCATGTCGGTGCGCAGAATGTTCGCCAGGACGAGTGCGTCGCCGGGGTTGGACTTCTTGGGGGTCACGGAATGGCGGTCGCGGTAGCGTGCGGCGGCCAGCGGGTTGATCGCGAATATCTGCCGCTTGCCGGTTCGCAGTACCGCGACCAGCAGGCCGCGAGAGGTCTCGATGGCGACGGGGTCGGGTTTTCGGCCGGCCGTGACCGCCGGAGCTGCCGGCGTATTGGCGGCGAGGCGGGTCCGACGTTCGCGGACCGGTTGGGCCTGGCGCGTGCCGGTCTCTTGGGCGAGGGATTCGGAGAGATCGGCCAGCAGCGAACTCGGGGTGTGCGGGGACGCGGTAATGGCCCAGGCGGGCCGGTCCGGACCGGGTCCGGCCCAGATGGTCCAGGTGGCCAGGTTCTGATTCGGGTGCTGTGCGGTGAAGGCGTCGAACTGGACGCCGGCGTCCCCGTCGGGGGACGTCCGGCGGATCCATCGCCCGTCCACGGTGTGCTTCCATCCGGCGTCGGAGAGCGGCTGGGTGGCTGTGGTGACCTTCTTTTCGTCCACTGGGGCGCCGATGGCGGTGTCCCAGCCGTCGCCGTCGGCGCGGTGGGTGAGCAGATCGTGCAGCACCGGGGCGGGGGTGACGCCGGTCGCGGTGAGGACCCACATGCGGTCGGAGACGGGCGTCACGTAGGCGGCTACGATCCAGGCCCTTTCGTGGGTGGGCGTTTCGTGGACGCGCTCGATGCGTAGGGTCTGCGACTCGTGGATGGCGTGGGTCGTGTCATCCGACCAGGTCCGTTCCCTGTCAAGTTCCGCGTGTTGAGCTGCTGTTGGACTGCACCGCTGGCCCATGGCTTTGGCAGCGGTTCGTGGCCCACTCGCCAATCAGGGCTGGACCCACCGGTGTTGACGGCAAGGTGATGTGAGGAAGTTTTGGCCCCACCGTCCTTGTTGCGGTCGGAGCATCGATGTGATCTCCGGCGGGAGGAGGCGGCCCAGCTCCTACTCGACGCATGCCGCCTTGGTGTTGCGCGTCAGCCATGGTCGACGTAGGCGACGAGTCCGCCGACGGTCAGGCCCACCGCGCATCCGCGGCGGAAGGATTCGTGGCGCATGAGCGGGGTGTGCTGGGCGTCGGTCATCGCGTAGGGTGCGCGGATCCCCAGTTCCACGCCGCACAGGCACACGACGTAGCCGTGACGCAGGGCGGCGGCCGCCCACTCGGGGTCGTGCGGGACCCAGGTCCGGGAGTAGATCTCACCGTCGGGCGTTCGCAGTTCCAGCCGGGAGTAGGTGTATCCGTAGCGCCGCTCCAGTTTTGGCTGTTCATCGGGTATCTCGTGCAGTTCCCATCCGGGGATCGAGCGCAGGTCGGAGACCTCGGGCGGTAGGCGCCTCATGCCGAACAGGATGGCGCCTTCGATCTGCGGTTCCTCGGGTATCTCGTCGAGCGAGGCTCCCTTCGGCACGACGTACCCGAAGTAGCCCACGCCCACGGCATGCCTGAACTCGAAGAGGGCAGTGGGCATGCGGGGTGTCTGTGCGGGATCGATGGTGATTGTGCCTTCCGCGGTCTCCAGGCCCCCCAGCACGCACTCGAGCTGCAGCGCGGGGTCGTCGCAGAACAGGATCTGCCCGAGGTCGTCGACCTGTTCGAACTGATGCCAGCTCATCTCCTGCAGCCCTTCGGTTGGTTGCGGTTCCGCGTCCGCGAAGCAGACGACTCAATGTTGAACCATCCTATTGAAGTATCGTTGAACAATCCATACATTGAACGCGTGCACCACCAGGCCGGCGGTTTCGTCGAGAGCAGGGGTGAGGGTGAGCGCGGAGGAAGCAGGCACAGGGCGGACAGGCGTGGCTTGGCGGGTGCTGGTGGGCGCCGCAAGCACCGGCGCAGCGTTGGCGCTGTGGGCGATCGTGCGCACAGCCATGAGCCTCCGCCAACTTGAAGTCGCAGGTCAAAGGGCTGGTGTGACCGGTACTCAGGGTGCTCACGCTGGTCGTGGGCGGGAGCCTGTGGAGTAGATCGTCTGTCAGCGGTTGACTTCGAGGTTCGTCAGAACGAGCAAGGCTCGCAGGAGGCGGGTGGCACGGGCGGGGTCGGTGCGGAGCTTGGTGAGGGTCCGCCAGTTCTTGAGGTGCGCGAAGCCGTGTTCGACTGGCGCGCGTCCGACGGCGAGGACGCGGTTGGCGTCCTTCTGGCCTGGGGTGAGCTTGTGGGTGCGGCTGGCGTGGAAGCCGGTGACGATCACGGGGTCGCGTACGTCGTTGTCCAGGCCGCGGAAGCCGAGGTCTGCGAGGGCGCCGAGGCCGGCGGCGCGCAGGTGGGCCAGGATGTGGTCGTGGCGGGCGGCGGTGATGTCGTGGGTGCGGCTGGGCCGGGCGGCGGATATCCAGATCAGGCGGCCGCGTTCGTCGGTCAAGGCGAGAAAGTGCAGGCCGTGATGGTGGTGTTTGCCGGAGTAGTTCCGCCGGTTGGCCTTGCCGGTGCGACGTTGGGTGGGAATGAGGGTGCCGTCGATCAGGACCACCTCCCCGCCTGTCTTAGAGGTCCTAACAGAAGTCGTTGATCATGTGACTTTCGGCTTGGATGGTCGTTGGTCTGGTCGTGGGGAAACATCAGTCGCGTCCATGGA
>NZ_JBSHAF010000043.1:0-64402 GCF_053611365.1 Streptomyces sp. NPDC054813 | reverse complement strand
TGGAATCCATCAGCGGGTCATAGGCAGGCAGGATCGCACCACCGGGAATGCCGAATACCGTGTCAGCACCGACCTCCTCAAGAGAGCGGATGAGGGACTTCGCACCCGTGACGTGCTCGACGGGCGCGGACTGCTGTCCTCCGGAACGGGGCCGCGGCTGCGGATGATGGGCCCCCGGGGCCTGCTCGGTCATCGGCATTCTCTTCTCGATGCTGAGGGTTTTTGCGAGGTTCGTACGGATTTCTGCCGCCGTACGTCTGGTGCTGGTGCAACAAAAAACCCCTCGTGCCGAAAGGCAAGCGAGGGGAGCGCGCCGGTGTGGTCGCTGGGGTTTCCGGATCCTTCTCCGGTGGGTCCCAGCTCAGCCGACGCGCTGTCCAAGTACGAGAATTCGGGTGCGCATGGAACTGACCCTCCCTCTGACGCGCACCACGTGTCAAGTGGGTGGGACGGGAGTCTCATTATGTGAGCGACGGGCATTGCCGCCTCCGAACACGGCGGTCACCCCACCGGCGACCGCGGGCACACCACCGGTGTACACCCCGGCACCCCTCTCCATGGCTCGTTCGCCTCCGGCGGCGCCCGCGAACGCCGGCTCGGCCGGTGCGTGCGGCACCGGATAGTGGCCGGAACCGAGGGCCCGGCGCAGCCGGTACTCGTCCACCGGGCCGGAGAAGGCCATGCCCATCCCGTGCGTGCACCCCATCGCGCGCAGCGCCGTGACCTGCTCGGGCAGGTCCACGCCCTCGGCCACCGACTGGAGCCCGAGATCGCCGGCGATCCGCAGCAGCCCGCTGGTGATCTTGTGCAGCCGGGGCGACTCGACGACCCCCTCGACCAGACTGCGGTCGAGCTTGAGCATGTCGACGGGGAGCTTCCGCAGGGCGGTGATCGCCGCGTAGCCGCTGCCGAAGCCGTCCAGCGCGATCCGGACACCGTGCCGGCTGAGCGCGGTCAGGCGCCGCTCCAGCTCGTCCAGCGGAATCCTGGGGTCGGTGTCGGACAGCTCCAGGACCAGCGCCCCCGAGGGAAGCCCGTGCCGGGTCAGCAGGGCCTCCACGGAGCCGAGCGGCGAGGACCGGTCGAGCAGCCGTCGAGCACACGTCCGGACGGCGACCGGCACCACGAGCCCGTTGGCGGCGCGCTCGGCGGCCTGTTCGACCGCCTCCTGGAGGATCCAGCGGTCCAGCTCGGAGGTCTTGTCGCTGTCCTCGGCCACCCGCAGGAACTCGGCGGGCGTGAACAGCACCCCCTGGGAGGAGCGCCAGCGCGCCTGTGCGGAGACCGAGTCGATCCGGCCGCTCTCCAGGCACACCACGGGCTGGTGCAGCAGCGCGAACTCGCCGTCATGCAGCGCGGCCCGCAGCCGGGTGGCCAGTTCCGCCTTGCGTACGACGTCCTGCTGCATCTGTGGCTTGTACAGCTCGACGCGGCCCTTTCCGGCCGACTTGGCGCGGTACATCGCCAGGTCGGCGTTGCGCAGCAACTCTCCGGCGCCGAGACCCGGTTCGGCGAAGGCGACACCGATGGACGCGTTGACACGGACATCGTTGCCGCCGATGGCGTACGGCTGCGAGAGGGTTGTCCTGAGGCGGTCGGCGAGCTCCAGGATGTGCCGCTCCCGGGCACTGCGGTCACGGGTGCCGTCTCCGACGATCAGCGCCGCGAACTCGTCGCCGCCCAGCCGGGAGGCGGTGTCGCCGTGGCGGACCGCGTCCTGGAGTCGGCGCGCGGCCTGGACGAGCAGTTCGTCGCCGGCCTGGTGCCCGATGGTGTCGTTGACGGCCTTGAATCCGTCCAGGTCGATGAAGAGCACGGCCGTGTTCCGCAGGGCGGGGCCCCGGTCGGAGGAACGGCGGCCGGACAGGGCCTGCTGCACCCGCCGGGTGAACAGGGCGCGGTTGGGCAGGTCGGTGAGCGGGTCGTGCTCGGCGTTGTGCTGGAGCTGCGCCTGCAGCCGCACTCTTTCGGTCACGTCCCGGCTGTTGAAGATAAGGCCGCCGTGGTGCCGGTTGACGGTGGACTCGACGTTGAGCCAGCCGCCGTCGCCGGACCGGAAACGGCACTCGATACGGGTGGTGGCCTCCTCCAGGGGGCCGGTGGCGAGGAAGCGGCGCACCTCGTGCACCACGCAGCCCAGGTCTTCGGGGTGGATGAGGTTGCCCAGTTCGGAGCCGACCAGCTCGTCGGCGGGCCGCCCGTAGACCCCGGCGGCGGCCGGGGAGACGTACCGGAGGATGCCGTTGGGTGCGGCGATCATGATCACGTCGCTGGAGCCCTGCACCAGGGAGCGGAAGTGGTTCTCCTGATGCGCCAGTTCCTGGGTGAGGGTGATGTTGTCGAGCAGCATGATGCCCTGGCGGACCACGAGCGCGAGGACCACACAGCCGGCGGTGATCAGGACGACATGGTCCGGGCTGCGGCCGTTGAGCACGTTGTAGAGGATGCCCAGCGTGCACACGGCGGCGGCCAGGTACGGGGTGAGCGCGGCCAGCGAGCCGGCCAGGGGGCGCCCCGCCGGGTACCGGCTGTGCTCGCCACCCGGGGCGGACGGCTGCCTGGGCACCGTGGCCCGTCCGCCGGGCACGTGCTCGTGGACCACGCGGGTGTGCCCCTCGGGCTCCCCCGTCGGCCGGGGCGCGGCCCAGGGGGCGTACGCCAGTAGCAGCGAGCCGGCGAACCAGCCCGCGTCCAGCAGCTGGCCGGAGCGGTAACTGCTGTGCAGCAGCGGCGAGGTGAACAGGGCGTCGCACATCACGGTCAGGGCGAGCGCGCCGATCGCGGTGTTCACCGCGGTGCGGTTGCCCGGCGAGCGCCGGAAGTGCAGCGCGAGCACCATGCTGACCAGAGCGATGTCCATCAGCGGGTAGGCCAGCGAGAGCGCGGTGTGCGCGACGCTGGGTCCGTCGAGCCGGGCGGCCTGGGCGAGCGCGAGGCTCCACGACAGGGTGAGCAGCGAGCCGCCGATCAGCCAGGCGTCCAGCCCCAGGCAGATCCAGCCGGCCTTGGTCATCGGCCGCTTGGCCAGTACCAGCAGACCGACGATGGCGGGCGGGGCGAAGCACAGGAAGAACAGGTCGGCGTAGCTGGGGCTGGGCACGGGCCGCTGGAGCACGACCTCGTACCACCCCCAGACCGCGTTGCCCAGGGCCGCCATCGCCGAGGAGAGGGCGAACAGCAGCCACGCGGGTCGAAAGCGAACCCGCGGGGAGCGCGCGTACCAGAAGCACGACACGGCGGCGGTGCCGGCGGCCGCGGTCAGACCGAAGTCGCCCATGAACAGGGCGATTTGGTTCGAGCCCCAGTCGAACGCGGAACCGACGGCGTATCCCGCGCAGACCAGGGCCAGGACGAGTTGGCGGACCACGCCGGTCCCGCAGCCGGTGGCCGGCGGCCGGGAGTTCGGCATTCCCGCCGGAGGCTGGGCCCGCAGCGCTCCGGGGAGGGTGGTCGGCACAGGCGTCGGCGCTGTCACCGGATGCTCCCGGTCCGCGTCGCGCCCGGGTCCCGGTGCGCTGGGTGAGCGTGCCTCTTGCGTCCGCTGTGGCTGCGGTGGTGGTGATGGCTGGTGTGGTGGCCGCGTCTGCGCGCAGCTGTGCGCCAGGGTCGCCGCCGGTGGCTCCGCCGCGTCGGATCGTTCGTCCATAGGCCGTGCATCGCCCGTCGCCCCCCTCACAAATCTGAAATGTCCATCCCCGGCGCCGAACGGTGCGCGGCGCAGCCCCTGTCGGGACGATACACCAGTCTCGTCACTCAGGGACATAGCTTCTCTACGCTCCGTGACGACCAGCGGCTATACGCATACACACCGCGCCCGGAAGGTCGCGGACCGTACCGGAAGTGGATTACACGCGTGTTGCTGCGATTGTCAGTTGTCGGTGGATCCCGTCGTAAGGATCACGTTTCGCAACGGCTCCCGGTTCACGAAGCGGTTCAACTGGTCGGTGACGAGCCGCTTGGCGCGCGGCAGGAAGGCCGAGGTGGGGCCGCCGACATGAGGGCTGATCAGCACGCCGGGCGCCTGCCACAAGGGATGTCCGGCCGGCAGCGGCTCGGGATCGGTGACGTCCAGGGCGGCGGTGAGGCGGCCGCTCTCCAGCTCGGCGAGGAGCGCCTTGGTGTCCACGATGGGCCCGCGCGCGATGTTCACGAGCAGTGCGCCGTCCTTCATCCGCGCGAGGAACTCCGCGTTGACCAGGCCACGCGTGGTGTCCGTGAGAGGCGTGGCGAGGATGACGACATCGGCTTCCGGAAGCAGTTGCGGCAGTTCGGTGAGCGGATGCACGGGACCGCGCGCCGAGGCGCGCCCGGAGCGCGCGACGCGCGCCACCCGCGCAACCTCGAACGGCACGAGCCGGTCCTCGATGGCCGAGCCGATGGCGCCGTAACCGACGATGAGGACGTTCTTGTCGGCGAGGGCGGGGTGGAAACCGCCCTCCCAGCGCTCCCGCTGCTGGGCGCGCACGAACCCCGGGACCCCGCGCAGGGACGCCAGGGTCAGGGTGAGCGCGAGCTCGGCGGTGCTCGCCTCGTGCACCCCGCGCGCGTTGCACAGCGGCACGCCGGCGACGATGAGGTCGAGGGCCGCGATCATGTCGTCGACGCCGGCGGTGAGGGTCTGGATGAGGCGCAGGTTCCGCATCCCCGCCAGCGGCCGCGCTCGCACCTTCTGCGGCTTCATGTAGGGGACGACATACACGGCGCAGTCGGCAGGATCACCGGGAAAGTCCTGGTCCCCGTCCCAGAAGAGGTAATTGAGCCCGTCGGGGAGATCCTGGAACTCCTTCAGCGGGATGGGGAGCCATGCGTCTTGGGTCATGTCAGGAGGCTATGTCAGGGACGTGGGGGCGCAGAGGTTAGGTTGGGGGCTCTAGAAGGAGGTTCACGGGCTGGTGGAGCGCAGGACGATCGGCGCGGGGGCGCTCGCGGTGGGGGCCGTCGGACTCGGGTGCATGCCGATGAGCTGGGCCTACAGCGGGTCGCGGCAGCGCGGTGACGAGTCGGTGAGGGCGGTACACCGGGCGCTGGACCTGGGCGTGACGCTGCTGGACACCGCGGACATGTACGGCCCGTTCACCAATGAGCTGCTGCTGGGGCGGGTGCTCAAGGAGCGGCGCGCCGAGGCCTTCGTGTCGACCAAGGTGGGCCTGCTGGTCGGCGACCAGCACATCGTGGCGAACGGCCGGCCCGGCTATGTGAAGCGCGCCTGCGACGCGTCCCTGCGGCGGCTGCAGACCGACGTCATAGATCTCTACCAGTTGCACCGCGCCGATCCCGAGGTCCCCGTCGAGGAGACCTGGGGCGCGATGGCAGAGCTGGTGCAGGCGGGGAAGGTGCGCACGCTGGGGCTGTGCGCCCTGGGGGCGCGCGGGGGGCGCAGGTCCGGCGCGCGGCTGCATGACGCGACCCTGCGCCAGTTGCAGCGGGTGCAGCAGGTGTTTCCGGTGAGCGCGATACAGGCGGAGCTGTCGGTGTGGTCGCCGGAGGCGCTGGAGGCGCTGCTGCCGTGGTGCGAGGCACGGGGTGTGGGTTTCCTGGCGGCGATGCCGCTGGGCAACGGCTTCCTCACCGGCACGCTCACGCCGGGCGAGGGCTTCGAACCGGACGACGTGCGGGCGCGGCACCCTCGCTTCACGGCGGAGATGATGGCGGCCAACCAGCCGATCGTGGCGGGGCTACGGCGGGTCGCCCGGCGGCACGGGGAGGAGGTCACCGCGGCTCAGGTGGCGCTGGCGTGGGTGCGGGACCGGGGGCGGCATGTGATCCCGGTTCCCGGTACCAAGCAGTGCCGGTGGGCGACGGAGAACGCCGGCTCAGTGGACGTACGGCTGACTGCAGAGGATGTCGCCGAGCTGGGCTCGCTGCCTCCCGCACAGGGATCGTGGGATTAGCAGTCAATTGCCGTGATCTGCCGGTGGTTCGGTGCGGCGCCGTTGTGGCTGGTCGCGCCGTTCCCCGCGCCCCTTTGGGGCGCGCTGCACTACGGTCGGTTCGGAGGGGCCGTCGGCCGGGTCGGAGGGACCGTGATCGTGCAACGTCGAGGTGTGACCGCCGTGTTCACTGCGGCCGGGCTCCTGCTGGTGGCGGGGTGTTCCTCCGGCGGCGGGGGTGGGGATCTGCCCGCGCCGCCTTGGGCCGGGGATACGTCCGCGAGCGCCTCCGCGTCCGCCGGGGCGAGCGAGTCGGCCGCGCCCGCGCAAGGGTCGGTCAGGGTGGTGCGCACGGTCGCCGAGGGGCTGAAGTCGCCGTGGGGGCTCGCGCCGCTGCCGGACGGGTCCGGGCTGCTCGTCTCCGACCGTAACGACGGGACGATCAGCAAGGTCGACGAGAAAAGCGGGAAGAAGACCGAGCTGGGCACCGTCTCCGGGGTGTCCGCGGCCGGGGAGGGCGGTCTGCTGGGCATCGCCCTCTCCCCCGACTTCGCCTCGGACCACATGATCTACGCGTACTTCACCTCGGCCTCCGACAACCGCATCGTGCGCATGCTCTGGGACGAGAGCAAGCCGGCCGGGGAGCAACTGGGCGCCCCCGACACGATCTTCAAGGGCATCCCCAAGGGGTTCATCCACAACGGCGGCCGGATCGCCTTCGGCCCGGACGGCATGCTCTACGCCGGCACCGGGGAGAGCGGGCAGCGGGGTCTCGCCCAGGACAAGGACTCCCTCGGCGGCAAGATCCTGCGGCTCACCCCGGAGGGCGACCCGGCCCCCGGCAACCCGTTCCCCGGCTCCCCGGTCTACACCTACGGTCACCGCAATGTGCAGGGCCTGGCCTGGGACGACCACCAGCGGCTGTTCGCCTCGGAGTTCGGCCAGGACACCTGGGACGAGCTGAACGCCATCAAGCCCGGCGGCGACTACGGCTGGCCGAACGCGGAGGGCCGGTCCTCCGACGCCAAGTACGTGAACCCGATCGCCCAGTGGCACACCGACGACGCCTCCCCCAGCGGCATCGCCTATGTCGACGGGGTGATCTGGATGGCCGGCCTCAAGGGCCAGCGGCTGTGGCGCATCCCGTTGAAGGGCACCGTCGCGGGCGCCGAACCACAGGCCTTCCTCAAGGGTGAGTACGGCCGGCTGCGTACGGTCGTGGCGGCGGGCGGCGACAAGGTGTGGCTGGTGACCAGCAACACCGACGGGCGTGGCCGGCCGAAGTCGGGTGACGACCGGATCCTGGAGCTTCAGGTGCGCTGACCGGCGGTGGCCGGGCGGTCGGTGTGGCCGGTACGGTCGGTGCGCTCCGGCGGGAACAGTTCCAGGCGGTGGGCCACCGCGGCGGCCTCTCCCCTCCCGGAGACGCCGAGCTTGCCCAGGATGTTGGAGACGTGGACGCTGGCGGTCTTCGGGGAGATGAAGAGCTCCTCGGCTATCTGGCGGTTGGTACGGCCCGCCGAGACCAGCCGCAGGACGTCCCGCTCCCGGTTGGTGAGGCCGAGACTCTCGGCGGGGTCCAGGGCCCGTCGCGGGGTGCCGGAGGTGAGGCTGAGGCGGGCGCGCTGGGCCAGCAGGGCGACGGCCTCGGCGAGCGGGCGGGCGCCCAGGTGGCCGGCGACCGCCCCGGCCAGCCGGAGCAGTTCCGTCGCACGGTCGCGTCCGTCGTCGCCGGACGCCTCTTCGAGCAGGACCTGGGCGAGGCGACGGCGGACCCGGGCGAGGTCGTAGGGCCGCTCCAGGCGCTCGAAGTCGGTGACCACGTCGGACCAGAGCGCGGCGGTGTCGGTGCCCCGGGCGCGGTGCAGTTCGGCCCGGGTCCAGCGTTCGTACGCCAGCCAGAGGGGCGCACCGGTGGTGAGTTTGCGCACGGCCTCGGTGAGCCGGTCGAGGAACTCGGCGCGGCCGTCGGCCACCGCGGGCAGGGCGCGGGCGTCGGCCTCGGCAGCGGCGGCGGCCAGCAGCAGGGGCCAGCCGTAGCGCTGGGTGCCCGGCGGGAAGCCGCGGTCCAGGGCGCGGTCCAGCTCGGCGCGGGCGTCGAGGAGCCGGCCCTCCTCGGCGGCGACGCCGACGGCGATCCGGGCGACGGGCAGCAGCGCCTGGGGCATCGGGTCGTGGGTGCCGTAGTGCTCGTGGGCGATGGCGAGTTGGCGGGCGGCCTCGGCGGCGTCTCCACGGGCGAGGGCGATTTTGGCGAGGCGCAGGGCGCCGGCGCCCCGGGGCTTGGCACTGGCCGCGGAGCCGAGGGCGCCCGCCGCGGCTTCGGCGGCCTCGTCCCACTGGCCGAGCGCGTACAGCGAGTCGGAGAGGTTGCCCCAGATCCACACCTCGGAGTCCAGCAGGCCGTACCTGCGGGCGAAGACGAGGCCCTCCCGCAGGATGGGCACCGCCTCCCCGCTGCGGCCGACCGAGTCCAGCTCGGAGGGCAGGTTCACATAGGCGCGGCCCGCGACATTGGCCGCGCCCTCCCGGAGGGCGGTCTCCTTGACCCGGCGAAGTTCCGCCATCCCGTTCTCGACATCACCCGCGTCGACCATGAGGCAGCCCAGGGTGATGCGGGCGTTGAGCTCGATCTCCCGGGCGCCCACCATCCGCGCGTACTCCACGGCCCGTTCGGCGGCGGCGAAGGCCTCGGGGCCGGGTTCGTGGAGCATGCACCAGTTGGCGACGTTGGCCAGCACATCGGCGTGCACCTCCGAGGGCGGCAGACCGCGCACCAGGTCCTGGGCGGTGCCGAGCTCCTGCCAGCCGTCGCCCCGGGCCAGGTCCTGGACCAGCCGGGAGCGCTGCACCCAGAACCAGGCCGCGCGCAGGGGGTCCCCCTCGTCCTCGACCATCCGCAGCGCCCTCTTGGTGATCTTCAGGGCACGTTCGCGTTCCCCGCAGAAGCGGCCCGCGACCGCCGCCTCCGCCATCAGGTCGAGATAGCGCAGCGGTGTGGTGGCCGGATCGCAGCCGCAGGGAGGGTAGACGTCGGTGTAGTCGACGGGGCGCAGGGCCGCACGGATCTCCTCGGGGGCCGTGTCCCACAGCTCCATCGCCCGCTCCAGGAGCCGCAGTTGCTCGCTGTAGGCGTGCCGGCGGCGGGCCACGACGGAGGCCTGGAGGACGGCGGGCAGGGCCTTGGCCGGGTCGTGGGCCTGGTACCAGTAGCTGGCCAGGCGGGTCACGCGCGCGTCGGCCGGCACCAGCCCTGGGTCCGACTCCAGGGCCTCGGCGTAGCGCCGGTTGATCCGGAAGCGTTCGCCGGGGAGCAGGTCGTCGGCGACGGCCTCGCGGACCAGGGAGTGCCGGAAGCGGTAGCCGTCGCCGCCGGGCGTGGCGGTGAGGATGTTGGCGCCGACGGCCGCCCGCAGCGCCTCGATGAGGTCGTCCTCGGCGAGCTGGGCGACGGCGGCCAGGAGCCGGTACTCGACGGTGGAGCCGCCCTCGGCGACGATCCGGGCGACCCGCTGGGCGCTCTCGGACAGCGCCTCGACCCGCACGAGCAGCAGGTCGCGCAGGGAGTCGGTGAGCCCGGTACAGCAGCCCTCGGCCCAGGCGACGGCGAGTTCCTCGACGAAGAAGGCGTTGCCGTCGGAACGCTCGAAGATCTCGTCCACCTGAGCGGGGTCGGGTTCGGCGGCCAGGATGCCGGCCATCTGGCGGCCGACCTCCTCCCGGTTGAACCGGGCCAGTTCGATACGGCGGACGGTGCGCAGCCGGTCGAGTTCGGCGAGGAGCGGGCGCATCGGGTGGCGGCGGTGGATGTCGTCGGAGCGGTAGGTGGCGAGGACCACGAGCCGGCCGGTGCGCAGGGTGCGCAGCAGATAGGAGAGGAGGTGGCGGGTGGAGGCGTCGGCCCAGTGCAGGTCCTCCAGGGCGACGACCACCGTGCGCTCGGCGGCGACCCGTTCCAGCAGCCGTGCGGTGAGCTCGAAGAGGCGGGCCATGCCCTGCTCGTCGTGGCGGCCGGCCGAGGCCTCGCCGAACTCCGGCAGCAGCCGGGCCAGTTCGTCCTCCTGCCCGGCGGCGGCCGCGGCCAGTTCGTCGGGCAGCGCGGCCCGCAGCGCGCGCAGCGCGGTGGAGAAGGGGGCGAACGGGAGCCCGTCGGCGCCGATCTCCACGCAGCCGCCGAGCGCGACGACCGCGCCCCGGCGGCAGGCGGCCGCGGCGAACTCCTCGACCAGCCGGGTCTTGCCGACCCCGGCCTCACCGCCGAGCAGCAGCGCCTGCGGCTCGGCGGCCTCGGCACGGGCCAGCGCCTCGTTCAGCGTCCCCAGCTCGTCGCTGCGGCCTACGAACACGGGACTCACGGACCTGGTTTCCACGGGCCAGAGCATCGCATGCGGCTCGGAGTGGACGGCAGCGGTTTTCCACAACCCCGGTCCGCTTGTCATACGACCCGCCGGCGTGGCCGGCAGCGGGCGATCCGACGACTGTCCCGCAGACCGGTGGCCGACCCCCGTACGGCCACCGGTCCCCGTGCTCTCGACCGCCGTGTCCTTGACCGCCGTGCTCTCGACCGCCGTGTCCTTGACCGCCGGGCGGCGGTCGGTGCCGCCCGGCCCCCTGTTCACACCGTGCCCGCGAGCCCGCGTCGGCCGCGTCGGACGGTATGGACCTCTTCCGGCACGGCGGCCTGGCGGGCCGCCTGCTCGCGGCGGGCGGCCCGGCGGGAGCGGACGGCCTCGCGGGCCAGGCGGGCGTCGGCGGCCTGGCGGTGCAGTTCGGCGGCACGGACCTGGTGGAGTTCGAACTCGAACATGGTGTTTCCCTTGTGAGAGACGGTGGTTGGGCTTCGCTTCTCGCGATGCCTCCACCTTCGTCTCCCAGGGGGGTGCGCCACATCGGGAGAGTTCCGCATCTTCGGACGGCCGCCGGACCGCGGACACGCATAAGGGGCCTCAGGTCGTCCATAAGGTGCTTACGGACGTCCTAAGGCCCCTTCCGACCTGGGCTGTCTCAGCTGGTCGAAGGCAGTCCGAGGAGCGCGTCGGAGTACTTGAGGACGGCCAGCAGCAGGCCGATGACGCCGAGCGCGACACCCGCCCAGGCGACCGACTTGATCCACGGCGCCTGCGGCCTTCCGGGGGCACCGAAGGCGGGCCGGGCGAGCACCACGACGCCGGTGATCAGCGCCACCAGCGCGAACGCGCCGGCCCACAGCGCGGTGGTCTGCCAGGCATCGCCGTAGACCTCCTTGACCTGCTTGGCGACGCTCGCGGTCGACGAGGTCTGGAGCTGGCCGACAAGGGTCTCGCGGGCGGCGGCCACCGTACCGATCCAGCCACCGGTGAGGGAGACCAGGCCGAGGGCGACGGAGACGACGGCGGCGGCGCCCTGGCCGACCCCGGACGGGCCCTCGGCCTCGTCCTCGGCCAGGTCCCCGGCAAGGTCGGCGTCGTCCTCCAGGTCCTCCGCCTCGAGGTCGGCGTCCGTGCCGTCGGCGGCCTCGGTCCCGGCGGCCGCCGACTCCGCCTCGGCCTCGGTCCCGGACTCCGTCACGTCGTCGGCGCTCTTGGTGACGCTCACCTTCTCCTCGTCGGTCGTGGCCTCGGTGCCCGTCTCGGCACCGGTCTCGTCAGCTGTCTTGGTTCCCATGTCCGGCACCGTACGGATCCTGTCTGAGAGGCGTCTTAATGATCGTTCTGTACGGCACGCGCGCGTGCTTCACGCCATTCCGGGGCGAGGATCGACCACACCTCCAGGTCGTGCCGTAGGCCACCATAGGGGTGCGCCTGGCGGCGTACGCCATCGCGGGTCATCCCCAGCCGCCGGGCCACGTTCAGGCTGGGCTCGTTGCCCGAGGCGGCGACCCACTCGATCCGGTGGATACCGCGCCGCTCGACCGCGAAGTCGATCAGTACCCGCATCGCGCGCGTGACGAGTCCGCGCCCGGTGCCGGCCGGCTCCAGCCAGCAGCCGACCTCGCAGTTCCCCTGCTCCGCGTCGAAGTTCAGGAAGAGCACCCCGCCGACGAGCGTGCCCTCGAGCCACAGTCCGTGCAGGGAGCCGGTGTCGGCGGCGCGCAGGTCGGCGTACCGCTGGAGCATCGCCCGCGCGGAGGGCACGTCCGTCTCCCTGGAACCGAAGGAGATGAACTGTCCGATGAACTCCCGCCCGCGTTCCAGGTGGGCCAGGAACTCCTCGGCATGCCAGGGCTCCAGCGGACGCAGTTCGGCGCCGTCGTCACCCAGGGATATCGCGTACATCGTGCTTCTCCAGTTCCACCACGTCTTCGACCAGCGCGTCGAGCCTCTCATGCGCGGCGTGGCACTCGGGCGGCTCGTTGCCGATCCGGGGCGGGCACGTCAGTCGAACTGGTCTCCGAGAGCCATGACCATGACCCCCAGGATCATCAGCCAGAGGGCTCTGCGGGTACGGCCCCGGGCCCCGAGCACCCCCGCGCCCACACACACGGCGGAGCCCACCGCATAGGCGGTCGGCACCAGCGCGGGCACGCCGCCGCCCAGTCTCATCAGGGAGGCGGTCATGCCCATCACGGTCAGCAGGGCCCCGGTCACGGTGGCGGTCCAGCGGGCCCGACGGGCGTCCTCGTAGGGATCCTCCTCGTCGTCCGCGGCCTCCACCTCGTCGTCCGCGGCCTCCACCTCGGTCGTCTCGGGTTCGGTGTCGGATTCCGGGTGTCCGGTCATGGCGGGCGAGCGTAGTGCCCGCACCTGAGGAAACCTGCTGCGAACGATGTCGACAACTGCTAGCTTCCGCTGGTCAGCCTCGATCGGCCCCTCGCCGACGACCGAAGCGGGTGCATTGTTTGAAGGTCCGAATGAGCTCCTACGCATCGCCTTCCACTACGAAGATCACAAGGAGCCCGTTCACCCATGTCCGACACCAGGACCGGGGGCGACCGCCTCGCTGACCGCCTGACCCACCCCCGTTACCCGCTCAGCAACACCTACGACCCCCGCTGGGTGGTCGACAACCAGATGGGCCCGCACGCCCTGTGGCTGCTGGAATGGCTGGCCCCCGCCCTCGGGCTGGACGGCCTGCGCCCCTGCGCGCGCGTGCTCGACCTCGGCTGCGGCCGGGCGATGACGTCGGTCTTCCTGGCCCGGGAGTTCCATGCCCAGGTCACCGCCGCCGACCTCTGGATCAAGGCCGACGACAACGCCCGGCGCATCGCGGAGGCCGGGTTCGCCGACCGGGTGCAGCCCGTGCATGCCGAGGCGCATGACCTGCCCTTCGCCGAGGGCGGCTTCGACGCGATCGTGAGCATCGACGCCTACCAGTACTTCGGCACCGACGACCTCTATCTCCCCACCGTCGTCCGCCTGTTGCGGCCCGGCGGCCGGATCGGTGTGGTCGTCCCGGCGCTGCGGGAGGAGCCCGCCGGGGTCGAGCCGCCGGAGCACCTCAGGCCCTGGTGGGAGCCCGGCTACTGGTGCTTCCACTCGCCCGGCTGGTGGCGCCGGCACTGGACCCGCAGCGGGGCGGTCGAGGTCGAGGCCGCCGACTGGCAGCCGGACGGCTGGCGGGACTGGCTGCTGTGGTGCGAGGTGGTCGCCGAGGAGAGCCCGGAGGAGTTCCACCGCACGATGGCCCGCCAGGTCGCCGAGATGCTCCGCGCCGACGAGGGCCGCGCCCTGGGATTCGTCCGCGTGGTCGCGCGCCGCACATAGCCGTACGGCCCCGGAGGCGATGCCTCCGGGGCCGTACCGCGTGCTGCTGCTCAGCCCTCGCTGACGCCCAGCCGCTCCAGGATCAGCTCCTTGACGCGGGCCGCGTCGGCCTGGCCGCGGGTCGCCTTCATCACCGCGCCGACCAGGGCGCCTGCCGCGGCCACCTTGCCGCCGCGGATCTTGTCGGCGATGCCCGGGTTGCCGGCGATGGCCTCGTCGACCGCCGTACCGAGCGCCGAGTCGTCGGAGACGACCTTCAGACCGCGCTTCTCGACGACCTGTTCCGGGGTGCCCTCGCCCGCGAGGACGCCCTCGATGACCTGGCGGGCCAGCTTGTCGTTCAGGTCACCGGAGTCGACCAGCGCGGTGACCCGGGCGACCTGCTCCGGGGTGATCGCCAGCTCGTCCAGCGCCTTGCCCGACTCGTTGGCGCTGCGCGCGAGTTCGCCCATCCACCACTTGCGGGCGGAGGCCGCGTCGGATCCGGCGTCGATGGTGGCGACGATCAGGTCCAGCGCGGCGGCGTTGATGATCGCCTGCATCTCCACCGCGGAGATGCCCCACTCGGTGAGCAGCCGGTTGCGGCGGGCCAGCGGCATCTCCGGGAGCGCGGCGCGGATCTCCTCGACCCACGCGCGGGACGGGGCGACCGGGACCAGGTCGGGCTCCGGGAAGTACCGGTAGTCCTCGGCCTCTTCCTTCACGCGGCCCGAGGTCGTCGACCCGGTGTCCTCGTGGAAGTGCCGGGTCTCCTGGATGATCGTCCCGCCGCCGTTCAGCACGGCCGCGTGCCGCATGATCTCGAAGCGGGCCGCACGCTCCACGGACCGCAGCGAGTTGACGTTCTTCGTCTCGGAGCGGGTGCCGAACTTCTCGGTGCCGTTCGGGCGCAGCGACAGGTTCACGTCGCAGCGCATCTGGCCCATCTCCATACGGGCTTCCGAGACGCCGAGCGCCTTGATGACCTCGCGCAGCTCACGGACGTACGCCCGCGCGACCTCGGGAGCACGCTCGCCGGCGCCCTCGATCGGCTTGGTGACGATCTCGATGAGCGGGATGCCCGCGCGGTTGTAGTCGAGCAGCGAGTGCGAGGCGCCGTGGATACGGCCCGTCGCGCCGCCCACATGGGTGGACTTGCCGGTGTCCTCCTCCATGTGGGCGCGCTCGATCTGCACGCGGAAGGTCTCGCCGTCCTCCAGCTGCACGTCGAGGTAGCCGTTGAAGGCGATCGGCTCGTCGTACTGGGAGGTCTGGAAGTTCTTCGGCATGTCCGGATAGAAGTAGTTCTTCCGGGCGAAGCGGCACCACTCGGCGATCTCGCAGTTCAGCGCGAGACCGATCTTGATGGCCGACTCGATGCCGATCGCGTTGACGACCGGGAGCGCGCCGGGCATGCCGAGGCAGGTCGGGCAGGTCTGCGAGTTGGGCTCGGCGCCCAGCTCGGTCGAACAGCCGCAGAACATCTTGGTCTTGGTGCCGAGTTCGACATGGACCTCAAGGCCCATGACGGGGTCGTACGACGCCAGCGCGTCCTCGTACGACACCAGGTCGGTCGTGGTGGTCACGGTGAAACTTCCCTCTCAGCCCAGCAGGACGTCGTCGTCGCCCAGCCGCTTCAGCTCGCGGTACAGCAGGGCGAAACCGGTGACGATCGCGACGGCGGACACGGTGGCATCGACCAGCCGGAGCGTGTCGTGCTCGGCGCGGGCCTTCTTGATCTGCTTGGCGACACCGACCGCGCCGAACACGGTGGTGGCCATCGACAGGTACGTACCGGACTTCGACTTCTTGAAGCCCTTGGCCTTGGACAGTGCGTTGCTCACAGCGACGGTGCCTCCTCAAGGAGCGGGTGCCCCCACCTTTCCACGAAGGCGGCCTCGACAGCGGCTCCGACCTTGTAAAGGCGGTCGTCCTTCAGCGCCGGCGCGATGATCTGCAGGCCCACCGGGAGGTTGTCCTCCGGGGCGAGACCGCAGGGCAGCGACATGGCCGCGTTGCCCGCCAGGTTGGTCGGGATGGTGCACAGGTCGGCCAGGTACATCGCCATCGGGTCGTCGGCGCGCTCGCCGATCGCGAAGGCGGTGGTCGGGGTCGTGGGCGACACGATCACGTCGACCTGCTCGAAGGCCTTCTCGAAGTCGCGCGTGATGAGCGTGCGGACCTTCTGCGCGGAGCCGTAGTACGCGTCGTAGTACCCGCTGCTCAGCGCGTAGGTGCCGAGCATGATGCGGCGCTTCACCTCGGGGCCGAAGCCCGCCTCACGGGTGAGGGAGGTGACCTCCTCGGCGGAGTGCGTGCCGTCGTCGCCGGTCCGCAGGCCGTAGCGCAGGCCGTCGAAGCGGGCGAGGTTGGAGGAGCACTCGGAGGGCGCGATCAGGTAGTACGCGGAGAGCGCCAGGTCGAAGGACGGGCAGTCCAGTTCGACGATCTCGGCGCCCAGTTCCTTCAGCAGCTCGACGGACTCGTCGAAGCGCTGGATGACGCCGGCCTGGTAGCCCTCGCCGCGGAACTGCTTGACGACACCGACGCGCATGCCCTCGACGCTGCCGTTGCGGGCGGCCTCGACGACCGGCGGGACGGGCGCGTCGATGGAGGTGGAGTCCATCGGGTCGTGCCCGGCGATGACCTCGTGGAGCAGGGCGGCGTCCAGGACCGTACGGGCACACGGGCCGCCCTGGTCCAGCGAGCTGGAGAACGCGACCATGCCGTACCGCGAGACCGCCCCGTACGTCGGCTTCACGCCGACCGTGCCGGTGACGGAGGCGGGCTGGCGGATGGAGCCGCCGGTGTCGGTGCCGATGGCGAGCGGCGCCTGGAAGGAGGCGAGGGCGGCGGAGGAGCCGCCGCCGGAGCCGCCGGGGATCTTGGTGAGGTCCCAGGGGTTGCCGGTCGGCCCGTAGGCGCTGTTCTCGGTGGAGGACCCCATGGCGAACTCGTCCATGTTGGTCTTGCCGAGAATGACCACGTCAGCGGCCTTCAGCCGCTTGGTGAGGGTGGCGTCGTACGGCGGGATCCAGCCTTCCAGGATCTTCGAACCGACGGTCGTCGGAACGCCCTCGGTGGTGAAGATGTCCTTGAGTGCGAGCGGGACGCCGGCGAGCGGGCCGAGCTTCTCGCCCCTGGCCTTCTTCTCGTCGACGGCGCGCGCCTGGGCGAGGGCGCCCTCGCGGTCGACGTGCAGGAAGGCGTGCACCTTCTCGTCGACGGCCTCGATCCGGGCCAGGTGGGCCTCGGTGACCTGGACCGCGGTGAGCTCGCCGGAGGCGATCTTCGCGGCGGTCTCGGCGGCGGTGAGCCTGATGATGTCCGTCATGACTGTCTAGTCCTCCCCCAGGATCTGCGGCACCTTGAAACGCTGCTGCTCCTGGGCCGGGGCGCCGGAGAGCGCCTGGGCGGGGGTGAGCGAGGGACGGACCTCGTCCGCGCGCATGACGTTCGTCAGCGGCAGCGGGTGTGAGGTCGGCGGTACGTCTTGGTCGGCGACCTCGCTGACGCGGGCGACCGCGCCGATGATGTCGTCGAGCTGTCCCGCGAAGTGGTCGAGTTCTTCGGGCTTCAGCTCCAGACGCGCCAGCCGGGCGAGGTGGGCGACCTCCTCGCGCGTGATGCCAGGCATGCAGCGATCCTCTGGGGTGAGTGTGTGTGGTTTGGAGCCAATCCTATGGGGCGGGGCCCGGTGACCGTGAAACGGTTTCCCCGGGCCCCGAAACCTCGGCGGCTCACCAGCTCAGTGGCGCTGCTCCCAGGCCGCGCTCTTCAGGTAGTGGTTGTCGTACAGCTCCTGCACCTCGAGGAGGCTCTCCAGGGTGGCCTCGCCCAGCCGCAGGCGCTGGAGGTGGCGGAAGTACTCGAAGCGCTCCACGCCCGGCGTGATGACGATCAGGATGTCCGCGGTGCTGCCGGGGACGGCGGCGAAGGCGTGCGGCGCCCCGGGCGGGATGACGACCAGGTCGCCGCGTTCAGCGGTGACGACGTCGTCGCCGGAGAGCAGGTCGGCGGCGCCGTCGAGCAGGTAGAACATCTCGGCCGAGTTGCGGTGCAGATGCGGCACGGCGCCGTCGGCGCCCTCCCCCAGCGTGACGCGCACGGTGGAGAGCGCGCCGCCGGTGGCGCTGCTGTCGGCGAGCAGCCGGACCCGGGTCGGATCACCGCCGACCACCTCGGCGTCGGCCTCCCGCACGATCACGGACTCATCGAACTTCGGTACGAACAATGACATTTCCGAACCCCCTGTTGATGGACGTGTCGTCCACGCGTGCCGATCAGACGAGGAACAGCAGCACCGCACTGATCAGCACAACGATCGCGGTGGCGAAGTGGATCCCGTACGCGACCGCCTTCGCTCCGCCGTGGCGCAGCACTATCACCGTGTCGAAGAGCGGCACGAGTGCCACACAGAGCATGAACCAGGCCTCGGCACGGGCGCCGGCGAACGCGAGCAGGGCGAGGCCGATGACGCCGAAGGTGCCGTCCCTGAGGCCCTTGATCGCGAGGTAGGCGGAGGCGTCGCCGTTCGGGTCGGCGGGGACGCCGTAGCCGACGGCGGACGCCTTGGGCTGGAGCAGGAACCTGGCCCCGATGAAGAGGATGAACAGGTCGAGTACGACGGCGAGCGTGTAGGCGGTGATGGTCATGACGGCCCCCTTGGTGTCTTTCTAGCAGTGCTAGGACTGAAAGCGAAGCTAGCAGAGCGTTGGCAGATTGGCTAGCGGTGCTAGAATCCCTGGCATGTCGATTCAGACGCGCCGGGAGCGCGAGCGGGCAGAGCGGGAGCAGCTGATCGTCACGGCCGCACGGGAACTCGCGGAGGCGGAGGGCTGGGACGCGGTGACGACCCGCCGCCTGGCCGCCGAGATCGAGTACAGCCAGCCGGTCCTCTACAGCCACTTCAAGGGCAAGGACGCGATCATGGCGGCGGTGGCGGTCCAGGGCTGCGCGGAAATGGCGACGGAACTACGGGCGGCGCGCACGGCGGCGAAGGACACCAGGCAGTCACTGGCGGCGGTGGCGGAGACGTACACGTCGTTCGCCCGCCGACGCCCCGCGCTGTACGACGTGATCTTCACGCACACGGTGGACCTTCCGTTCGCGACCCCTCAGGCTCCGGAGGCCCTGCAGGCCGCGTTCGCGGAGCTGCTGCTGGCGGTGGAGCCGATCGCCATGGCCGGCGACGACCCCGCCCTCCTGACGGAGACGTTCTGGGCAGCCCTGCACGGCCTGGTGACCCTGATGCGCAGCGGCCGCCTGCCGGAAAGCGCCCACGAGACGCGGCTGGCACTGCTGATCGGCCATTTCAGCGCCCCGTAGGCCTTCTGCGCCCCGCAGGTTCCGCGCCCCGCAGGTTCCGCGCCCCAAAGGGGCGCGGGGAACTGCGCGAGCAACCACAGACGCCCCGCACCCGCCCACGGCGCCCCACCCCCACGGCAGACGCCGGCCTCTCCACGAACGGTGAAGGGGCGGGCGCGTCGGCGAAGATCACTCGGCGGCCGGCAACGCAGCCCGCGGACGCTGCCACCCCCGCGACCCCCGCGCCAACAGCCACGCCGTCGCCTCCTCCGGCGGCATCGCCGCGGCGACCAGCCACCCCTGCACAGCGTCACACCCGAGGTCCCGCAGCCGCTCCCACGTCTCGTCGTCCTCCACGCCCTCCGCGACGACCAGCAGCCCCAGCGAATGCGCGAGGTCGACCGTGCAGCGCACGATCTCCGCGTCCTCGTTGTCCACGGCCAGCCGGGCCACGAAGGACCGGTCGATCTTCAGCTCGCTCACCGGCAGCCGCCGCAGATGCACCAACGAGGAGTAGCCCGTGCCGAAGTCGTCCAGCGACATCTTCACGCCGTGCCCGGTCAGCCCGGCGAGGGTGTCGGCGGCCCGCTGCGGGTCCTCCAGGAGCACATGCTCGGTTATCTCCAGCTGGAGCGCCCCCGCCGGGACCCCGTGCCGGGCCAGCCGCGCCGCCACCGAGCCCGCGAAGCCGGGGGTATGGACGTCACGCGGCGAGACGTTCACCGCCACCGGCACCCGCAGCCCCTGTGCCCGCCACCGGGCGACCTGGCCGAGCGCGGTCTCCAGGACGTACTCCGTCAGATGGGGCATCAGGCCCGACGACTCGGCGATCGCTATGAACTCGTCCGGCGGTACTTTGCCGCGCTCGGGGTGCACCCACCGCACCAGCGCCTCAAGACCGGCCACCTGCCCGTCGAAGCGCACCTTCGGCTGGTAGTGCAACTGCACCTCGTGGGCGTCCAGGGCGCGGCGCAGATCGCCCAGCAGCCCCAGCCGGTCCGGGGTGTTGGAGTCCCGCTTGGACTCGTACACCTCGACGCCCGTACGGTCCCGCTTCGCCTGGTACATCGCCACGTCCGCCCGGCGCAGCATCCCCTCCGCGTCCAGCGCGTGGTCGGGGAAGACAGCGACGCCCGCGCTGGCCTCCAGGACCAGGGTGAGTCCGTCGAGGTCGAGCGGGGAGGAGAGGGCCGAGACCAGGCCGCGGGCGACGCGGGTCGCGGACGTCGTGGAGTCGGCGACCGGCAGTAACACCGCGAACTCGTCGCCGCCGAGCCGGGCCGCCTCCGCACCGCGCGGCAGCGCGGCCCGCAGCCGGTCGGCTATCTGCAGCAGCAGCCGGTCACCGGCGAGATGACCGAGCGTGTCATTGACCGAACGGAACCGGTCGAGGTCGATCAGCATCAGTGCGGAGCGGGCGCCGATGCGTTCGGCGTCGTCGAGGGCTGTCCAGATCCGCTCAAGCAGCCACTGCCGGTTGGGCAGTCCGGTCAGCGGGTCGCGCAGCTGCTCCTCCGCGCGGGCCCGGGCTATCCACAGGGTGGAGTCGAGGGCGACCAGCGGGATGGAGAACAGCGGGAGCAGCAGCGGCTGGGCGACGGCGACCACGCAGATCAGCGGGGCGATGCCGAGCAGTGCGACGGCGACCAGGCCCTGGCGCATCAGGGCGGTGCGGGCGACGGTGGGCAGTCCGCCGCCGCGCGGTGCGTGCAGGTACCAGAGCAGGGCGCGGGTGACCGCGAGATAGGCCACCGCGACGAGGACGACCTCGGGGGCGGTGGCGACGCTCCAGCTGCCGGGGTTCCAGGGCGACTCGACGGTCGGCACCCGCCCGAACGCACCGAGCACCAGCGCGCCGGCACCGATACCGAGGATGTCCACCGCGCCGTGCAGGACGCCCTGCCGCCAGCGGTGGCGCCTGGCTATCCCGACCAGGACGACGACGGTCAGGCTGACCATGCCGGCCGGCACCCAGCCGTAGAGCAGCAGTACGGCGAGGGTGAGGGCGGCGCCGGAGCCGGTGCCGCCCCACCAGCGGGCGCGGCCGAGCAGCACCAGGTGGCCGACGATGATGCCGGTCAGTACGGCCAGCGACCAGCCGACCGTGCCGGACGGGAAGAGGGCGTGGTTGTCGGTGAAGGCGCGGTAGAAGCCGGCGCCGAGGGCGAACGCGGCGGCCGCGACGACTCCGGCGGGCAGCGCGGGCCAGGACAGGTGCCGTTCGTGCTCGTGGCCGGGCAGGTCGGGCGGCTCGACGGCGGCCAGCGGCAGCGGGTCGCGCGCGTCCACGGAGGCGCTCAACCCCGGCATGCCGACGTGCCGGTCGCCCCATACCGTCCACCGAGTCCCCCGCCACACGCTCGCCCGGCGGCGCGGCGTCAGCCGCGCTTCCGGGGCGGCGCTCTCGGTCGGTTCCATTCCCGTCCCTCTCACAGCCGGCGGTGCCCACGCCATGCGGTCCGTGCCCTGCCGGAGCACGGGAATGCCCCAACCGCAGCTGGGCACGGCAGGCGCACGCCTCAACAGTAGGCCGCAGAAGGCTTCCACGGGCAGCGGTCGTCTACGGTTGCCCGATTGCGCCCTGGCCACCCGTATGCATCTGGTATGCGCCGAACGGGTGGCCTTCAACCGCTACTCCTCGGTCGGAAGGGCGACTTCGGCCGCCGCGTCCGGTCCCTGCTCCAAAAGGACGACAAATCCGTCCTCGTTCAGAACCGGCACCTTCACCTGCATCGCCTTGTCGTACTTCGATCCGGGGTTGTCACCCACGACCACGAACGACGTCTTCTTCGATACCGAGCCGGTCACCTTGGCTCCGCGGCTCTGCAGGGCGTCCTTGGCGCCGTCCCGGGTGAAGTGCTCCAGGGTTCCGGTCACGACGACGGTGAGCCCTTCCAGCGGGCGCGGTCCCTCGTCCTCGCCGGTCGACTCGTCCTCCAGCGGGACTCCAGCGTTCTTCCACTTTCGGATGATCTCGCGGTGCCACTCCTCGGCGAACCACTCCTTGAGCGCCGTCGCGATGATGCCGCCGACGCCGTCGATGTTCGACAGCTCCTCCTCACTGGCCTGCTCGATGCGCTCGATGGAGCGGAACTCGCGGGCCAGCGCCTGCGCGGCGACGGGTCCGACGTGCCGGATGGACAGGCCGTTGAGGAAGCGGGCGAGCGGGCGGGTCTTCGCCTCCTCGATCTTCTGGAGCAGGGCGAGGGTGTTCTTCTTGGGCTCGCCCTTCTGGTTGGCGAAGACCGTGACGACCTTCTCCTCGCCCGTCTTGGGGTCGCGCTTGGGCAGCCCGCTGTCCTGGTCCAGGACGTACGCCTTGATGGGCAGCAGCTTCTCGACGGTGAGGTCGAAGAGGTCGCCCTCGTCGGTCAGCGGCGGGTCGGCCGGCTCCAGCGGCCGGGTGAGGGCGGCCGCGGCCACCGAGCCGAAGTGCTCGATGTCCAGGCACTCGCGGCCCGCGAGATAGGAGACGCGCTCTCGCAACTGGGCGGGGCAGGCCCGGGCGTTGGGGCAGCGGAGGTCGATGTCGCCCTCCTTCATGGCCCGCAGCGGTGTCCCGCACTCCGGGCACTCGGCCGGCATCACGAACTCCCGCTCGCTGCCGTCCCGCAGGTCGACGACCGGGCCGAGGATCTCCGGGATCACGTCACCGGCCTTGCGCAGCACCACCGTGTCGCCGATCAGCACACCCTTGGCCTTGACGACCTCCTGGTTGTGCAGGGTCGCGAACTCCACCTCGCTGCCCGCCACCGTGACCGGCTCGACCTGAGCGTACGGCGTGACCCGGCCGGTGCGGCCGACGCCGACCTTGATGTCGACGAGCTTGGTGTTGACCTCTTCCGGCGCGTACTTGTAGGCGATCGCCCAGCGCGGCGCCCGCGCGGTGGAGCCGAGCCGGCCCTGGAGGCGGATCTCGTCGAGCTTGACGACCACTCCGTCGATCTCGTGCTCCACGGAGTGCCGGTTCTCGCCGTAGTAGGCGATGAACTCCCGTACGCCGTCCAGGTCGTCGACCACCCGGTTGTGCGGGGAGGTGGGCAGACCCCAGGTCTTGAGCAGGTCGTAGGCCTGGGAGAGCCGGGTCATGCCCTCGAAACCCGCCAGGGCGCCGATGCCGTGGACGACCATGTGCAGCGGGCGGGAGGCGGTGACCCGCGGGTCCTTCTGGCGCAGCGAACCGGCCGCCGCGTTGCGCGGGTTGGCGAACGGCTTGTCACCGGCCGCCACCAGCCGCTCGTTGAGCTCGGCGAACTTCTCCATCGGGAAGTAGACCTCGCCGCGGATCTCGACCAGGTCCGGCACCGTGTCGCCGTGCAGCCGGTCCGGGATCTCGGCGATCGTACGGACGTTGGGCGTGATGTCCTCGCCGGTGCGGCCGTCGCCGCGGGTCGCCGCGCGGGTGAGCCGGCCGTGCTCGTAGGTGAGGTTGACGGCGAGGCCGTCGACCTTCAGTTCGCACAGGAAGTGGTACTCCTGGTCGCCCAGTTCCTTGTGGATCCGCTCGGCCCAGGCGGCGAGGTCCTCGTCGTTGAACGTGTTGTCCAGCGACAGCATCCGCTCGCGGTGCTCGACCGCCGTGAACTCCGTCGCGTACGCCCCCGCGACCTTCTGGGTCGGCGAGTCCGGGGTGCGCAGCTCGGGGTACCGGTCCTCCAGTGCCTCAAGGGACTTCAGGAGCTTGTCGAACTCCGCGTCGCTGATGACCGGAGCGTCCTTCACGTAGTACCGGAAGCGGTGCTCCTCGATCTGCTCGGCGGTCCGCGCGTGCTGTTCCCGTGCCTCGGCGGGTACCGCCGTCTCCGCCTGCTGCTTGTCGCCGGCCACCGTGTTCCTCCCGTTACTCTGGGTTGTCCGCGAGTGATCTCGCCGCCCGGACGCAGTGGGCGAGCGCCTGCCGGGCGTACGCGGGGGAAGCGCCCGCGAGCCCGCACGACGGGGTGACCGTCACGGCCTCCGTGAGAAGCCCTGGTTGCAGCCCCAGCCTGCGCCACAGCGTCCTGACACCCATGACGCTACCGGCAGGGTCTGACAATGCCGTGTCCGTGCCCGGCACGACACCGACGAACAGCTGGGTACCGCCCTCCACGGCCTCGCCGATCGCGTCCTCGTCACGTTCGGTGAGGAGCGAGAAGTCGAAGGAGACGGCGGCGGCCCCGGCGCGGCGCAGCAGTGCGAAGGGGACGTCGGGGGCGCAGGAGTGGACGGCCACCGGGCCGCCGGCCTGGACGCCCATGACGTCCCGCAGCGTCGACTCGACGAGCTGGCGGTCCACGGCCCGGTGGGTGCGGTAGCCACTGGCCGACCTCACCTGACCGCGCAGCACGGCGGTCAGGGACGGCTCGTCGAGTTGCAGGACGAGCCGGGCGCCGGGGATCCGGCGGCGGACCTCGGCGAGGTGCAGGCGCAGGCCCTCGGCGAGGGAGGCGGCCAGGTCCCGGCAGGCGCCGGGGTCGGAGAGGACCACCTCGCCGTTCCGGAGCTCCAGGGCCGCGGCGAGGGTCCAGGGGCCGACCGCCTGGACCTTGAGCGGTCCCTCGTAGTCCTGGGTGAACTCCTCCAGCGCGTCCAGGTCCTCCCCCAGCCAGGAGACGGCACGCCGGGTGTCCCGGCCCGGCCGGTCGCCGAGCCGCCAGCCGCTGGGTTCCACGCGCGCGTACAGCTCGACGAGCAGGCCGGCGGTACGGCCGATCATGTCGGCGCCGGGGCCGCGGGCGGGCAGTTCGGGGAGGAAGGGGAAGTCCTCGAAGCTGCCGGTCGCGGTCTTGGCGGCCTCTCGGGGGTCGGTGCCGGGGAGGGAGCCGATGGCTGTCGCGGGTCCGAAGGAGGGGGTTGCGTTCACGTGGGAAGCCTAGGTTCGGTGCCGACGGGGGGTGCGACGGTGGTTGGTCACGTGCGGGTCGTGGGGGCTGGTCGCGCAGTTCCCCGCGCCCCTGACAGCGCTATCCCTGACCCGGTCGAACCGTCACGTCGTTGATCTCCGCGTCCCTCGGGAGGTCCAGAGCCGTAAGGATCGTGGTCGCCACCGATTCCGGGTCGATCCACTTCGCCGGTTCGTAGTCCTTGCCCTCCTGCTGGTGGACCTTGGCCTGCATTGGGCTCGCCGTACGGCCGGGGTAGACCGAGGTGACCCGGACGCCGTTGCCATGTTCCTCCTGGCGGAGGGCGTCGGCGAGGGCCTTCAGGCCGTGCTTGGAGGCCGCGTACGCCGACCAGCCCGCGCCGGCGTTGAGGCCGGCGCCCGAGTTGACGAACAGCACATGGCCGCGGGCGGCGCGCAGTTGGGGCAGGAAGTGGCGGGTCAGCTCGGCCGGCGCGACCAGGTTGACGTTCAGCTGGTGGCGCCAGGACTTCGGGGTCAGCTCGCCGATCTCGCCGAGGTCGACCACGCCCGCGATGTGCAGCAGCGAGTCGACCCGGTCCGGGAGCGACTGGTGCGAGAAGGCCCAGGAGAGCTTGTCCGGGTCCGCCAGGTCGCCCACCAGGGTGCGGGCACCGGGGAACCCGGCGGCCAGTTCCTTCGCGCGGCCCGCGTCGCGCGCGTGCAGGACGAGGTCGTCCCCGCGCGCGTGCAGTCGGCGGGCCACGGCGGCGCCGATGCCGGAACCGGCACCGGTGATCACATGAGTTGCCATGGGGGCCATGCTCGCATCAGTCGACGGGCCGGTTCGCCTCCAGGTAGGTGAGTGCGTCGGCGGGTTCGGCGGCGAAGTGCATCAGCTCCGCCAGGGGGCGGGGCAGGAAGCCCTCCTCCTCCATGCGGTGGAACTGCTGCTCGAGGCCGTCGTAGAAACCGGCGGTGTTCAGCAGGACGACCGGCTTGTCCGTGCGGCCGTGCTTCTTCAGCTCCAGGATCTCGGTGGCCTCGTCCAGGGTGCCGGTTCCGCCGACCATGATCACCACGGCGTCGGCCTTCTCCAGCAGGAGCCGCTTGCGCTCCGCGAGGTCGGACGCGATCACCATCTCGTCGACGCCGGGGCGGGCCTTGTTCGCGAGGAACTCGACGGAGACGCCCAGCAGCTTGCCGCCGGCTTCGTGGACGCCGTCCGCGACGACCTTCATGAGACCGGTGTCGGAGCCGCCCCAGACGAGGGTGTGGCCGCCTTTGCCGATCAGTTCCCCGAAGTGCCGGGCCGGCCGGGTGTAGCGCTCGTCCAGGTCGGCGGCGGAGAGGAAGACACAGATTCGCATGAGGTCAGGGTAGGCGGGAACAACCCGGCCCCCGCCGCTGTCATCCCTGTATGGCTTCTGGACACACGATCATCATCGAGAAGAGCGACGAGCGCGTGCGCGTGGTGCACGGCGATCTCGTACTGGCCGAGAGCGATCGGCCCCTCGTCCTGCGTGAGACCGGCTCCCCGGTGCGGTACTACATCCCCGCCGAGGACGTCCGGCTCGATCTCCTCACGCCCTCCGAGTCGCACACCGTGTGCCCCTTCAAGGGCACCGCCTCCTACTGGTCCCTGCCGGACGCGCCGGACCTGGTGTGGGCCTACCCCGACCCCAAGTCCGACGTCGCCGCGATCAAGGACCACCTCTGCTTCTACGACGTCGAGGTCACTGGCTGACGGCTGCCGTGTCCGCCGCCCGGACGGTCGACGCGATGGTCGCCGACCCGACGACCCGCGTGTCGTCGTACAGGACGATCGCCTGGCCGGGTGCGACGCCCCGGACCGGCTCGGTGAACGTGACGCGCAGCTCGCCGTCGACGAGTTCGGCGCTGACCTCGGTCTCGCCGCCGTGGGCGCGGAGCTGGGCGGTGTAGAGGGCCGGGCCGGTGGGGGCGGTGCCGCACCAGCGGGGCCTGATCGCCGTCAGTGCGCTGACGTCCAGGGCGGCGGCCGGGCCGACCGTCACCGTGTTGTCGACCGGCGAGATGTCGAGGACGTAGCGCGGCTTGCCGTCGGCCGCCGGGGTGCCGATCCGCAGCCCCTTGCGCTGGCCGATGGTGAAGCCGAACGCGCCCTCGTGGGTGCCGACCTTGGCACCGGACTCGTCGACGATGTCGCCCTCGGCCTTGCCGAGCCGCCGGGCCAGGAAGCCCTGGGTGTCGCCGTCGGCGATGAAGCAGATGTCGTGCGAGTCGGGCTTCTTCGCGACCGCGAGGCCCCGGCGCTCGGCCTCGGCGCGGATCTCGTCCTTGGTCGTCAGGGTGTCGCCGAGCGGGAAGAGCGCGTGCGCGAGCTGCTGCTCGTCCAGGACGCCGAGGACGTACGACTGGTCCTTCGCCATGTCGGAGGCCCGGTGCAGCTCGCGGGAGCCGTCGGGGAGCGTCACGATCTTCGCGTAGTGGCCGGTGCAGACCGCGTCGAAGCCCAGCGCGAGGGCCTTGTCCAGCAGCGCCGCGAACTTGATCTTCTCGTTGCAGCGCAGGCACGGGTTGGGGGTGCGCCCCGCCTCGTACTCGGCGACGAAGTCCTCTACGACGTCCTCGCGGAAGCGGTCGGCGAGGTCCCAGACGTAGAACGGGATGCCGATGACGTCGGCGGCGCGGCGGGCGTCGCGGCTGTCCTCGATGGTGCAACAGCCCCGCGCGCCGGTGCGGAAGGATTGGGGGTTCGCGGAGAGTGCGAGGTGGACGCCGGTGACGTCGTGGCCCGCCTCGGCCGCGCGGGCGGCGGCGACGGCGGAGTCCACGCCGCCCGACATGGCGGCGAGGACGCGGAGGGGGCGGGTGCGCTGCGGGGTGTCAGTCATAGCCCCTCCAGGGTAAGGGGGCGCGGGGAACCGGGGCCCGCGAGTATCCGTTGGGGATCACATGGGGGCGACGAGCGGTGATCGGGACCGGCGGATCGGGCGGCGGGCGCTGCTGATCGGCGGGGCGGCGGCCGCCGCGGGCACGGTGGCGCTGACCAGGGACGAGCTGACGCGGCTTTACTGGCGGCTGCCGGGAGTGCGCAAGGCGCGGGTGGCCGGCGCGGTGGACTTCAGGGGCGCGCGCTGGGTGGCCGCATCGCCCGCGAACTACCGGACGGCGAACCGGCCGGACGACTATCCGATCGACCGGGTGGTCATCCATGTCACCCAGGGCGGCTACGCGAGCGCGGTGAAGGTCTTCCAGGACCCGGCGCACGAGGCGGCGGCGCACTACATCGTGCGCAAGGACGGGCGGGTCACCCAGCTGGTCCGCGAGCTGGACGTGGCGTTCCACGCGGGCAACCGGTCGTACAACGAGCGCAGTGTCGGCATCGAGCACGAGGGTTTCGTGGACCGTCCGGAGGACTTCACCGACGCGATGTACGCGGCGTCGGCGCGGCTGACGGCCGCGATATGCCGGCGGTACGGCATGTCCATGGACCGCGAGCATGTGATCGGTCATGTGGAGGTGCCGGGGACGGACCACACCGACCCGGGCAAGTACTGGGACTGGGATCGCTACATGGGTCTTGTACGGCGGGTCGGACAGGCCTGACCCCCGGTTCCGCATGTGACTGAATCGTTATCCTGTGCTCGCTCTGCGCGCTGCCTGTGTCCATTGCGTCCCCCACCCCGGGCGCCAGCTGCGCCTGGTCAACTCCGTCTCCTTTCAATGGAGTTCAGCATCACCAGCATCCACGGCCGCCTCACAGTCCCCCCGCCCACTTCCTAACTTCGCCTCAGATTTCACACAGGGCTCAGGTCAAACATCCCCGCCATGACCCACACCTCAGAGCCCTCCTTCGAGACGGGCGGCAGCGAAGAGCAGGACACCCGCGGCAGGCGCCGGCGCGCCAAGGGCGCGGAGCACTCCAAGGCCGAGCGCGTCACCGGGGCCGAGCACTCCAAGGACGCGACGGCCAAGCGCGGCAAGGGCGTACACCGGCGGAAGTTCCTCGGCGGCATGGCCGGCGTCGGTCTGGGCGCGGTCGCCGCGGGCGGTGCGACCTTCGCCCTGCTGACCGACGCGAGCGGCAACAAGGCCGGCGCCGCGACCAACACCGCCACCCTCTCCGTCCCGGACCTCCTGGAGGGCACCACCTCCGACAGCACCACCACCTACACGATCGAGGCGCAGACCGGCAGCGCCGAGGTGATCAGCGGTGTCACCAGCACCACCGCGGGCTACAACCAGTCCTTCCTCGGCCCGACCATGAAGTGGACCAAGGGCAACACGGTCCTCCTCAACATCACCAACAGCCTGGGTGAGGACACCACGGTCCACTTCCACGGCGCGCACGTCCCGGCCAAGATGGACGGCGGTCCCCAGGTCGCCTTCTCCGACGGGGAGACCTGGTCGCCGACCTTCGAGGTGCTCGACGAGCCCATGACGCTCTGGTACCACCCGCACGCCCTGGGCACCACGGCCAAGCAGGCGGTGCACGGCCTGGCCGGCATGATCATCGTCGACGACAGCGACAACACCACCAGCGCCGCGCTGCCCACCACCTACGGCACCGACGACATCCCGCTGATCTTCCAGTGCCTGGCCGTGGACGCCGACGGCGACATCAAGTACGACCTCACCGGCTACCTCGGCGGCGACCTGACCTACCCGCTGCTGGTCAACGGCACCAACGTCGACGACACCACACTCACCTTCTCCGCGACCAAGACCCGGACCCGGTTCCGGCTGCTCAACGCCTCGCCGTCGGACATCATCACCATCCAGCGCAGCGACGGCGGCACGATGTCGCAGATCGCCACCGACCAGGGTTATCTGTCCGCGGCGGCGGACGTGACCGAGATCCGGCTGGTGGCCGGCGCCCGCGCCGAGATGGTCATGGACCTGTCGGACGACGTCACCCTCCAGGCGGTCGTCACCACCGGCTGGGTGCGCGGCGGCAGCGGCACGTACGACTTCCTGACCGTCGCCGCCGGCGGCACCGACACCCCGGACGACCTGCCGACCTCGCTGCGGACCATCGACCGGTACGACACCAGCGACTTCACCGCCCGGACCATCACCCTCGGCCAGAGCGGCACCACCATGACCATCAACGGCTCGGCCGGTACCAGCATGAGCTCGATGGCCATGATCAGCACGACCCTCGGGTCGAAGGAGATCTGGACGATCAAGAACGGCACCCAGCTGGAGCACTCGTTCCATCTGCACGACGTGCCGTACCAGCTGATCTCCATCAACGGCGAGGATCCCACCGGGGTCGAGCTCGGCTGGTACGACACCTACGAGGTGGTCGGCGGTGGCTCCATCGAGATCGCCATGGAGTTCACCGACTTCACCGACGACACGTACATGTACATGCTCCACTGCCATCTCCTGCAGCACGAGGACGAGGGCATGATGGCGTCCCTCATGGTCACCGAGAGCTAGCCCGAACCTGGCTCTCGGGACGGCTGCCGCCGGCGGGGGGTCAGCCGGCGGCCGCCCCCAGCGCCGCCGGCGGTGCCGCGCGCCTCACCGCCCCGCGGCCCCGGCCCGGCCGCCCCCCCCGCCCGGCTCCCGGGCGGGGCGCCGGGGGGGGGGGCGCGCGGGGGGGCCCCCCCAAACGGGGGGGGGGGGGGCGCGGGGCCCCCCCCCCCCGCCCCCCCCGGGCCCGCTCCACCGCCGGGCCGATCGCCTTGGCGACCGCCTCCACGTCGGCCTGGGTGGAGGTGTGACCGAGCGAGAAGCGCAGGGTGCCGCGGGCCAGGTCCGGGTCGGTCCCGGTAGCCAGCAGGACATGGCTCGGCTGGGCCACCCCGGCCGTGCACGCGGAGCCCGTCGAGCATTCGATGCCCTGGGCGTCGAGCAGCAGGAGCAGCGAGTCGCCCTCGCAGCCGGGGAAGGTGAAGTGCGCGTTGGCCGGCAGGCGCTCCACCGGGTCGCCGCCGAGGATCGCGTCCGGTACGGCCGTGCGCACGGCGTCGACCAACTGGTCGCGCAGGGCGCCGATCTCGCGGGCGAACCACTCGCGGCGCTCGACGGCGAGGTTCGTCGCGACCGCGAAGGAGGCGATCGCCGGGACGTCGAGGGTGCCGGAGCGGACGTGCCGCTCCTGGCCGCCGCCGTGCAGGACCGGCACGGGGGTGTACTCACGGCCGAGGAGCAGGGCGCCGATGCCGTACGGGCCGCCGACCTTGTGGCCGGAGACGGTCATCGCGGCGAGGCCGGAGGCGGCGAAGTCCACCGGGGTCTGGCCGACGGCCTGGACCGCGTCGGCGTGCAGGGGGATGCCGAACTCGCTTGTCACGTCGGCGAGTTCGCGGACCGGCAGGACCGTGCCGATCTCGTTGTTGGCCCACATGACGGTGACGAGGGCCACGTCGTCGGGGTTGCGGGCGATCGCCTCGCGCAGCGCCTCGGGATGGACCCGGCCGTAGGAGTCGACGGGGAGGTACTCCACCGTCGCGCCCTCGTGTTCGCCGAGCCAGTCGACCGCGTCGAGGACCGCGTGGTGTTCGACGGGGCTGGACAGGACGCGGGTGCGGGCGGGGTCGGCGTCCCGGCGGGCCCAGTAGAGGCCCTTGACCGCGAGGTTGTCGGCCTCGGTGCCGCCGGAGGTGAAGACGACCTCGCTGGGGCGGGCGCCGAGTACCGCCGCGAGGGTTTCCCTCGATTCCTCGACCGTGCGGCGGGCCTTGCGGCCGGAGGCGTGCAGGGAGGACGCGTTGCCGGTGACGCCGAGGGTAGCGGTGAGGGCTTCTACCGCCTCCGGGAGCATCGGGGTCGTGGCGGCGTGGTCGAGGTAGGCCATGGTGGGTCGATTCTACGGGGGCTTCGCCGTGGAACCGAGGGCGCCGTGGTCGGCTCGGCCGGTGGGTCACTGCGGGCCGTGCGGGGCTGGTCGCGCAGTTCCCCGCGCCCCTGAGGGGGCGCTTCCCTGAACGGGGCTCACAGGGTCCCGCTCACAAGCTCCAGGACACCGTGTTCGAGATCTCCATCGCGAGGGCGAGGACCGCCAGGTCCGCGACGCCCAGGGCCAGGCCCAGGTATGCGCGGCCCTTGCGCTGCGTGCCGCGCCACAGCGAGACCAGGGCCAGGACGATCGCGATCGGGCCCAGGAACAGGTTCAGGACGAGGAGGCCGAGGAGGCCGAGGATGAAGGACGCCACGGCCATGCCGTCGGCGTCGCGGGTGCGGGGTTCGGGGCGGGTGGTGGCCGGGGCGGTGAGGTGCAGCATGGCTCAGCTCCTGGAAGTCGTGGTGGACGGTCAGTTGGCCGAGGTGCGGCGCCGGCGGGCGATGCGCTCGCGGAGTGCGAAGACGGCCAGCCAGACGGCGATCACGGCAGCGAGTCCTGCGGTGACGTCGAGCGGCGCGTGGGCCACGGTGCCCAGCACCACGCCGAGCAGCATGAGTGCGGCGACGAGGAACAGCATGGGATTCGATCCCCCCTCCGTTAAGTTTGGGTGAACGGTTGTAGTAACACTTGTTCACTGACTTTGAGTCTAGCAACTCCGACGGCTTTTCAATTCCGGAGAACAGTTGTTAACTGGATGACATGAGTCACACCCTCGGCATCCGACAGGCCCAGAAGCAGAAGACCCGCCAGGCCTTCCTGGACGCGGCGCTGGGGCTGCTGGAGGAGCAGAGTCTGAGCAGCCTGGGGCTGCGCGAGGTCACCCGGGCCGTCGGCGTCGCCCCGACCGCCTTCTACCGGCACTTCCGCTCCACCGCCGACCTGGGCGTCGCCCTCGTCGACGAGGCGCTCGGCAGCCTGCACCCCATGGTCCGCACGACCGTCTCCACGCCCGGCCCGGAGCGCATCACCCGTGCTGTGCGGCTGATCGCCGACCATGTGGCCGCGCACCCGGCGCATGTCCGGTTCATCGCCCGGGAGCGGCACGGCGGGGTGCAGCCGGTGCGCGAGGCCATCCGGGACCAACTGGCCCGGTTCGCCGAGGAGGTCAAGACCGAGCTGGCCAAGGACCCCGAGGCCGCCGGGTGGAACGACGACGACCTGCTGATGCTCGCCCACCTCTACGTGGACCAGATGCTCATGACCGCGTCGCTGTTCCTGGAGACCCTGGAGTCGCCGGAGCCCTCGGAGGGGGAGCGGCAGCGCGTCACCCAGGTCGCCGCCCGCCAGATGCGCCTGATCAGTCTCGGCCGACAGCACTGGCTGGACTAGGGCCTGTCCGGGCGACGCGAAGGGGCGGTGCGTCCGCTCGCCGGACGCGCCGCCCCTGTCGTACGACGCCTGGTGTCAGCTCTTCGTGGCCTGCTGGGTCGGCGCCCCGCTGGGCGCCGCACCGCCCGCACCGGGGCCGCCCTGACCGCCGCCGCACCCACCGCCGCCCTGACCGCCGCCAGGGCCGCCCTGACCGCCGGCGCCCGGACCGCCGCTCGGCATGCCGGTGGGCTTGACGGTGGAGTTGCCCGTGGGCGCACCGGAGGGAGCACCGCTCGGCATTCCGGAGGCGTTGCCGGTCGGCATGCCGGACGGCGCCTGACAGGACTGCGACTGGCCGGAGTTGCCGCTGCCGGAGGACGACGACGAGTCGCCCGAGCCGCACGCGGTCAGCAGCAGCGGAGACACGGCGAGCAGGGCGACCGCGGGGACGAGACGTACACGCTTCATGAGAGACAGCTCCATAAAGGATGAGGGAGTCCTGAGGCGTGGCACTCAACCAACGGCGCTTAGGGCGTACTTGGGCCCGCACTGTCCCCGGCCTGTGACTCGGGTAAAGGGCGGTTCAAGAAAACCCACTGACCTGCTCCTTTCCGGACGGTCGCGGTCTACTCGCTGGTACACGTCCGTGACAGAACGGGGTCCCGGCGGATACCTCAGCCGAGGCGGACCCGGGCCAACTGCCGTGACTGGGCGACCAGTCGGTCGGCGCTGTCCCAGACCTCGGCGTCCTCCTCCAGGAAGCCGCCGGCCAGGTTGCGGGTGGTGATGGAAACACGCAACGGGCCCGGGGCGGGGCGGTGGCGGACGTGCACGGTGAGTTCGACCGTGGGGACCCAGCCCTTGAGGCCGATCTCGAAGGCGGTGGGCGGCAGCGCGTCGACGGCCAGGAGCAGGGCGAGGGGGTCGGCGTCACGGCCGTCGGCGAGGCCGAACCAGGAGCGCATCTCGCCCTTGCCGGAGGGGGCGCCGAGGGCCCAGCCGAGGGTCGACGGATCCAGCTTGAGCATCAGGCGCTCGGTGATGGCGGAGCTGCCGTCGACCGGGGCAGGTCCGTCCTCGGGCCCGAAGCACTGGTCCATGGGCGGGATGGCCGGCGGGGTCGCCGTGGTGCGGACGTCGTCGGGGAGGGCGGCGAGGTCGCCGTAGGAGGCGAGGACGCGGATGCGTTCGACCTCGTTGCCGTCGTCGTCGTACTGGAAGAGCGAGGCCTGGCCGGTGGAGAGGGTGCGGCCGGTGCGGACGGTGTCCGTGCGGATCACGGCCGGGCCCGGCTGGGACGCGGTCAGGTAGTGCGCGGAGATGGTGAACGGGTCCGGATGCGGCAGCGTGTCCGCGAGGGCCCGGCCGAGGACGGCCAGCAGATAGCCGCCGTTGACGGCGCTGATGATGGTCCAGCCGGCCGAGAGGTCGATGTCGTAGACCCCGGGCGCGCGCCGGACGACCGCCGTGTCGCGGTCGAACTCGCTGTCGCCGATCACGGCCCGCGTGGAAGCTGCTTCTGGCATGGCTGAACAGTACAAGAATTGATTACTAAGCGGTAGCTTTTGTGATCTACATACCAGCGGACCGGCCGGTAAAGGATCCACCCGCCGGGGTGAGGTTCCGGCAATTTCTAGGTAAGTGTCCGGACACGTCCGTAACCCGGAGCCCGGAATTCCCCTCTATGGGGTCATGAGCCTCACCGGGACTCCGTTCCTCTACACGACCATCGTCCTGTCCGTGGTCGCCCTCATACTCCCGCTCGTCCTGTGGTCGAGGATGCGCGGGCCCCAGGCAGTGCGCACCGCGGCCCGGGTCCTGATGCTGCTGTTCGCGCAGGCCACCGCGGTGACGCTGATCTTCGTGCTGGTCAACAACCAGAACGACCTGTACGACAACTGGGCCGACCTGCTCGGGACCGGCAACCACGTCCAGCAGGCCGCCGACCTCGGCCAGGACGGTACCGGCGGCATAGCTCTGAAACGGTTGCCCAAGGTGAGGCAGAGCTTCACGGCGTCCGAGGGGCCGGCCATGCGCGCGGCCGGCGGGGTCCGGGTCACCCAGCTCAAGGGCCGGGTCTCGGGCGTCAACGCCGAGGTCTACGTCTGGCTGCCGCCCCAGTACGACGAACCGGAGTACCGCTACCACCGGTTCCCGGTGGTGGAGCTGCTGCCGGGCTATCCCGGCTCGGCCAAGGCCTGGTTCGGTTCGCTGAAGGTGCACGAGCAACTGGAGCCGCTGATGAGGAGCGGCCGGGTCGCGCCCTTCATCCTGGTCGCCCCGCGCACCAACCTGCTGGCCGGCGTGGACACCGGCTGCGCCAACATCCCGGGCACCGTGAACGCCGACAGCTGGCTCAGCATCGACGTGCCGAAGATGGTGACCGACAACTTCCGCGCCGCCACGGCCCCGGCGAACTGGGCGGTCGCCGGGTACTCGGCGGGCGCGCACTGCGCGGTCAAGCTGGCCGTCGCCCACCCGGATCGCTACCGGGCCGCGATCAGCCTGTCGGGCTACAACGACCCGATCGGCGAACGCAATTCACTCGCCGCGCAGAGCGTGACCCTGCGCGAGCGGAACAATCCCTATCTGCTGCTCCGGAAGGCGGCCGCCCCGCCCCGGATCGCCCTCTACGTCTCCGGCGAGTCCGGCGACGGCTACCAGGCCGGAGTGGCGCTCGAACAGGTCGCCAAGGCACCGACCACCGTGCATGTGGTGTTCCTGCCGCGCAGCGCGGGCGGCCACAACATGGCGCTGTGGCGGCCCCAGATCCCGGCCGTCTTCGAGTGGCTGACGGTCAACATGGGCCAGAGCCACGTCAGGGCCGGTACTACTCCTCGCGAACCGTCGTCCGCCGGTTCCACGCACGCGGCGCTCGCCAGTGGAACCGCATCGCGAGCAGGCGCAGCACGAAAGCGGTGACGACCGCGAGCCCGCTGGTGAACGGGGTCAGCACGTCGTAACGGATGCACAGTGCCACCATGGTCGCCCCGACGATCGCCGGGACCGCGTACAGGTCGCGGTCCCAGCGCAGCAGCGAGGGAACCTCGTTGGCGAGCACGTCCCTGAGCACACCGCCGCCGACCGCGGTGGCGAGCCCCAGGGCGACCGAGGCGGTCAGATTGAGGCCGTAGGAGTACGCCTTCGTGGTGCCGGTCACGCAGAACAGACCGAGGCCGGCCGCGTCGAAGACCAGCACCGACGACTGGATGCGCTCGACGTGCGGATGCAGGAAGAACACCACGAGCGCCGTGAGCAGGGGGGTGATGAAGTACCCCAGGTCCGTGAAGGCGGCCGGGGGCACGGCCCCGATGATCACGTCCCGGAAGATCCCTCCGCCCAGCGCGGTGACCTCGGCGAGCACGGCGATGCCGAAGACGTCGAAGTTCTTGCGGACGGCCAGCAGCGCGCCGGAGATCGCGAACACGAAGATGCCGATGACATCGAGCGTGTGCTGGACGGAGGGAGAGAAGAGTTGCTGGAGCTGCACCCTGACATTGTGACCTGTCAGGGCGCATGAACCTTACAAAGCCAGGCTCACAGGGCGGGTTTCCCTGGGGTGAACAGCCAGGTCCGGAACAGGTCGTCGAGCTGCTGCCCCGAGACCTTCTCCGCGAGCCGGATGAAGTCGGCGGTGTCGGCGTTGCCGTACCGGTGCAGCTTCGTCCAGGCGGGCAGCAGCTTGAAGAACGCGGTGTCCCCGATCCGCTCGCGCAGCATCTGCAGGGTCATCGCGCCGCGCTGGTAGACGGCGGAGGCGAACATGGTGTCGCGCTGCGGGTCGGCGACGACGGTCTGCCAGAAGGCGTTGTCCGCGGCGCGGGAGTTGTAGCCGGCCAGGAAGGAGTCGTGGGCCGAGCGGGTGCCCTGGTGCTCCGCCCACAGCCACTGGGCGTAGGTGGCGAAGCCCTCGTTGAGCCAGATGTCCTTCCACTGCGCCACGCTCACCGAGTCGCCGAACCACTGGTGGGCCAGCTCGTGCACGATCGTCGTCTCGTTGCGCACCGCCGAGTAGGCCGGCTTGCTCTGCACCTCGAGCGAGAACCCGGCCTCCGGCATGTCGTCGACGATCGCGCCGGTCTCCTCGAAGGGGTACGGCCCGAAGATCTGCGACCAGTAGTCGGTGGCGGCGGCCGTCACGGCGTACACGTCGACGCTGTTGCTGTTCGCGAGGACCGGGTCGATGGCGACGTAGATGGGGATGCCGGAGGGCGTCTTCCCGGTCTGCACGTCGAACTTCCCGATGGTGGCGGTGGCGAGATAGGTCGCCATGGGCCGGCTCTCCCGCCAGTGCGTGTACGTCGAGGCGCCCTTGTCGTACGTCGATACCAGCCGGCCGTTGGAAACGCCGGTCAGGCCCTTCGGGGCATTGATCCGGATGTCATAGGTGGCCTTGTCGGAGGGGTGGTCGCTGGACGGGAACCAGGTGGAGGCGGCGTTGGGCTCGCAGGCGACGAAGACGCCGTCGGCGGTCTTCATCCAGCCGTAGTCGGAGCCGAAGACGATGGGGCCGCTGAGGGGTTCGGGGACGCCGCCGTAGGTGACGGTGACGGTGAAGTCGCGGCCCTTGGCCACCGGGTTCCTCGGCGTGATGGTGATCTCGTCGCCGGTGCGCGTGAACTGGGCCCGTCTGCCGTTCACTTCGACGCGTGTGACCTCCAGCTTCTGGAGGTCGAGATCGAGGGAGGAGAGGTTCTGGGTGGCGTGCGCGGTGAGTGTCGTACGGCCGTCGAGACGGTCGGTGTCCGGGTTGTACGCCACGTCGAGGTCGTAGTGACGGGCGTCGAAGCCGCCGTTGCCCAGGTCGGGGAAGTAGGGGTCACCGATGCCGGGGGCGCCCGGTGTGGGGGCGGGGGATGCGGCTATGACAAGGAAAGAGGCCGCCGCTGTCGCGAGGGCCCCTAAACGTGCCGAACGGGAGAGTTTCATGAGTCGTCCCTCTCGAGCGTGTGCCGATAATCGGACACGGACGACTCTGCAGGCTCCCGTTCGGTCATGTGCATGACTTTACCAACTTGTCATGCGTCACCCGCCGGTTGACTCCTGGCCCTCGAGACACCTCGGCCTTCGGCGTGGGGGTTTACCTCCGCGCCGGCGCCGACCGGGACAGGGTGAAGGGGAATTGCTGCCACTACGGCGCCGCGTAAAGGAAGTACCGGCAGGGATGGCCCCTGCCGGTACTTCGGCGTCGCACTTCGACAAGCGATCAGCTCTGCTTGTCAGTCGGCTCCTGGCTCTCGGCCTCCGCCGGCTCCTGGCTCTCGGCCTCCGCCGACTCCTGGCTCTCGGCCTCCGCCGACTCCTGGCTCTCGGCCTCCGCCGGCTCCTGGCTCTCGGCCTCCGCCGGAGTCGCGGCTTCGGCGACCTCTGCCGCCGCCACCTCCGCCGCCACCGCTGCCGACGTCTCCGCAGACTCCGCGAGCACCTCGGCCGCGACCAACTCGGCCGCCTCCTTGGCGACCGTCAGCAGAACCGTGTCCTGCGGGGCCTGGTCGGCGAAGTTCTCCGGGTGGTGGCAGGCGACCTGCTGACCGGGCTTCAGCTCGACGAGCTTCGGCTCGGTCGTCTTGCAGATCTCCGTCGCCTTCCAGCACCGGGTGTGGAAGCGGCAGCCGCTCGGCGGCGAGATCGGCGAGGGCACGTCACCCTGGAGCAGGATGCGGTCGCTCTTGGCGTTCTTGCGCCGCGGGTCCGGAATCGGCACCGCCGACATGAGCGCCTTGGTGTACGGGTGCATCGGCGCCTTGTACAGCGACTCGCGGTCGGCCAGCTCCACGATCTTGCCGAGGTACATCACCGCGATCCGGTCCGAGACGTGCCGGACGACCGAGAGGTCGTGCGCGATGATCACGTACGTCAGACCGAGCTCCTGCTGGAGGTCGTCCAGCAGGTTGACGACCTGCGCCTGGATCGACACGTCCAGCGCCGAGACCGGCTCGTCCGCCACGACCAGCTTCGGCTTCAGGGCGAGCGCGCGGGCGATGCCGATGCGCTGGCGCTGACCGCCGGAGAACTCGTGCGGGTAGCGGTTGTAGTGCTCGGGGTTGAGGCCCACGACCGACAGCAGCCGCTGGACCTCCGCCTTGATGCCGCCCGGGGGCGTGACGCCCTGCAGCTTGAAGGGGGCGCCGATGATCGTGCCGATGGTGTGGCGCGGGTTCAGCGAGGAGTACGGGTCCTGGAAGATCATCTGGACGTCGCGGCGCAGCGGACGCATGCCGCCCACCCCGAGGTGCGTGATGTCCTTGCCCTGGAACTCGACCGTGCCGCCGGTCGGCTCCAGCAGCCGGGTGATCAGCCGGCCCATCGTCGACTTGCCGCAGCCCGACTCGCCCACGACGCCCAGCGTCTCACCGGCCTTGACCTCGAAGTCGAGGCCGTCGACCGCGTGCACGGCACCGACCTGCCGCTGGAGCAGGCCCTTCTTGATCGGGAAGTGCTTCTGAAGCCCGGTCACCTTCAGCAGGGTCTCGCCGGGGGTGGCGTCCTTGGTGAGGGTGGCACCTTCGCTCTGCGCAGGGATGGTCACCGCTTTGTCCTCGCTCACAGCTTCGGCGCAATCTCTTCGGTCCAGATCCGCTCCCGCTGCTCCTGCGTCATGTGGCAGGCGGCCCAGTGCTGGCTGCCGACCTCGGTCAGCTCGGGGCGGACCGTGCGGGTGACGTTGTCCTTCGGAACGTCGGCATACGGGCAGCGCGGGTTGAAGGCGCAGCCGGACGGGACGTTGATCAGGGAGGGCGGGGAGCCCTTGACCGGGATCAGGCGCTCCTGCTGCTCGCGGTCGAGCCGCGGCATCGAGCCGAGCAGGCCCCAGGTGTAGGGGTGGCGGGGCTCGTAGAACACCTTCTCGGCCGGGCCCCGCTCGATGCAGCGGCCGCCGTACATCACCAGGATGTCGTCGGCGAGTTCGGCGACGACGCCCAGGTCGTGGGTGATGATGATGACCGCGGAGCCGAACTCCGTCTGCAGGTCCCGGATCAGGTCGAGGATCTGCGCCTGGACGGTCACGTCCAGGGCCGTCGTCGGCTCGTCCGCGATGAGCAGCTCGGGGTTGTTCACCAGCGACATGGCGATCATCGCGCGCTGGCGCATACCGCCGGAGAACTCGTGCGGGTAGCTGTCGACGCGCTTGTCCGGCTGCGGGATGCCCACCCGGTCGAGCATCTCGACCGCACGCCGCTTCGCGGTCTTCTTGTCGACGTCGTGGTGGATCCGGTACGCCTCCACGATCTGCTGGCCGATCGTGTAGTACGGGTGCAGCGCGGACAGCGGGTCCTGGAAGATCATCGCCATGTCCCGGCCGCGCAGCTTGCGCACGTGGTCGGGGTCGGCGGACAGCAGCTCGGTGCCGTCCAGCCAGATCTCGCCGGAGATCTGGGCCTTGCGCTTGCCGTACTGCCCGGCGGTGTGCAGCCCCATGATGCCGAGCGAGGTCACCGACTTGCCGGAGCCGGACTCGCCCACGATGCCGAGGGTCTTGCCCTTCTCCAGCGTGAAGCTCAGCCCGTCCACGGACTTGACCAGGCCGTCGTCGGTCGGGAAGTGCACCTTCAGGTCGCGCACTTCCAGGAAGGACGTCGGGGCGGGCGAGGTGAGCGTGGGCTCGCCCACGGCCGCTCCGCTCTTGCTCAGTTCCGTCATGAGAGCCTCACTCGGGGGTCGATCACGGCGTACAGGACGTCCACCACGAGGTTGGCGATCAGCACCGCGAGAGAAGTGATCAGGGTGACGCCCAGAATGATGGGCAGATCCTGGTTCTTGATGGCGGTGAGCACCGCCTGGCCGAGACCGGGCAGGCTGAACGTCGTCTCGGTCAGGATGGCGCCGCCGATGAGAGCACCGAGGTCCATGCCGAGCATGGTCAGGATCGGCGTCATCGTGGAGCGCATGGCGTGCTTGCCGATGACGACCTGTTCCTTGAGGCCCTTCGCGCGTGCCGTGCGGATGTAGTCCTCGCCAAGGATCTCCAGCATGGTGGCGCGGGTGATGCGGGCGTACATGGCGGCGTAGAGGAAGGCAAGGGTGATCCAGGGCAGGATCATGCCGCCGAGCCAGCCGGAGAAGCTCTGGTCCAGGGGGACGTACTGGCCGTTGATCCAGTTCAGCCCGTAGCTGAAGACCGCCAGCGAGAGCAGACCTGTGAAGTAGATGGGCAGGGACACGCCGCCGAGCGCGACCACCATGGCCGTCCGGTCCCAGATGGTGCCCCGCTTGAGCGCGGAGAGCACACCCGCCGCGACGCCGAAGACCAGCCACAGCACGGCGGCACCGAGCGCGAGACCCAGGGTCACCGGGAAGCGGTCGGTCAGCACCGGCCATACGGACTGCTCGCTACGGAAGGAGTAGCCGAAGCAGGGCGCGGCACAGTGGGTGACGTCTCCGCCGGCCGAGTAGGTGCGGCCTACGAAGATGCCCTTGAAGAAGTGCCAGACCTGCACGAAGATCGGGTCGCTCAGACCCAGCTTCTCCCGCACCGCCTCGACGGCATGAGGGTCGGCCTGCTTGCCCACGAAACTCGTGGCGATGTCCACGCCCGCCCACTTGGGGACGAGGAAGAAGATGCTGAAGACCACCAGGATGATGACCACCAGCATCACTGCGGCGGCGAACAGCCGCCTGATGAGGTAAGCGAGCACAGCTAACGGCCCGCCGCGGGACCGCGGACCACCGGAGGTCTTCCGGTGGCCCACGGTCCCGCCGCGCCGGCCTTCACCTGCCTTTCGTGCCGTACGGCGGGTGTGCCGGGATTTACTTCGTGGACTTCAGACCGATGTTGACGAAGTCGTAGTAGCCGCTGTACGCGTTCGTCGTGTAGACGTTGGCGATACGCGAGGAGCGCCAGTTCAGGAGTCGCTCGAAGGTGAAGGGCAGGTAGTACGCGCCGTCACTGACCTTGTGGTTGATCTCCGTGGCGATCTGCGTCTTCTTCGCGTCGTCCAGCGTGGTGGTGTACTGGTCGAACAGCCCGTCGATCGACTTGTCCTTGATCAGGCCGAAGTTGTTGTTACCGCTCTGCAGGATGTAGTTGCTGCTCCACAGCGGGATGCCGTAGCCCTGGACGGTCGGGAAGTCCGGACCCCAGCCCATGATGATGATGCCGAGCTTCTTCTTCGCGACATTCGAGGGAGAACCGATGATGCCGGAGCTCTGCGCACCGTCGTACTGGTAGATGTCGGCCTGGATGCCGACCTTCTTCAGCGCCGCCTGCAGGGACGTGGCCGTGGCCACCTCCTGCTGCTTGTTGTTGCGGACGGCGATGGTGGTCTTGAAGCCGTTCGGCTGACCGCAGGCCTTCAGCGCCTGCTTGGCCAGGTCGTCGTTGCCGTTCTTGTTGGCACCGGCGATCTTGTACGGGTCGTACTTCTGGCCCTCGCCACCGGCGATCGACGGCGGGAGCATGTTGGTGCCGATGTCACCACCGGCGACCGGGCCACCGCGCGCGGTCTGCAGCGACACGTGGTCGGCCGCGTAGATGACGGCCTTGCGGCACTCGATGTTGTCGAACGGCTTGACGCTCTGCGGGAAGACCGCGTAGCGGATGAAGCCGGAGACCGGGTTGTCCAGGTTGCCCTTGTGCTCCTTCAGGGCGATGGTGCGGCCCTGCGGGCCCAGGCCCGTCTGGCCGGCGTCGATGTCGTAGTCGCCGTTGATCAGGCGCTGGTCCATGTCGGACTGGTTCGAGGAGATCGTCAGCGAGATCTTGTCCGGGTACGCCTTGCGCACCGGGTCCGACGACGCCTTCCAGTTGGTGTTGCGGACCAGCACCAGCTTCTTGCCGGGGCTGTACGACTGGAACTTGTACGGACCGGAGGAGAAGGGGTGCAGCGTGTACTTCGCCTTGGTGTCCATGTCCTGGCGGACCGGGGACGCCGTGACCATGGCGAGGACCTGCTTGAAGTCGGAGTTCGGCTTGGGCAGGTGGAAGATGATCGTCTTGGCGTCGGGCGTGGAGATCGCCTTCAGGCCGAGCTTGTCCTTCGAGGTGTCCTTGTAGGGACCCTTGTAGGTGTCCTTCGGGTCGAGCATCTGCTGGAGGTAGATCGGACCGCCGGACAGCACGTCCTGCGCCCAGACCCGCTCGATGCCGTACTTGATGTCCTGGGAGGTGATGGTCTTGCCGTCCTCCCAGGTGATCCCGTCACGCAGGTGGAACGTGTACGTCTTGCCGTCGGCCGAGACCTGGCCCTCGTCGGTGGCGAGGTCGGGCGTGATCTCGGCGCCCGCGGCACCCGGCTCGGTCTTGTAGGTGAGCAGCTGACGGCTGTAGTAACGCGAGAAGTCCCACATGAAGCCGTAGTAACCGCGCGTGGTGTCCCAGAAGTCGGCGTCCTGGGCGGAGACGAACTTCAGCTCCCCGCCCTTCTTGACCAGCGAGGCCTGGGCGACCTTGTTGTTCGCCGCGTCGAAGCCGGCGGCGCCGTTCTTCGAACCGCCGCCGTCGCTGCCGCTGCCGCCGCACGCCGCCAAGGCCAGCATGCCGGCGACCGCGGCAGCAGCGGCCAGCGCCTGCTTACGCCGCCCTGTGGTGCGTTGGGTAGTCACGATCTCGGATCCTCCGGATTTGATGAGAGACCCCGTGTAGATGGCACGGGACGCTTGGGGTGAGGCGGTTCAGCGGGCGCCCTTCGGGTCCAGCGCGTCCCGCACGCCGTCACCGAAGAGGTTGAAGGCCAGAACGGTGATGAAGATCGCCACGCCGGGGACGACCATGTACATGGGGTCCGAGTCGTAGTAGTCGATCGCGGTGGAGAGCATCTGCCCCCAGGAGGACGTGGGCGGCTTGACGCCCACACCCAGGAAGCTGAGTGCCGCCTCGGTGAGGATGTTGGTGGGGATCATCATCGTCGTGTAGACGATGATCGGCGCGACCAGGTTGGGCAGCAGTTCCTTGAACAGGATGTAGAAGCGCCCGGCGCCCAGCGATCGGGCGGCCTCGACGTACTCGCGCTCACGCATCGAGAGGGTCTGCCCGCGCACCACGCGTCCGATGTACGGCCAGCCGAAGAAGCCGATGACCAGGATCATCACGAACACACGCACGCTGGACCCGCTCAGGCCCAGCATCTCGTTCGGCATCACGGAGACCAGCGCGATGATGAAGAGCAGCTGCGGGAAGGCCAGCAGACCGTCCATGACGCGGCTGATCGCCGAGTCGACCCAGCCGCCGAAGAAGCCGGCCAGGATGCCGAGGACGGTGCCGAGCACGACGGCGACGATCGCGGACAGGAAGCCGACGAGGAGCGAGATCCGGGAGCCGTAGAGGATCCGCGCGAAGATGTCGCGGCCGTTGACGGGCTCGACGCCCAGCAGGTGGTCACCGCTGATGGCGCCCAATGACCCCTTGGGGGTGCCGAACAGAGGGTCGATCAAGCTCTCGTGGAAGGTGTCCGGATCCTGCCCGATCAGGTTGGCGATCACTGGGGCGAGAACGGCGACCAGGATGAGGAGGAGCACGACGACGCCGCCCGAGAGGGCGAGTTTGTCGCGCTTGAGGCGCTCCCAGGCGATCCGGCCCAGGGAGCGCCCCTGCACGGCCTTGTCGCCGGCGGTGACAACCGCCGCTTCTTCGGCCGCGCTCGGGGCCGCTTCCGCGGTCGGCTCGTGCAATGGTGCCGTCATCTGGCAGGGACCCCTCTCAACCGGCTGTAGCCGGCTTGCACTTGCCGCTGGTAGCGGCATGATCGCTCTCTCCTGGTCAGGGATGAACACCCCTTGGAGCGCGAGTCTTCAACGCTGCGGCGACCGGTTGCCATAGTTGGCGGTGAATGGATGCGCAACCGTGATGAGAGCAAGGTGTTTCGTTATCCGAACGACGGGTAACACCTGTCGGACAGGGGCAAGCCTGACAAGACGTCATATCGCCGGGTCAAAGCCCCTGGTCTACGCGCGGAGACAAGGCCGCGGACGCACCCCCACCCCCGGAATCGCCGGGCGTCGCGTGACCCAGGTCACAGCATGCTGTGGGCCGGCTCCCGTCCCAAAAAGGACAACAAAGGCATCTCAGTAGCCGCCGGGGGCCGGTGGATAGCCGTACCCCGCGACCGGTGCCGGTGGCAGGGCCGCGTGGGCCTCGCGGTCGTAGAACGGCCGGGCGGTCGCCCGCATCCACATCACCACCGGGTCGTACTCGTCGGTCATGGCGACCGTCGACACCGGCAGCCCCTCCGGCACCGCCCCGATGGACTGCTGCATCATCGCCCGCACCGAGTCCACGGCCGGCGGCGACGTGTCGTACACGTCGAGCCCGATCGCGAGATAGGGCGCCCCCAGCTCCGGCTGCACCCAGGCGCGCCGCAGCGAGCGGATCGCGGGCGTGCGATGGGCGTTCTGCGACAGCAGCGCGTAGAACTGCGGGATCTCGATGGCCGGTTCGGCGAGGCGCAGCGGCCCCGCGGGCTGGCGGTCCAGGCCGGTCGCGATCCGGCGCAGATCCAGCCAGGGGATGCCGACACCGCCGCCAGGGGCGTGCGGGTTGAGCCACAGGCCGAAGTGGTCGGGATAGAGCGTGCGGGCCACGTCGAGGCCGTCGACCACCTCGTACGAGCGGTTCCAGCCGCTCGCCGACAGTTCCTGGGCCGAGGTCACGCAGGGGGCGTAACCGTGGCCGTCGACCTCCATGTTCCCGTACTGGGCGTCGGGGGAGCCGCCCTGCCCGTGCCAGAGCAGCATCCAGATCTGGCCGGAGGAGGGCGTGGCGAGGGCGCGGAGGAGTGCCTCGTAGGCGTCGTAGCGCCCGGGGGTTACCTGGCGCAGCATGTGCTCGACCTGTCCGGTCGCCGCGGTGCCGCTGGCGCTCACGTGTTACCGCCCCTTCATTGAGTTGCCCCGCGTTGGAGGTCGCCCCGCGTTTGGAGACAGCTTAAGCGCCCAGGGGGTGGGGGCCGATGGTCCGTCGGCGGGCGCGGCCGGCCCGGTGGCCGGTCGCGCCCGCGCGGCGGAGCCGCGGATCGGCACCGCCCCGCGCCCCTGGTCGGCTGCCTTCAGGGCGTTCCTAGTGGCCGTACTGATAGAAGGGGCGGACGTTCTCCCGCATCCAGTGGCCCACGGGGTCGTCCGCCACGTCCAGCAGGACCAGGTTCACCGGCCACTTCACCGGGACCCTGCCGAGGGCCTTGCCCAGCGCCTCCAGGGGCAGCGCCCTGATGTCCCCCTCCCACTGGGACAGTTCGACGCCCACGAACATCACGGGGTCCGCCGTCTCGACCGCGGCCAGGCAGCGGCGGGCCGTGGCGACCACGCCGGTCTGCGCGAACTCGGCGGAGGCCACGGCCAGGAAGTCCACCGGGTCTTCCTGCCAGTCCGGTTCGAAGAGCCGGACCCGGCCGCCCGAGGCGGGGCCGTCCAGTTCGCTGCGGCCTGACCGGCACAGCTCGGCGACCGCCTCCGGCGGCAGCGGGACACCCACCACTCCCCCGGGGTTCACGGCGATGCCGACCTGCGGGGGCAGACCGCGGGCGAACTCGACGGCCGGGGCGATCGTGTACGACAGATGGGAGCCGACCACCTGGCGGAACTGCTCCTCGGAGCTGAAGACGGGGACGTACACCCGGCCCTCGATCTCCGTGGTGGGCAGATCCAGCGGGCCGCTGTGCGGGCCGCCGCCCTCCGGCAGCGGGATCCACAGGAAACTGCGGCCCAGTACCTCGAGGAGCCGGCCCGCCGCGGCGGGGACGCCGAGGGAGGCCGACAGGACCTCCTCCAGCTCGTTGCCGGGCCAACCGCCGTGCGGGTGGGGGTGCGCCTGTGCCGGGAAGTCCGCGGGAATGTCCGCCGGGAAGTCCATCTGCCTACCGCCTGCTGGAAACCGCTGCTGCTGAGGCTGAAAAGGCTAGCGGGTGGCTGTGACAATGCCTCACCCCGTGACCCGCTCGGCTTCCCGGAAGGCGATCCGGCACAGCACGTCCGCCGCGTCCCGGTCGAGGAGCACCGCCGAGCCGACGCCCTGGGGCAGCCCGCCCTTCTCCACCGCCCGCACCAGGCTAGCGGCGGCGTGACGGTGGCGCAGGAAGGCGTACCGGGAGACGCCCCGGCCGCGCTCGCGCTGCCCGTCCAGTGCCGTGCCGGGCGTGACGTCCAGGAGCAGCAGGTGCAGGGTGCCGCCGCGGCGGCGGGCAGCGCGGGCCAGCCAGTCGCGCACCCAGGCCTGGGTACCGCAGTCGTGCACCACCATGCCCTCGCCGGTGCGCAGCGCGCGGCGCAGCCCGGCGTAGTGGGCGATGCGGACCAGCGGACGGTAAAGGGCGTACGGCAGGAGGCGGGCCAGGCGGGCGTCCCAGCGGTCACGGGTGTCCTGGGAGTCGATCCGGATGCCCTGGACGGTGCGGTGCATCAGGGTGGACTTGCCGCTGCCCGGCAGCCCGGTGACCACGACCAGGTCACGAGGGCCGAAGAGCAGGCCGTTCGGGCTGCGGCCGGCGCGGTCGCGCAGATCGCGGACGACCGGTGCCATGGGGCTCCCCCCGCGCGAGCGCAGCCGAGCGTGGGGGAGCTCCCCGCACCGCTCACGGGCCGGGGCCGTCGGCTGCCCGGGCAGGGCGATACCCGTCGTCGCGTATGCCGTGGTCCTTGTCACCGTGATCGTCCTCCCTGGGGGTTCAGGAAAGGTTCTCCCCGCTTACCGTAAAGAGAAGGTAATGCACGGTGTCTCGCGGTTCCGTCCGCTTCCGGCCACAGGCCTGTTACAAAGCTCCGCCCGGCATGCAATGATGTGCCCGCCAACTGCATACCGGCCGTTTGAATCCGCGCGGGAGAGTCCTCAGCAGCCTTCGCTGGGGCGCCGAAGGAGCAAGTCCCTCCCTTGAATCTCTCAGGCCCCGTTACCGCGCGGGCGAGGCACATCTGAAAAGCGGGTCGCCGTGTCGGTGGCCCCACCCAAGGTGCAAGCCATGACCACCGATGTGGTCAGGGCGAACCTCTCAGGTTCCGATGACAGATGGGGAGGACAGACCTCGCCTGTCATGCCCTGGGATCTTTGGGAGACGACCGACCGATGAGCAGTTCCGATTCCGCTGGACTCCGCCGTACCGCGCTCGATGCCCTGCATCGCTCGCTCGGCGCCACCATGACCGACTTCGCCGGCTGGGACATGCCCCTGCGCTACGGATCCGAGCGCGACGAGCACGTCGCCGTGCGGACCAGGGCCGGGCTCTTCGACCTCTCCCACATGGGCGAGATCGCCGTGACCGGCCCCCAGGCGGCCGACCTGCTGAACCACGCCCTGGTCGGCAACATCGCCTCCGTCGGCGTCGGGCGCGCCCGCTACACCATGATCTGCCGGGCCGACGGCGGCATCCTCGACGACCTGATCGTCTACCGGCTGGCCGAGACCGAGTACCTGGTCGTGGCCAACGCCTCGAACGCCCAGGTGGTCCTCGACGCACTGACGGAGCGTGCCGCCGGGTTCGACGCCGAGGTGCGGGACGACCGGGACGCGTACGCGCTGATCGCCGTCCAGGGACCGGAGTCGCCCGGGATCCTGAAGTCGCTGACCGACGCCGACCTCGACGGCCTGAAGTACTACGCCGGGCTGCCCGGCACCGTCGCCGGGGTCCCGGCGCTGATCGCGCGCACCGGCTACACCGGCGAGGACGGCTTCGAGCTGTTCGTGAAGCCCGAGCACGCGGTGGAGCTGTGGCAGGCGCTGACCGAGGCGGGTTCCCCGGTGGGCCTGGTGCCCTGCGGGCTGTCCTGCCGGGACACCCTGCGCCTGGAGGCGGGCATGCCGCTCTACGGGCACGAGCTGACCACCTCGCTGACCCCCTTCGACGCCGGCCTCGGCCGGGTGGTGAAGTTCGAGAAGGACGGCGACTTCGTGGGGCGCGAGGCGCTCCGGGAGGCCGCCGACCGTGCCGCGGCCGAGCCGCCGCGGGTGCTGGTCGGCCTGGTCGCCGAGGGCCGCCGGGTGCCGCGCGCCGGATACCCGGTGGTCGCCGGCGGCGCGGTGATCGGCGAGGTCACCTCCGGTGCCCCCTCCCCCACGCTCGGCAGGCCGATCGCCATGGCGTACGTCGACGCGGCGCACGCGGCGCCGGGCACCGCGGGTGTCGGCGTGGACATCCGGGGCAGCCACGAACCGTACGAGGTCGTGGCCCTGCCGTTCTACAAGCGCCAGAAGTAGACCCCCGAGGCAGACCCAGAAGGAGACACTGAGCCCGGCGGCGCGTGACCCTGCGCACATTTCCGCTGCTCACGCGTGTTTCCAGCAGTCCTTTTTCACCACCACTCCCCCGCGTACAGGAGAATTCAGGCCATGAGCAACCCCCAGCAGCTGCGTTACAGCAAGGAGCACGAGTGGCTGTCGGCCGCCGCGGACGGCGTGGCGACGGTCGGCATCACGGAGCACGCGGCCAACGCGCTCGGTGACGTCGTCTTCGTCCAGCTCCCGGCCGTCGGCGACACCGTGACCGCGGGCGAGTCCTGCGGCGAGCTGGAGTCGACCAAGTCGGTCTCCGACCTCTACTCGCCGGTCAGCGGTGAGATCACCGAGATCAACGAGGACGTCGTGGACGACCCGTCCCTGGTGAACTCGGCCCCCTTCGAGGGCGGCTGGCTGTTCAAGGTGCGTTTCGCGGACGAGCCGGCCGACCTGCTCTCCGCCGACGAGTACACCGCCTTCACCGCCGGCTGAGGAGTCGTAGAAACAGATGTCCGTTCTGAACACGCCCCTGCACGAGCTCGACCCGGAGGTCGCGGCGGCGGTCGACGCCGAGCTGGCGCGCCAGCAGTCCACCCTGGAGATGATCGCCTCGGAGAACTTCGCTCCGGTCGCGGTCATGGAGGCGCAGGGCTCGGTACTCACCAACAAGTACGCCGAGGGCTACCCCGGCCGCCGCTACTACGGCGGCTGCGAGCACGTCGACGTCACCGAGCAGATCGCCATCGACCGGGTGAAGGAGCTGTTCGGCGCCGAGTACGCCAACGTGCAGCCGCACTCCGGTGCCTCCGCCAACCAGGCGGCCCTGTTCGCGCTGGCCCAGCCCGGCGACACCATCCTGGGTCTGGACCTGGCGCACGGCGGCCACCTGACCCACGGCATGCGGCTGAACTTCTCCGGCAAGCAGTTCGACGTCGTCGCCTACCACGTCGACGACGCCGGTCTCGTCGACATGGCCGAGGTGGAGCGGCTCGCCAAGGAGCACCGGCCGAAGGTGATCATCGCCGGCTGGTCGGCGTACCCCCGCCAGCTGGACTTCGCCGAGTTCCGGCGGATCGCCGACGAGGTCGAGGCCTACCTGTGGGTCGACATGGCCCACTTCGCCGGCCTGGTCGCGGCGGGCCTGCACGAGAACCCGGTGCCGTACGCCGACGTGGTCACCTCCACCACCCACAAGACCCTCGGCGGTCCCCGCGGCGGGATCATCCTGGCCCGCCAGGCCTTCGCGAAGAAGCTGAACTCGTCCGTCTTCCCGGGCTTCCAGGGCGGTCCCCTGGAGCACGTGATCGCGGCGAAGGCGGTCTCCTTCAAGGTCGCCGCCTCGGAGGACTTCAAGGAGCGCCAGCGTCGTACGGTGGAGGGTGCGCGCATCCTCGCCGAGCGGCTGACGGCGGCGGACGCCCGCGAGGCCGGCGTGAACGTGCTGTCCGGAGGTACGGACGTCCACCTGATCCTCGTCGACCTGCGCGCGTCCGAGCTGGACGGGCAGCAGGCCGAGGACCGTCTCCACGAGGTCGGCATCACGGTCAACCGCAACGCCGTCCCGAACGACCCGCGGCCGCCGATGGTGACCTCGGGTCTGCGGATCGGCACCCCGGCGCTGGCCACCCGAGGCTTCACGGCCGAGGACTTCGCCGAGGTCGCGGACGTGATCGCCGAGACGCTGAAGCCGTCCTACGACGCGGCGGCCCTGAAGGCCCGGGTCCAGGCCCTGACCGACAAGCACCCGCTGTACCCCGGTCTGAACAAGTAGTTCCCCGGCGGGGGCACCCGATGGCGTGTGCCCCCGCCCTTTTCGGAGGAGTTCCCGTGGCCATCTCGGTCTTCGACCTGTTCTCGATCGGCATCGGCCCGTCGAGCTCCCACACCGTCGGCCCGATGCGCGCGGCCCGCATGTTCGCACGACGCCTGCGCAACGAAGGGCTGCTGGACTCCGTCACCTCCATACGCTCCGAGCTGTACGGGTCGCTCGGTGCGACCGGCCACGGCCACGGCACCCCGAAGGCGGTGCTGCTCGGTCTGGAGGGCGCCTCGCCGCGCACGGTCGACGTGGAGGGCGCGGACGACCGGGTCGAAGCGATCAAGACCACGAAGCGCCTGTCGCTCCTCGGCGAGCACGAGATCGCGTTCTCCTTCGACGCCGACCTGAAGCTGCACCGCCGGAAGACCCTCCCGTACCACGCGAACGGCATGACCCTCTGGGCGTACGACGCGTCCGGGGCGGAGCTGCTGTCCAAGACGTACTACTCGGTCGGCGGCGGGTTCGTCGTCGACGAGGAGGCGGTCGGCGCGGACCGCATCAAGCTGGACGACACGGTCCTGAAGTACCCCTTCCGCACGGGCGACGAGCTGCTGCGCCTGACGAAGGAGACGGGTCTGTCGATCTCCGCGCTGATGCTGGAGAACGAGCGGGCCTGGCGTACCGAGGAGGAGATCCGCGAGGGTCTGCTGGACATCTGGCGGGTGATGCAGGCGTGCGTCGCGCGCGGGATGTCGCGGGAGGGGATCCTCCCCGGCGGGCTGCGGGTCCGCCGCCGTGCCGCCGTCACCGCGCGCCAACTGCGCGCCGAGGGCGACCCGTTGGCGCACGCGATGGAGTGGATCACGCTCTACGCGATGGCCGTGAACGAGGAGAACGCGGCGGGCGGCCGGGTGGTCACCGCCCCCACGAACGGCGCGGCGGGCATCATCCCGGCCGTCCTGCACTACTACATCAACTTCGTCCCGGGCGCCGACGAGGACGGCGTGGTCCGCTTCCTGCTCGCCGCCGGCGCGATCGGCATGCTCTTCAAGGAGAACGCCTCCATCTCCGGCGCCGAGGTCGGCTGCCAGGGCGAGGTCGGCTCCGCCTGCTCGATGGCGGCGGGCGCGCTGGCCGAGGTGCTGGGCGGATCCCCCGAGCAGGTCGAGAACGCGGCCGAGATCGGCATGGAGCACAACCTCGGCCTCACCTGCGACCCGGTCGGCGGCCTGGTCCAGATCCCCTGCATCGAGCGCAACGGCATGGCCGCGGTCAAGGCGGTCACCGCGGCCCGCATGGCCATGCGCGGCGACGGCTCCCACAAGGTGTCCCTGGACAAGGTCATCAAGACCATGAAGGACACGGGCGCCGACATGAGCGTCAAGTACAAGGAGACGGCCCGGGGCGGGCTGGCGGTGAACATCATCGAGTGCTAGGGAATCAGGCCCTGACCAGCGCGTTCGTGTCTTTCGGCGCTGTCGGGGCCTTCCCTGCTTACGCGGCGGAAAGTCCCTGGACCAACCGTCCAGAGGCGTCCGCGCTCCCCACACCCAGCGAAGCGAAAACCCGACCCGGGCAGTTCCGCAGCGCCACCACCGTGGCACAGCTTGTCGAGATCGCACATCCGAAACGATCGCCGACACTCGCGCGCTCCTCGCCCACGCCCTCACGCCGACGAGCGCGGCAGCACACGCAACAGCCGCGGCCGACCACGGTGCCGAACGCTTCATACGGTCCACTCAGGAATGCGGCATGGGAAAGGTGTTGAGCGACTCCTCCTCCCACGCATGTGCTCGCCACCCGAGTCGGACGGCCACCTCCCTCATACGCCGCCCGCCCAGCGCCGGGTAAGCGGCCGGAGCAGCTCCCACCAGACCCGGAACGATGACGCGGACCACGAACATACCGGCGGCGGCGGCCTCGGGCGTGGTCAGATCCACGCTGAGCACCTCGTGCCCGGCGTCGGCCACGCGAGCCGTCAGCACGTCGGCCGCTCGCCGGGGCAGTGCAGGAACCTCCGCCCATGCGCCGGTCAAGGGCGCCCAGGCCCAGGGGGCGACCCGGTCCGCTGCCCGGCGGTCCAGGTAGAGCTGCAGGTGGCACAACTGCTCGACGGCGTCGCACCCGTCGGCGCGGTAGGAGTCCAGGTAGCGGCGGTCCTGGCGCCAGCCCTTGAACGGGGAGGGACGTCCGGCGGGGTGGGGTACGCCCGAGGGGCTGTCCAGCGACTGGCAGGTGATCTGCAGGGTGCAGGCCTCGGCCAGCGCCTTGCCGGCGGCCTCCATGGGATCCGCGCGGGCTGCGAAACCGTAGGTCAGCCAGCCCTCGGCACGACTGCGGACACCGGCGGCGACGACCGGCACGCCGGAGTCGTTCGCCAGGTGGGTGTAGCGGACGTCGAAGGCTCGCTGCGCGCCCTCGACCAAGTGGCGCAGCGATGTGTCTGCCGGAAGAGCGGGTGCGGGGTACGCGTTGGCCCACCACACGGCGGCCGCATCACGTTCGATGACCTCTTCGAGCCCACTGACCAGGGCGAATTCCTCGGTGGGCCCCGCAGCGACGCCGCCCACGGCCGGAAACGCATAGAGCGGCTCCGGATGCGGCTGGGGCATGTGCGGCCAGGCGGAGTGGACGAGGAACGCCGGCACCAGCAACGACGTGCCGTGCGTCACGGACCGGGCCTCGAGCCAGTGGGCGGGTGAGTCGGGCCCGAAGGGCCGGAAGGGGAAGCCGGGCGTGGCGTACTGCCGGGCGGAGTAGAGGACGATCCGGTGCGGATGGAGCGCGCGCAGGCCCCGGCGGGTCAACTCGCGGTAGCTGCCCCAGTGGAGGCGTTCGGACGCGGGGGCGTGCGCCTCGCAGTGGCGTTCCACGGCTTCGCCCTCGGCGGACCGGCGCGCCTGCTCCGGCCCCTCCCAGGATGTTCCGAAGGTCCGCAGGCAACTCTGCCAAGGCCGGTCGGTGGCATCGGCGAGATCACTGACGGCCAGATGCAGCGTCGGCGGGGTTCCGCCGACACCGGTCAGGACGCGTGTTCTCGTGACACAGAAAGACGTGGTGGCGGAGCCCGGCGCAGGACGGACAGTGCCGTCCTGGCCGGTCTCCGCGACCGTGCGGTCGGTCACCGTCAGGCCACGTGCGCCGGCACACAGTTCTCGACGACGAACTGCTCGCCCACGTGCGCGGGGACACAGTTCTCGATGACGAGCTGCTCCGTCTCCTCGGCGACGTGCGCCGGGACACAGTTGGTGACGAACAGCTGCTGGTTCATACTCGTTTCCCCTCTGATGCGATACGCGGAAGCGGTGTCCCGCCTCCTTCCCGCACGGCGGGTGCCATGCGGAAGCCTTGAGTGCCGGTGATCAGGAGCCATCCGCAGCCGGCCGCGCCGGCGAACGCAGCGGACACCGTCCACAGCGCGGTGCCACCCCACCGGTCGAGGACCCAGCCACCGCCGACCGGACCGAGGAAGCCGGCGGCCGACCAGGCCGCGGCGTACATGCCCAGGTAGCGACCGCGCTGCTGCTCCGGGGCCCGCTCTGCGACGACCGCGCTGCCCGCCGGCGCCTGGAGCATCTCGCCGAAGGTCCAGACGACCACCGCACCGACGTAGAGCCACGGGCTGTCGGCGAAGGCCGTCACCGCGAGTCCCGCCCCGACGAGAAGTCCTCCGGCCCACAGGGCGCTGCCTTTGGAGCGGCGGCTCATCAGCCGGGTGAGCGGGATCTGCACGACGACCACCAGCGCCGCGTTGACCGCGTTGAGCAGGCTGAAGACCGCGGGAGAGTGTCCCTGGGCCGCCATCACCATGGCCAGGGAGCCGGAGCGCTGCTCGAAGGCGAGGGCGAACAGCAGCGTCAGCAGGGTGAACAGGACAAAGGACCGGTCCTGCCGTGTGGGGACGGCCCCGCGCACCTCTTGTGCGCCCGCGGACTCGCGCGACGGCTCCTGGGCCGCCGCGCCGGGCAAAGCGCGTCCGGGCAGGGTTTCCGGGACCTTCGCCAGGACGACCAGCGCACACAGCAGCGTCGTAGCCGCATCGGCGACGAACAGCAGGGTGTAGCCCTGCCGCACCAGCAGCCCGGCGAGCACGGCGGAGACCGCCATTCCGGCGTTCACCGCCCAGTAGTTGAGGGCGAAGGCCCGCTGCCGGTCTGCGGCCGGCAGCACGTCCGCAAGCGCGGCACCCGCGGCCGGCCGCACCACCCCGGTCCCGATTCCCACCGCCAAGGAGGCGGCGGCCACGGCCGTGCGGTCCTGCACGAGCCCGAGGGCGGCCATGGTGGCGGCGGTCCACACATGGCCGCTCACGAGGGTGACGCGTCGCCCGTACCGGTCCGCGAGGACGCCCCCGAGCGCGTTGCCCACGATGGCGCCGAGCCCCAGCAGCGAGACGACGAATCCGGCGTACGAGGCGGAGTAGCCCCGGTCCGCGGTGAGCGAGAAGGCCAGCATCGGTCCCGCGAAGGCACCGAGCCAGTTGATCAGCAGACTGGCCCAGATCCACCAGAAGACGGCGGGAAGTCCGCGTAATCCGGTGGGCGGCCGCGCATGCTGCTCGCCCGTCACCAACCGCGTTCCCGCCACTGCCGCAGGGACGGCCGCTCCGCTCCGAGTGTGGTGTCCCTGCCGTGGCCCGGGTAGACCCAGGTGTCGTCGGGGAGCTGATCGAAGATCTTCGTTTCGACGTCGTGGAGGAGCGAGGCGAAGCGCGCCGGGTCCTTCTCTGTGTTGCCGATGCCGCCGGGAAAGAGGCTGTCCCCGGTGAACACGTGCGGATGCCCCTTCGGGTCGCGGTAGAGCAGCGCGGTGGAGCCCGGCGAGTGGCCCACCAGATGGATCGCGGTGAGGGACACGGCGCCGACCCGCACAGTGTCACCGTCGTCCACCAGGACGTCCGCGACCGGGAGACCTGGCGCGTCGTCGCGTCCGACGAGGGAGCGGGCACCGGTGGCGGCGACCATGTCGGCCAGGGCCCGGTGGTGGTCCCAGTGCTGGTGCGTGGTGAACACCGTGGCCAGGCCGCCGTCACCGACAAGGTCCAGCAGCGTCTGCGGCTCGGCCGCCGCGTCGATCAGGAGCTGTTCGCCGGTTGTCCGACAGCGCAGCAGGTAGACGTTGTTGTCGATCTCGCCGACCGAGACCTTCGTGATCACCAGGTCGGTCGTCTCCCGGGTGTCCCCGGGGCCGCCGGCCTGGACGTCACCGGTGTAGCTCTTCATTGCTCGTACCTTTCCGCGGGACCCATATCCCGTCTGTCCTTGGGCAGTTGAGGATCTTCCGGTCAGGATGCCAGCCGCACATAGCGTCCGGAGTGGAAGACCAGCGGGCCCGCCGAGGCGGCCTCCGGCCCGACCCCTGAGGACCAGTCCAAGGCCCTGGCGATGACCAGTTCGTGGTCGCCGGCCGGGTGGATCTGCTCGATGGTGCAGTCCAGCCAGCCGAGCCCGTCCGACAGCAGGGGATGCCCTGCAGGGGTGCGGACCCAGTCTCGGCCGGCGAACCGGTCCGCGCCCCGGGTGGCGAAGGTCCGGCAGACCTCCTCGTGATCCTCACGCAGGATGGTCACCGCGAAGCCCCCGGCCGCGCGGATCGCGGGCCATGTCGTCGAGGTGTGCGCCGCGCACAGCGCGATCAACGGGGGCACGAGGGACACCGAAGTGAAGGAGTTGGCCGCCATTCCGGCAGGCCCGGCCTCGGTCTGTGCCGTGACCAGGACGACCCCCGTGGTGAAGCGGCCCAGCACATCGCGGAAGGATCGCTGAGTCGACACCTTCGTCTCCACTTCCTACTCCCTTTCCCTGGGTGCCTGTCAGGCGTGGGTCACGAACTCGGTGAAACTCGGTCCGCGCAGCTTGAGTTGAGCGTGGACATCGCCGCCCAGGCCGAACCGTCCGATGGCTCCTACGTAGTTCTGCTGGTAACTCATCCACAGCAGGACGACGTTCATGATCCGGTCACCGGCCGCGGTCTCCGGGTCGGGGAACGGGTTCGGCATCCGCGCGTGGTAACTGCCGTTGCCCTTGTGGTCGGCAATCAGCACGTTCGGCACGCCGAGCGGGCCCGGCCGTACCGGCCCCGAGGGGTCCAGGTCGCGGCGCCGCACGGACATCACCGTGTAGAGGCTGTTCGGCAGCAGCCCGGTGAACTCGCAGTGGAAGTCAGCCGCCCGGCCCCCGTCCACCAGCGTGACCCGCACCTCGCCGGCCGCCTGCACCCACTGGCCGAGCGTGATCGGTTCCGTCACCTTCGGCCCGTCCTCGGGGCGCAGGTCCGGCAGCGGCACTTCGTGGAAGGCGTAGCTGGGACGAACCACCGCGAAGGGGTCGGGAAGTTGGTCCGGCGCGAAGACCTCCGGGTAGTTGGTGCACGGCAGCGGCAGCGGCAGCGTGTGCAGGACCAGGCTTTCGTCCGCGGCCGACAGCTGCGGGCCCAGCTCGCGGACTATGCGATACGGGGCCGTGCCGCCCAGCTCCGGCAGGGGGCTGTCCGCAGCGACGATCGCGCTGCCCCACTCGGAGGTGACCCCTCCGCCGGCCGCCTCCCGATTGACGTAGCCGATCACCACGAAGTTCCCGTCGGGGTCCATGACTTCGCTGGGCGGGTACAGCGGGCCCTGGGTGGTGACGCTCAGTTCGTACGACATCGACTGCGGGCCCATCAGGTGTCCTTGGTGACGCGTCGGTAGAGACGGGTGTACAGGCCTTCCTCGGTGACGAAACGGGCGTGCGCGTACCGCGCGATCTCGCCATAGCGCTCCGAGGAGAACGCAGACAGGTAGTCCTCGGGGTCGCAGGAGAACCCGGAGACGAACATGACCCCGGGCTCCGTGGACAGCAGCGAGTGATAGGCGAGGAACGTCTCCACCTGCTCCGTCGTCCGTACGACGTCGAAGATCGTGCCGTCCCGCCAGTCCAGGTACTCCTCGTGGACGGGGGGCTTCACCTCGACGTGCCGCAGCTGGACGTAGGGGGTGTCCGGGAGGGCCGCGCCGGCCGGGGCCGGCTTCGGCGCCTCCACGAAGCGCAGCACCTGGCGGCGCACGTCACCGATGACCAGCTCGGCCAGTTCCTTGGCCTGCTGGCGCCAGTGCTCGTCCAGAGCGGCGAGGCCGTCGAGGCCGTCGAGCGGAGTGAGTTCGAGCAGGGTCGGGGCCTCCAGACCCCGGTAGAGGACGGAGCCCGGCGCGCTGGGCCGGTTCTGCCATGCGGCGAGTGCCTCGTCGGCGCGCTCGCCCACGGGGATCTCGGTCACCAGAAGCAGTGCGGATGACATGGGGGTCCCTTCAGAGGTCGTGTACACAAATCCACGGGAGAACGGTTCAGCCGGCCGGGACCAGGTCCGCCTCGCGGCGGCCGAGCACCCTCAGGGCCCGTGCGGTGCCCCGGCGTTCCTTCTGGCCCAGGGCCGAGCTGTGGATGGCGCCGCACACCATGCGAACGGTGGCGGCGGGCAGGCCGGCCTGCTCGAAGGTGACGCGGACGTCGAAGGACAGCTGGGAGGAGTCGCTCAGGTCGGCGGAGAGGACCTCGTACTCGATGGTGGCAGCCAGTGGGAACAGGAAGGTCAGGAACTTGCTGTCCATGCTGTCGAGCACAAAGCTGTAGTGCTGCTCGGGCCAGCGGGACAGGTAGTACCGCTCGCTCACCGCCACGAACATCTGGCGTGCGGCCTCCAGGACGACCATGCCCTGCACGTGCCCGCCCTGGTGATCGAGGAGCAGTTCCTGGTCGTTGTGGATACGCAGGGCCGCCCGGAAGCGGCTCTCGCCGGCCCGGTCGAGGCCCGCGATCAGGACGTTGCACTCGCGGTGCTTGTGCGTCTCGGTCTGCCGGCACAGGCAGCCCGCGTCGTTCTCCCGGATCCGCGTGCGCTCCCGAAGGCCCCGGCGGTCCAGCTCGTCCCGCATGCGGTCCCAGTCGAAGGAGGTGAGGCCCTGGCCCTCGACCAGGACGAGCTCCGTGTCGTCCCGGTGGCGATCCGCGCGCAGGTCGGCGACGAAGCGGGAGACCGTGCGGATCGTGTCGTGGGTGGCGAACGGCTCGAAGCGGTCACCGACTATGTAGCGCGTCGTGGGAGTCTGCGCTGTCATCAGACCCACTGCCAGGCGTCGAGCTCGACAGTGGCGACATGCGCACCGCGCGAGCTGGTGAGGATCGCGCAGGTGGCGTCGGCAACATCGTCGGCGGCCAGCATCCGATCGCACTGCTCCTGGGTGAGCTCGCCCGGCATGTTCTCGCGGAAGGCGGTGTCGACCTTGTCGAGGACGATGCCCGAGACACGGACACCCCACGGCTTGGCCTCCTCGGCGAGCGCCTTGGTGAGGCCCTCGACCCCCCACTTCGACACCGAGTAGGCGAGCATGGCTCCGGGCGGCGCGGTCCGTTTGCCCCAGATCGACGACATGTTGACGACGAACCCGTCGCCGGCTTCCTTCATGTACGGCAGCACGACCCGGGCCATCACGAAGTAGCCGGTCAGGTTGGTGGCGAGGGTGCGGTCCCAGATCTCCTGGCTCGTGGTGAGGACACCGCCGGGGTGGGCGACACCCGCCACGTTCAGCAGGTAGTCGATCTTCCCGAAGCGGGCGACGGCATCGGTGACGGCCGCCTCGACGGCCGCGGCGTCGGCCACGTCGTGGACGGCGGTGAGCACCTGCTCGTCCGTCCAGCCCTCGTCGGCGACGGTCTTCTTCAAGCCCTCCCCGTTGTGCGAGTGGAGGACCAGCCGGCACCCCTGGGCGCCGAGCCTGCTCGCCAGGGCGCGGCCTATGCCCCGGTCGGCCCCGGTGATGAGAGCCACCTTGCTCGTGAAGTCCCTGGACGTGTCCGGTCCCGGCTGTGTGGTCTGCGTACTCAACTAGCTTTCCTTTCTTCCTCCGTGGGCCGATGACAACACCGGCCAGCCACGCGTCCGGGCGAGCTCGCCGAGCGTCGGATCGTCCCCGATCACCGACGGCCTGCCCACCACGCGCAACATGTCGAGATCACTGGCGTGATCCCCGTATCCACAGCAGTCCTCGGCGGCCAGGCCGAGCTCGCGCATCGTCCGCTCGACGGCGTCCGCCTTCGCCCGGCCGATCATCGGCTGCACGACCTCGCCGGTGAGGAACCCGCGCTCGTCGACGACGAGTTCACCGCACAGCACCCGGTCCGCCGCCAGATCCTCGGCGAGCGGAGCGAGGCAGGCCCGGAAGGAGCCGGAGACCAGCACGACGGTGTCTCCGGCCGCCCGGTGCCGGGCCAGCGCGGACAGGCCCGCGGTGACGAAGGCGTCCGGGCGTTCCCTGTACCCGGCGTACCAGTCACGGCCCGCCGCCCGGACGTCGGCGGCGTAGGAGCCCGCGTAGTACTGGTAGTAGGCGCTGTTGACCTCCTCGCGGGGCATGCCGAGTGCGGACATGTCCCGCAGGGCGGCGGCGTGGCGCGCGTACCGGGTGCCGTCGTCGCCGTTTCGAGCCAGCCAGAAGCGCAGGAACTCGAACATGGACTTGGCGGTGATCAGCGTCTCGTCGACGTCGAAGAACGCCGCTCCCCCGACCGCGCCCCCACCCGCTCCGGACCGGCCGCGCGCCCCGCTCATGTGACGTCCGCCGGGCTCGCCGGCCTGCGCAGCACGGCCAGGACGACCACGAGCGCCAACGCGGAGGCAACCATCACGACCACCCCGGTCGAGGGCAGCGTGGACAGGGTGCCGAGGACGGCGACACCCAGGGCGACTCCGGCCTGCCGGGAGGCGGTTGCCGCGCCCTGGCCGGTAGCGGCCAGCTCCGGCGGGGCGGCCGAGGCCATGTCGGCGGTGGCGGCGGGCACCACCGTCGTCCCCCCGAGGGTCAGCAGGATCTCCATGGGGACCAGCGCCGCCAGCGGCGGGTGGTCGCCGACGAAGCACAGCCCGAGCCCGGCCAGCACATGCGCCCCGAGCCCCACCAGGATGACCGCCCTGGCCCCGTACTTGACGACCGCGCGTCCCGCGAGCAGCGGGATGACGCAGGCGGGCAGCGTCATCGGCAGCAGGGCGACACCGGTCTGCAGCGGGGACAGGTCCCGCTCCCGGATCAGCCACAGGGTGAGCGCGAAGAACGAGCCGTAGAAGACGAAGCACGACATCGCGCCCGCCATCAGGTCGGCGCGGACCCGGCCGAGCGACATCAGGCGGGGCGGCAGGACCGGCGCCTCCACCTTCCGCTCGACGAGCAGCAGCGCCACGAACGCGAGCACGCCGACGGCCAGCGCGCTCAGCGCGACGGGCCGGTCCCAGCCCTGGCTGCCCGCGTCGATCAGACCGAAGGTGACGGCGCCGAGCCCGACGATCGACAGGACGAGACCCGCGTAGTCGATCCGTTTGAAGGACGTCGGCCGGTGGGCGCTGAGCCACCTCGTGGGCAGCAGCACCAGGCAGATGATCACCGGGTTGACGAGGAACACCGCGCGCCAGCCGCCGAGTTCCACCAGGCCGCCGCCGATCAGCGGGCCCGCGATGAATCCGCTGGAGCTCAGCGCGCCCCAGGCGCCGATCGCCCGGGACCGCTTGCCGGGGTCCGGATAGAGCTTGGCAAGCAGCGCGATCGAGGCCGGGACCAGGCCGGCCGCCGCGATGCCGAGCGCCGCCCGGCCTGCGATCAGACCGGCGGCGTTGGGGGCGGCGGCGCAGGCCAGGGAGAGCAGCGCGAACAGGCACAGGGCAGTGCGGTAGACACGGCGCGGACCCCAGCGGTCGGCGACCGCTCCGGAGGCCAGAAGCAGACCCGCGAAGACGACCGTGTACGCGTCCGCCGTCCACGGCAGTTGGGACGCGGTGGCGTGCAGATCGCTGCGCACGTCGGGAAGGGCGACGTTCAGGATGGAGACGTCGAGGATGACAAGGTAGTTGCCGGCCACGAGGCTGGCGAAGAGAAGAGGTGTCCGTGATCGCGGGACCTGGTGCTCCGCACTCTGGGCGACCTCGGCCGTGTTCCTACCGACGGCGGTCATGAAGGCTCCGGTTCGGATATTGGGTGGGGGGATTCAGCTGGGGATCGCGTGCCCCGGGGTCAGCCCCGGGCGGCCACGATGTGCTCGATGGATTCCTTGGGGCGCGCGACGGCACCGGTCAGCTGCGGTGCGACGTAACGGGCAAGCAGCTCCAGGCTCCTGTCCGTCTTCTCCCAGGAGCACCAGTCCGGCACGTAGACCAGCAGGGTGCCGAATCCGCCGGTGCGCTCCTGCAGCCGCCGGATGCCCGCGACGACGTCCTCGGGCGAACCGACGATCGCGCCGCCCACCTCGACCCGCGCCTCGAGCTCCCGTCCCTTGGGCACACCCGGCGTGGACACGTCGCGGCCGGCCGCGCGGCCGAAGAAGTCGAAGAGCCAGCGGTCGAAGCCCTCGCGGACGTCGGCGAACGCCTGCTCCGTGGTCTCCGCGACATGCACCGGCAGGGCCACCCGCCAGTTGTCACGGACCATGGTGTGGCCGTGTTCCTCGGCGGCCTCCTCGGCGTAACTCCACTGCTGGGCGAGGTCAATGGTCCGGGGCGCGCCGGGCTGGCTGAGTGCGAAGGAGACCAGGCTGGTGCCGTGCTGCCCGGCGAGGACCGGGCTGCTGGGCGAGGTGCCACCGCTGGCGATGGCCACCTCCAGGCCACCGGGGGTGTAGCGGGGCAGCTGGAGCTTGGCGTCGCGCAGCCCGTACCAATCGGTCTTGTCGGTGATCCGGCCCTCGCCGTTGACCAGTTCGATCACCGTCGGCAGCGCTTCGGCGAGCCGGGTACGCTGCTCGCTCGCTTCGATGCCGAGCATCTGCGCGTCCGGGAAGATGCCGGGGCCGACGCCGAGAATGTAGCGGCCCCGGGTGAGGTGGTCCAGGTGCACGGCACGCGAGGCCACGTGGAAGGGGTGGTGCCAGGGCAGCGGTACGACTCCGTTGGCCAGCTTGATCTGCCGGGTCCGCTGGGACGCGGCGGCGATCATCGTCTCCGGGGCGCCCACGAGGCCCCAGCCGAGTGTGTGGTGCTCGCCGAACCAGGCCTCGTCGAGGTTGAGCACGTCGGCCTTCTCCACCAGGTCGAGCTGACGGCGCAGCACCAGGTGCGGGTCCTGGCCGGGCTCGTTCACGGGGGACAGGAATATCCCTATGCGGCTGTGCATGACGGTCCTCCAGAAGGGAGCGGAAGCGGGTGGGAAAGGGGGGTTCAGCCAGCGGGGGTGTCGACGCTGCCGCGGGATTCCATCAGCGCGACGACCGCAGCCACACTGCCGGCATCGACCAGCTCCTCCTCGGCTATTTTGATGCCGTACTTCCGCTCGATGATCACGGAAAGCTCCAGCATGATCAGCGAGTCGAGTTCCATCTCACTAAACGGGGTAGAGGGGGTGACAACCTGATCCAGATCGAAGTTTTCGGTCAGGATGGTAGCGATGCTCTCGGCTACTGTTTGGGAATTCATGGGTCCCTTTTCACATGACAGGCGTATACGAGGAAGGAAAGCCGCGGGAATCAGGCGGCTCAGATGTCCGTGGAGATTTCCGTGACGTCGATTTCCGGCCACCGCAGTGCGGTCGAGGCCCAGCTGAGGCCGCCGCCGAACGCGGTCAGCAACACACGGTCGCCGGCCTTGATCCGCTCGCTCACGGCCGCGTCGGTCAGCGCCAGTGGAATCGAGGCGGCCGAGGTGTTGCCGACCTGGTCGAGGTGGACCAGCATGCGGGACCGTTCGACACCGAGCACGTCCGCGACCGTGTGCAGGATCCGGATGTTCGCCTGGTGCGCGGCACACCAGTCGACATCCGCCGCGCTCCAGCCGATCCGCTCGAGCAGTTGCTCGGACGAGCCGACCATCCTGTTCACGGCGTGCGTGAACATGTCCTTGCCCTGCATGGTCATATACGCGTCCTCGGGCCTGGGCGGCAGTCCGCTGCCCCGCTCCCGCGAACCGCCGCCGGCCACCTGGGCCATCTCGTGGCCGGTCCCGTCGCTGCCCAGGTCGAAGCCGAGCAGCGCGCCGTCCTCGTCGGCGCCGCCCGCGCGCAGGACCGCGGCTCCGGCGCCGTCTCCGAAGATGATGGTGGTGGAGCGGTCCTGCGGGTTGAGCCGCGTGGACCAGACGTCCGCGCCGACGACCAGGACCCGTTCCGCGACGCCGGACGCGATCGCCCCGGCCGCGGCGGACAGCGCGTAGAGGAATCCGGAACAGGCCGCCGAGATGTCGTAGGCGGCGACGTGCCCGAGTCCGAGCGCGGTCGCCACTTCGGGCGCCGTGCCGGGCATGGGCTGGTTTCCGGTGCTGGTCGCCAGGATCACCAGATCCACGGAATCGACCCCGGCGGATTTCAGCGCCCGCGCACCGGCGGCGGTCGCGAGATCACCAGTGCTGGTTCCCGTGTCGGCCCAGTGCCGGGTACGAATACCAGTCCTCGTACGAATCCATGCGTCGTTGGTGTCCAGTGTCTCGGCGAGTTCATCATTCGAGACCGAACGCGGCGGAATTGCCGCTCCAATTCCTACCAAGACTGCTGCGCGTATCACATTTCCCCCTCGCGCTGATTTCACTGACTACTTTATCGGGTGGGCGTCCTGTACAGGAAGCTTGCACATGCCCTGTGCATGCACATCCGTTTTCCTGTCACGCCTCTTCGTTGACCCACGACATGAGCTTGCGGAGCTGCTTGCCGGTGGTCTCCAGCAGGTGCTCGGAGTCCTGCTTCTTGTACTCGTTGT
>NZ_JBSHAF010000042.1:12720-66181 GCF_053611365.1 Streptomyces sp. NPDC054813 | reverse complement strand
GTTCCCCGCGCCCCTGACGGGACGCTGGATCAACGCGCCCCAAAGGGGCGCGGGGAACTGCGCGACCAGCCCCCATCGGCCCGCACAACCGAACGGTCCTACTCCACCGTCACCGACTTCGCCAGGTTCCGCGGCTTGTCGATGTCGCGGCCCAGGGCCTTCGCCGTGTGGTAGGCGAGGAGTTGGAGGGGGATGCCCATCAGGATGGGGTCGAGTTCGTCCTCGTTCTTCGGGACGACGATCGTGCGGTCCGCCTTCTCCTGGTGCTGGTGGGCCACCGCCAGGATCTTTCCGCTGCGGGCCTTGATCTCCTCCAGGGCCGCACGGTTCTTCTCCAGGAGGTCGTCGTCGGGGACGATCGCCACCGTGGGGAGCGCCGGCTCGATCAGGGCCAGCGGGCCGTGCTTCAGCTCCGACGCCGGGTAGGCCTCCGCGTGGATGTAGGAGACCTCCTTGAGCTTCAGGGACGCCTCGCGGGCCACCGGGTAGCCCCGGACGCGGCCGATGAAGAGCATCGAGCGGGCGTCGGCGTACTCCGCGGCCAGCTTCTCGATCTCCGCCTCCTGGGCGAGGATCTCCGAGATCTGGGCCGGCAGCTTGCGCAGTCCGTCGATGATCCGCTTGCCGTCGCGGACGGAGAGGTCACGGGTGCGACCCAGGTGCAGTGCCAACAACGCGAACGCGACCGTCGTGTTGGTGAAGCACTTCGTCGAGACCACGCAGACCTCCGGCCCGGCGTGCACGTACATGCCGCCGTCCGCCTCGCGGGCGATCGCCGAGCCGACCACGTTCACCACGCCGAGCACCCGCGCGCCCTTGCGCTTCAGCTCCTGGACGGCGGCGAGCACGTCGTACGTCTCACCGGACTGGGAGACCGCGATGTACAGGGTGTCGGGGTCGACGACCGGGTTGCGGTAGCGGAACTCGGAGGCCGGCTCGGCGTCCGCGGGGATCCGGGCCAGCTCCTCGATCATCTGGGCGCCGATCATGCCCGCGTGGTACGAGGTGCCGCAGCCGAGGATCTTCACCCGGCGCACGGCACGCGCGTCCCGGGCGTCCAGGTTGAGGCCGCCGAGGTGCACGGTGGAGAAGCGGTCGTCGATCCGGCCGCGCAGCACGCGGTCGACCGCGTCGGGCTGCTCGGAGATCTCCTTGTGCATGTAGGTGTCGTGGCCGCCCATGTCGTACGACTCGGCCTCCCACTCCACGGTGGTCGGCTCGGCGGTCGTGCGGGTGCCCTCGGTGGTGTATGTCCGGAAGTCGTCGGCCTTGAGGGTGGCCATCTCGCCGTCGTCCAGGGTCACTATCTGACGGGTGTGGGTGACCAGGGCCGCGATGTCGGAGGCGACGAACATCTCCTTGTCGCCGATGCCGAGGACGACCGGGGAGCCGTTGCGGGCCACCACGATGCGCTCGGGGAAGTCGGCGTGCATCACGGCGATGCCGTAGGTGCCCTCGATCAGGTGCAGCGCCTGTCGGACCCGCTCCTCCAGGGTCTCCGCCTGGGAGCGGGCGATGAGGTGGACGAGGACCTCGGTGTCGGTCTCGGAGAGGAACTCGACGCCGTCCGCCTCCAGCTTGCGGCGCAGGTCGGCGGCGTTGTCGATGATGCCGTTGTGGACGAGGGCGACCTTCTGGTCGGCGGACATGTGCGGGTGGGCGTTCACGTCGGAGGGTGCGCCGTGGGTGGCCCAGCGGGTATGGGCGATACCGGTGGTGCCCTTGAAGCGCGCCGGGACCTTGGCCTCCAGGTCCCGGACCCGGCCCTTGGCCTTGACCATCTTCAGGCCGGCCGCCTTCGGGGAGGTGACGACGATGCCCGCCGAGTCGTAGCCGCGGTATTCCAGCCGCTGCAGACCCTCCAGGAGGAGCGGGGCCACGTCACGCTTACCGATGTATCCGACAATTCCGCACATATATAGGTGTTCCGTATTCCTCAGCCGTAGACCATGCGGCGCAGCTGCCGGAGGGTGAGCTCCGGCGGGGCGACCGCCCTGTACTTCAGATCCGCCTCGATCCGTTCGAAGATCTCCGCGTTCACCAGGCCTTCTGCCTGCAGTTCGCGGTGGCGGCGCCGGACGTAGTCCCCGGCCGTCTCGTCGAAGTAGGCGAGCACGTCCTGTATCACCCGCAGCGCCTCGCCCCGGCTCAGGGGCGAGGACCGCGTCAGATGATCAACAAGTTCGTCGTGCACCCGTAGATCCTGGAGTACGGGATGGCGGTTTAGCAAGAATCCTGCCCGATTCCGGGCAACGGCCTGTTCAGTCTCTTATGGGGCTCTGTTCGTAGCCTGTCCATCCTGTGTCTTGCGCCACGTTGCTTGTGGAGACGAGTTTCAGACGTCATGGACATTCCTCGTATGGGAGTACCCGACAAGCTGGCCGAGCGCATGAGCATGGCCGAGCAGCACGAGTACCTCCGCGCCAAATTCTCCCGGCGGTCGATGATCAGAGGCGGCGCCGTGACTGTCGGCGCCGTCACGGGCGGCTCGTTCGTGCTGGGTGGCACCGCGCAGGCGGCCGTCCCCACCCAGTCCTCCGCCCCCGCCACCCAGTACGTCGACGGCGCCTTCGTGGCGCCGTTCGGTCGTCACCTGGCCTACGGCAACGACGCCAGCACGGAGATGACGATCTCCTGGCAGGTCCCGGTCGCGGTGAAGAAGCCTTTCGTCCGCATCGGCACCCACGCCTCGCACCTCTCGGTCAAGATCGACGCCGAGATCCGCACCCTGTACACCCCGGCCGGCATCGGCGCCAGCGGCGACCACACCCAGTACTACGTGCACGCCAAGCTGGCCAACCTCAAGCCGGGCCGCACCTACTTCTACGGCGTCGGCCACGAGGGCTTCGACCCGGCCTCGCCGCAGTTCGCGAGCACCATCGGCACCTTCACCACCGCCCCCTCGCACAAGGAGCCGTTCACCTTCACGGCCTTCGGCGACCAGGGCGTCAGCTACCACGGTCTGGCCAACGACAGCCTGATCCTCGGCCAGAACCCCAGCTTCCACCTGCACGCCGGCGACATCGCGTACGCCGACCCGTCCGGCGCCGGCAAGACCGCCGACACCGGCTTCGACTCGCGCGTGTGGGACCAGTTCCTGGCCCAGACCGAGTCGGTCGCCAAGTCGGTGCCGTGGATGGTCTCCTACGGCAACCACGACATGGAGGCCTGGTACTCGCCGAACGGCTACGGCGGCGAGGAGGCCCGCTTCACCCTGCCCGACAACGGGCCGGACAAGAAGAACCTGCCGGGCGTCTACTCCTTCGTCCACGGCAACACGGCGATCATCTCGCTGGACCCGAACGACGTCTCCTTCGAGATACCCGCGAACCTGGGCATCTCCGGCGGCACCCAGACCAAGTGGTTCGAGGCGCAGCTCAAGAAGTTCCGCGCATCGAGGGACATCGACTTCATCGTCGTGTTCTTCCACCACTGCGCCTACTGCACCTCCACGGCGCACGCCTCGGAGGGGGGCGTGCGACAGGAGTGGGTGCCGCTGTTCGAGAAGTACACGGTGGACCTGGTCATCAACGGCCACAACCACCAGTACGAGCGCACCGACGTCATCAAGGGCGACAAGGTCGTCAAGAAGCTCCCGATCGGCGAGACGGCCTACTCCGAGACCGAGGGTGTCGTCTACGTCACGGCGGGCGCCGCGGGCCGCAGCCTGTACGCGTTCACCGCGCCGGACTCCTACGAGGGGCACCTGAACGAGGTCGACTCCGTCGCCTCCTTCATCAACACCAAGGACGGCAAGGTCAACGAGACCGTCACCTGGTCCCGGGTGCGCTACCTCAACTACTCGTTCCTGCGCGTGGACGTCGAGCCGGCGCCGCGCGGCCAGTACGCCAAGCTGAAGGTGTCGGGCGTCGCCGAGACCGGCGACCGCATCGACCACTTCACGGTGGCCCGCAAGGCCAAGTAGGACCCGGTAGACCCAGTAAGGCCGTACGCCCGGAAGGCAGGGCGCAGGGCACCCGCAGGCGGTCCTCACAAGCGATTGAGGACCGCCTGTTTGGCCAACGCGAACTCCTCGTCCGTGAGCACGCCCGCGCGATGCAGCTCGCCCAGCTCGCGCAGCCGGCGCAGCAGCGCGTCGTGATCGGCCTCCGGCTCCTGGGCCACCCGGGGCGCCTCGGGTACGGCCGCCGACGGATGCGGCAGCCGCGCCTGCACCGCCGCCGCGACCAGCGCCATCAGCGGATCCCGCTTGAACCCCCACAGCTCCACCGCGTTGGGGTCGTACCTGGCCCGCGCCCTGGCCGGCGCACCGCGCACCCGGAACCGCAGATGGCCGTTCTCCAGCCCGGCGGAGGGCTGCCACTCCACGGCCAGGATGTCCGCCAGGGCCAGCGTGCGGGGACCGGCGGCGGCCTTCACGTCCTCCGCCTTCCAGTTCCACTCCAGCCGCACCCGCTCGCCGTCGAAGCCGGCCGTGCCGTCCCCGGCGGAGACCGACAGCGGCAGCTGCGGACCCGGCAGCAGATACCCGGTCACCGGCGTGCCCGGGACCCGCTCCAGCAGCAGCGCGTCGCGCACCTGGTCCGTGAAGTACTCGGCGACGCCGTACCGGTCCGGCTCCACGGCCAGCTGGTAGGGGTCGTGGGTCTCGGCGAGACGGCCGCCGGTGGCGTGCAGCAGTGGATCGGCGCCGTCCCGCAGCCGCAGCCTCAGCCGCCCCGACCTGCGGCCCTGCTCGAACGAGACACCCGCCAACGCGGCCAGCGGGACGACCAGTTCACCCAGCGTCCGGCGCAGCACACTGACGTTCCTGTCCCGCCCGGGAGTCAGCCGTAAAGCGTCTCCGTCGAAGGCCCAGGTGGCGTCCTTCTGGATGATTTCCGCCATGGGGGGATTGTTCCACCGGAAGTACGGCCGGGTGGTCTCGACCAATCCCGGTCGGTGGTGCATCCTCAGCCGAGTCCTCTGCAAGTCCTCCGCACAGAGTTCTTCGATGGGAGCGCATGTGAGACGGCACCACGGAACGACTCCCCGTACTCCCCGCATGGCCCGCGTCCTGGGGTCCCTGCTGCTGGTCGCGGCGGCCGGCGCCTTCACGGTCGGCGCCACCCCGGCCACGCCGAAGCCCGCCCCGGCCCCGCTCGACCGGGTCGTCCCGGCGCCCGCCTCGGTCAGGGCGGGCGGAGCGCCGTACCGCATCACCCGTGACACCGCCATCCGCGTCGACGGCTCCCGGGAGGCCCGCGGGGTCGCCGAGTACCTCGCGGACCTGCTGCGGCCGTCCACCGGCTACCGGCTGCCCCTGCCCACGCACGGCACCTCGGGTATTCGACTCCGCCTCGCCAAAGGCCCGTTCGGCGCCGAGGGGTACCGCCTCGACAGCGGCCGCGACGGCGTCACCATCACCGCCGCCGAACCCGCCGGCCTCTTCCACGGCGTCCAGACCCTGCGTCAGCTGCTCCCGGCGGCCGTCGAGAAGGACACCGTGCAGCCCGGCCCCTGGCTGGTCGCGGGCGGCACCATCACCGACCGCCCGCGCTACGCCTACCGGGGCGCGATGCTCGACGTCTCCCGGCACTTCTTCACCGTGGCCCAGGTCAAGCGGTACATCGACGAGCTGGCCCTCTACAAGATCAACGAACTGCATCTGCACCTCAGCGACGACCAGGGCTGGCGCATCGCCGTCGACTCCTGGCCGCGTCTCGCGACCTACGGCGGCTCCACCCAGGTCGGCGGCGGCCCGGGCGGCCACTACACCAAGGCCCAGTACGAGGAGATCGTCCGGTACGCGGCCTCCCGCTACCTCGAAGTCGTCCCCGAGATCGACATGCCCGGCCACACCAACGCGGCCCTCGCCTCCTACGCCGACCTCAACTGCGACGGCACCGCACCGCCGCTGTACACCGGCACGGACGTCGGCTTCAGCTCGCTGTGCGTGTCGAAGCAGGTGACGTACGACTTCGTGGACGACGTCATCCGCGAGCTGGCCGCCCTCACCCCGGGCCGCTATCTCCACATCGGCGGCGACGAGGCGCACTCCACCAGCCACGAGGACTATGTGGCGTTCATGGACCGGGTGCAGCCGATCGTCGCGAAGTACGGCAAGACGGTGATCGGCTGGCACCAGCTGACCGGCGCGCATCCGGTGCCGGGGGCGATCGCCCAGTACTGGGGGCTGGACGACACCGGCGCGGACGAGAAGGCCCAGGTGGCCAAGGCCGCCCAGAACGGCACCGGGCTGATCCTGTCGCCCGCCGACCGGCTCTACCTCGACATGAAGTACACCGAGGACACCCCGCTCGGCCAGGACTGGGCCGGTCTGGTGGAGGTGCAGCGGTCGTACGACTGGGATCCGGGCAACTACCTCGCGGGTGCGCCGAGTTCGGCGGTGCGGGGGGTCGAGGCGCCGCTGTGGTCCGAGACCCTCGTGACCAGCGCCGACATCGACTACATGGCCTTCCCGCGGCTGCCGGGGGTGGCGGAGCTGGGCTGGTCGCCGGCGTCCACGCACGACTGGGACGCCTACAAGGTGCGGCTCGCCGCGCAGGCGCCCCGCTGGGACGCCCTGGGCATCGGCTACTACCGTTCGCCGCAGGTGCCCTGGCCTGCGAAGTAGACCGAACCGGAAAGACCGACGGGCTCCCCCGAGGACCGTACTCGGGGGAGCCCGTCCGCCCGGATCAGAACCCCGCGACGGGATTTTTCAGGGTTCCGACCAGCTGGAGGGCGCCCGACGGGTCCGCCAGGTCCACCATCTGCCTGTTGTTGCGCAGCTGGAGCCGGTTGAGGCAGGACAGCGCGAACTCGGGCGCGAACATGTCGTACTGCGCGAACCTGTCGGCGAGTTCGGGCGCCGACTCCTGGTACGCACGGGTGACCTCGGCGACCGTCCGCCAGAAGTCGTCCTCCGTGAGGACCCCTTCGGCCGCGAGGTTCGCGGCGAGGAAGCGGAAGAAGCAGTCGAAGACGTCCGTGAAGATCGACAGCAGCTTCTTGTCCTCGGGGACCTCGACGCGCAGCCGCTCGACCGTCGGCGGCAGCACCGCTTCCGGGTCCATGACCGCGATCTCCTCGGCGATGTCCTTGTAGACCGCCCGCTGGACCACGCCGTCCTTCAGGACCAGGACGACGTTCTCGCCGTGCGGCATGAACACCAGGTCGTAGGCGTAGAAGCTGTGCAGGAGCGGGGTGAAGTAGGCCTTCAGATAGGCCCGCAGCCAGTCCTTCGGGGTCAGTCCGCTCCGCTCGATCAGCGCGGCGGCGAAGGACGCGCCCTCGTGGTCCACGTGCACCAGGGAGGCCATCGTCGCGAGTGACTCGCCCTCCTGGAGGGACGGCACCGGGCTCTCCCGCCAGAGCGCGGCCAGCATCTTCCGGTACGGCGAGTAGCGGTCGGTCGCCTGCTCGTACTCCAGGTGCCGGTAGCCCACGGCCGCCCGCTCCCGGATGATCGACAGGCCGGTGGACTTCAGCACCGGGTCGTTGTCGATGAGCTGGGCCAGCCAGTCGTTGATCGCCGGGGTGGCCTCCATGTAGGCGGCCGAAAGACCGCGCATGAAGCCCATGTTGAGGACCGACAGGGCGGTCTTGACGTAGTGCTTCTCGGGGTGGCTGTTGTTGAAGAAGGTCCGGATGGACTGCTGGGCCAGGTACTCGTCGTCGCCCTCGCCCAGGCAGACGAGGTACCCGCGGGCGACCTCGGCGGCGAAGGTGACGGTGAGCTTGTTCCACCACTGCCAGGGGTGGACCGGGATGAACAGGTAGTCGGCGGGGTCCAGGCCCCGGTCGAGCAGGACGCCGTGGAAGCGCTCCACCGTCTGCTCGCCCAGCTCGTCCCGTACGAAGGACTCGTAGTCGATGCCCACGCCCGCCGTGAACGCGGCACGCGACCTGTGCGCCGCCAGCCAGACCAGCCGGACCGGGCTCGCGGTCTCGGGGGCGTACGACAGGTACTCGTGGACGCCGAAGCCGAGCCGGCCGTTGTTGGCGACGAAACAGGGGTGGCCCTCGGTCATCCCGGTCTCGATCGCCTGGAAGTCGGCCCGTACCAGCTCGGCGGCCGGGATCTGCGGCTTGGTGAGCTTGTAGCAGGTGCCGGAGAGGGTGGAGGAGATCTCCTCCAGATAGACCGGCAGGATCTCGTCGCTCAGGCCCAGCGAGTCCTTCAGCTCGACGAAGAAGTCGAGTGCGGCGAGCGGGAGTTCGGCGCCGTCGCGGACCCGGCCGATGGAGTCGGCGTCCACCTGCCAGTGGTCCAGGGCCCGGCGGACGGCGCTGAAGCGGTACCGGGTGAGCCCGTCGTCGCTGCGGACGACATACGACTGGCCGTCCTGCTCCGGGGTGATCAGGCGCTCGTGGGCGAACTCGGCGAGCGCCTTGCGTATCAGGAGCCGGTTGGCCTTCTCCCAGCGCTCGGGGGAGAGATGGGCGACCGCGTCCGCGAGGGTCATACGGACACCGCCTTCTCGAACCGCTCCCGGGTGCAGAAGCTCAGCAACGCCGTTTTCTCCGGCTTCTGGATCTCGCGTACGGGCACGAACCCGACGGCCTCGTTCAGCGCGTGCACGGCCGTGTTGTGCACGTCCGGCTCGACGACGATCCGGCGGGCCGCCGGATCCTCGAAGAGATGGGCGACCACGGCGGTGATGACGGCCTTGGTGAACCCGTGCACGGGCGTCTCGGTGGCCGGCGTCAGGAAGTGCATCCCGACGTCCCCCGGCTCGGGGTCGTACAGCCCGACCAGCTCGCGGTGGGCGGGGTCGTACTTCTCCATGAGGAAGGCGGGTTCGCCGTCCTCGCCGAGCCCCAGCAGCGCGTGGTGGTGCTCGTCGGCGGCGATCTCCATGTACGCCCGCTCGACGTCCTCCAGCTTCGCGTCCCGCATCATCCAGTAGGCGGCCTTGGGGTGCGTCACCCAGCGGTGCAGCAGCTCGGCGTCCTCGAGCGGGTCAAGGGGCCGGAAGGTGAAGGTCAGGGTGGCGGTGGCGCTCATATGGCGAACTCCTGGAAGGCGATGGTCTTCTCCACCGGGTAGTACTCCGAGCCGAGCAGCTCGCGGATGATGTACGCGTTCCGGTAGGGGCCCATGCCCAGGTCGGGGCTGGTGATGCTGTGGGTGTGGACGCCGGCGTTCTGCAGGAAGACGCCCCGGCCGGTGACGTCGATCGCGTAGTTGCGGGCCACGTCGAAGTTGCCGTGCGAGTCGTAGCGCAGCCGGTCCCGGACGGGCCGGAGGAACTCGGGCTCGGCGTACCTGTAGCCGGTGGCCAGGACCAGGCCCTGGGTCTCCAGCTCGTAGTCCTTGCCCTGCTCCTCCTGGCGCAGGGAGAGGGTGTAGGTGCCGTTCTCGTAGGCCGCCGCGTTCAGGCTGGAGTTGGTGAGCAGCCGGGTGGGGACCGGGCCGCCGAGGTTCTTCCGGTAGAGCAGGTCGAAGATCTCGTTGATCAGGTCGCCGTCGATCCCCTTGAACAGGCCCTTCTGCTCTGCGGTCAGCCGGTAGCGGGTTGCCTCGGGCAGGGCATGGTAGTAGTCGATGTACTCGGGGCTGGTCATCTCCAGCGTGAGCTTGGTGTATTCGAGGGGGAAGAAGCGCGGCGAGCGGGTCACCCAGTTCAGGCGGTAGCCGTGGACGTCGATCTCGCTCAGCAGGTCGTGGTAGATCTCGGCGGCGGACTGGCCGCTGCCGACCAGCGTGATCGACTCCTTGGACTGGAGTTCCTGCTTGTGCCTCAGGTAGCGCGAGTTGTGGATGAAGTCTCCGCCGAGTCCCCGGCAGGCCTCCGGGATGTACGGCGGGGTGCCGGTGCCGAGGACCAGCCGGTGGGCGCGGTAGGTGTCACCGGCGGCCGTGGCGACGACGTACAGCCCGTCGTCGTACCGGACCTCCGTCACCATGGTGCTGAAGCGGACGTTGGTCAGCTTGTTCGCGGCCCAGCGGCAGTAGTCGTCGTACTCCACCCGCAGCGGATAGAAGTTCTCGCGGATGTAGAACGAGTACAGCCGGCCCTTCTCCTTCAGGTAGTTGAGGAAGGAGTACGGCGAGGTGGGGTCGGCCAGGGTGACCAGGTCCGACATGAACGGGGTCTGCAGGTGGGCGCCGTCCAGGAACATGCCGGCGTGCCACTCGAAGTCGGGCTTCGCGTCCAGGAAGACGCCGTCCAGTTCGGCGATCGGCTCGGTCAGGCAGGCGAGGCCGAGGTTGAAGGGCCCGAGCCCGATGCCCACGAAGTCATAGGTCTTGGTCGGGTTTTCAGGACGCGCGGTCAAGGGACTCTCCCAGGTACTGCTCGGCGTGGCCGGCGATCAGATCGAGGACGGCGGCGATGTCGGCCGTCGTGGTCTCGGGGTTGAGCAGGGTGAACTTGAGGTAGTGGCGGCCGCCCACCTTGGTGCCCGCGACCACCGCGTCGCCGGAGGCGAACAGGGCCTTGCGGGCGTACAGGTTGGCGCGGTCGATCTCGGCCGGGTCGGTGATGGCCGCCGGGATGTGACGGAAGACGAGGGTGGACAGGGACGGCTGGACGACGACGTCGAAGCGCGGGTCGGCGGCGAGCAGTCGCCAGCCCTCCGCGGCCAGGTCGCAGACCTCGTCGAAGAGCCGGCCGATGCCGTCGGCGCCCATGGTGCGCAGCGTCATCCACAGCTTGAGGGCGTCGAAGCGGCGGGTGGTCTGCAGGGACTTGTCGACCTGGTTGGGGATGCGCTCCTCGACCGTCCGGCGCGGGTTGAGGTACTCCGCGTGGTAGGTGGCGTGCCGCAGGGTGGCGGTGTCCCGGACCAGCACGGCGGACGAACTGACCGGCTGGAAGAAGGACTTGTGGTAGTCGACGGTGACCGAGTCGGCGCGCTCGATCCCGGTGATCCGGTCCCGGTGCTTGAGGGAGGCGAGCAGACCGCAGCCGTAGGCCGCGTCCACGTGCATCCAGACGCCGTACTGCTCGCACAGCTCGGCGATCTCCGGCAGCGGGTCGATGGAGCCGAAGTCGGTGGTGCCGGCGGTGGCGACGACCGCCATGGGCACCAGGCCGTCGTTCTTGCAGCGTTCCAGCTCGTGGGCGAGGGCGACGGTCTGCATCCGCTTGTCCTGGCCGACGGGGACGGAGACCACCGCGTCCTGGCCGAGGCCGAGCAGTTTCGCCGACTTCTGCACGCTGAAGTGGCTGACCTCGGAGGCGAAGATGCGCAGTCTGGAGAGGGAGTCGGTCTTCGCCTCCTCCCGGGCCAGGAGCAGCGCCTGGAGGTTGGACTGGGTGCCGCCCGAGGTGAACACGCCGTCGGCGGCGTCGCCGAGGCCGATACGGGCGGTCGTCCAGTCGATCACTTTCCGCTCGATGAGGGTGCCGCCGGCCGACTGGTCCCAGGTGTCCAGGGAGGAGTTGACGGCGGTGAGCACCGCCTCGCCGAGCACCGCCGGGATGACCACCGGGCAGTTGAGGTGGGCGAGGTAGCGGGGGTGGTGGAAGTAGACGGCGTCCCGGAGGTAGACGTCCTCCAGCTCGTCCAGGACCGCGGTGGTGTCGTGCAGCGGCCGGTCGAGATCGATGCCGTCGATGAGCGGGGACAGGGCGTCGACGGTGACACCCGTGAACGGCCGGTCGGTGGTGGCGAGTTTGGCCGCCACCCGCTCTACTCCTTCGGTCACGGAGCGGCGGTAGTGCTCCGCGGTGAGGTCATTGAGCAGGTGCGAGCGCATGTGGGGGTCCTCCGGGGACGATCCGGGCGGGGGAAGGGAGCGAATGGCTCCAACTTAGGTTAGCCTAAGCTAAGTAACGATGGAAGCGCTGCCCCTCCCGTGAAAGCCGTCACCTCGGCCTCGTAACTACTCGCAGGCCGCCCGGAGTTGCTCCTCCGTCAGGCCCTGCCGCCAGTAGCCGACGAAGGTGACCCGGCGCCGGTCCACGCCCCGCTCCCCGACGAAGTGCCGGCGCAGTTCCCTGACCCGCCCGGACTCACCGGCGATCCAGACGTACGGGCGCTCCGCGGCGGGCAGCAGGGCGCCCCGGATCGCCGCCTCGGCGGTGCCGCCCACCACCCAGTCGATCTCCGCGTCGGCCGCGGTCGTCACGTCCTGGATGTCCCCGGTGCGCGGCACCTCCAGCCAGGCGCGCACCCGGGTGCCGGCGGGGAGGGATTCGAGGATGGCGGTCGCCGCGGGCACGGCGGTCTCGTCGCCCCAGATCAGCACCAGATCGGTGTCCTCGGGCGGCCGGAAGCGAATGGCGCGGTTGTCGGCGACCGCCGGGCCGAGCAGGACCACCCGGTCGCCGGCGGCGGCCCGGGAGGCCCACCGGGAAGCGGGCCCCGCGGGGGTGGCGGCCCCCGGTTCGACCCCGTGCAGCGCGAAGTCGATGTCGATCTCGTCCGGGTCGCGGCGCAGCTCCCGGAGCGTGTACGAGCGCATCACGGCCCGTACGTCGTCCGGGAGTTCGCGCCAGCCCTGGAACCAGCCCTCGCCCAGCTCGATGGGCACGGCGGGCTCGGCGCGGCCCTCGGCCGGGATGAACAGGGAGAGGGACTGGTCGCGTCCGTCGGAGTGGAAGTGCGCCAGATCGGCGCCGGTGAAGGTGACCCGGACCAGAGACGGACCGAGCCGCCTCGTCCGTACGACCTGGAGGGAGAAGAAACGGAACGGGGCGGCCACGGCCGTCGTCATATGAGCTCCTGAGACTCAGGAAGTTGTCGGGGTGTGCCCGGGCGGGGTCAGCTGACCTTCTTCGCCGTCTCCAGCGCCTTGGCGAGGTTCTCCACCATCGTGACGCACTTGTCGTAGGAGAAGATCGGCTCGGGGGAGCGGGCGATGACCTGGCCGGCCTTGACCGCGGGGAGCTTCTTCCAGGTGGCCTGGGTGATGTCGGCGGGCTGGGTGGTCGCCGAGCGGTCGTCCATCATGATCACGTCGGCCTTGTACTTGTCGACGTTCTCCCAGCTCAGGTCCTCGTACCAGCCGCCGCTCTTCTTCAGCACGGACGCCGACGGCTCGACGAAGTTCACCCCGAGGGCCTTGAAGTACTCCAGGTCCACCGAGAGGTTGGAGCCGGAGACGTAGAACAGGTCCTGGGCGGCCGAGCCGGCCAGCACCTTGATGTCGGGGTGCGCCTTGGCGGCGGCGCGCAGCCGGGAGGAGGCCTCCTCGAAGCGCTTCTTGGCGTCGGTGACCTTGCTCGCCGTCATGTCCGCGCCGAGCGACTCGGCCAGGGCCCAGACGCGCTGCAGCGGGACGGTCAGCCGGCGGTCGTAGGCCGAGATGCCGACGCTCGGGGCGAGCTTGGCGATCTTGTCCTTGGACTCGTCCGGGACGTACCAGAGGGTGCCGGCGCCGTCGAACATCGTGGTGATGAGGACCTCGGGGGCGAGGGCCGCGTACTTCTCGACGTTGAACTGGCCCCAGGTGTTGCCGAGGACGGTCACCTTGCTGATGTCCATGTCACCGGCCTGGACATCCGCCTTGCCGTCCTTGGTCTTCGTCGGGCCGAACACGCCCTTGACGTCGACGCCGTAGTCGTACAGCGCGGCGGCGACGCCGACGAAGGCGACGATGTTCGCCGGGACCTTGTCCAGCTTCACCGTGGTCCCGCGGTCGTCCTTGAAGGTCCAGGGGCCGGACTTGGCGGCCGTCGTCTCCTTGTCGGAGGAACCACCGCTTTTCGCGTCGTCGTCCCCGCAGGCGGCGAGCACGGCACCGAGGCCGAGGGCGCCACCGGCGGCGAGGATGCCGCGGCGAGTGAGGTGGGCTGCTCTCACGTTGGACATAGGTGTGGCTGCTTTCGGACGTGCGGAAACACCGCCGGACAAGTCGCTGATTAGGTTAGCCTAACCTCACATCTTGTCTAGATCCACCCTTGGGGCCTCCCGCACGAGACCGGCTCAGGCCTGCCAACTTCCGTACCGATGGCCGTCCTTGACATTTCGGTTCCAGGATCGAAGGTGCGTCGACGGAGACTCCGCCGGCCCCGTGAGCGACCGACCCTTGATGCCCGCTCGTCGGCGTGCTCACCTTGTGCGGTGACTTACGGCTGGAGCAGACGTTCGCTCGTGTCCCTCTTCGTGGTCTCGGTGGGAGTTCCGGTGGTGCTCGTCCTAGGAGCCGTCACGGGCTGGAGCCGTTCGGCGATCGGCGCGCCGGCCTGGGCGTCGTGGACGATCGCGGCTCTGGCGATCTGCATCGGTCTGCCGCTTGCCTGGGGCTCCACCCCGCTGGGTACCAGAAGCGCGACGAACCTCCTGCTCAATGCCTATCGCCGCGAGGGGCTGGAGCCTGTCGAACGGCAGTATCTGTCCAGGCTGGCGCCTCGCAGGGCCGGACTTCAGCTGTTCAACCTCGGACTCGCCCTCGAGCAGGCGGGCGACCAGGACGGCGCTCTCGCGGTCTACCGGAGCGCGGCGGACCGCGGATCCCCACCGGCCATGATGAATCTGGCGTACGGCCTGAGCCGACGTGGCGAAGAGGAGGAGGCGCGAGACTGGTACCGCCGCGCGGTGGAGGCCGGGTACACGCCTGGTGGTGTGCCGGGGCGGGTGGACGGTGAGCAGGGGACGCCGTGATGAAGGGGTCGAGGATGCCACGCGCGCGCCGAACCCCTCACCCGAACTGAGGATCCGTCAAACCGCAATGACCTCGCTGCCGACAGTTCGGGGTGCCGGTTGCGGGCGTCAGTAGCCGGTGCCGCGCTTGACCTGGGCCCGCTCGATCCCGGTGGTCGCACCCTTGTGGTCCAAGGTGCCGCACGCGTCGGCGATGTCCTGGGTCAGACGCTCGATCTGCTCGCGGCTCAGGGTCTCCTTGACCAGGGCACGCAGGATCTTCACCCGCTCCGCGTTGGGCGGCAGCGTGTACGCCGGCACCATCCAGCCGCGCTCGGCCGAGAGCTGCCAGGCGACGTCGGACTCGTCGTAGGCGTGCTTGCCGGCAAGGCGGAAAGCGACCAGCGGCAGCTGCTCGAGGCCGCTGCCGATCACTTCGAAGCGGCCGCTGTCACGCAGGTTGTCCGCCAACGCGAGGGCGTTCTTCTGCATCGCCTCCATGACGTAGGTGTAGCCCTGGCGGCCCAGTCGCACGAAGTTGTAGTACTGGGCGAGCACCATCGCCGCGCCGGTCGAGAAGTTCAGCGTGAACGTCGCGTCGGTCTTGCCCAGGTAGTTCTCGTGGAACACGAGGTCCTTGGCCAGGTCTGACTCCTCGCGGAAGACCAGCCAGCCGATGCCGGGGTAGACCAGGCCGTACTTGTGTCCCGATACGTTGATCGAGCGGACCTGCTCGAGCCGGAAGTCCCATTTCGAGTCCGGGTAGAGGAAGGGCCACACGAAGCCGCCGCTGGCTGCGTCGACGTGGATCGGGATGTCGAGGTCCCGCTTCTTGCGGATGTCCCGCAGGAGCTTGTCGATCCCGACGACGTCGTCCTTGTGGCCGGTGAACGTGGTGCCGAGGACGGCGACGACGCCGATCGTGTTCTCGTCGAGGTGGGGCTCCACGTCCTCCGGGCCGATCGTGTACTTGTCCTCCGCAAGCGGCACGATCCGCGGCTCCACGTCGAAGTAGCGGCAGAACTTCTCCCACACGACGTGGACGTCGCCGCCGAAGACCAGGTTGGGCCGGTCGGCCGAGAGTTTGGCCGCCTGGCGGCGCTCCCGCCACTTCCACCTCAGCGACAGCGCGCCGAGCATGATCGCCTCTGACGAGCCCTGGGTCCGGCATCCGGTGGTCCTGCCCGGTGCGTGGAAGAGGTCGGCGAGCATGCGAACGCAGCGCTGTTCGATCTCGGCGGAGATGGGGTACTCCGCGTGGTCGATGAAGTTGCGGTGGAGGTTCTCGGCGATGATCCGTTGCGCCTCCGGCTCCATCCAGGTGGTGACGAACGTGGCGAGGTTGCGCTGCGGGTCGCCCTCCATGGCGAGGTCCGCGTCCAGCAGCCTCATGGCGTCCGTCGCGGTCATGCCCTCCTCGGGGAATTTCCCCGAGGGAGCGGGCGCGGTCAGGAAACGGTTGCCGAACAGAGCCGCGGCGTCACTCTTGGTCATACCGGCGACTCAACCACGTTCGGGGCGGGAGCCGTTCCGAGGACCTGTGGACAGGGCTCGGGATGCACGCGGACGGCGTACCTTCCCGAATGATCGACGACGCCCGCCAGCCGCACGGAGGCCCGCGCCGGCGTCCCGGCAGGCGCCGCGTCCAACCCGCACGGTCACGTTCTGCGTTCGATGGTCACTCTGTGTATGGTCTCCTCATGGCCGCTCCCAGTGCCGTCCGCCGCCTCCTGCTCGCCACCGGCTTCCTGGTGCTTGTGCAGGCGGGGGTCGGCCTGGTCGTCAATCTCTACGGTCTCTATCCGGCCCGCCAACGGGGCTCTCGGACGGGGGCTCACCGCATCAGGGCCTACGAGAGCTTCGCCTGGGCGGTCGGGCACGGCACTCTCGCCCTCGCCGTGCACACCGTGCTCGGCCTCACGCTCGTCCTGCTGTCGATCGTCGCGGCAGCGCGCGCCGTGCTGCTCCGTCGGCGCGCGGTCGCATTCTGGACCGTGCTCGGGGCGCTCCTGGTCATCGGTGCCGCTGTATTCGGTGCGAACTTTCTCGCCCACGGCAGGACCCTCAACTCACTGCTGATGGCCCTGTTCGCGCTGAGCGCCGAGGTGTGCTTCCACCTCGCCATCGACCTTCTGCCTTCTGGGCGGCACGGAGCTGTGGCCACACTCCGTTGAGGTGCGCCGCATGATCGGTAACGCCTCACGCCAGGGTGACGTGTACTCGCGCCCGCCGCCTACGGCCCGCTGTGGAAGAAGCCGGACCTCAGGTCCCCGATGGTGGTGTCGAGTGGATGCCCACTGACGATGAACGGTCCGCTCCAGGGCGCGCTGAGTGCGAAGAGCAACGCCAGGCTCAGCCCGACCACACTCGCAATACCTACGATGAGCAGTGACGTTCGCAGGCTGCTGCGGAAGACCAGCGCGCCGGAGTTCACGATCAGGGCCAGTCCACTGACCATGAGCGTGACGACGTACAGCGCGGGAACGTCGCGCGAGGCGGCCGCAACGCGGGCGCGACGACTACTGGTGACACCGTCCAGGGAACCCACCAGCTCCGTGCCTGTCGTGGTTCCCACCTCGGGCCGGGCCGCCTCGGTGCGCACACTCCGCTCCAGCCGCGCGATCGCGCGAGCGGTGGCCGGGTCGTCACCGGACGCGGCTGCTGCACCCCCCCACTCCCTGGCACGCGTGGTCTGCAAGTAGTCCAGCAGCGCCGCGTGGATCGGATCCGACTGCACTCGCGGACTGGTCGCCGCCCATGCCAGGCGGGAGGCCGCGGCCGCCTCGTCGCTCACCAGCCCCTCGGCTGCGCGCAGGTAGCCGGCCTCGCTGGAAAGCGAGAGTGCCGCAAAGATCGCGAAGGCAGCGCCGAGTGTCGGCATGAGTGGCGTGGCGATCTGCGGCACCCGATCCCGTTCCTCGACCGGTACGAGCGCCCGGACGCCGACCCGCCCCACGGCCGCGACCAGTAAGGCAAGCAGGAGCCCGGCCACAACCAGCACCATTGCCGGCAGCGAGGTCAACCAGTTCACCACATCACCTACAGCGCGTTCCCGCGAGCGCCCCACGGCGGCGGCACATCGGCCCCCGCGACCTGGAACTCCTCGTCGATCACTCTTAATGAACGCTCCATGATCACAGGTCGAACACCTCTGACGCCCGCGACGCCCGGCACGGCATGTCTTTTCGTTGGCCGAACAGCCGAATACGGCCCCGTACAAGGCTGTACTGACAACGACCGCCGCGCCCGTCTCGCCTTCCGTCTCATGAGCCTCGTTCAACGCCGTTCAGCCGGGACCGGAAGCCGATCCCGATCTGATGGCGAGCCGCCCATGAAGGCGGGTGAAGGCCCCGTACACCCACCCACACCCCACTTGGGAACGTGATCAGCTCCAGGGCATCCCGGGGGTCGGACGCCACGGACCGCTCCCCGGCACCACGGTCAGGACCGGCGGTGCAACGCTCGGCTGGGCAGGGGGCTGGTTCGCCGTGCCCGGGGCCTGCGCGACTCCGGTGGCCTGGTTCGCCGTGCCCGGGGCCTGCGCGACTCCGGTGGCCTGGTTCGCCGTGCCCGGGGCCTGCGCGACTCCGGTGGCCCACAGCTGGTCGACACGCGAGCGCTCGGCGGCGTCCGGGTATCGGCTGGTGCAGGACGGGCCGGGGGCGCCGCCCGACATCAGCTCACTGCACGGCCCGCTGTAGTCGTCCGGCAGGCCCAGCACGTGCCCGGTCTCGTGGGTGACGACGCGGATCGAGTCGTTCTGCCGGGCCTGCGTGTAGTCGATGAAGATGTAGCCGCTTCCGTGGCCGTTGGTGGAGGCGTGCGAGCCGCGCTGGTCGTTGCCCTCGTAGTAGGAGAAGTCGGCGCCGCTCGACGCCTCCTGGAGCTTGACGTTGGTCTCGGAGCTGTTCCAGATCGAGGCCGCGCTCGCTATCTGCGAACGGAAGCTCGGCGCGTGGGAGGCGTCGTAGGTGACGGTCACCGCCTGCGTGCCGGACTGGGCGGCGCCCTTCGCGGCGACCGACTTGAGCACGGCCTCGAAGAACGCCTTGTTGCCGGCGGCCTCCTCCGCCGACCCGTCGTACCGCGCCGTGGAGGTGCCGGCGGAGGCGGCCGGGGCGGCGGACGGTTCGGCACTCGCCGGCACCGCCGCGCCCAGCGCGCTGGAGGCCAGACCAAGGCCGAGAGCGAGGGTGAGGAGTCTCGCGGGCGTTCGGGACGACTTCATGTGGGGGGGCTCCTACTCACTCGGTGACGCCGAGCGCCCGGTGCGTTGTCGGTTCTGCGAAAACACCGGTTCCGAGCTGCGGCGACGTCCTGTGGGTCGACATTCTTAGAACGGCCCCACAGAGAGCGCAAAGGGTTGCAAAGGGGTCCCACCACTAAGTCGCTTCGTAGGTCCCGGGACCGCACCGGGGCGGTGCGCGGGGCTCCGGTCCGCAGGCGGCGACGGTCGGGAAAGGTGGCGCGGCGTCAGAAACCTTGCCTCACAGGCAGTCGGGCATGCGGGCAGGCGGGCGAAATTCCGCGGCGCACGCCGGGATCGGCATTCGTCTCAAGACGGACAAACGGTCAAATGTCCACCACGCCGTGTCTACTAAGCGCGACGGCGAAATGCCGACGATCTGTGAGGGACGTCATAGGGCACCGGCGGAATCAGCTGTCCCGGACGCTCCGCCCGGGCGTCCGCGCCCCGCACACGAAGGCGCCCGCCCCGGTCATCGGGACGGGCGCCTTCGTGCCGTTAGGGAGGCCGCGGCTCGGGTCAGCCGACCAGCCCCAGCTCCCTCGCGATCAGCATCCGCTGGACCTCGCTCGTGCCCTCGCCGATCTCCAGGATCTTGGAGTCGCGCCACATGCGGGCCACCGGGTACTCGTTCATGAAGCCGTAGCCGCCGTGCACCTGGGTGGCGTCGCGGGCGTTGTCCACGGCGACGGTGGAGGAGTAGAGCTTGGCGAGGGCCGCCTCCTTCTTGAAGGGGTCCCCGGAGACCAGGCGGGAGGCCGCGTCGCGCCAGGCCAGGCGGGCCGTGTGGGCCTTCATCTCCATGTCGGCGATCTTGAACTGGATGGCCTGGTTGGCGCCGATCGGCCGGCCGAAGGCGTGCCGTTCCTTCGCGTACCGCACCGACTCGTCCACGCAGCCCTGGGCGAGGCCGGTCGCGAGGGCCGCGATGGCGATGCGGCCCTCGTCCAGGATGCGCAGGAACTGGGCGTAACCGCGGCCTTCCTCGCCGAGCAGGTTGGCGGCGGGGACCCGGACGTCGGCGAAGGACAGCTCACGGGTGTCGGAGGCGTTCCAGCCGACCTTGGAGTAGGGCGCGGCGACCGTGAAGCCGGGGGTGCCGGAGGGGACGATGATCGAGGAGATCAGCGGCTTGCCGTCGGGCTTGCGGCCGGTGACCGCGGTGACGGTGACCAGACCCGTGATGTCCGTGCCCGAGTTGGTGATGAAGCACTTGGTGCCGTTGATCACCCATTCGCCGGTGGCCTCGTCCAGCCGGGCCGTCGTACGGGTCGCGCCCGCGTCGCTGCCGCCGTCGGGTTCGGTGAGGCCGAAAGCGCCGAGGATCTCGCCCGCGCACAGGCGGGGCAGCCATTCCCGCTTCTGGTCCTCCGTGCCGAAGAGGTGGATGGGCATGGCGCCCAGGGAGACCCCGGCTTCGAGCGTGATCGCCACCGACGAGTCGACGCGGGCCAGTTCCTCCAGGGCGATACCGAGCGCGAGGTAGTCGCCGCCCATTCCGCCGTACTCCTCGGGGAACGGCAGTCCGAACAGGCCCATGCGGCCCATCTCGCGGACGATCTCGTACGGGAACTCGTGCCGTTCGTAGAAGTCGCCGATCTTCGGCGCCACGACGTCGTGGGCGAACTCCTCCACCGTGCGGCGGAGTTCGTCCAGTTCGGGGGAGAGGCGGTGGTCCATGGTCGTCACTCCTGGTGGGAGAGGGCGCGGACGGTACGGGACGGGCTGGGTCGGCCCAGTTGTTCGGCCATCCACACGCTGGTGGCGGTGAGCTTGCCGAGGTCGACTCCGGTCTCGATGCCGAGGCCCTGGAGCATCCAGACCAGGTCCTCGGTGGCGAGGTTGCCGGTGGCGGACTTGGCGTACGGGCAGCCGCCGAGCCCGCCGGCGGACGCGTCGACCGTCGTCACGCCGTGTTCCAGGGCCGCGTAGGTGTTCGCGAGCGCCTGGCCGTAGGTGTCGTGGAAGTGCACGCCGATGACGTTCGTCGGCACGCCTTCCTCGTTCAGCAAGGAGAGCAGTTCGAGGACGTGGCCGGGGGTGGCCACGCCGATCGTGTCGCCGAGGCTCAGCTCGTCGCAGCCCATGTCCCGCAGCGCCTGACAGACCCGGACCACCTGGTGGAGCGGCACCGCGCCCTCCCAGGGGTCGCCGAAGCACATCGAGACGTACCCGCGGACATGGGCGCCGGCGTCCTTCGCCTGCCGGACGACCGGGTCGAAGACGGCCAGCGACTCGTCCACCGTGCGGTTGAGGTTGGCCTTGGCGAAGGACTCGGTGGCGCTGGCGAAGACGGCGACCCGGCGGGCCCCGAGGGCCAGCGCCCGGTCCAGGCCGCGCTGGTTGGGCACCAGGACCGGGAGGTCGGCCCCGAGATCGGTGACGAGGGGGAACAGGTCCTCCGCGTCGGCCAGTTGGGGCACCCACTTGGGGTGCACGAAGCTGGTCGCCTCGATCGTCGTCAGGCCGGCGTCGGCCAGGCGGTGGATGAACTCGGCCTTGACCTCCGTGGGGACCGTCGACTTCTCGTTCTGCAGGCCGTCGCGTGCGCCGACCTCGTGGATGCGGACGCGGGCGGGCAGGTCGGTGGCCGGTACGACCATGGGGAGGGGGCTCTCCGGGGTGGTCATGCGGTCTCCTCCTCGTGCGGGGCGATCACGGCCAGCACCTGGTCCATGGCTACCGTGGCGCCCGGTTTCACGTCGAGCTCGGCGACCGTGCCGGCGTGCGGGGCGGAGATGACGTGCTCCATCTTCATCGCCTCCACCACCAACAGGCTCTGACCGGCGATCACTTGATCCCCGACGGCGACCTTCACGACGGTCACCGTGCCCGGCATGGGTGCGGTGAGGGAGTCGGCGCCGGCGTGTGCGCTCCGGTTCAGGGACGCGGCGACCGGGTCGTGGTCGCGGACCTGCCAGGCGTCGCCGTCCCGGCCGATCCAGTCGGCGGTGTGGAGGAAGGTGTGGCGGACGCCGTCCAGGGTGACCGACACGCGGTCGGGGGCGACGGAGTGCGTGCCGTGCGGGACGTACTCCACCGGGTCCTGCACCCGCAGGTGGAAGCCGACCGGCATGGCGGTGCCGCCGAGCCGCCAGCCGCTCGGCACCGAGAACGGATCGGTCCAGCCCGCACCGACGGCGGGCTTCAGCGCCTCCAGCCGTACGGCCGCCGCCGCCTCGTACACCTCGTCCGGAACGTCCGTGGAGACCAGCTCGTCCACCACCCGCTCGACCAGGCCCGTGTCCAACTCGCCCGCCACCACCGCCGGATGGGCAAGCAGCCGGCGCAGGAACCCGGCGTTGGTCTGCACGCCCAGCGTGACCGTCTCCGCGAGGGCACCGCGCAGCTTCCGGAGCGCGGTCTCCCGGTCCGGGCCGTACGCGATCACCTTGGACAGCATCGGGTCGTAGAGGCTGCCGACCTCGGTGCCCTCGCTGAGCCCGGAGTCGGTGCGCACACCGTCCCCCGACGGCTCGTGCAGCAGCAGCACCGTGCCGCCGGTGGGCAGGAACCCGCGCGCCGGGTCCTCGGCGCAGATCCGGGCCTCCACCGCGTGCCCGGTCAGCCGGACGTCCTCCTGCGCGAACCCGAGCCGCTCCCCGGCCGCAACCCGCAGCTGCCACTCCACCAGATCAAGGCCGGTGATCAGCTCGGTCACCGGGTGCTCCACCTGGAGGCGGGTGTTCATCTCCATGAAGTAGTACGACGAAGGGTCGCCGCCCGGCACGATGAACTCCACCGTGCCCGCGCCCCGGTACCCGCACGAGCGCGCCGCCTGCACCGCGGCCTCGCCCATCGCGGCCCGCGTCTCCTCGTCCAGCAGGACCGACGGCGCCTCCTCGATGACCTTCTGGTGCCGGCGCTGGAGCGAGCACTCGCGCTCGCCCAGGTGCACCACGTTCCCGTGGCCGTCGGCCAGTACCTGGATCTCGATGTGCCGGGGGCGGTCGACCCACCGCTCGACCAGAAGCGTGTCGTCGCCGAAGGAGGCGCGGGCCTCGCGGCGGGCGGCGGCGATCTCCTCGTCAAGCAGCGTCAGATCCCGCACCAGCCGCATGCCCTTGCCGCCCCCGCCCGCCGAGGGCTTGAGCAGCACGGGTGCCCCCAGCGCGCGGGCGGCCTCCGCGAGTTCGGGATCACGGCCGCCGGGCACCACCGGCACCCCGGCAGCGCTCACCGTCTCCTTCGCGCGGATCTTGTCGCCCATCAGCGCGATCGCGTCGGCCGGCGGGCCGATGAACACCAGCCCCGCCTCCTCGCAGGCACGCGCGAAGGCAGCGTTCTCGGCGAGGAAGCCGTACCCGGGGTGGACCGCCTGGGCACCGCTCACGGCGGCCGCCTTCAGCAGCCGCTCCACGGACAGATAGCTCTCGCCCGCCGGTGCCGGACCGAGCCGTACCGCCGTGTCGGCCTCCCGGACGTGCCGCGCGTCCGCGTCGGCGTCGGAGTACACCGCCACCGAGCGCACGCCCAGCGAGCGCAGCGTACGGATGACCCGGACGGCGATCTCGCCCCGGTTGGCCACGAGTACGGTGTCGAACACGAGTCCCCTCCTCACATCCGGAAGACGCCGAACTGGGGGTCACCCAGCGGCGCGTTGCCACAGGCCGTCAGGGCCAGACCGAGCACCTGCCGGGTTTCGAGGGGGTCGATGACCCCGTCGTCCCAGAGCCGGGCGGTCGCGTAGTAGGCGTTCCCCTGGCGCTCGTACTGCGCGCGGACGGGCGCCCTGAAGGCCTCCTCGTCCTCGGCCGGCCAGTCCTCGCCGCGTGCCTCCAGCTGGTCCCGCTTCACCGTCGCGAGGACCGACGCGGCCTGTTCGCCGCCCATCACCGAGATCTTGGCGTTCGGCCACATCCACAGGAAGCGGGGGGAGTAGGCCCGGCCGCACATGGAGTAGTTCCCGGCGCCGTAGGAGCCGCCGACGACGACGGTCAGCTTCGGGACGCGGGTGCAGGCCACCGCCGTGACCATCTTGGCGCCGTGCTTGGCGATGCCGCCGGCCTCGTAGTCCTTGCCCACCATGAAGCCGGAGATGTTCTGCAGGAACACCAGCGGGATCCCGCGCTGGTCGCACAGCTCGATGAAGTGGGCGCCCTTCTGGGCGGACTCGGAGAAGAGGATGCCGTTGTTGCCGATGATCCCGACCGGGTGGCCGTGGATCCGGGCGAAGCCGGTGACCAGGGTCTGCCCGAACTCGCTCTTGAACTCGGCGAACCGGGACCCGTCCACGATCCGGGCGATGATCTCGCGGACGTCGTAGGGCGTGCGGGAGTCGACCGGGACGGCGCCGTAGAGGCCGTAGGGGTCGACCTTCGGCTCGACGACCGGGGTGACCGTCCAGGGCAGGTCGCGGCGGGCGGGGAGGGTGGCGACGATGTTCCGGACGATCCGCAGCGCGTGGGTGTCGTCCTCGGCGAGGTGGTCGGTGACGCCGGAGACGCGGGAGTGCACCTCGCCGCCGCCCAGCTCCTCCGCCGTGACGACCTCACCGGTGGCGGCCTTCACCAGCGGTGGGCCGCCGAGGAAGATCGTGCCCTGGTTGCGGACGATCACCGCTTCGTCGCTCATCGCCGGTACGTACGCGCCGCCGGCGGTGCACGAGCCGAGGACGGCGGCGATCTGCGGGATCCCCGCCCCCGACATCCGGGCCTGGTTGTAGAAGATCCGCCCGAAGTGGTCGCGGTCCGGGAAGACCTCGTCCTGCATGGGCAGGAAGGCGCCGCCGGAGTCCACCAGGTAGAGACAGGGGAGCCGGTTGTCGAGGGCCACCTCCTGCGCCCGCAGGTGCTTCTTCACGGTCATCGGGTAGTACGTGCCGCCCTTGACCGTGGCGTCATTGGCGACGATCACGCACTCGCGCCCGCTGACCCGCCCGATGCCGGCGATCACGCCGGCCGCCGGGGCCGCCCCCTCGTACATCCCCTCGGCGGCCAGCGGGGCCAGCTCCAGGAACGGCGAGCCGGGGTCCAGCAGCGTGTCCACCCGGTCCCTGGGCAGCAGTTTGCCGCGCGCGGTGTGCCGGGCCCGCGCCTTCTCGCCGCCGCCCAGCGCGGCCGCGGCGAGTTTGGCGTGCAGCTCCTCGACGAGGGCGCGGTGCGCCGCCTCGTTGGCCCGCCAGGCCTCCGACGCGGGGTCTGCCGCGCTCGTCAGCTCCGGTGCCTGGTCCATACCCGCGATCCCCTCACTTTGTTAATGAGCGTTAACGCATTTCCTTAAGGTTAACGACCGCTAACCTCCCTGTCTAGAATTGCCCTCATGGCCACGAGAACCGATGCCCCGACCCGTCGCGAGCAGATCCTCAAGGAGGCCGCCCGGCTCTTCGCCGAGCGCGGCTTCCACGGTGTCGGCGTGGACGAGATAGGCGCCGCGGTCGGCATCAGCGGGCCCGGTCTCTACCGGCACTTCCCGGGCAAGGACGCGATGCTCGCGGAGCTGCTGGTGGGGATCAGCGGACAGCTGCTGACGGGCGCGAAGCGGCGGCTGGCGGAGGCCGACGGTCAGACCGCGCCGTCGGCGGTCCTGGACTCCCTCATCGAGGGTCATATCGACTTCGCCCTCGACGACCGCCCGCTGATCACCCTGCACGACAGGGAGCTGGACCGCCTGCGCGACACCGACCGCAAGCTGGTACGCCAGCTGCAGCGCCAGTACGTCGAACTGTGGGTGGAGGTCCTCCGCGAGGTCTACCCCGCCCTCCCGGAACCCGCGGCCCGCTCGGCGGTCCACTCGGTCTTCGGCCTCCTGAACTCGACCCCGCACCTGGGCCGGCCGGGTTCCCTGCCGGGGCGCGGGACGACGGCGGTACTCCTGCACCGGATGGCGCGGGGAGCGTTCGAGGCCGCGGCGGCGTGATGAGCGTTACGCCCCTCCCCCCTCTCGCACCCTGGACCCATCCGCCTACCCACCGGTACGGTGAAGTCTGAGCAAGCGCTTAGACATATGAACCGTGCCTGGAGGTGGCGGCCGTGCGCCGTACGTTGTTCAACGAGGATCACGAGGCGTTCCGGGAGACCCTCCGCGCCTTCATCGAGGCCGAGGTCGTACCCGTGTACGACGAGTGGTTCGCGGCCGGCCAGGCGCCCCGCGACTTCTACTACAAGCTTGCCGAGCTGGGTGTCTTCGGTATCCGCGTCGACGAGGAGTACGGCGGCGCCGGCATCGACTCCTACAAGTTCGAGGCCGTCCTGTACGAGGAGACCGCCCGCGCCGGTGTCTCCTTCGGCGGTTCCGGTGTGCACGTGCTGCTCGGCCTGCCGTACATAAAGCTGCTCGCCAATGACGAGCAGAAGAAGAAGTACCTGCCGAAGTTCGTCTCCGGCGAGGAGATGTGGGCCATCGCGATGACCGAGCCGGGCACCGGCTCCGACCTCGCGGGCATGAAGACCACCGCCAAGCTCTCCGAGGACGGCACCCACTACGTCCTCAACGGCGCCAAGACCTTCATCACCGGCGGTGTGCACGCCGACCGCATGATCGTCTGCGCCCGCACCTCCGCGCCCACCAAGGAGGACCGCCGCCACGGCATCTCCCTGTTCGTGGTGGACACCAAGGCCGAGGGCTACTCGGTCGGCCGCAAGCTCGACAAGCTGGGCCTGAAGACCTCCGACACAGCCGAGCTGGCGTTCGTCGACGTCAAGGTCCCCGTCGAGGACCTCCTCGGCGAGGAGAACAAGGGCTTCTACTACCTCGGCCACAACCTCGCCTCCGAGCGCTGGGGCATCGCCTTCGGCGCCTACGCGCAGGCCAAGGCCGCCGTCCGGTTCGCCAAGCAGTACGTGCAGGAGCGGGTGGTCTTCGGCCAGCCCGTCGCCGCCTTCCAGAACACCAAGTTCGAGCTGGCCGCCTGCCAGGCCGAGGTGGACGCGGCCGAGGCCGTCGTCGACCGCGCCACGGAGGCCCTCGACGCCGGTGAGCTGACCCCGGCCGAGGCCGCCAGCGCCAAGCTGTTCACCACCGAGGTCGCCCACCGCGTGATCGACCGCTGCCTCCAGCTGCACGGCGGCTACGGCTTCATGAACGAGTACCCGATCGCCCGCCTGTACGCGGACAACCGTGTCAACCGCATCTACGGTGGCACCAGCGAGATCATGAAGACGATCATCGCGAAGGACATGGGCCTGTAAGGTCCCCGCAATTACCGGCCAGTAGAAAAGGTGCCATGAACGAGGCACTGAACGATCTCCTCGATCTGCTCGACCTGGAGCAGATCGAGGAGAACATCTTCCGAGGCCAGTCCCGGTCCGCCGTGGTCCCGCGCGTGTTCGGCGGACAGGTCGCGGCCCAGGCGCTGGTCGCCGCCGGGCGCACGGTCCCGGCGGACCGGCACGCCCACTCGCTGCACGCGTACTTCCTGCGCGCCGGCGACCCGGGCGCGCCCATCGTCTACAACGTCGAGCGGATCCGCGACGGCCGCTCCTTCACCACCCGGCGCGCGGTCGCCGTCCAGCACGGCAGGCCGATCTTCACCCTCTCGGCGTCCTTCCAGGTGTACGAGGACGGCCTCGACCACCAGACCCCGATGCCGCCCGCGCCGGACCCGGAGACCCTGCCCACCTCGGCGCAGCGGCTGCGCGGCTACGACCATCTTGACCCCGCTGTCGTGGAGAAGTTTCTTGAGGCCCGCGAGGCCATCGACCTGCGCTACGTCGAGGAGCCGCCGTACGGGAAGTTCGGCGAGCCGCGCGAGCCGCACAGTCAGGTGTGGTTCCGGACCAACGGCAAGCTCGACGACGATCCTCTGCTGCACGTGGTGCTCGCGACGTACGTCTCCGACATGACCCTGCTCGACTCCGTCCTGCTCGCGCACGGCCGCGGCGGCTGGGCCGTCGGGGACGTGGTGGGGGCCTCGCTGGACCACGCCATGTGGTTTCACCGGCCGTTCCGCGCCGACGAGTGGCTGCTGTACGACCAGGAGTCCCCGTCGGCGTACGGCGGCCGCGGGCTCGGGCAGGCCCGGATCTACACCCAGGACGGTTCACTGGCTATTTCCGTGATCCAGGAGGGTGTCGTCCGCGTCCCCAGGTAGAACTGGGGGCATGTCCGAAGCCGAACAGAGTGGCGGAGCCGAACCGAGCGGCGGAGCCGAACAGGGTGGTGGCGAGAGCACCGTCACGGTGATCGTCGCCGCCGTCGCCAACCTCGGGATCGCCCTCGCCAAGGCGATCGCCGGGGTGATCAGCGGGTCCAGCGCGATGCTCTCCGAGGCGGCGCACTCGGTCGCCGACACGGTCACCGAGCTGCTGCTGCTCACCGCGCTCAAACGCAGCGAGAAACCCGCCGACGAGGAGCACCCGTTCGGCTACGGCCCCGAGCGGTACATCTGGGCCATGCTGGCCGCCGTCGCCACCTTCGTCGGCGGCGCGGTCTTCTCCCTCTACGACGGCATCCACACCCTTACCGCGGGCGAGGAGCTGGGCAACCCGCTGGTGTCGTACATCGTCCTCGCGGTCGCCTTCGTCCTGGAGGGGTTCTCCCTGCGTACGGGGCTCAGGCAGGCGTACGGGGAGGCGGCCCGGGTCCGGGTGTCGTTCAAGCGGTATCTCCGGCGCACCCCCGACACAGCCGTGAAGGCCGTGGTGATGGAGGACTCGGCGGCGCTCGTCGGCCTGGTGCTCGCGGCCGGCGGCCTGCTCGGCGGGCAGCTCACCGGCTCCGGCGTCTGGGACGGCCTCGCCTCCCTCCTCATCGGCGTGCTCCTGCTGTACGTCGCCTGGGTGCTGGGCCGCTCGAACGCCGAGTTCCTCATCGGCCGGCCGCTGCCGAAGGCCGTGCGGGAGCGGATCCGGGCGGAGCTGCTGGAGTCCGAGCACATCGTGGCCGTACTGGAGCTGACCACCCTGGTGCAGGGCCCGAACGAGGCGCTGGTCGCGGCCAAGGTGGACTTCCGGGACGTGTCGACGGCGGCCCAGATCGAGTGGGCCTGCGAACGGGCCGAACAGCGGCTGCGGGCCGCGGTCCCCATGATCGGCCGGGTCTACCTGGATCCCACTCCGGGGCCCGCGACCTCGGTCGATCACGGGCAGTGAGCACCCGAAGTGCCGGGCGACTTGTCGCGGATTAAGCTCTATGAGTGAAATGCCGCACAGTGCATGTGCCGCATAGCGGACGTGCCGCGTAGCGGACGTAAGTCCGGCAGAAAGGTATTTCCCATGCGAGTACAGCGCGTGAGGCGCATCGCGGCGATGTCCGCCGCCGGCCTGCTGCTGGCCGGTGGGGCCGCGATCGGCGCCGCGGGCACCGCCTCGGCGGCCCCCGCCTCCACTCACCAGAACGTGGTCACCGGCGGCTTCGGCTGCAACTCCCGGTTCGGCGGTGGCGGGTTCTACAACAACTGCCGCGGCGGCTACGGCGGCTACGGCGGCTATGGCGGCTACGGCTACGCCCCCGTCGCGGTCGTCCCCGTCGTGGTCGTCCCCACCGTCGGGTACGGCGTCAGTGGCTTCGGTGGCTTCGGCTACGGCGGGTTCGGCTACGGCGGGCTCGGGTTCTGAGCCGACCGGACGCGAACAGACATCAGCCAATTCAGGGATCTAGGCCAGGCCACGAGGTGCGGTTCCCGTCCGAGGGGGGCCGCACCTCGCCCGGTCCGGCGCGGCTACGCGAGCCCCGCCGCCGACAGCAGGTACGCGGTCATCGGGTCGTAGTACCGCGGGCTGAGCACATGGTCGTCGAGCGGTACGGCCACCTGGAGGGTGCCCTCCGCCTCGGCGAGGAACAGCGCCGGGTCGTTGCAGTCGGCGTAACCGACGGAGTCCAGGCCCACCTGCGCCGCGTACCCCGCCCAGCCGTGGTCGGCGACGACCAGGTCGGGCGCCGGCCGCCCCTCGCGCTCGAGCCCGCCCAGGATCGCCTTCATCGGCTCACCGGAATGCGTGTGCCACAGCGTCGCCCCGTGCTCCAGGACGGCCACGTCGGCGAACTGCATGACGTATCCCTCGTCCGTCTGGAGCCCGTCCGGGATGACCACGACCTCGCAGCCGGCGGCGCGCAGCGCGGCAGCGGTGGCCCGGTGCACGTCCAGCAGGCCGCCCGGGTGCCCGGTCGCGAACAGCACCCGCTGCCGCCCCTCGGCCGCCTTACGCAGCCGCGCCGCCAGCCGGTCCAGGCCGTCCACGGTCAGTTCGGGGTCGATGGTGTCCTGGCCGTACCGGTACTCGGGGTCGTCGTTCACCCCGACCCGCTCGGCCATCACGGCCAGCACGTCCTGCTCGTCGGTCCAGCGGTCGCCGAGTTCCAGTCCGAGCCACCAGTTGCGCTCGCCGTTGGCCAGCTTGCGGTAGTGGAGCAGGTTGTTCTCGCGGGGCGTGGCGACATCGCCCGCGATACGGGTCTTCACAAGGTGCTCGACGAGCTCGGCGCGGCTGGGTGTCCCGGGTATCGGCATAACTCCATTGTGAGGCAGGGCGCTACGCGATTTCCCTGCGTATCGCCCGCTGGGACGTGCGTCACTGTGGTGGATCACGGCCCTGGATCAGTCCTGCCGCAGCGCGAACCACAGCTCCATCCGTACGTCCGGGTCGTCGAGTTCGGCACCGAGCAGCGCCGCGCAGCGGGCGATGCGCTGGCGCACGGTGTTGCGGTGCACGGAGAGTGCCACCGCCGTGCGGTCCCAACTGCCGTGCAGGGAGAGCCAGGTGCGGAGGGTGTCGGTGAGGGCGGGGTGCTCCGCGAGGGGGCCGAGGAGGGCGTGGGCGTGGGCCTGGGCCTCTTCCCTCGGGATCAGTTCGTCGAGGGCGGGGCGGGTGCTGTGGCGGACCAGGGGGGTGCGGGTCGCCCGGGCGCGGGCCAGGGCGCGGGACGCTTGCGCGGCGGCGGCCGAGAGTTGGTGTGCGGGTACGGGCGCGCTGACGCCAAGGGTCCATCCGGGTTGTGGTGCGGGTTGCCGGTCGGCGGGGACCAGGACCTGGACGATGTCCCCTACGGGGTCGATGAGAGTCGAGCCGAGTGAGGCGCCCAGTGCGGTGGCGGCCAGGAGGTCGGGCGGGTGCGGGTGGGGTGTGGCGGGTCGCGCCCCGCGGCGGAGCCGCATATCGATGGGGCCCCGCGCCCCTGAGAGGTTGGGACGGTCCCGCTGGTCGTCTGGGCAGGCATGTACAACGAGCCAGGCGTCCCCTCTTCCGATCAGTGGCGCCACCTCCTCCGCGGTATCTCCCAGCAGCAGTCGCACGAGCGCCGCGTTGCGGGCCGCGCCCGAGCCGCTGTGCTGTTCGCCGGTGAGGAGGGTGAGGAGGACCGCGGCCACCGAGGCGATGGTGTGGTCGCCCGGTTCGCGGGCCGGGGTGGCCACCCCGAGGACGAAGCCGGTGCTGAGGGTGTAGGCCGCGAGGTGGGTGCCCGCCGTGGCATGGGTCGCCGAGGTGGGGGTGCCGGGGCCCGACGGTCGTACCACCTCCGTCAGCTCGGCCAGCGAGCCGCGTACCGGTGCCTCCGGCTCCCGCCCCGCCGAGGCGGTCTCCGCTCCCTCCGGGCCGTACAGGGCCGTCCAGCCGCCCACCCGCTGGGCCAGCTGGCGCAGCACCGAGGGGACCGGGTCGGGGCGGGCGGCGGCCGCCGCGAGGCTCTGCTGGGCCTCGGTGACCCGGCGCAGCTCGGCGAGGCGGGCCTGGGCCATCAGCTGCCAGACCGCGCGGGCGACGGCGGAGAAGGTGGTCCCCGGCGGGACCTCGACCAGCGGGAGGTCGTACGCCTCGCAGGCCGCGACCAGGGCGCGCGGGACCGTGTCGTGGACGGGGGCCACCCCGAAGCCGAGGGCGGCGCCGCCGGCCGCCACGATCCGTGACACGTAGTCGTCGAAGTAGGTGCCCGCGCCGGCCGCGTCCGGGATGTGAACCCCGGCGGTCAGCAGCAGCTCCCCGCCCAGCAGGTAGGGGTACGGGTCGGCCATCTCCGAGGTGTGCACCCAGTGGACCACCAGGGACGGGTCGGACGGCCCGGCGATCTGGCGCAGGGCGAGGTCCTCGCGGGCCAGCAGGGCGGCGAGGGGCACCGGGGGCGTGGGGGGAACAGCGGGATCCGGCATGGTGTGCGTTCCCTCCATCCGGTAGGGCTCGAATGGATGAAACGTACACTTCGCAGTCGCTTTCCGGCCACCTAGTGTCGATGACCGTCACCCACCGGCGAGACCCCCGGCGAAGGAGGGCCCTGTGGCCGTCGACTACGCAGTGATCGTGATCTATCTGGCCGGCATGCTGGCCATGGGCTGGTGGGGCATGCGCCGCGCCAGGTCCAAGAGCGACTTCCTGGTGGCGGGCCGCCGCCTGGGTCCCGCCATGTACTCCGGCACCATGGCCGCGATCGTCCTCGGCGGCGCCTCCACCATCGGCGGCGTGGGCCTCGGCTACCAGTACGGCCTCTCCGGCGCCTGGATGGTCTTCACCATCGGCCTCGGGCTGCTGGCCCTCTCGGTCTTCTTCTCGGCCCGGATCGCCCGCCTCAAGGTGTACACGGTCTCCGAGATGCTGGACCTGCGGTACGGCGGCCGGGCCGGCGTGATCTCGGGTGTCGTGATGTGGGCGTACACCCTGATGCTGGCCGTCACCTCGACCATCGCGTACGCCACGATCTTCGACGTCCTCTTCGACATGAACCGGACGCTCGCGATCGTCATCGGCGGCTCGATCGTCGTCGCCTACTCGACGCTCGGCGGCATGTGGTCGATCACGCTCACGGACATGGTGCAGTTCGTGGTGAAGACCATCGGCGTACTGCTCCTGCTGCTGCCCATCGCGGTGGTCAAGGCCGGCGGCTTCTCCGAGATGAAGGCCAAGCTGCCCACGACGTACTTCGACCCGCTGGGCATCGGTGGCGAGACGATCTTCACCTACATGCTGATCTACACGTTCGGGATGCTCATCGGCCAGGACATCTGGCAGCGCGTGTTCACGGCCCGGGGCGACCGGACGGCGAAGTGGGGCGGCACCGTCGCCGGCACCTACTGCCTGGTGTACGCCCTCGCCGGCGCCGTGATCGGTACGGCCGCCAAGGTGCTGTACCCGAAGCTGGGCAGCCCGGACGACGCCTTCGCGACCATCGTCAAGGACGAACTCCCCATCGGGGTGCGGGGGCTGGTGCTGGCCGCCGCCCTGGCCGCGGTCATGTCGACCTCCTCCGGCGCGCTGATCGCCTGCGCGACCGTCGCCAACAACGACATCTGGTCGCGGATCCGGGGGAAGGGCAGGTCCGGTGACCATGACGAGGTGCGGGGCAACCGCGTCTTCATCCTGATCATGGGCGTCGGGGTGATCGGCACGGCCATCGCGCTCAACAACGTCGTCGAGGCGCTGACCGTGGCGTACAACCTGTTGGTCGGCGGCCTCCTGGTGCCGATCCTCGGCGGGCTGCTGTGGAAGCGCGGCACGGTCCAGGGCGCCCTCGCCGCCGTGACCGTCGGCGGCCTCGCGGTGATCGGCCTGATGGCGGGTTACGGCATCCTCGCCAACGAGCCCGTCTACTACGGCCTCCTCGCCTCCCTGGCCGCGTATGTCGCCGTCTCCCTGGCGACCAGGCCGACCGACGCGGCCGTGCTGGCCAACTGGCGGGAACGGCTCGCGGGCCGCGCAGCTCCCGAACTCGTGTCCGAACCGGTCCCGGCCGCCCAGTAAAGTCGTAGACAGAAGCAGTACATACGCGACGAAGCGTAGGAAAGAAGGCATGACCTCATGAGCAGCAACGAGACACCCCGCGGCCCCGTCGACTCCTCCCGCATCCCGCGGTACGCCGGTCCCGCGACCTTCGCCCGGCTGCCCCGCCTCGACGAGGTCGGTACCGCCGATGTCGCGGTGGTGGGCGTGCCGTTCGACTCCGGTGTCTCGTACCGGCCGGGCGCCCGCTTCGGCGGCAACGCCATCCGCGAGGCGTCCCGGCTGCTGCGCCCCTACAACCCGGCCCAGGACGCGTCCCCCTTCGCCCTGGCGCAGGTCGCGGACGGCGGGGACATCGCCGTCAACCCGTTCAACATCAACGAGGCGGTCGAGACGATCGAGGCGGCGGCCGACCAGCTGCTCGGCACCGGCGCCCGGCTGATGACCCTGGGCGGCGACCACACCATCGCCCTGCCGCTGCTGCGCTCGGTGGCCAGGAAGCACGGCCCGGTCGCCCTCCTCCACTTCGACGCCCACCTGGACACCTGGGACACCTACTTCGGCGCCGAGTACACCCACGGCACCCCGTTCCGCAGGGCGGTCGAGGAGGGCATCCTCGACACCTCGGCCCTCTCCCACGTCGGCACCCGCGGCCCGCTGTACGGCAAGCAGGACCTGACCGACGACGAGAAGATGGGCTTCGGCATCGTGACCTCGGCGGACATCTACCGCCGGGGCGCCGACGAGGTGGCCGACCAGCTCCGCCAGCGCATCGGCGACCGCCCGCTGTACATCTCGATCGACATCGACTGTCTGGACCCCGCTCACGCCCCGGGCACCGGCACGCCCGAGGCCGGTGGTATGACGTCCAGGGAACTGCTGGAGATCCTGCGCGGACTCTCCTCCTGCAACCTCGTGTCGGCGGACGTCGTCGAGGTGGCCCCCGCGTACGACCACGCGGAGATCACGTCGGTGGCGGCCTCGCACACGGCGTACGAACTGACCACGATCATGACCCGACAGATTGCCGAGGCTCGTTCGAAGTGACCCACGACCACGACCTGGTACTCCGCCCGACGGAGGCGCAGACGGCCGCAGCCCTCGACCCGCCCGCCGGCCGCAACGGCGGGGATCTGGTCGTGGAGACGCTGGCCGGGCTCGGCGCGACGACGGTCTTCGGACTGCCCGGCCAGCACGCCCTCGGCATGTTCGACGCCCTGCGCCGCTCGTCGCTGCGCTATGTCGGCCTGCGGGTGGAGAACAACGCGGGCTTCGCGGCGGACGCGTACGGCAGGATCACCGGCGAGGCGGCCCCGCTGCTGCTGTCGACCGGCCCCGGCGCGCTGACCTCGCTGGCCGCGCTCCAGGAGGCGGCCTCGGCCTCCGCGCCCGTGCTGGCGATCAGCAGCCAGATCCCGACGGCCGGCCTCGGCGGCGGCCGCCACGGCTACCTGCACGAACTCCCGGACCAGTCGGCCTCCTTCCGCGGCGTGGTGAAGTCGGTCCACACCGTCCGCACCCAGTCGCAGATCCCCTCCGCTCTCGCGGCGGCCTGGAAGTCGGCCCTCTCCGCCCCGCACGGTCCGGTGTGGGTGGAGATCCCGCAGGACGTGCTGCTGGCTCCGACGCCGCTCCCGGTGGTGACGGCGATGGACGCCACCCCGGAGGAGCTGCCGCCGCGCCCCGAACTGACCGCGGTGGCGGCCGACCTGCTGTCCCGCGCGGCCCGCCCGGCGATCATCGCCGGCGGGGGAGTGGTACGGGCGGACGCCTCGGGCAAGCTGCGGCAGCTGGCCGAGACGCTGAACGCCCCGGTCGTCACCACCTTCGGCGGCAAGGGCGCCTTCCCCTGGCACCACCCGCTCTCCCTCCAGTCCTGGCTGGAGGACCGCCACACCACGGACCTCCTGGAGGACGCGGACGTCCTGCTGGTCGTGGGCTCGGGCCTGGGTGAACTCTCCTCGAACTACTACACGTTCAAGCCGCGGGGCCGGGTCGTCCAGATCGAGGCGGACCTCGGCAAGCTGGAGTCCAACCACCCGGCGCTCGGCATCCACGCGGACGCCCGGCTCGGGCTCCAGGCCCTGCTGGAGACGGTGTCGCCCCGCGAGGACGACACGGCCGCGGGCCGGGTACGGGACCTGCTGTCCCGCGTCTCGGAGCGCATTGCCGCCCAGGAACTCACCCTGGAACAGGACGTGTTGGCGGCGGTCCGCCGGGCCCTGCCGCGGACCTCCCCCTCCTTCTGGGACATGACGATCCTGGCCTACTGGGCATGGTCGGCGTTCGACCCTCAGGGCACGAACCTCATGCACTCGGCCCAGGGCGCCGGCGGTCTCGGCTACGGCTTCCCGGCGGCGCTCGGCGCGGCCGCGGCCGACCCGACCCGACCGGTCCTCGCGGTGTCCGGCGACGGCGGTGCCCTCTACTCCATCGCGGAACTGGCGACGGCGCGGCAGCACGACCTCCCGGTCACCTGGCTCATCGTGGACGACGGCGGCTACGGCATCCTGCGCGAGTACATGACGGGCTCCTTCGGCGAGGCCACGGCGACGGAACTGGCCCGCCCCGACTACGTGGCCCTGGCGGAGTCCTTCGGCGTCCCCGGCGTCCGCACGACCCCCGAAACCCTGGAGACGGACCTGGCGAAGGCCCTGGCCGCACCGGGCCCCTCGGTGGTCGTGCTCCCGGCACTGCTGCGGATGTTCGCGCCGACGCATCTGGGCTGAGTGCGAAGTGCCCCGGGCAGGCCGCCCTACCGGCCGGCCCGGGGACGGTGACCGGTTCAGCAGGCGCCGGCGCCCACCCCGTCGATGCGGCCGCCGAAGTCGCCGAGGTACTGGGAGCGCCAGTCGCCGTTGAAGACGTCGCGCTTCTCGGTCGGGGACCAGTTGACGAGGCAGGCACGGGTGGAGGCGACGAAGGAGCCGACGTGGTCGTGGAGGCCCGGCGGCATGTCGCGGTATCCGCTGCGGGCCGTCCACTCCCAGTAGTCGCCGCCGAAGCCCTCCCCGCTCCAGAAGCACACCGAGCCGTCGGGACAGGAGGGGGCGGCGGCCTGCGCGGAGGCGCTCTGCGCGGGCACCACCAGCGCGGTCAGCGCGAGCGCGGCGGCGAGGGACCAGGTACGAAGCTTCACGGGACTCTCCGTAAAAGGGAGTTGGGGACGCCCCGGAGGAACTGCCGGGGCGCCCCCATGCTCCTGGGCGATCACACGGACACGCCCGAGTCCAAGATCGACTTCACCTGTGTGAGGTAAGTAGTAGGACCGGCTCTCCTACCAGATCGCGTCGACCCACTCCGGGTGGTCGATGAACGGGTTCCGGTTGTGCTGGTAGGTGCTGTAGATGACGTCGTTGCGGTTCTCCTCGAAGGAGTCCGGCGGGTCCTCGTCGTTCCACTGCTTGAGGACCGAGAGCTTGCCGATGTACGGGTTGGAGCCGTTGTTGACCTTGTCGTCGGGCTCCAGGTTCGCGAACCCGTCGTCGCCCTCGTAGCGGACGGCCATGTAGAGAATCATGCGGGCCACGTCGCCCTTGACCGCGTCGCGCGGCTCGAAGGAGTCCGAGTCGGCCTTGCTGCCGCCGCTGTTGGTGAAGGTGGAGCCGCCCTCGTCGAAGTCGAGGTTGCCGCGCTTGCCGTTGACCGCCACGTCCTCGGGACGGATGTGGTGCAGGTCCGTGCCGGGGCCGGTGGACGTGGTGAGGTCGCCGTGCGAGATGGCCCACACGTGCTCACGGTTCCAGTCGCCGCTGTCACCGCCGTTGAGGGTCTTGCTGCGCGAGATGCCCGAGTACAGCAGGATCACGTTGCTGCTGTTGTTCGGGTCCTGGTCGGTCTTCTTCAGGGCGTCCCACAGGGCCGAGTACGACAGCTTGGTGACGTTCGCGCTGATGATCGTGTGCAGGGACGACTTGAGGCTCGTCCCTGACTTGCCGATCGCGTTCTTGTAGTACGTCGAGTCGTACGCGGTCGTCGTGGCGGCGGCCGGAGTCGCCGTCAGCGCCGGGGCGGTCAGGCCGACCAGGACGGCGGCGGTCGTCAGGGCCACCGACTTCCAGCGCCGGATTCGTGTCGCCAGCATAAAGAGTTTCCCATCTACGCGGGTTGATGAGGCGGCAAGAAGGAGGGTGACATGAACATGAGGACGGCGCGGTGAACGGGACGTAAAAAGAGACCCCCGACCGTGTGGTCGGGGGTCTCTTCGGGTGTCGGGATACGTCAGCTGACGTCCGACGGGTCGAGCCGGTAGAGCGTCGAGGTGGACGAGGAAGACGAAGAAGACGAAGTGGACGAAGATGTCGAGGACTTGGAGTTCGAGTTCTCCGTCGTGCCCGTGCTCTTGCTGTACGCGCTCTCCTTCACCGCCGTCCCGTTCTTCTGCACCCAGCTGGTCACTTCGGAGCTGAGCGTGTTGTTGCCGCCCATGCCCATACCGCCGCCGCCGACCTGGATGTAGTGCAGCTTGCCCGCCTTCACCAGTTCCTTCAGCTTGGCGACGGTCATCGCCTTGTCGGATCCGGTGAAGCCCCACATGGAGATCACGGGCTCCTTGGCGCTCAGCTCGATCTGGGACGCGGACTGGGAGTTGGAGACCGCGAGCAGCCAGGTGGCGCCGTCCATGTGCTTCTTCAGATAGGCGATCAGGTCGCTGCTCACGCCGCCGCCCATACCGCCGCCCATGCCACCGCCGCCGAAGCCGCCGCGCTGACCGGTGCCGCCGGCTGCCTCGCCGGTGCCGTTCGGCGGGGTGCCGCCCGCCTCGCCGGTGCCACCGGAGCCGCCGGCCGCGCCGCCCGGCAGCTCGCCGTTCGTGCCTCCGGGGAAGCCGCCGCCCTGCTGGGTGCCGCCGGGCGCCTGGCCGTCGGTACCGCCAGGACCGCCGGTGGCGCCGCTGCCGCCGGTCGCGCCCGTACCGCCGCCCGGCGCCTCGCCGTTCGTGCCGCCGGGGAAGCCGCCGCCCATCTCGCCGCCGGCCTCGGCGTTCTGCCCGCCCGGGAAGCCGCCCCGGTTGCCGCCGCCACCGCCGGGACCGCCGCCGAAGCCGCCGCTACCGGTCGAGGGGCCGGCCGTCGGGTTCGTACCGCCCATGCCACCGCCGCTGGAGCCGCCGAACGGGTCCGCCGCCGCGTATGCCGTCGGACCGGCCAGCGCCGCGATCACGGCCGTCGCCACCGAGGCCGTGAGGAGGCGGGCCCGGTTGCCGGACCGAAAAAGGATCATGCCCACGATGCCGGCCACCGTCAGGACGCCGATCGTCGGCCACAGCCAGGTGTTCCAGCCGGAGGCGCGGCGGAGCAGGACGATCGCCCAGATGCCGGTCACGCCGAAGGCGGCCGGGAGGACCCAGATCCACCGTTTGTCGGTGCGGAACGCGTGCAGCAGCATCACGCCACCGCCGCCGCACAGCGCCGCGATGCCGGGGGCCAGTGCGGTCGTGTAGTACGGGTGCATGGTGCCCTGCGCGGTCGCGAAGATCACGTAGTGCAGGAGGGTCCAGCCGCCCCACAGGATCAGCGCCATCCGGCGGAGGTCGGTGCGGGGAGCCCGGCCGCACAGCACCAGGCCGCCGATCAGGGCGATCGCGGAGAAGGGCAGCAGCCAGGAGATCTGGCCGCCGAGGATGTCGTTGAACATCCGGCCGAGACCGGCGGAGCCGGAGAAGCCGCCGCCGCCGCCTCCGCCCCCGGCGCCGTTGCCCTCGCCGCCGAAGACGCGGCCGAGACCGTCGTACCCCATGATCAGGTCCCAGGCGGAGCCGTCCGTGGAGCCGCCGATGTACGGGCGGTCGGAGGCCGGGACCAGGGAGACGGCGATCGCCCACCAGAAGCTGGAGACGGCCAGCACGACCGCGGCGAGCGCCAGGTTGACGATCCGCTTCACCCACGGGGCCTTCGACGCGTACAGGTAGAGCGCGAAGACGGCCGGGAGCGCGATCCAGCCCGCGAGCAGCTTGGTGTTGAAGGCGAGGCCGAAGCAGGCCGCCGAGCCGAGCAGCGGGAGCAGCTTCTCGTCACGGGTGGCGCGGAACGCCAGCGCCGCGCCCGCGACCATCAGGAAGACCAGGATCGTGTCGGGGTTGTTGTCGCGGTTGATCGCGACGGTGATCGGGGTCAGCGCGAGCACCAGCGCGGCGACGGTCGCCGCGCCGTGGCCCCAGATCCGCTTCAGGTTCGCGTGCAGGATCCAGATCGTGCCGAGGCCGGCCGCGACCTGCGGCACCATCATCTGCCAGGTGCCGAAGCCGAAGATCCGGCACGACAGGCTCATGACCATGGTCGCGAACGGCGGTTTGTCGACGGTCAGGAAGTTGCCCGGGTCCAGGGAACCGAAGAACCAGGCCTTCCAGCTCTTCGTACCGGCCCAGATGGCGCCGCTGTAGAAGGTGTTCATGTTGGAACCGGAGAGGTTCCAGGAGTAGAGCACCGCCGCCAGGACCAGGATCGCGATCAGCGCGGGCAGCGACCAGCGCGGTGCCTTGTCCGGCAGGGGAGCCGCGGGGGTCGCCGTGGGCGGCGCCCAGTCGGGGGACACGGTCGTGGGGGGAATGGGATCGGTGGCAGATGTCACCAGCCCACCATGCAGACGGCCGATGGGTGAGGGCTGTGCCGATCCTGGGCGCAGGCTGTGGGTGCGTGAGATATGGGTAAGAGGCGGACGGTGTTGCCGACGCCGGAGGTGAACACGCGCTCCAGGACGAGGAGACGGCCGTCGGGGAGGGCCTGGACCTCGGGGACACCGAGGGTCGGGTCGTCGGTGCGGTAGGCGTACCGGAGACCCGCTCGTGAAAGGTGGGGTCAGGGTCGGGCCACCCGCCGGTCCGGGGCCGGATCACGGCACGACCACGGTCGGGTCATGGCCGGAGCGCGCTCCCGCCATGACCCGAGCGGGCTCAACTCGCCGCCAGGTCCTTGTGGATGGCCTTCGCGATGCCCTGGATCGTGGTGATCCCGTAGTTCATGGTGCTGTTGTCGTGGGTCAGCACGGTCATCATGTAGTCGTGGCCGCCGCCCTTGAAGGTGCCGAGACTGTGTACCCGCCAGCCGTGCGTGGAGCGTTGCAGCCAGCCGTTCTTGACGTGCACGGAGACCCCGGAGGGGGCGCCGTACGGGGTGCCCCAGCGCTGGGACGAGACGACCTGCCCCATCAGCTTCTGGATGTACGCCCGTGAGTTGTCGCTCAGGACCGTGTTCTTGGCGGTGATCAGGGTGAGCAGCCGCTGCTCGTCGTGGACGTCGATCTGGGTGAGACCCCAGTAGCCGTTGGCGCCCGGGGTGGTCTGGGTCATCCCGGCGGCGGTCAGGAACCCCTTGATCTTCGTCAGGCCGAGCTGCTTCCACAGTTTTGTGGTCGCGTCGTTGTCCGACTTGGTGATCATGGCCTTGGTCAGCGATGCCTCGGTGGCCGTCAGATAGCGGTTGTGCTTCTTGGCGTCCCACAGCAGCGTGGCCAGCACGGTCACCTTCACGGTGCTCGCCGAGTCGTAGTGCGTGGTGGCCCGGAGCGTGCAAGTGGTCTTCGTGGAACGGTCGTAGAGGCCGACGGCGATGGTCCCCCTGCGGTTCGCCATCGCCGCCGTGATGTCCTTCTTCAGCTTCGCGGCCAGGCCCGTCTTCGCGGACGTGCAGCTGACGGTGGGAGCGGCTGCCGAGGCGGGTGCGGCCACCCCCGCGGTGAACGCGGCCCCGCCTGCGATCGCCACCAGCACCTTGGCGCGTCTGGATATCCGGTGAGTCATACCCGGATTGACTCGCGAGTTCGCACGAATGGTTGTACGGGCGGGGGAGGGTTTGACTAGTCGTTACCGGCGCGCCGACGGCGGCGGTGCCGCGTCACCGCGGCTGTCGCGGCCGTGCCGCCCGGGTCAGAGGTCGAGGACGGTCTCGGTGGCCGGTGTGCTGCAGCAGACGAGGACGGTGCCGGGCTCGGGGAGTTCGAGCGGCGGGGTGGTGTAGTCGACGTCGCCTGTCACCAGGGGGGTGACACAGGTGTGGCAGACGCCGGTGCGGCACGACCAGCGGGTCGGGACGTCGCAGGCCTCGGCGAGGTCGAGGAGCGAGCCGTGGGCGGGGGACCACGGGGTGGAGACGCCGCTGCGGGCGAAGGTGACGAGGGGGCCGGTGCCGGGGGGACCGGACGGCTGGTGCGGCCGGACCGCGGCGGTGGGGGTGACGCCGGGGTTGACGGCGGCGAGCGCGCTGAAGCGTTCCGTGTGGATCCGCTCGGGGCGCAGACCGTGAGCGCGCAGCAGGCCGCCGAAGTCGTCCATGAAGGCGGTGGGTCCGCAGAGATAGGCGTCGGTATCGGCCGGGACGCCCAGGGCGGCCTCGCCGATCCGGTACCGGTCGCCGATGCACACCTCGTCGTCGGGCAGGCCGTCGACGGTGAAGTTCTCCCCGAAGCTCCCGAAGGTCAGGTCGTCGCGGCCGAGCTGCTTGCGCCAGTACCGGTAGGACTCCAGCTGGTAGACGAGCACGGCCCGGATCTCGCCGCCGTGCACGGAGGACGACCACGAGGCCGGGTTCCGCCGGCCGGAGGGACGGCGGCCCAGGTCCGTGGACCGAGTCCCCTGCGACCAGCGACCGAGTTTTTGTTGCGGAGGGATGAAATCCGGTTCCGTCCGTGTTGTGGCGATGCGGAAGATCAGGGCAAACGGAGGGCGGCCGCGTGACAGCGCAACAGGGGGAGCAGCAGGGCTGGGCGCGCAGGCTGGCGGGGTATGCCTGGCGGCACCCCGGGGACGTCGTCCTCGCGCTCGGGTCCTCGCTGGCGGGTATGGCCGTGCTGGCCTTCGTACCCCTGATCACCAAGGTGATCATCGACGACGTGATCGGCGGTCACAGCCGCGCCATGGGGCCCTGGGCCGGCGCCCTGATCGGCGCCGCCGTGCTCGTCTACGCGGCCACCTACGTCCGCCGCTACTACGGCGGCCGGCTCGCCCTCGACGTCCAGCACGACCTGCGGACCGAGATGTACGCCACCATCACCCGGCTCGACGGACGGCAGCAGGACGAGCTGTCCACCGGCCAGGTGGTCGGGCGGGCCACCAGCGACCTCCAGCTGATCCAGGGCCTGCTCTTCATGCTGCCGATGACCATCGGCAACGTCCTCCTCTTCCTGATCTCCCTCGGCATCATGGCCTGGCTGTCGCCGCCGCTCACCCTGGTCGCCCTGGCCGTGGCCCCGGCCCTGTACTGGATCGCCAAGCGCAGCCGCAGCAAGCTCCACCCCGCCACCTGGTACGCCCAGGCCCAGGCCGCGGCCGTCGCCGGCGTGGTCGACGGCGCCGTGAGCGGCGTCCGCGTGGTGAAGGGCTTCGGGCAGGAGAACCAGGAGACCGGCAAGCTCCGCGAGGTCGGCCGCAGGCTCTTCGCCGGGCGGCTCCGCACCATCCGGCTGAACAGCAGGTTCACCCCGGCCCTGCAGTCCGTCCCGGCCCTCGGCCAGGTCGCCATGCTGGCGCTCGGCGGCTGGCTGGCCGTCCGCGGTCACATCACCCTCGGCACCTTCGTCGCCTTCTCCTCCTACCTGGCCCAGCTGGTCGGCCCGGTCCGGATGCTCGCCGTGGTCCTCACCGTCGGCCAGCAGGCCCGCGCCGGCACCGAGCGCGTCCTGGAGCTGATCGACACCGAGCCGACCCTGAAGGAGGGCACGAAGACCCTGCCGGCCGACGCGCCCGCGACCGTCGAGTTCGACGACGTGTCCTTCGGGTACCACCACGACCGCCCGGTCCTGAAGGGGCTGAGCTTCGAGATCCGGCCGGGCGAGACCCTCGCCGTCGTCGGCTCCTCCGGCTCCGGCAAGTCCACGGTCTCCCTGCTCCTGCCGCGCTTCTACGACGTGACCCACGGCGCCGTCCTGGTCGGCGGCCACGACGTCCGCGAGCTGACCTTCGACTCGCTGCGGGCGGCCATCGGCCTGGTCCCGGAGGACTCCTTCCTCTTCTCCGACACGGTCCGCAGCAACATCGCCTACGGCCGCCCCGACGCGACCGACGAGGAGATCCACGAGGCCGCCCGCGCCGCCCAGGCGGACCGTTTCATCGCCGAGCTGCCCGAGGGCTACGCCACCAAGGTCGGCGAGCAGGGCCTCACCCTCTCCGGCGGCCAGCGCCAGCGCGTCGCCCTCGCCCGCGCCCTGCTCACCGACCCCCGGCTGCTGGTCCTGGACGACGCCACCTCGGCGGTCGACGCCCGCGTGGAGCACGAGATCCACGAGGCGCTCAAACACGTCATGCGCGACCGGACGACCCTCCTCATCGCGCACCGCCGCTCCACCCTCAACCTCGCCGACCGCATCGCCGTCCTCGACGGCGGCCGGCTCGCCGACATCGGCACCCACGAGGAGCTCCAGGAGCGGTCCGCGCTCTACCGCCGGCTGCTCACCGACCCCGACGAGCTGGGCGGCGTCTCCCCGGGCCACGCCCTCCCCGCCGTCCCGCACGAGGACACGTCCGTCAGGGACGAACTGGACGCGGAGTTCGACGCCGAGCGCGGCGTGACCCCGCGCCTGTGGACCGGCGACCGTACGCCCAGGGACCTCGCCCTCGCCGGCACCCCGGCCACCCCCGAACTCCTCGCCCAGGTCGACGCGCTGCCCCCGGCCACCGACACCCCCGACATCGACGAGGCCCGGGCCGTACGGCCCGAGGACTCCTACGGTCTGCGCCGGCTGCTGCGCGGCTTCGGGCGCCCCCTGCTCGTCAGCCTCGCGCTGGTCGCCGTGGACGCCGGCACGGGCCTGCTGCTGCCGGTGCTGATCCGGCACGGCATCGACCAGGGCGTCACCAAGATGGCGCTCGGCGCGGTCTGGGCGGCCTCGCTGCTCGGGCTGGTCGCGGTACTGGCCCAGTGGGCGGCCCAGATCGGCGAGACCCGGATGACCGGCCGCACCGGCGAACGCGTCCTCTACTCCCTCCGCCTGAAGATCTTCGCCCAGCTCCAGCGGCTCGGACTCGACTACTACGAGCGGGAGCTGACCGGCCGGATCATGACGAGGATGACGACGGACGTCGACGCCCTCTCCACGTTCCTGCAGACCGGCCTGGTCACCGCCTTCGTCTCCGTCGTCACCTTCTTCGGCATCATGGTCGCCCTGCTGGTGATCGACGTACAGCTCGCGCTGGTCGTCTTCACCACCCTGCCGCCGCTGATCGTCGCGACCTTCTTCTTCCGCCGGGCCAGCGTGAAGGCCTACGAACTCGCCCGTGAGCGGGTGTCGGTGGTCAACGCCGACCTCCAGGAGTCGGTGTCGGGCCTCAGGATCGTGCAGGCCTTCCGGCGCGAGCAGGACAGCGGCCGCCGCTTCACCGAGCGCAGCGAGAGCTACCGCGCGGCCCGTCGCAGGGGCCAGTTGCTGATCTCGGTCTACTTCCCGTTCGTGCAGCTGCTGTCGTCGGTGGCCGCGGCGAGCGTCCTGATCGCGGGCGCCCACCGCGTCGAGGCGGCGACGCTGACGACCGGCGCGCTGGTCGCCTACCTCCTCTACATCGACCTGTTCTTCGCCCCCGTCCAGCAGCTCTCCCAGGTCTTCGACGGCTACCAGCAGGCCACCGTCTCCCTCGGCCGCATCCAGGAACTGCTCCGCGAGCGGACGTCGACACAGGCGGCGGACCAGCCGAGGGAGGTGCCCGAACTCCGGGGCGAGATCGCCTTCGAGGACGTGCACTTCGCGTACGGGGCCGATGAAGAGGCCCTGGGCGGCATCGACCTGACCATCCCCGCCGGGCAGACGGTCGCCTTCGTCGGCGAGACCGGCGCCGGCAAGTCCACCCTCGTCAAGCTGGTCGCGCGGTTCTACGACCCGACGGGCGGCCGGGTGACGGTCGACGGCAGGGATCTGCGCACCCTGGACCTCACCGCGTACCGCCATCGCCTCGGGGTCGTTCCGCAGGAGGCCTACCTCTTCCAGGGGACCGTCCGGGACGCCATCGCCTACGGCCGCCCGGACGCCACCGACGCCGAGGTGGAGGCGGCGGCCCGCGCGGTCGGCGCCCACGAGATGATCGCCACCCTCGACGGCGGCTACCTCCACGAGGTGGCCGAGCGCGGCCGCAACCTCTCGGCCGGCCAGCGCCAGCTGATCGCGCTGGCCCGCGCGGAACTCGTCGACCCCGACGTCCTGCTCCTCGACGAGGCGACGGCGGCCCTGGACCTGGCGACGGAGGCCCAGGTGAACCTGGCCACCGACCGCCTCGCGGGCCGTCGTACGACCCTTGTGGTGGCCCACCGGCTGACCACGGCCGCCCGCGCCGACCGCGTGGTGGTCATGGACCACGGCCGGGTCGCCGAGGACGGCACCCACGACGAACTCCTCGCCCGCGACGGCCGCTACGCCGACCTGTGGCGCACCTTCATCGGCCAGTCCGAGGAACCGGAGGAACCGGTCGGCGCCACCCGCTGAGCCGCCGACGTCGTGACCTGCTGTGGTCCAGGGCGGGTCATGCGGTCGCTGACGGTCGTGCAACCATCCGACATATGTCGTGCGTCCGTACATCAGTACGGTCATGGCTGGGGCACAGCTGCGGTGCGGTGCGGGAGGGGACGACTGTGGACAGTGGTGCGATACGGCGGCGGCTGGCGCTCGGTGCGGCCGTGCTGGCCGCCTCCGGGGCGCTCGCCCTCGTGGCGCCGGCCGAGGCCCAGGCCGTGACGGCGGCCGACTGCGCCGGACGCCAGGTGCGGACCCTGCCCTTCGCCACCGGCACCGTGCACATCTACCGGCAGGGCGGCTACGTCTGCGCGATCACGCTCCCCAAGTCGTCCGGCGGCAAACGCATGATGTCCGTCAGCGTCCAGGCCCGCGGCAACCGGCCGGTCGTCGACAAGGGCAAGTACAAGTACCACGCGGGCCCGGTGACCGTGCACGCCGGGCACCGGTGCATCTGGGTCAAGGGCGCGGTGGGGCGGAGCTCGGTCAGCTCGGGATGGATCCTCTGCTGACGCCGTGACCGGTCGCCGGTGCTGACGCTGTGACCGGTCGCCGGCGTCGTGCGGATCACCTGTGCGGCCGAGGCCGACACGGAGCGTTCACACGCGGCGGGCGCAGCCCACCGGCCGTTCGCCGCCGAGCCGGACGTACAGGGCCGTCGACGCCGGGCACCCGTCCCGCGCGGTCACCGCCCGCACCACCTCGTACTGCGGCTTCCGCTTTCCCGAGCCGTCGCAGGCGGTCTCCCGGACCTGGCCGTGGCCCGAGCCGTAGACGCAGTCGCCGACGATCGTGCGCGGTCCACCGCCTCCGCCGGGGTCCCCGGGATGCGGCGGCTCCAGGTTGCGCATGCAGGCGTAGCCCTGAGGGATCGTTCCGTCACCGTCCACGTCGCCGCCTGTGCGCTGGGCGCTGATGTGCAGCACGAAGTCGGTGGTGGCCGGGCACGCCGGGCCGGCGGCGACCGTTCCGTCGTACCGGGCGACGACCCGGGCCGCCGCCCGTTCGCCGGTGCAGGGCACCTCGGTGAAACTGGCGGTCCCGAACGAGCTGCACTCGTCGACCGCGAGGAACCGGGCGCCGTACCCGGAGGCCGCCGGACTCGCCGCCGGCCGCGCGCTGCCCGCCGGTTCCCCGGACGAGGACAGCCGGCACCCGGCCGACAGCAGGGTGACGGCGAGCGTCACCAGCACCCCCGCGAAACGTCTGCTCCTCATACCAACCCCCCTGCCAGCGTGGCCCGCGATCACGGCCCACGCCAGCTGTGCGGGATGCTTTCCGCCTATTGGGGGTGTTACGCCCGATCCGTTACGTACGTCTAGTACGTCAGCCCATGGCCGATCGGGTACAGCACCTGCGCCGGATCGTCCGCCCGCTGCACCGGCACCGGCAGCCTGCCGCGCGGCGCGACCCGGCCGGCGATCACCCGGGCCGCGGCCCGCAGTTCGACGTCCGTCCAGGAGTAGGACGCCAGACAGGCCCGCACGGTGGGCAGTTGGGCGATGTCGTACGGGTTGCGCACGGCCACCGCCACCACCGGCCGGCCGGTCGCGAGCAACTGCTCCACCAGCCGCCGCTGTCCGCTGTCCGCCGTCACGTTGTACGTCCCGACGACCACCGCGTCCACGCCCTGGGCCGCCGCGACCGCCTTGTCGATCGTCGCCGCGGACGGTTCCGTACCCGTGGCCAACGAGGTCGCGGTGAAGCCGAGTTCGGTGAGGGCGGCGGCGAGCACGCCGGTGGGCGGCCCCGTCGTACCGGACGGGGAGGCCGGGTCGGCGCCCACCACCAGCACCCTGCCGTGCGTGCGGCGGGACAGCGGGAGCAGCCCGCCCTCGTTGACCAGCAGGGTGGTGGTGCGCTCGGCGATCCGGTCGGCGGTGGCGAGGTGCCGGGCCGTGCCCACCACCCGGTCGACGTCCTTGGCGTTGACGTACGGCCGGTCCAGCAGCCCCAGCCGGGACTTCAGCCGCAGGATGCGCAGGACCGACTCGTCCAGCCGCGCCTCGGTCAGCTCCCCGTCCTGAACGGCTTTCAGGACGGCGTTCCAGGCCACCTCCAGGGTGGGCGGGTTGAGGAGCTGGTCGACCCCGGCCTTCAGGGCGAGCACCGGGACCCGGTCGTCGCCGTACTTCGTCCGCACGCCCTCCATGCCCAGCGAGTCGGTCACCACGACCCCGTCGTAGCCGAGTTCACCGCGCAGGATGCCGGTGAGGACCGGGTGGGAGAGGGTCGCCGGGTCGCCGGAGCCGTCCAGCGCCGGGAACTGGATGTGCGCGGTCATGATCGAGTCGATGCCCGCCTCCACCGCCGCCCGGAAGGGGGCCGCGTCCAGCTTCTCCCACAGCTCCCGGCTGTGCGTGATGACCGGGAAGCCGGTGTGGCTGTCGACGGCGGTGTCGCCGTGGCCCGGGAAGTGCTTGGCGGTGGCCGCGACCCCGGCGTCCTGGTATCCCTGCACCTCGGCGGCGACCAGCGCGCCGACCGCGTCCGGGTCGGCCCCGAAGGACCGTACGCCGATGATGGGGTTGGCCGGGTTCACGTTGACGTCGGCGTCGGGGGAGTAGTCCTGCCGGACACCCATCGCCCGCAGCTCGGCGCCGGAGATCCGGCCGAGGGTACGGGCGTCGGCGCGCGAACCGCACGCTCCCATGGCCATCGCGCCCGGGAAGAGGGCCGCGGGCGTGCCGATCCGGCAGACGGCGCCGTGCTCCTGGTCGGTGGCGATGAGCACGGGGAGGCCGCGCGGCTGGTCCAGGGAGGCCTTCTGGATGCCGTTCGACAGTTCGGCGATCTGCCGCGGGTCCCGGGTGTTGTGCGTCCAGGTGAAGTAGATGATCCCGCCGACGCGGTACCGGGCGATCAGCTCGGCGGCCGTACGGACGCCGATCTCCTCGAGGTTGGCATCGATGTCGGCCTGGTCGGGGGCGGTGGCGGAGTGGCCGTAGACCCGCATCACGAACAGCTGGCCGACCTTCTCCTCAAGGGACATACGGGAGATGAGCGAGCGGAGCTTCTTGTCGTCGGCGTTCCGGTGGCCGGCGTTCTTGTCGTCGGAGCCGAAGGCGTACGCGCTGTTGCCGACGGTCAGTCCCGCGGTGACGCCCGCGGTCGCGGCGAGGACGGTGCGTCTGGAGGGCACGTGCGCTCCTTCCGGTGGAGAACCGGCTGAAGGAAACTTCCGTAGGCACACCAATATTCGGGAAGTTTCTTTCCGTCAAGGGAATGCACAGTAACCAGAAAGGGGCCGCCATCGGCGCATTGGAGGGGGGCACGTCGATGGCGGCGGGCCGGCGGCCGTGGTGCGGCGGAGAGGGTAGGTCGGGCATCGCAGCCAGCAGCGAGGGCCGACACCGCACCACGGAGACTCTTCCGACAGCCTGAGGGTTGGACGGACCGGAAGGAGGCAGGGTTCCCGACTCAGGGAAGTCGGGACGGAAGGTATGCAAGGGACGTGAGTGAGGCGCCCCCTTCAGGGGCGCGGGGCCGTATCGGTATACGGCTCCGCCGGGTGGGCGCGATCGACCCCCACGGGCCCGCACACGACGAACAACCGCTTCCGCCCCGTGGACAGACATCCCCCGCTCCGGAAAACCGGCGATCATGAAGGGCATGCCCCTCGTCGCGATCCCCGGTTCCAAGTCCGTCACCGCCCGCGCCCTCTTCCTCGCGGCCGCCGCCGACGGAGTCACCACCCTCCTCCGCCCCCTCCGCTCCGACGACACCGAGGGCTTCGCCGAGGGCCTCACCCGGCTCGGCTACCGCGTCGGCCGTACCCCGGACACCTGGCAGGTGGACGGCCGCCCGCAGGGCCCCGCGCTGCCCGAGGCCGAGGTCCACTGCCGGGACGGCGCCACCACCGCCCGCTTCCTGCCCACCCTCGCCGCGGCCGGCCACGGCAGCTACCGCTTCGACGCCTCCGAGCAGATGCGCCGCCGCCCCCTCGCCCCGCTCACCCGCGCCCTGCGCGACCTCGGTGTCGACCTGCGGCACGAGGAGGCGGAGGGCCACCACCCGCTGCGCATCGAGGCGGCCGGGGTCGAGGGCGGCGAGGTCACCCTCGACGCCGGGCAGGCCTCGCAGTACCTCACCGCCCTGCTCCTGCTCGGCCCGCTGACCCGCAAGGGGCTGCGGATCCGGGTGACGGACCTGGTCTCCGCGCCGTACGTGGACATCACGATCGCGATGATGCGGTCGTTCGGGGTGGCGGTGGCGCGGGAGGAGGACAAGGGGGACGTCTTCGTGGTGCCGCCCGGCGGCTACCGGGCCACCACCTACGCGATCGAGCCCGACGCCTCCACCGCCAGTTACTTCTTCGCCGCGGCGGCCGTCACGGGCCGCGAGGTGACCGTCCCGGGGCTCGGGCGGGGCGCGCTCCAGGGCGACCTGGGCTTCGTCGACGTACTGCGCCGGATGGGCGCGGACGTGGAGATCGGTGCCGACCGGACGACCGTCCGCGGGACGGGCCGGCTTCGCGGCCTCACCGTGAACATGCGGGACATCTCCGACACCATGCCGACCCTCGCGGCGATCGCCCCCTTCGCGGACGGCCCCGTCCGGATCGAGGACGTCGCCAACACCCGGGTGAAGGAGTGCGACCGGCTGGACGCCTGCGCGGAGAACCTGCGCAGGCTGGGGATCGGGGTCGGCACCGGCGAGGACTGGATCGAGATCCGGCCCGGCACCCCCGCCCCGGCCGGGATCACGACCTTCGGCGACCACCGCATCGTCATGTCCTTCGCGGTGACCGGCCTGCGCACGCCGGGGATCTCCTTCGACGACCCTGGGCGCGTGAAGAAGACGTTCCCGGACTTCCACGAGGCCTTCGGGGAGCTGGCCGCGGGGTGGGGAATCTCTTACGACGGCGCGGTGACCTCGGCGCTGTGACGTCGGCGCCTGACTTGGGCGCTGTGACCCGGGCGCTGTGACCTCGGCGTCCTGACCTGGGCGCTGTGACCTCGGCGCCTGACCTGGGCGCTGTGACCTCGGCGCCGGGGGCCTACCGCTCGCGGCGGCCGGTCGTTCCGTTCACGCCGACTCGTTGAGCAGGCGTGCCAGGTGGTCCCGGCCCGCCGTCAGCAGGCCGGGCAGCGGGGCCGCCGCCTCGTACCAGCGCTTCTCGTACTCCCAGCACAGCCAGCCGTCCCAGCCGTGCCGGGAGAGCACCTCGACACACTCGGACAGGGGCAGGACCCCGGCACCGAGCGGCAGCGGGGTGGTGTCCTCGGCCGAGGCGATGTCCTTGACCTGGACATAGCCGAGGTGCGGGGCGAGCGCCGCGTAGGTATCGGCGGGCTGCTCGCCGCCCAGCCAGGTGTGCATGACGTCCCAGAGGGAGCCGACCATGCGGTGGCCGACCGGGCCGAGGATGCGGATCGCGGCGGCGCCGGTGCGGTGCGAGTCGTGCGTCTCCAGCAGGACCCGGACACCGAGCGCGGAGGCGTCCTCGGCGACCGTGCCGAGCCGCCGGGCGGCGGTCGCGTCGGACTCGGCGGTGGGCAGCGCCGGGTCGGCGCCGGGGAAGACACGGACGAAGGAGGCGCCCAGGTCGTGCGCCAGCTGGAGGAGTTGGCGCACCTCGTCGAGGACCGGGGCGTCCTCGCCGGGGGCCGCGACGCGCGCGTACCCGGCGACGCCCAGGACCTCCACCCCGGCCGCCTTGAACTCGGCGGCCACGTCGGCCCGTGCGGCCGGGCCGAGGCCGGGATGCACCGGCTCCTCCGGATGGGCGCGCAGCTCGACGCCGTGGTAGCCGTGGGTGGTGGCGAGCGCCAGCACGTCCGGCACCGGCAGACCGGGAACCCCGAGGGTGGAGAAGGCGAACCTCATGTCCACCAACCTACTTCTCAGCCACCGGTTCCGTGCAGGTCCAGTCGCCAGTCCTGTCCGACCAGGTCCTTGCCGAAGGAGCGGTGCGGCTTCTCGGCGCTGAGGACGAAACCGTGCCGCTGGTAGAGGCGGCGGGCGGCGGCGAGGACGTCGTTGGTCCACAGCACCAGGTCGCGGTAGCCGACCCCGCGCGCGAAGTCGATCACGGCGGTGACCAGCCGGTCCCCGATGCCCAGCCCCCGCGCCTCCGGTTCGACGAGCAGCAGCCGCAGCCGTGCGGTGCCCGGGGCGTCGTCCCGTACGCACATCACGCACCCCATGGGCCGCCCCGCCCACTCGGCGATCCAGACCCGCTCCAGGTGCGGGTCGTGGTCCTCGGCGTAGTCGGCGACGATCCGGGCCACCAGGCCCTCGTAGTCGGTGTTCCAGCCGTACTCGGACGCATACAGGGCGGCGTTGCGCTGCACGATCCAGCCCAGGTCGCCGGGGTGCGGCTCGCGCAGCACGACCTCGCCGGCGCCGTCGGGGGTGTGCGCGTCGCCGAGGATCGTACGGATGGTGCGCATGGCCTCGGCGAGCCGTGGCCGGGCACCGGGGTCGACGGCGCCCAGCAGCGAGCCGACCGAGTCCCGGGCGCGCTCGTCGAGCAGTTCGGCGGCGGACCGGCCGTCCGCGGTGAGCGACACCCGCCGCCGTCGCGTGTCCTTCTCGGAGGGGGAGCGCTCGACCAGGCCGGCCTCCTCGAACTTGTTGAGGATCCGGCTCAAGTACCCGGCGTCCAGCGCGAGATCGGTGCGCAGGTCGGCCGCGTCGGTGTCGGCGGAGTGCGCGAGCTCGTACAGCACCCGGGCCTTGGTGAGGGTGTACGGGGCGTAGAGGTGGCGGCCGTAGTCGAGGGCGCCGATGACGTTGGTGTAGAAGCGGTTGAAGGCACGGATGTCCTGGACGGTCATGGCTGGACCCCGATGGTTGACTGAGTCAGAGATGCCGCGCCTCCGAGGCTATCCCGGCACCCCGTCCGGCCGGAAGATGTCGGCCTGAACGGCGGTCCCGGAGGCTTTACTTGTTCTTCTTTGGCTGGGTTCGGTCCTGCTTTTGACTTCGTCACGCCCGCGCCGTAGGTTTATACATGAACGTCACTAATGTCCGTTTCAACCTAGGACGTGACGTGGTCCGCCGGAGAGCCCGTGCGGTGCGGAGAACCGGCATCAAGGGCGGCGGACGCGCTCAGGGCTGCGCGCAGGCTCTGGAGTGCACGCAGGGCGGCCTCGAGCGCCGCCGTAACACAACCACACCCTCGGAGAGGGGCGAATCATGCGCGCGCACACCACACGTATGAAGAGGGTCGCCATCGCTGCGATCTCGGCACCCATCCTGGCGCTTGCCGCGGGAGCCGGAGTCGCCAGCGCGGCCACCCACGCGGCGCCTGACCACGTTGTCGCGTACCAGGACAACGGCGGTGGCGGAGGCCACGGCGGCGGTGGCGGAGGCCACGGCGGCGGCGGCGGTCACGGCGGCGGTGGCGGTGGCCACGGCGGCGGTGGCTACGGCGGCGGCGATCACGGCGGCGGTGGCTACGGTGGCGGCGGTCACGGTGGCTACGGTGGCGGTGGCTACGGCGGCTACGGTGGCGGTGGCTACGGTGGCGGCGGCCACGGCGGCTGGGGCGGCTGGGGCGACGACGACAACTACGGCGGCTGGGGCGGCGGCGGCTGGGGCGGGGGCGGCTGGGACTGAGCCGAGCCACAGTGATTGACGCTCCCTGACAGCAAAGGATGGGTGGGGGGGGGCGGGGCGGGGGGGGGGCGCGGGGCGGGGCCGGGAAGACCGCGCGCGCCCGCGGCGCGCGCGCGGGGGGGGTGTGTCTCGTGTGTGGTGTTGAGTTTTGTGG